>DATJTJ010000062.1:0-72772 GCA_035503515.1 Steroidobacteraceae bacterium
GTAGATTCCGAAGCATTACTCACCCGTTCGCCGCTCGTCAGCATGTATTGCTACACCTGTTACCGCTCGACTTGCATGTGTTAGGCACGCCGCCAGCGTTCAATCTGAGCCAGGATCAAACTCTTCACTTGAAGATTTTGAACATCGAAATGAATGGCTCAAAAAAGACTCATTGCTGGACTTTCTTGGTCACTCGGTCTGCACTCTTGGAGGCATCGACGCGAGTTCCCACACAAGTTACTTGCCGAATTTTTAAATAGCATCCCGGTCGCGGTGGGCCAGGAGGTGTTCCCTCGAAAGGGGGGCGAAGTATAAGCGCTTAACGCCTTCCGTCAACCCCTTTTCTGGGAGCCCGATCTGCTGGAGCTTTGCGGCTTTCGCTGCAGGCCCGAGCAACTCGAGGGCGCGCAGTATAGCCAAGGACCCTGGGCTGTCAACGCGGTGTCACAAAAATATTTTCATTCATCTGCCCCGCCTGCAAAGCGGGTGGGAAAACAGCGGTTTATCGCTCTTTCCGCAATGCACCGACACGTGGACACCGCCGCGCCCGCCTATCCCACTTGGGGCCTCCCGCCCGGGTCTGCAAGGACCCCGGTCGCGCTTTTATTGCGACGCAATATCCGCTTCCTGCAGCCCTCGGCGCAGCGCCCGGACGCCCCTCCTGCGGCGCCCCCTGCATCAGGTCCGCCGCGAGTTCCACCCAGCCCTAATCTCCGCCCTCCCGGAGCGCGGCCGGTACGGCCCGCGCCTGAAAAGCGGGAACCTGCGACTGAGCCTTGACCGGGGGGCGTCGGCGGCGGGGAAAAGGCCCCCGGAGTCCGCCTCGTAGCCAACAGGTTCGCGGCGCCGTGGACGGCGCTGCCGTATCGGTTCCTGCGCCCGCGCAGTCAGGCCTGTTTGAGCTGCACGCGGGCGTAGCGCCGCGTGCCCACCTGCAGTACGTGATCGGCGCCGGCGCGCAGGGTCAGGGCGCGGTCCGTCACCTTCACGCCGTCGAGCTTGACGGCGCCCTCGTCGATCTTGCGGTTGGCCTCGGAACTGCTGGCGGCCAGGCCCGCGGCCTTGAGCACGTTGCCGATGCGCAGGCCCGCGGCATCCACGGCGATGACGACCGGCGGCAGGTCGGTGGGCACGGCCTTCTCGCTCACCCGCGACATGAAGGCCTGCGCGGCCGCCTGCGCCGCCGCCTCGCCGTGGAAGCGGGCGGTGATCTCGGCGGCGAGCTCGAGCTTGATGTCGCGGGGATTGCGGCCCGCACCCGCCGCGGCCCGCAGTGCCTGGATGTCGGCGAGGCTGCGGAAGCTCAGGAGTTCGTAGTAGCGCCACATGAGCTCGTCGGAGATCGACATCAGCTTGCCGAACATCGAGTCGGGCGCCTCGGTGATGCCGATGTAGTTGCCCAGCGACTTCGACATCTTGTTGACGCCGTCGGTGCCTTCCAGCAGCGGCATGGTGATGACCACCTGGGGCTCCTGGCCGTAGGCCTCCTGCAGCGAGCGGCCCACCAGCAGATTGAACCTTTGGTCGGTTCCGCCCATCTCAACATCGGCCTTGAGAGCGACGGAGTCATAGCCCTGCGCGAGCGGATACAGGAATTCATGGATGGCGATGGGCTGGCCGCCCTTGTAGCGCTTGGCGAAATCGTCGCGCTCCAGCATCCGCGCCACGGTGTAGTGCGCGGCGATCTTCACGAACTCGGGCGCGGCCATGTTCGAGAGCCAGCGCGAGTTGAACTCGATGCGGGTGCGTCCGCGGTCGAGGATCTTGAACACCTGGGCCTGGTAGGTCTCGGCGTTGGCCTGGACCTCGGCGGGCGTGAGCGGCGGCCGGGTGGCATTGCGGCCGGTCGGATCGCCGATCATCCCCGTGAAGTCGCCGATCAGGAAGATGACCTCGTGCCCGGACTCTTGGAACTGACGCATCTTGTTCAGGAGCACGGTGTGTCCCAGGTGCAGGTCCGCCGCCGTGGGATCGAATCCGGCCTTGATGCGCAGCGGCCGCCCCTGGGCGAGCTTCCTGATGAACTCCGCCTCGGGCAGGACTTCGTGCGCACCGCGCTTGTACTCGGCCAGCTGTTCGTTAACGTCCACCACGGTTCTCATGACGCCGGAAACGTGCAAGTCTAGCTGATGGCCATTTCCAACCGTACCCTGCTGCGGGCACTCATCGGCGCGGTCGTCGTGATCGGCGCCTCGCTGACCCTCATCGCCGTGATGACCCGCAGCGGCGCGCCACGCCTTGCGGCAGCCTCGGCGCCGGCCCGGCTCGCCGCCTCCACCGCCACGGCCGCCGCGGTGCGCGCCATCGCCCCGGCGATTCCCGCCTCGGTCGGCGCGGCCCTGAAGCCCACCGACCGGGAACTCTCGACCATCCGCGTCATCGTGACCCGCAACGACACGCTCGACCACATCTTCCGCCGCCTGGCCCTGAGCCTCTCGGATCTGGCCTCGCTGCGCAGCCTCCCCGGCATCCGCGCGCACCTGGACCGGTTGCGGCCCGGCGAGACGCTGACCCTGACCTCCCGGTCCGGGAACCTCGTGGGCCTGGAACGGCGTCTGAACATCGACCAGACGCTCAAGGTCGACCGCGCCGCGCAAGGGTTCCGGGCCAACGTGCTGCAGAACCCGCTGGCCACGCGCACGCGCACCATCCACGGCACCATCGACTCGTCGCTGTTCGAATCCATGGCCAGCGCCGGCGGCCATGACCAGACGGCCCTGAGCCTCGCCAACATCTTCGGCTACGACATCGACTTCGTGCTCGACATCCGGCCCGGCGACAGTTTCACGGTCACGTATACCGAGGTCCTGCAGGACGGCAAGTACCTGCAGGACGGCCCGATCCTCGCCGCGCGGTTCACGAACCAGGGCAAGGAGTACTTGGCCGTGCGCTACGTCACCCCGGACGGCAACGCCGACTATTACTCGCCGCAGGGCAGCACGCTGCACAAGGCCTTCCTGCGGGCGCCGCTGGAGTTCACGCGCATCAGCTCGCCGTTCAGCCTGCACCGGCTGCATCCCATCCTCAACACCATCCGGGCCCACAAGGGCGTGGACTACGCGGCCCCGATCGGCACCCCGGTGCGCGCCGCGGGTGACGGCCGGGTGCTGTTCGCGGGCGTGCGCGGCGGCTACGGCAACCTCGTCGAACTGGACCACTCCCGGGGCATCACCACGGTATACGGCCATCTATCGCGCTTCGCCCATGGCCTGCACGCAGGGCAGCATGTCGCGCAGGGCGAGGTCATCGCCTACGTGGGCATGACGGGCCTCGCGACCGGACCGCACCTGCACTACGAGTACCGCGTCAACGGCGTCTTCCAGAACCCGCAGACCGTGAAACTGCCCGCGGCGCTGCCGATCGACGCCTCCCTGCGGGCCGATTTCCTGGCCAAAACGGCGCCCCTGCTGGCGTCCCTGGACCCGCCGCCCGGGCCGACCCTCGTTTCGCGCTGAGCGCCTTCTAACCCCCTGCCCGGGCGTGTATGGTTGAGTCGTGGATGTCCCTGATCTCAAGGCGCCCAGCTGCTACATCAACCGTGAGCTCTCCTTCCTGGAGTTCAACCACCGGGTGCTGGCGCTCGCCTTCGACGAGACCCTGCCGCTGCTGGAGCGGCTGAAGTTCCTGTGCATCTGCTCGGGCAACCTGGATGAGTTCTTCGAGATCCGCGTCGCCGGTCTCAAGCACCTGCAGGAGCTGGGCAAGACCCAGCACACGCCCGATGCGCTGACCATTCCCGAACAGCTGGCGGGGATCCACTCGCGGGCGCAGAACCTGTGCACCGAGCAGTACCGCTGCCTGAACGAGATCCTGCTGCCGAAGCTCGCGCACGCGGGCGTGAGCCTGCAGTCGCGCTCGGCCTGGACGCCCAGGACCCGGCGCTGGCTGGAGAAGTATTTCGCGAACGAGATCGAGCCGGTGCTGAGTCCGCTCGGCCTCGACCCGGCGCGGCCGTTCCCGCGCATCCAGAACAAGAGCCTGAACTTCATCGTGCACCTGGCCGGCAAGGATGCCTTCGGCCGCGACAGCGAGATGGCCATCGTGCAGGCGCCGCGCTCGCTGCCGCGGGTCGTGCCGCTGCCCGATGAGTCGCCCGGCCAGCCGCGCGGCTTCGTGCTCCTGACCAGCATCGTGCAGGCCTTCGTGTCGCGGCTGTTCCCGGGCATCGAGGTCAGGGGCTGCTACCAGTTCCGCGTGACCCGCAACAGCGACCTGTTCGTCGACGAGGAAGAGATCGACGACCTGCGGCGGGCCCTCGAGGGCGAGCTGGTGCATCGCCGGTACGGCGCCGCCGTACGCCTGGAGACCGCCCGCGACTGTCCGCGGGAGATGATCAACTTCCTGCTCAGGCAGTTCTCGCTGGACGATGTGGACCTGTACCGCATGCCCGGCCCGGTGAACCTCAACCGGCTCTCGGCGCTGTACGACCTGGTGCAGCGGCCCGACCTGAAGTACCCGCCGTTCACGCCCGGCCTGCCGCGGCGCCTGGCGACCACCACCGACGTGTACGCGGTGCTGCGCCAGAAGGACGTGCTGCTGCAGCATCCCTACCAGAGCTTCCTGCCGGTGATGGACTTCGTGCGTCAGGCGGCGCTCGACCCGCAGGTGCTGGCGATCAAGCAGACTCTGTACCGCACCGGCCACGAATCCCCGGTGGTGGATGCGCTGGTGGCGGCGGCGCAGGCCGGCAAGGACGTGACCGTGATCGTGGAGCTGCGGGCGCGGTTCGACGAGGAGGCCAACATCGAGCTTTCGAACCGGCTGCAGGAGGCCGGCGCGCACGTCATGTACGGGGTGGTCGGGTTCAAGACCCACGCCAAGCTCACCATGATCGTGCGCCGCGAGCCCGACGGCATCCGCCGCTACTGCCACCTGGGCACCGGCAACTACCACCCGCGCACCGCCCGTGCCTATACCGACTATGCGCTCTTCACCTGCGACCGCGACATCGGCCAGGACGTGCACGAGATCTTCCTGCAGCTGACGAGCCTCACGCAGACCCCGCGGCTGAGCCGCCTGCTGCAGTCCCCGTTCACCCTGCACACCGGCATGCTCGAGCGGCTGGAGCGCGAGGCCGGACACGCGCGCGCCGGGCGCCCGGCGCACGTCATCCTCAAGATGAACGCGCTGGTGGACCCGCAGGCCATCGAGGCGCTGTACCGCGCCTCGGGGGCCGGGGTGAAGATCGATCTCATCGTGCGCGGCATCTGCGCGCTGCGCCCCGGCCTGCCGGGCGTCTCGGAGAACGTCACCGTGCGCTCGGTGCTCGGCCGCTTCCTCGAGCACTCGCGGGTGTTCTATTTCGAGAACGGCGGCGAGCCGGAACTGTTCTGCGCCAGCGCCGACTGGATGGAGCGCAACTTCTTCCGCCGTGTCGAGGTCGCCTTCCCGGTGCTGCGCGAGTCGCACCGCGAGCGCATCCTGCGCGACCTGCACCTGTACCTCGCCGACAACACCCAGGCATGGCTGCTGCGCCCGGATGGCAGCTACGTGCGGGCCGAGCCCGGCACCGAGACCGCGGTGTGCGCGCAGAAACAGCTGCTGGAGTACTACGCCGCCGGACCCGGCAGCCTGCTGCCCTAGCTGAAGACCCGCAGCCGCAGCCCGTGCGGCTTCAGATGATCGATCTCCTGCAGCAGATCGGCGGTGGTCAGCGGGTGCTCGCGCAGCCAGCGCGCCGGGAACTTCAGCTCCAGGCTGCGCGGCTTGGCGCTGAGCTGGATGTCCGGCAGCGCCGCGGAACTGCGGCCCCGGTGCAGCAACACCGCCAGCCGCAGCAGCACGATCAGGTAGACCGCGCCGCGGTCCCACGGCGGCACCAGCTCCTCGAGCCCTTCCAGGGAAAGCTTGCGCCGGTGACCGCCGATCAGGCGCGCCAGCAGGCGCTGCTCCTCGCGCGAGAACCCGGGCATGTCGGCGTTCTCGGTGAGATAGGCGCCGTGGCGGTGATAGCCGTTGTGGGAGACGTCCAGGCCCATCTCGTGCAGCCGCGAGGCCCACTTCAGTCCCAGGTCCGCCAGCGGGTCGGTGAGCTTCCAGGCCTCGCGGGTGGCGTTCAGGAACTGCAGCGCCGTCGCCTCCACCCGTTCGGCCTGGGCGAAGTCCACATGGTAGCGACGCTGCATGGCGCGCACGGTGCGCTCGCGGGCATCCTCGTCGGTGAGCCGGCCCACCATGTCGTACAGCAGGCCTTCGCGCATCGCGCCGTCCGCGATCCGCAGCTCCCGGATCTCGAGCACGCTCAGGACTTCCATCAGGATCGCGAGGCCGCCGGGGAACACCGGACGGCGGTCCTCGGTGAGGGTCGCGAACTTCAGTTCCCGCACGTGTCCGGCCTCGCCGATGTTGCGGATCACCTTCTCCAGGCCCGCCACCGTGATCGTGGTCGCGGTGGGATCGATCTCGCGCAGCACATCGCCGATGGCGCGCACGGTGCCCGAACTGCCGTAGGAGGTCTGCCAGCCGCGGCGCCGGTAGGCCGCCTGCACCGGCTCGAGTTCCAGGCGGGCCGCGACCCGCGCGCTGTTGAGCCGTTTCGGCGAGAGCTTGCCGTCGCTGAAGAACCGCTCGCTCAGGGACACGCAGCCCATCTGCAGGCTTTCCAGCTCCAGCGGCTCGGTGCCCTCGCCGATGATGAGCTCGGTGCTGCCGCCACCGATGTCGCACACCAGGCGCCGGCCGGGTTCGGAGGGCACGGTGTGCGCGACGCCCGAATAGATCAGCCGCGCCTCTTCCATGCCGGAGATGATTTCGATGGGATGGCCCAGCGCCTCGCGGGCCCGCTCCAGGAACGCCTGCTTGCGCCGGGCGCGGCGCAGGGCGTTGGTGCCGACCACGCGGACGCTGTCGGCGTGCATGTCACGCAGGCGCTGGCCGAAGCGTTCCAGGCACGCCAGCGCGCGGGCCGCGACGTCCTTGTCGATGCGGCCGTTCTCCTCGACCCCGGCACCCAGGCGCACCATTTCGCGCAGCCGGTCCATGATGACGATCTGGCCGTGGATGTAGCGCGCCACGACCATGTGGAAGCTGTTGGAACCGAGGTCGACCGCCGCCAGGATGTCGGGAACCGGAAGCACGGCCATGCGCGATCGCGGGAGGGAAGAGAAGGGTGGGGTGACCGCAGCCTGTGCCAGTTGCGGTCGTGCGGCCATCAGGCCGTGAAGGAGGACCCACACCCGCAGGTGGTGGTGGCGTTGGGATTGCGGATCACGAACTGCGCGCCGTCCAGGCCCTCGCGGTAGTCGATCTCGGCCCCCATCAGGTACTGCACGCTCATCGGGTCGACCAGCAGCCGCACGCCCTGGTTCTCCACGCAGGTGTCACCGTCCTGCTGCGTCTCGTCGAACTCGAACCCGTAGCTCAGGCCCGAGCAGCCGCCGCCCTGCACGTACACCCGCAGCATCAGCTTCGGGTTCTGCTCGGCGCGGATCAGGTCGCCGACCTTGCGGGCGGCCGCGTCCGTGAAGATCAGCGCCGCTGATTCCTCGGCCACGGGTCCGGTCGTTGCGGTCGGTGTATCCATGAGCGCTAGTTTAAGCCAAGAGTCCCCGGGGGACAAAATCGGTGCAGTCACCGTCAGGGTTTCACCTGGATCAGCCGCCCGCTGATCTGCGCGCCGGCGTCGGCCTCGATGGTGCCGTAATGGACGTTGCCGCAGACGCGGGCCCCCGGCCCGAGCGCCACCTTCCCCGTCGCCTGCACATCGCCGCGGACGATGCCGTTGACCACGACGTGGGTGGCCACGACCCCGCGTTCGATGAGCCCCGCTTCGCCCAGGGACACCGAGGACTCCCCCGGACCGTAGGCGCGGACGGCGCCGAGCACCTTGCCCTCGATGTGCAGGCCGCCGCTGAACTCCACGTCGCCGTGGACCACGGCTGCGGCGCTGATGAGCATGTCGACGCGACTGCCGGCGCGGACGTCACGGTTGAACATCGACACTCCAGGGGAAGCTCTGCGTGGTGGTGATGCCGTTGGGGCGGCCGTCGCGCAGGGTGACCTGCACGGTCGCGGGCCTGAATCCGGCCGGCAGCGCGATGTGGTAGTCGACGGCCTGGTAGTACTTGAAGCTGACGCTGCCCCTGGGCGTGTTGCCCACCGCATCGACCGCGCTCGCCGCGCCGTTGAGCTGGCCGCTGACGCGCACCGCCACCACCCCGTTCACCGTCGCATCCGGCTTGCCGCCCTGCATGAGCGTCAGATGCGCGACGAACGCTCCGGCGCCGCCGGCCGGCGCGATCCGCAGCTGCTGGACCTGCATCGAGCTGCCCGCGGCCGAGGCCGGCGCGACCACGCCCCGGTACACGGCCAGGTCCTGGCGGTCGCGGTCGATCTGGGCCTGCAGTTCGGCGATCTCCAGGGCGACCTGTTCGTGCTCGCGGGCGGCGCCGGCCTGCAGGGTCTGCAGCTGCGCCACCTGGGAGTGCAGGTTCTGGATCTCGGCATCGAGGGTCGCGACCTGGCGCCGGTGATCGCGCCGCTCCTCGGCGACGCGGGCCCGGTCGTAGCCGGCGCTGTAGCGACCGAATTCGAACAGCACGTAGAGGGCGAACAGGCCGATCAGCACGACCGCGATCCGCAGCAGCACGGTGCGCACCGGCGTATGCGGCCGGATCACGAACATGCGTGTCGTATCGCTCATGGCCGGCGGTTACGCGGTGGCCTCGTCCCACCAGCGCGGCAGCGGCGGGGGTCCTTCCGGAAATGCCAGGGGTGCCAGTTCGGTCAGCATTTTCACATACACCGGGCGCTTGAAGAAGATCACCTCGCGCACCGGTTCCCACCAGTTGGACCAGCGGCACTGGTCGAACTCCGGTTCGCTGGTGGCGGTGAAGGCGAAATCGGCGGCACCGTCGCGCAGCTTCAGCAGGTACCAGCGCTGCTTCTGGCCGATGCACAGCGGCAGCTGCTCGCGGCGCACGTAGCGGGCGGGCAGCCGGTAGCGCAGCCAGCCGCGGGTGGCGCCCACCAGTTCCACGTCGGCGCTGCGCAGGCCGATCTCCTCGTGCAGTTCGCGGTACAGGGACTGCTCGGGCTGCTCGCCGGTCTGGACGCCGCCCTGGGGGAACTGCCAGCCGCCGCCGCGGGCACGCCGGCCGAGGAACACCGAGCCGTCGCCGCGCATCAGGACGATGCCGACGTTTGCGCGGTAGCCTTCGTTGTCGATGACGTCACTCATGCCGTTCGTGTACGAGTCTGCCACAATTGCGCGCCTACTGAGGTCCTGAGAAATGACCGGGTCTGCACATCGCAGGCTGTGCGCGGCAGCCGTCCTGTTCGCGGCAGCCGTGGTCATAACGCTGTCGCTGATTTGCGGCAGCACGCCGTCAACTCCCGCCACGGTGCTGCGGGTGCTGGCGGGCGGCGGCGATGCGTTCAGCCGCGCCGTCATCCTCTCGCTGCGCCTGCCGCGGCTGCTGAATGCGCTCGGGGTCGGGAGCCTGCTGGCCCTGACCGGGGTCGCCCTGCAGGCCCTGTTCCGCAACCCCCTGGCCGACCCGTACATCCTGGGCGTCTCCGGCGGCGCCGCCTTCGGGGCGATCTGCGCGCTCGCGGCCGGACTCGCCGCCGCGGCCGTGCAGGGCGCGGCGGCCGCGGGCGCACTGGTGACGCTGGTCCTGGTGTGGGCGCTGGCCCGGCAGGCCGGCACGACGCGGGTGCTGCTGACCGGGGTCGCGGTGGCGAGCGTGTGCGGGGCGCTGGTGACCCTGGTGCTCACCAGCGCCGATGAGAGCCGGGTGCGCAGCATGGTGTTCTGGCTCGCCGGTGACCTCTCCTGGGACAGCGAGCCTGGCCTCACGCTGGGCCTCGCGCTGCTCACGGTCGCGGCGGCGGTGCTCGTGGCGCGGCCCCTGAACGTGCTGGCCGCCGGCGACCTGCGGGCGCGCAGCGTGGGGCTCGAGGTCGGCGTGTGGCGCGGCCTCGTATACGGCATTGCCGCGCTGCTGACGGCCATCGCCGTGGTGAGCGCCGGCACCATCGGCTTCGTCGGCCTGATCACGCCGCACTTCGCGCGGCTGCTGTTCCGCACCCACGATCACCGCATCATCGCCCCGGCGGCGGCGGTGCTCGGCGGCACGCTGCTGGCGCTCGCCGATCTCATCGCCCGCACCGTCGCGGCGCCGCGGCAGCTGCCGGTGGGCGCCGTGATGGCGGTGGCCGGCACGCCGCTGTTCCTGCTGCTGCTGCGCCAGGCGCGGGCCCGGTAGCGGGCGTCAGCTCACGATCGTTTCCGACACCGTCACGCGATTGCGGCCCGCCGCCTTCGAGCGGTACAGCGCCGCGTCGGCCTCGGCCATCAGCCGCTCGGCGAGCGACTGCAGGTCCGGGGCGCCCTGCCCGGGTGCGGCCACGGCGACGCCGATGGACAGCGTGATGGTCACGCTCACTCCGGGATTGACCAGGATCGGCATGCGGCTGACGGTCGCGAGCGCGCGGCGCGCCAGGGCCTCCGCCTCGCGCACGTTGCCGCCCGGCAGCACCACCGCGAACTCGTCGCCGCCGAAACGCGCGCCGGTATCGCTGGTGCGGATCTCGCCGTCGATGCGGCGGGCCACTTCGCGCAGCACCGAATCCCCGGCCAGATGCCCGTGCGCATCGTTGATGCGCTTGAAATGATCGACATCGATCATCAGGCAGGCGACGGTGCGCCGGTCGCGGTGGGCCCGCGCCAGCTCCTCGCGCAGCCGCGCATTCATGTAACGGCGGTTGTGGAAGCCGGTGAGGAAGTCGGTGAGGCCGCTGCGCACCAGCCGCGCCCGGTTGACGGCATTCTCCAGGCAGATCGCGGCGATGACGCCCAGGTGTGCCATGTAGTCGCTGGCGAGATCGGGCGTGAAGCGGTACGGGTCCCGCGAGCCGAAGACCATGACGCCGTCGAGCTGTTCACCCCGGCGCAGCGGCACCAGCGCGAGGCTTGCGATGCCGCGGGACTGCGGCAGCACCTGCAGGTGCTCCACCGAACGGAACGGCCCGAACCAGGGACGGTCGAGCGCCGCGAGCTGCGGGGCCAGCGGCGCCAGCGAATCCACGAACAGCACGCCGCGGGCGCCCGAGGAGGCCGGCTCCCCGGACAGCAGGTGCCGCATCTCGTGGTGCGGGTCCTGCAGCACCAGCGACACCGCATCGAGGTTGAAGGATTTGCGCAGGCCGCCCTGCAGCATCTCGATCAGCAGCGGCAGCGAGCTTGCGCCCAGCAGCGCGAGCTCGCGTTCCTGGGTCTTGCGCCGCACTTCATCGTTGCGCGCGGCCGCCTCGGTGAGATCCTGCAGCCGCACCTCGAGTTCGAGAGTTTCGCGCTCCAGCTGCGCGAGGCGCGCCTGGATCGGATCGGCCGCAGGCAGCGGCTGCGGGGCCGCGATCCCGGCCGGCTCTGTGTCCTTTGAACTCTTCAGGCGCGTCTCTCGGTCACGCTGCGTCGGTCTTCCAGGTATTCACGGCCGCGGTTCATGAGGGCCACGAAGGCATCATGGTCCTGCGACAGTACCGCGGTGCGGATGCGCTCCACCGCCTGCGCCAGGGCTTCGAGCGGTTCGGCGCCGAAATCGTTGAGGCTCTGGATCTCATAATAAAGCTCCGGGCTCTCCTGCGCCACGCGCGCGGCCACGTCGAGCTGGGAATCGAAGGTGGTGCTCGACATCTCGGCCAGCCGCGGCGCGGCCTCGCCGCTGTTGGCCAGCACCGTGAAGAAGGCGATGTTCAACGCGTGGGACAGGCCGAGGATGTAGGCCGTCAGACGGTCGTGCTCGTCGAGGGTGGTGATGACCTGCTCGACCATGGTGGGCGCGAACAGCTCCCGGACCTTGCGCAGCGCAACCGGACAGCCCAGGTCCACGAACACCACGTGGCGGCCGGACAGCAGTTCGGTGTCCGGACCGAACATGGGATGGATCGAGGTCACCTCGCACCCGTGGGCCTTCAGCGCCTGCAGGCCCGCGCGCAGCGGCGACTTGAGCGACCCCACGTCGAACACCACCCCCCGCGGCCGCTGCAGGGCGAGCTCGCGCAGGATCGGGCCGGTGGCCCCGAGCGGGGTCGCGATCACGATGTAGTCGTACACCGACAGGTCCGCCCGCTTCCAGTCTCCGACCGCGGTGAACCCGGGCGGCGCCCCGGCCGTATCGGAAACGTCCACCACGAAGCCCTGCGAGTTCATGAAGTCGACGAACCAGTGGCCCATCTTGCCGCAGCCGCCGATCACCAGCGCCCTGTGCCCCGAGCCGCTGCCCTTGGTGGCGACGCTGATCTGTTCCTGGGTCGCCAGCGAGGAGCGGATCAGCATCCGCATCAGGTTCTCGGCCAGGTCGGCGGACACGCCGAGCTGCGCGGCGGCCGCGCGCGCCTCCATGATGACCGTGCGTTCGCGCTGGTAGTCCCGGGTCGGGTAGCCGGTCTCGCGTTTCACCCGGGCCACTTCGCGGCTCAGGCGCTGGCGCTCGGCGATCAGCGTCAGGAGCTGGTGGTCCAGGTCATTGAGACTGCCGCGCAGTTCATCGAGGGTCACGTCGGTGGTCATGGCTCAGGTTCCGTTAATCCGCGCCTTTTTTACCTTACTATGCGCAAATGAGCGAACCGACTTCGGAAATCCTCGGCAACCCGCTCCCGGCGGAGCCCCTGATGCTGGCCAGCGAGTGGCTGGCGGAGGCCTGGCGCCGGCGGCTGCAGCCCAACCCCAATGCCATGACCCTGGCGACCGCGACCCCCGAGGGGCTGCCCGCGGCCCGGATCGTGCTGTGCAAGGACGTGGTGGGCATCCCCGGATATGTCGTCTTCTATACGAACTTCCAGTCGCGCAAGGGCCTGGAGCTGAGCGCCAATCCGCGCGCGGCGGCGGTGATGCACTGGGACCACATGCGACGGCAGGTGCGCATCGAGGGCCTGGTGGAGACGGCGCCCGCGGCCGACAGCGACGCTTATTTCGCTTCCCGGGCCCGCGGCAGCCGGATCGGCGCCTGGGCCAGCGCCCAGAGCCGCCCCGTGGACTCCCGCGAGGCGCTGATGGCCGCGGTGCGGGACGCCACCGCACGCTTCGGCGAAGGCGAGGTGCCCCGCCCCACGTTCTGGGGTGGCTACCGCCTGTGGGCCGATGCGGTGGAACTGTGGGTCGAGGGCGAGGCCCGCATCCACGACCGGGCCCGCTGGACCCGCACCCTGGAGCGCGCGGCTAACGGCAGCATGCAGCCCGGCCCATGGTCGGTCACCCGGCTGCAGCCCTGAGTGCGCCCGCGGCCGCGCTGCGTGCGCGGGCATTGTGCGTCGGGGCCGGCGAGCGCCGCCTGGTCAACGGCCTGGAGGTCGGATTCGCGCCCGGCGAGTTCGTCGCCATCCTCGGCCGCAACGGCTGCGGCAAGACCCTGACGCTGCATACCTTGGCCGGCCTGCGGCCGCCCCTCTCCGGAACGGTCGAACTCGAGGGCCAGCCGCTCGCCGCGCTGTCGCGCCGGCGCATTGCCCGACGGCTGGGCCTGCTCACCCAGGACCTGGAGGAAGGATTCGCGAGCACGGTGATGGAGTCGCTGCTGATCGGCCGCCACCCGCACCTGTCGCTGCTGGAGCGCGAGGGGGCCGCCGACCGGCGCCTGGCCCAGGCGGCCCTGACGCGCGTCGGCCTCCCCGACTTCGCACAGCGCAGCACCGAGACGCTCTCCGGCGGCGAGCAGCGGCGCTGCGCGATGGCGGCCCTCCTCACCCAGGATCCGCAGATCTACCTGCTGGATGAGCCCTCCAATCACCTGGATCCGCAGCAGCAGCTGGCGATGCTGGGGCTGTTCAGGGAGGAGGCGAACCGCGGCCGCACGGTCGTCGCCATCCTGCACGACCCCACCCTCGCCGCGCGCTTCGCCAGCTCGGCCCTGCTGCTGTACGGCGACGGCAACTGGCTCGCAGGTCCGGCGACGCAGGTCCTGAACGCGCCGGCCCTGAGCCAGCTGTATGAAACGCCACTGACCGAGGTGACCGTGGGCAACCGCCGGGTCTTCACGAGCCTCTAGCGCGGGGACCGGCCCGAAGGCCCCGCGCACCGCCGGGTGTATAGTTGCGCGCGGGCTCAGCTGTGCCGGAACCTGTCGGGGAGACTTTCAATGACTGCAAAGGATCAGCCGCAAGCGGCGCGTCGCACCCTGGTGAAGCTGGCCGGCCTGGCAGCGGCGCTCGCAGTGATCCCGCTGGGCGCAGGTGTTGCAAAGGCAACTGACAGGAAGCTGAAGATCGGCATCATCGGTTCGGGCCACGTGGGCAGCGCGCTCGGCGGCGTGTGGGCTCGTGACGGCCACGAGGTCATGTTCGCCTCGCGCAACCTCGATGCCGACAGGAAGCTGGCCGCCGACACCGGTGCGAATGCCCGTGCCGGTACGCCGCAGGAAGCGGCCGCGTTCGGCGATGTGATACTGCTCGCCGTCCCCTACAGCGCCTACCCCGAACTCGAGAAGAGCGTGGGTCCCGCGCTCAAGGGCAAGGTGGTGATGAATGCCAGCAATCCCTTCCCCCAGCGCGACGGCCCGATCGGCGACCAGGCCCGCAGTGAGGGCGCGGGACTGTTCGATGCCCAGGCCCTGCCGGGCGCCCGCATCGTGCGGGTCTTCAATGCCATCGGCTCCGCGCGCATGGCGAGCGCCCATACGGATCCGGGGAAGATCGCAGTGCCGCTCGCGGGGGATGACCGGAGGGCACTCGAGACCACCGCGCAACTGGCCCGCGAAGTCGGCTTCGTGCCGGTCGTCGTCGGGGGCCTCGCCATGGGCAAGTACCTGATGCCCGGGACGCCGCTCGCCGGGGAACACACGCCCGACGAGCTGCGCGGCATCGCGGCGACGCTCAAGCCCTGAGGGCGGCGGGCGCGGCTAGTCGCCGGACTCCTTGGCGCTGTCCTGCCAGTCCCGCTCGGCCTGGCGTTTGGCGGAATCGGCGCCGCCCTTCTTGCGGATCTCGGACCCGGGCGGTGACTCGGTCTTGGCTCGCGTATGGTCCTCGTGGCCGGGCTGTGGATTGCGGTCTGTCGATTCGGCGCTCACGGGCATCTCCAGGATGGATCCGGGGCCCAGTATCGGCCGACGCGCCCGGAACGTTTACCGCGCAGCCGCCCCCATGCGCTGTAAGACTAGACCGTGCCCGCCAGCGCCGCGTGGATGCGCTCGTGCAGGGCGCCGTTGGTGGCCAACACGCTGGTGGTCGTGAGGCCTACCGCAGCGCCGTCGAGGTCCGTGAACACCCCGCCGGCCTCGCGCACGATGACGGTGAGCGCGGCGATGTCGAGGATGTTCACGTCCGACTCGACGACCACGTCGAGCGAGCCGCGGGCCAGCAGGTGGTAGTGCACGAAGTCACCATAGCCGCGGATGCGGCTGACGCCGCCGATCAGGTCACCGAGTCGACGCCAGCCGACCGCCGAGCGGGCCAGGGATTTGAGGTTGCCGGTGGAGACGATGGTCTGGCTGAGTTCGGCGGTGCCGCTGACGCGGATGGCCTGGCCGTTGAGGAACGCGCCGCCGCCGCGCTCGGCCCAGGCGAGTTCCGCGTAGGCCGGGGCGCTCGAGACCCCGAGCACCAGCTCGCCGCCGCGCATCAGGGCGATCTGGGTGGAAAAGAACGGGCACTCGCGCACGAAGGACTTGGTGCCATCGATGGGATCCACCAGCCAGATGCTCTCGGCGGACAGGTTGTGCTGGCCGGTCTCCTCGCCATGGAACCCGTAGGCGGGAAAGCGGGCCTGCAGCACCTCGTGGATCGCCTCCTCGGCGCGCACGTCCGCCTCGGTGACCGGGGACAGGTCGGCCTTGGTGGTGATGCTGAGGTTGCGCTGGTACAGCGAGCGGATGACCGTGGCGGCGGCCTGGGCCGCATCGAGGGCGGCCGCAAGTTCGGGCGAGTGCGACATGGATGGGGATTCTCCTGCTTGAGGTATGCTGCGGCATGGGCAATCGCCTGAGCAAGATCTACACGCGCACCGGCGATGACGGCACGACGGGCCTCGGGGACGGGACCCGCACGCCCAAGGACTCCCCCCGGGTCGAGGCCATCGGGGCCGTGGACGAACTCAACAGTGCCGTGGGGCTGGTGCTGGCGGTGCCGGACCTACCGCTGCCCGCGATCGGGCTGCTGCAGGAAATCCAGCACGACCTGTTCGATCTCGGGGGCGAGCTGAGCATCCCCGGGCACAGCATCCTCGATGGCGCGCACATCACGCGCCTCGAGGAGGCGCTCGACGGCTTCAACGAGCAGCTGCCGCCGCTGCGCGAATTCATCCTGCCCAGCGGCGGTCCGGCGACGGCGGCCTGCCATCTGGCCCGGGCCATCGCCCGGCGCGCCGAGCGGCGCGTGTGGACGCTGTTCCGCGCCGAAGGCGCGACGGTGGCGGAAATCCTGCCCCGCTATCTGAACCGGCTCTCGGACCTGCTGTTCGTGCTGGCGCGGGTGCTGGTGCGCCATGAACGCGGCAGCGAAGTGCTATGGCGGCACGATCGGGGACGCGGCTGAGGCCGCGAGCAGTCCCCGCAGCCGCGGCCAGTCGAACTTCGGACCCGGATCGAGCTTGCGCCCCGGCGCGATGTCGCTGTGGCCGACGATGCGCGTCGCATCCAGCGTGGAATACGTCCCGAGCAGCGCCCGGATGAGCGCGCCGAGCGTGGCGTACTGCGCATCCTCGAAGGCCGCATCGTCCATGCCCTCGAGCTCGATGCCGATGGAGAAATCGTTGCAGCCCTTGCGCCCCTGGTATTCCGACAGGCCCGCATGCCAGGCGCGGGCGCCGAAGGGCACGAACTGCACCGGCGTGCCGTCGCGGCGGATGAGCCCGTGCGCCGAGACCCTGCCGGGGGGAATGGTGGCGAAATAGGGATGGTGGTGCCGCGGCAGGGTGCCGGTGAACAGGTGCTCGATCCACGGCTCCCCGTACTGCCCCGGCGGCAGGCTGATGCAGTGGACCACGATGAGCTCGGGCGCGACGCCGCTCGGGCGGGCGTCGAAATGCGTCGAGAGCACCTGCCGCGTGCGCTTGAGCAGGCCCGTGGCGGGGTCGATGTGCAGGGGATGGGCGCGGGCCGTGTTCATCGCTGCGGATCATGCCAAACTCGGCCCCGCGATGCCTCAACCCGTTCCTCCTTCCGACCCAATCCCCGGCGGCAACGACCCGGCGGCCACCGCGAACCTGGCCCTGCGGCAGCGCGACCTCGCGCATGTATGGCATCCGTGCACCCAGATGCGCGATCACGACGCGCTGGTGCCGATGATCCCGATCCGCAGCGGCGCCGGACCCTGGCTGACCGATTTCGCCGGCCAGCGCTACCTCGATGCCATCAGCTCCTGGTGGGTGAACCTCTTCGGCCATGCCAACCCGCGCATCAACGCCGCGGTGCGCGCGCAGCTCGACAGCCTCGAGCACGTGATCCTCGCCGGTTTCACCCACGAGCCGGTGATCCGCCTGAGCGAGGCGCTGACGCAGCTTGCGCCTTCGGGACTGACGCGCTGCTTCTATGCCGACAATGGGTCGGCGGCGGTCGAAGTCGCCGTGAAGATGAGCTTCCACTACTGGCGCAACGTCGGCCACGGCGGCAAGCGCCGGTTCGTGACGCTCTCCGGCAGCTACCACGGGGAGACCCTGGGGGCGCTCGCCGTGGGCAACGTCGATCTGTACAAGGAGGTCTACAAGCCGCTGCTGATGGATGTCATCACGGTGCCCTCCCCGGATGCGTTCGAGCGCGAGCCCGGCGTGAGCGAGGCCGACTGGGCGCGGCGCCGGTTCGAACCGATGGAGCGGGTGCTGGCCGAGCACGCCCACGAGGTGGCCGCGGTGATCGTCGAACCGCTGGTGCAGTGCGCGGCCGGCATGCGCATGTACGACCCGGTGTACCTCACCCTGATGCGCGAGGCCTGCGACCGGCACCGGGTGCATTTCATCGCCGATGAGATCGCGGTGGGGTTCGGTCGCACCGGCACGATGTTCGCCTGCGAGCAGGCCGGGGTCCGTCCCGATTTCATGTGCCTGTCGAAGGGCCTGACCGGCGGCTACCTGCCGCTGTCGGTGGTGCTCACGACCGATCCCATCTATGCGGCCTTCTACGATGAATACGTGAAGCTCAACGCCTTCCTGCACTCCCACAGCTACACCGGCAACGCCCTGGCCTGCGCGGCGGCGCTGGGTACGCTCGAGATCTTCCGGACCGACCCGGTGCTCGAGCGCAACCGGGTGTTGGCCGGGCATTTCGCGCAGCGGCTTGCGCCGCTCGCCGATCATCCGCACGTGGCCGAGGTGCGCCAGCGCGGCATGATCAGCGCCTTCGAGATGGTGCGCGACCGGCGCCGCCGCGAGCCGTATCCCTGGCAGGAGCGCCGCGGGCTCACGGTCTACCGGCATGCGCTCGGCCGCGGCGTGCTGCTGCGGCCCATCGGCAACGTCGTGTACTTCATGCCTCCCTATGTCATCGAGCCGGAGCACATCGACCTCATGGTGAGCGTCGCCCGCGAAGGCCTGGAGCTCGCCACGTGCGACTGAATCGGGTCTACGCCGAGGTGCCCGTCGGCGGCCGGGTGCAGCTGGAGCTGCATGGCACCGCCGCCAATCACATCACGCGGGTACTGCGGCTACGCACCGGCGATGCGCTGATCCTGTTCGACGATGCCGGCGGGGAGTACGCCGCCACCATCGATGCCCTGCTGCGCGATGCCGTGCGGGTGAACGTGGGCGACTATCTGCCCGTCGACCGGGAGTCGCCGCTGCACGTGACGCTGGCGCAGGGCATCTCCCGCGGGGAGCGCATGGACGTGGTCATGCAGAAGGCCACCGAGCTGGGCGTCAAGCGCCTGGTGCCGGTCATGGCCGAGCGCACGGTGGTGCGGCTGAATCCGGCGCAGGCGGCCAACCGCCTGCGGCACTGGCGGGCCATCGCGGTGGCCGCCTGTGAGCAATGCGGTCGCAACCGCCTGCCCGAGATCACCCCGCCGCTGACGCTGCAGGAGTTCCTGGTCTCGGCCTATCCCGAAGGCCTGCGCCTGGTGCTCAGTCCGACCGGCGGCCTGCGCCCGAAGGATCTGCCGCCGGGCGCGGCCGCCACCTTGCTCGTCGGACCCGAAGGGGGCCTGTCGGATGCCGAGCAGGCGGCGGCGGAGGCGGCGCAGTTCAAGGGACTCCGGCTCGGGCCGCGGATCCTGCGCACCGAGACGGCGGCACTGGCGGCGCTGGCGGTGCTCCAGCAGCAGCTGGGGGACCTGTGATCATTACTGCAAAAATATGGGTCGAGTTAGTCATATCTTATTGTTTTATTTGAATAAAAAACTGAAATTATAACTGCAAAGTATCCTGTAGAAGAGATCGCCTTCTGTTACATTGCCCTGCATGGCAATGGATGCTGCGGAAAGCCTGCTGCGGGCGCTGCGCCGGGGCGCCTCTACTGCGGCCGAGCTGGAGCAGGAGCTTTCGCGCTCCCGGCGCTGGCTGTGGACACATCTGCCGCAGCAGGTCGCAGCGGGACGCATCGTCAAGATAGGCGCGAGGCGGGACGCGCGTTACGGTTTACGCCGGGACATCGATGGCATCGGTTCGGCGTGGCCGCTCCGCCGCATCGGGCCCACGGGTCTCATTGAGGACCTCGGCACTCTCCACGCCCTGGTGGCGGATCAGTACGCTTTCGCTGCCCAGGCCGGCGCTGTCGGACGCGCCTTCAGATGCGCTGCCCTGCACGAAGGTCTGCCCTATTTTCTGCAGGACCAGCGGCCAGGCGGCTTTCTCGGACGCGCGGTGCCGCAGCACTATCCGGATTTGAACCTGCCCCGGCGCGTCAGCGACTGGACCGACGATCATTACCTGCGTTACCTCACCGTTCACGGCTCGGACACCGTCGGCGATCTCATCCTGGGCGCATCAGCGTTCGACGAGTTCGTGGCAGGCCAGCGCCATCTCGAAAGTGTCGACTGCTCACAGCGCCCGGCGCTGTACGCCGGACTCGCACAGCAGGTCATGGCCGGTGGGCTGCCGGGGTCATCGGCGCACGGCGAACATCCCAAGTTTACGGCATTGCTGAACGAGAACGGTCAGGCGCGACACGTCCTCGTCAAGTTCTCCCCGCCCCGCGGCGAGCGCGTCGGTCAGCGCTGGGCGGATCTGCTGATCGCCGAGCACCACGGCCACCAAGTCCTGCAAACCGCGGTCCTTCCGGCCGCCCGGTCGCGGATATTGGCCATCGAAGATCGCGTCTATCTCGAAATGGATCGATTTGATCGCGCCGGTGACCGGGGCCGCGTGGGCGTCACATCGTTGCTGTCCATCGACACCCATCTGCATGGCAAGCTGGACACCTGGATCGCCGCGGCCCTGCGGCTGCACGCGGACCGCCGCATCGATACCACAGCGCTCGAGCAGATACGGCTCGCCTATGCCTTTGCCGGACTGATCGCCAACACCGATTGCCATTTCGGCAATCTCTCGTTCTTCGATGCCTATGACGGCCGGTTCGGCCTGGCGCCGATCTACGACATGCTGCCGATGCTGTTCGCGCCCGAGCACGACCAGATCATCGTCCGTCGCTTCGAGCCCGCCCACCCCGTATCGGACACCCTCGCTGGCTGGGCTGCCGCCCGGACGCTCGCCGAACACTACTGGGCGCGGATCATCGCCGATGATCGCATCAGCGAGGACTTCAGGCGGATCGGCACCACGTGCCTCGCGGCGCTCGAGTCGTTACCGCGAACAGGGCCGTACGCCGACCGATCGCGCCATACCTCCCGACCTTAGCCCGCGCGAGGCACGCCCCCTGTCAGGTTTAGTTGACACCCGCTCCAGGCCCCGGATATAGTCATGTTTACCTGACACAAAGACAGGTTCGCCTGACATGAACAACCGGCTGAGGGTGCTGCGGGCGCAGCGCAACTGGAGCCAAGCCGAGCTGGCCCTGCAGCTCGACGTGTCACGTCAGGCGGTCAACGCGATCGAGACCGGCAAGCACGATCCGTCGCTGGCGCTGGCCTTCCGCATCGCCCGTCTGTTCAGCCTCTCGATCGAGGAGGTTTTCGATGATGCCCGGAAATGAAGCTCCCGAGGATCGCCCCTACCCGAGCGGGGCCCTGTCGGTGCTGTCGCTGGTGGCGGGCGTGGTCGCCATGTGCGCCTTCACCTGGATCGCGGGCCACTGGAGCGGCCTGCTGTTCACGCAGCCGGTCAATGAGCCCCCGGGGTGGCACGGATTTCTGGCGATGAACCTGTGCCTCTGCGCGGGCGCCATCTGGGGTCTGTTGAGTCTGAAGCCCCTGAAGGCCGCCGTGAACGTGCTGTCCATGCTCCTCGTCATCATGGGCCTTTTCGGCTTCGCGCTCGCGTTGGGTCTGCTGAAGGTCCAGCGCACGTTCCCGTGGCCCTGGCCGTGGCAGGTGGAGTGCATGGTGGCGGTCAACCTGGCCCTGGGCGCGGCCGCGATCCTCGGCCTGCTGGGGCTCAAGCCCTGGAAAACGTGGCAACGCCAGGACGAGCCGCTCTCGCCGCGCACCCGCCGCAGCGTCAACCTCCTCTGGCTGGCGACGGCGATCGTCGCGGCAAGCGCCCTGGCACTGGTCGTCGACGGCGCCCGGTCGGCCGGTCCGCGGGTCGATTCGTTCGGGGACTGGATCAATAGCCCGATCTCACGCGGCCTCGCCTGCTTCGTGATCGCCGGCTGGCTGCTCGGGATGGCGATCAACAAGTGGTGGTGGTACTTCAGCGCCGATGAGCACGAGCGCAGGTCGGATGATTTCGGGAACCTGCTGGCCTGGGCCGTATTCCTGATCGTGACGCCCGCCTGGTGGGTCGCGGCGCGGGCCGGCCTGGTGCCCCGGCCCGATGCGATGCTGCTGTGGCTCGTGACCTCGGTCATCGCTGCGCTCGGCTGGTTCTGGCGCCGCAACGCCTGAGCGCTCCCGCGGATCGTGTCGCGAGCTGGAGGGCCCCCCGTCCCAATGTCGGAACGGCGGGCCCCGCAGGCCCGCTGCAGTTCAGCTCAGGGCGCTATCCGCTTCGCCGTCGCGGTGCCGGTCACCACCTGCACGGTGGGCGTGGTGCTGGGTGGCACGGGATAGAAAGTGAGCGTGGTGGTATTGGTCCCCGTGTAGGAGTTTCCGTCCTGCGCCACCTCATCGGTCTCGGTCTCGTTGAAGTAGCCGATGAGATTCCCGGCCGTGCCGTCGTACAGCCAGCCGACATGGTTGCGGGAAACGTGGAAGCGGTCCACGGCCTTCCAGGAACCCAGGCAGATGTTCCCCCCCAGAATCGGGTAGTTGATGTTTTCCCACTCGGTACCGTCGCTGTGCCACTGGATGAAGGCCTCCGCTGTCACAGCCGAAGAGGGGTCGGTGGTGTAGACCACGTCCCAGGTGCCGACGATGTTTTCCGCCGCATTATGTCCGCCAAACGGCCCGCGTGGGCCATCCTTGAGCACGAAGGGCACGTAAGGCTGCTGCCTGGAGGCATGGTTGAGACAACCCGCATGCGCGGAAAGCCCCGCCAGCGACAGTGTTGCCGTGACCGCGATGCCCGCGAGAACTCGATTCATGAGACCACTCCTTGCGTGAGGTATGATTGAAAGCACCGGGCCGGAAGCTGCCGCAAACGACATGAAAGGGCTTTAGGCTTGCTTTCAATCGTTCTTAATTCTTCTTAAAGACGGGATCGCAACGGCCCCACGGTCAGATCGATGGACCAGTCCAGCACGCCGGGGTATGAATTTCGGGGTTTTCATCTCGATACCAGCCTGCATAGGCTGCTCGCCCCGACGGGTCACCCGATCCCACTGCCCTCGCGGGCCTACGAGGTGCTGCGGTATCTGGTCGAGCGCCCCGGGGAGCTCGTCGACAAGACGTCCCTGATGAAGGCGGTCTGGCCCAAGGCCGTGGTGGAAGAGAACAATCTCAGCCAGTGCATTTTTGCACTGCGTAAAGCGCTCGGAGAGACTGGAACGCAGCGCAGTTTCATCCTCACCATCCCCGGCCGCGGCTTCAAGTTCGTGGCTCCCGTCAGGGTGATCCCCAATGCGCTGCCTGACCCCACGCCCTCGGCCGGGCCGCCTCCTGCAACTCCCCACCCCGCCAGGCGGCGGTGGGGCTGGCCCGTCGCCGCCGCGGTCCTCATCGTTGCCTTATCGGCCGGTATCGCAATCGAGCGATGGCACGCCGGTCCGGTGACGTTGCCTTCCGAGTACGTGCAGCTGACGGATGTGACCGATTCGGCCACCGCGCCGGCGATTTCGCCCGATGGACACCTGCTGGCGTTCATTCGCGGCGGAGATGCGTTCCTGAGCTCGGGGCAGATCTGGCTGAAGGTGCTCCCCGACGGGGAGCCAGTGCAGCTGACGTCCGGGGAGGCAGCGGTCTTCGCACCGACGTTCACCCCGGATGGAACGCGCGTGGCATACAGCGCCGTCACGCAGACCGCCGCGGGCGCCAATTGGGACACCTTGACGGTCCCCGTGCTGGGCGGAACGCCCCAAATGCTGCTGCCCAATGCATCGGGTCTGTCGTTCATCGGTCCACACGAAGTGGTGTATTCGGAGTTCAAGGAGGGACTTCACCTCGGCATCGTCACTTCGCTCGATGACCGCTCGCGGCACCGCGACATCTATTTCCCGGCGCACATGCGCGGCATGGCCCATTACTCCTACCTCTCGCCTGACAGGAAGTCGCTGCTGATCGTCGAGATGAACGGCGTCAATCAGTTCGTGCGCTGCCGTCTGGTGCCATTCGATGGCAGCTCCGCCGGCCAGGAGGTCGGGCCCGACGGCGCGTGCCTGTCGGCAAGCTGGTCAGGGGACGGCAAGTGGATGTACTTCGCCGCAACGGTGCGCGGCCAGTCACACCTGTGGCGACAGCGCTCTCCGGACGGGGCAGCGGAGCAGATCACGTTCGGTCCGACCCAGGAACAGACCGTCGCCCCCGGCGCTGACGGACACTCCTTGCTCACCTCGATCGGCCTGACGCAGACCAGCCTGTGGATGCATGACGCGGGCGGCGAGCACAGGTTGACGACCGAAAGCTATGCCCTGCTGCCGCATCTCTCGGCCGATGCGCGGCGCGTCTATTTCCTGTCGGCGCCGGCTGCGGGCGACCCGCCGGAGCTGTGGAGGCTCGACATTGCCTCGGGTCACAAGGAGCCATTGGTCAGGGGCTTCGACATCCGCGACTACGCGATTTCCGCGGATGAGCGTCAGGCGGTATTCAGCGACAGCGACAAGAGTGGACCGCGGATCTGGCAGGTGCCGCTCGACCGGACCGCAGCGCCCAGGCTGCTGGTGCGCGGCGCCGACGAGGTGAAGCTCGACCGGATGGGTAATGTCTACTATCGCGGCATCGGCGCCCAGGCCAACTACCTGTACCGGCTGGCCCCCAACGATCGGGTCCCGTACCGCCTCCTCGACACCGCCATTCTGAATGTGTTCGGGGTTTCCCCCGACGGACGCTGGATCTGCGTCGGGCTGCCCCGCAAGGATGGCGAGATGGCGACTTGGCTGGTGCCAGCCGGCCCGGGCGAGCGGCGGCTGCTGGGCAACGGGTGGTGGGCGATGCGATGGTCGCCGGATGGCCACCTGCTCTATGTCGAGGACGGCATGTCGGCGAGCGAACTGACCCTGGTCATTCCCACCGATGCCGAGGGTCTGCCGAGCATGCCGATTTCCGAGGCGCTGCGCTCGGGAATGACGGAGCCGATTACCCACTGGGGCGACTCCCTGGCGGTGAGTTCCAGTCCGAAGACCTACGTCTTCGTGCGCAGCGAGCAGCAGCGCAATGTCTATCGCGTCCCGCTTCACGACTGAGGGCGCGACGGTAACTGCGCCGCAAGCGAATAGGTACGACGCGAGGCACGTGAGCAGCCCTTCGCGGCCGCAACTCCAGGGGACGTGAAATCCGCGCTGACCGTCACACAAGCGCCGCCTGCAACAGCTCCATTTCCTCCTTGGCAGAACGGAGCAGGTCGGCTACGCCGCCGGCGGCGAGATTGAACCGCGCCAGACAGGGAGTCTCTCGCAGCTGCTGATCCAGCAGTGCGGGCTGGCTGCCGTGCTGGGCAATTGCGATCGCCAGCAAAAGAATGTCGGAAAGACAGATACCGCCGCGCGGCTCGCGGCTGAGATCCTCGGACTCGGCCACCGCTTTCACTATCTCTTCCGGAATACCCCAGTTCTCCAGCAGCGCGACTGCCACATTCAGGTGCCAATCGCGTTCGATGTTCCGGAAGGCGTTGGCATCACCGAAAAGCGCGCGGTGATTTCCGGCCCGCGTCAGAAGATAGAGCTTGCCGACGCTCTGCAAGAGCCCTGCGAGCATGGCCACATCCGGCTCCACGGCCTCGCTGTGCCGTGCCACGACGTGAGACAGGCTCGCCAGATGCGCGGCGCGGCCTGCGAGGACCTCAAGAGGCTTTTGCAGCCCTTTCAATGCCTCCGTCTGACGAAGAACACGTACGGCGTGCCCATGCGCTATTGCGCGCAGGGAGCTCAGACCCACCCGGTCGATGGCGGTGCGCAAATCGCTGGCGCGCGGACGTGTGCCCAGTATCGCCGCCGAGTTCGCAAGCTTAAGAAGTCGCGCGGCAAGCACAGGATCGGCGCCCACGACGCGCACAATCGTGTCCGTGGAAGCTGACTCATCAGAGAGCAGCCTTTGCAAGCGGGTGACGATCGAAGGAAACCCCGGAATATCTACAACGCCTCCGGAGAGCTCTGCGGCGAGTGACTGGACGAACTCGAACGCAGCGTCATCGCGGTCGGCCGGCGGGACGTCGTTTGGCGGAGACATGCTTGCTGACGTGGCTCGACAGGCTGCCTTCGATTGCTCCAATCCTACAGACAAGTGAGGCGCCCTACACGTACGTTTCCTCCGGCTGCCGTTGGAGTAGTGAAATTCGCTAGCGCCGTACCCGATCGCCGGCACCGCGGGGATCGACGCCGCCTCGCGGTGCCTCGAATACAAGTAAACGGTCTTGATCGGCAGGAGCACTGTCAGCGGCCTCGGGGGAAGCGAATGTAATAGCACCATTGGCACGTATGAAGAGCAGAACGACCCGGCGCGCGGATGCGGCGTGACTGGCTGGTTCTTCCGCGGGCCCAGCTAGCGCGAACCGCCATCCTTTCCTGAAGCGTTCTCGCATTTGCGAGAAGCTCATCGGCGGTTGGCCTACAACTTGGCCACGCCATTCGCGACTCAAACCGACCCAATCGTCCACCGTGCTGCCCGGGGGTACCAGCTGGCCCACTCTGTGCCTGCCGACATCGGGCGCGAGGCGCGTACAGATCAAGCTGTTGTAGATGTAATCAGGCGTCGCCGCCAAAAGGTAGTCCACTCGCCAATCCGCCAGAGCGTCTCCTCCATGCTCGGACAGCAGCTCCGCCTGCAGAACCGACAAGTTGCGGTCGCGCGCCGTCTGCAGTGCGCCCGGAAATGTGTCAACGAGCAGTGTCGCAATGCCGGCTCCGGATAGCGTTTCCGCAAGGTCGAGGGTCCAGGCACTGGCACCCACGATGGCAAGGGTCGGTGAGTCCCCGAGCGTCAGGTGCAAACGCCGTGCAAGCGGACCGAGCGTGAACCCGTGAATGACCATGGTGGCCGCGATCAATGCGAAAACTGCGGGCATCAGAAGCTCGCTGCCGGCGTAGGAAAAGGATCCGAGCTGGGTACTGGCGACTCCTGCGACAGCGGCTGCGACTATGCCCCGAGGGGCAGTCCAGCCCGCCAGGACGCGCTCCCGCCAGCTCAGGCCGGTGCTGAGCGTGGCCAGACCGATCGCACACGGTCTCACTATGAACAACATCGCACCCGTCAAGAAGAGCATCGGCCAGGACACTTCGCCCAGCACGTGGCGGTCGAGGCTGGCGCTCAGGATGATGAACAGAGCGGATACCAGCAATACGACCAGCGCCTCCTTGACCCGGGCGAGCTCGGTCAGTCCCGGGATGCGCAGATTCGCCAGCGCAACGCCGAATACGGTGGCGGAGGCGAGCCCCGCCTCGTCAATCACCAGGTTACTTAGAGCGTAGCTTCCCAGCGCCAGCGCCAGCAGGATGGGGGTTTTTAGGAACTCGGGAGCCAGATCGCGGATAAACAGCCAGCGCACCCCAAGCGCAGCGCCAATACCGAGCGCCCCCGCAAGGCCAATGCCGCCCAGGAGCCTCATGATGAGCCATCCGTGATTTGCGCTGCCGTGCGCCGCCAGGATGGCGAGCGTCAATGCGCTCAGAAGAGCTCCCACAGGGTCATTGACAATGGCCTCCCACTTCAAGAAGGAGGCAGGCCGACGCTGCAGACGTGTTTGCCGCAGAAGCGGCAAGACCACCGTTGGTCCCGTTACGACCGTGATGGCGCCAAACAGCAGGGCGACCGCCCAGCTCATCTTCGCCAGCGTGTGGGCGGCAAGTGTCGCAAGTCCCAAGCCGATGGGCAATGCCACCGCCGTCAGTCTGACGACGCCTTCTCCTGCCGCGCGCAGCTCGCGAAAATTGAGTCCCAAGCCGCCCTCGAACACCACGATCGCAACGCCAAGACCGATCAGAGGGTGAAGTCCAGCCCCGAAGGCCTTTTCGGGATGCAGCAGCTGAAGTCCGGGACCCAAGAGCAACCCTACGGCAAACAGCAGCACGATTGCAGGCAGTCGCAGGCGCCAGGCCAACCACTGAGCAGCAACTCCCGCGACGACGATGGCCAATACCCATAGAGCCACGATGCCGGTCACGGGCGGATACCTTCAGGCGGCGACATGTCGCTCGCGCGGCAACTATCGATGGAATTTGCCGGCGTCATAGCGTACCTGCATTCGCCGGCGCTCGGGTTGTGGGAAAAGGCAACCGCTCTGAAGCGCGATGAAATCGTTGTATTTGAAGTAATGGCGAGCCTCGCAAACAGGAAAGGCTGGCGTCGCCAACGCAGCATCCTGGAGCAGCAGTTCGGTCAGGACCGCATAATGATCCGCGCACTATTCTGCATCGAACTTCAGCCGGGAACCCAACGGTATCAGCTGCCCTGTCAGGCCGCGCGCGTCTCGTCGGCGATCATCTCTTCCAGGCGCTCGATGTCGGGCACGAGCGGCACCTCGTTGAGCATGCGGACCTGGCAGATCACCGGCGCGCGCTCGGGGAATACCCTGGAGTTATCGGGCCGGACCACATCGGAGCTGACGCGGACCAGCTGCGGGAAGCCCTGCGAGACCAGGCCGAAGAAGCCGCCCTCGAGCTTGTCGCCCATGCAGTGGAACACCACGATGCGGCTGCGGCCGGCGGCCGGCGGGATGTTGTGGCCGCAGGCGCCCTCGAAGGACACCAGCGGCACCTGGCGGCCGTTCCAGCCGATGGTGCCGATGTACCAGGGCGGCGCCCCGGTCATTTCGGAGGCGGCCTGGAAGCCGATGACCTCGGCGATGCAGGCGCGCGGCACGATCAGCCGGGCGTCCACCAGCGGTATCAGCAGGCTGTAGATCTCGTTGACGCGCTCAGCCATCGGCGGACACCTTGCGGGTGCGCTGGGTCTCGCGGTGCCGTTCGACCAGCGGCACGATGGCATCGAGCAGCTGCGCCTCCTGGTAGGGCTTGCCGAGGTAGTCGTCGACGCCGAGTTCGATGGCGCGGGCGCGATGCTTCTCGCCCACCCGCGAGGTGATCATGATGATGGGCACGTCGCGCAGCCGCGGATCGTTGCGCACGTGCGCGGCGACCTCGTAGCCGTCCATGCGCGGCATCTCGATGTCCAGCAGGATGATGTCCGGGACGTTGTCCTGCAGCAGGGTGATGGCGTCCATGCCGTCGCGCGCCGTCAGCACCCGCATGCCGTTGCGTTCCAGCAGCCGCTGGGTGACGCGGCGGACCGTGATCGAATCGTCGACGACCATGGCGAACGTGCGCCGGTCGCCCTTCTCGCGCACTGGCTGCGAGGCATACCGCGAGCGCCATTCGCCGCGCACCAGCGCGCCGATGTCCAGGATGATGACGATGCGCCCGTCGCCGAGGATGGTGGCGCCGCTGATGCCGCGGATGCTGGAGATCTGCGGCCCGACCGACTTGACCACGATCTCGCGGCTGCCGATGAGTTCATCGGCCACCAGGCCCGTGGAATGCTCGCCGGCGCGCACCAGCACCACCGGCACCGTCACGTCCCCTTCCGGCAGCGCCGAGGGCTCCAGGCCCACGAACGCCGCGAGCTGCTGGAAGCGGTACTTCTGGCCGCCGTGTTCGAACGTCGCGCTGTCCCGGCCCAGGTGGGTCGCGACTTCGGTCTTCGAGAGCCGCAGCACGCCTTCGACGGTCGGCAGCGGCAGCGCGTAGTACTCATCCCCGGTACGCACCACCAGCGCATGGCTGATCGCCAGCGTGAACGGCAGGCGCACCGTGAAGGTCGTGCCCTGCCCGGACTGCGTCTCCATGTTGAGCGAGCCGCCGAGGCGCTTGATCTCGGTGGCGACCACGTCCATGCCGACGCCGCGGCCGGCCTGCTGCGTCACCGAGCCCGCCGTGGAGAATCCCGGCTCGAGGATCAGCTGCATCGCATCCTCGTCCGAGATCAGCTGCCCGGGATGGATCAGTCCCAGCTGCAGGCCCTTGTCGCGGATGGCGGCGAGCTTCATGCCGGCGCCGTCGTCGCTGACTTTGACCATGACCTCGGCGCCTTCGCGCTGCAGGTCGAGGTGGATGGTGCCCGACTCGCCCTTGCCGCGCGCGAGGCGCTCCTCGGGGGTCTCGATGCCGTGGACCACGGCGTTGCGCAGCATGTGCTCGAAGGGCGGCAGCATCCGCTCCAGCACCTGCCGGTCCAGTTCCCCGGAGGCGCCGCTGACGATGAGTTCGGCGCGCTTGCCGGTCTCCGAGGCGGCCTGGCGCACGATGCGCGACAGCCGCTGCACGTGGCGCTGGAAGGGCACCATGCGGGTGCGCATCAGGCCGTTCTGCAGTTCCGTGACCGTGCGGGCCTGCTGTTGCAGCAGGTTCTGGGTGTCCTGCACCAGGCTTTCCAGCAGTCCCTGGATGCTCGCCACGTCGCTGGCCGTCTCCGCGAGGCCGCGCGAGAACTGCTGGATGGCCGAGTACCGGTCCAGTTCCAGCGGATCGAACTCGGCGCGATGCCCGGTTTCCTCCTCGTGACCGTGCAGGATCTGCTTCTCAGTCTCGATCTCGAGCTTGCGCTGCTGTTCCTTCAGGCGCGTCACCGTGCGCGACAGTTCCCCGAGGTTGAACTCGATCGACCCCATCTGCTGTTCCAGGCGGGCCCGCGAAATGCTGACCTCGCCGGACACGTTCAGCAGCTGGTCGAGGAGTTCCGCATCGACCCGGGCCATCTCCGGCCGGTCGCCCTGGGCCACCGGTTCGCGGCCCGGGGGCACCGGCAGTGCCGGAGCCGGCGGTGCCGCCTCGGCCGCGGGGGGCACGGCTTCGAACGCCGGCGGTGCGGCTTCGGCGGGCGGTACGGTCGCCTCCTCGGGCATGAGGATCGAGAGGGGCGCCGCCGTGATGGCGCTGTCGAATGCACCTTCGGTCAGGTCCGCGAAATGACCCGTGGCCACCTCCGGCTGTGCCGGTTGCGCAGGCGGCGCCTCCGGCTGCGGAAATTCCGGGGCATGCGGCGTGTCCGGCAGTTCCGGCGCGTGCGGCGTGTCGGGCACCTCCGGGGCGTGCGGCGTGTCGGGCACCTCCGGGGCATGGGGCGTATCCGGCAGTTCCGGCGCCTGCGGCGGGTGCGGGGTATCCGGCACTTCGGGCTGATGCGGCGTATCGGGGACTTCCGGCCGCTGCGGCTGCGGCGGCGCCTCGGGCGGCTCGCGCACCGGGACTTCCGCGACGGCCTGGCCCGGGTTCAGCAGCGCGCGGATGCGCGCGATCAGATCGCGGGCCTGCGCCACGCCGCGGCCGGCGGCGACGCTGTCGCGCATGCGCGCGAGCTCATCGACGCTCGCCTGCAGCACATCGAAGGCCGCCGGAGTCGCGGGCAGGTTGCCGGCGTCGATGACGTTCACCAGCGATTCGAGTTCGTGGCTGAGGTCGCCCATGGCGGTGATGCCCGCCATGCGGGCCCCGCCCTTGAGGGTGTGCAGCGGCCGCTTCAGCGCCGCCGGGCGTTCGGTATTGGACGGGTCGTTGCGCCACTCGGCCAGCTGCGATTCGCACACCTCCAGCAGTTCCGTCGCCTCCTCGGTGAAGATGCTGGCGACGTCCGGATCGTAGTCGGCGACCGGTTCCTCCTCCACGGGCGGGAGTTCCTCGGCGACCGGCGCGGCCCTGGGCGGCGGCGGCTGGACCACGGGCTGGTCGAGCTGTACGTCGGCCGCGGGACCCTCGATCTCCGGGGCGGTGGCCGGCTCCGGGGCGATCACGTCGGCGGGCAGCTCGAAATCCAGCGTCTCGATCAGGTTCGAGGACTCCGCCGCGGGGTCGGGCTCGGCCGCCGCGTTGTCCAGGGCGGCGGCCTCATGCTCGCCTTCCACGATCGGATCGGCGGTCGCGGTGTGCAGGTGCGCGAAATCCGGCGCGATCAGGGTCGCGCTGTCGTCGGTCCGTGGGGCGATGGGCTGCGAGAGCTCGATGCGGTTCTGGGCCTCGAGGCTTTCGGCAATGCGCCTGTCCAGCTCCTGCTCCGCCTCGGCGATCTTCTCCAGCAGCCGGTCGTGGGAGACGAAGTAGCCGGTGGACTCATCGAGGTTCGACGCCACCGACTCCATGGCGGTCATGCAGTCGCCGAGCACGGTGAGATCGGGCGTCGTGAGTCCGACCCCGCTTTCGAAGGATTTGCGCAGCCAGTGATCCAGGGGCTGGGCCAGGCGGATGCCATGGCGGGCCTCGGCCATGGTGGAGCTGCCCGAGAGCGTATGGCAGGCGCGGTAGACCGGTTCGGTCAGCACGTGCGGCGCGGGCCGCTGGGACTCCAGGCGCAGGTACTCGCGCACCGTCGCCACGTGGGCGTTGGTCTCGCGGGTATAGATGTCGCGCAGCACATCGTCGCGCGCCGTTTCGGGCCCGTCGGCGGCGGTGTGCAGGCCCGGCACTTCGGCGAGCGTCACGTCCTCGCCCAGGGCGATGAAGGGTTCCTCTTCCGGCGCCGCGGCGGGCGCCTCTTCCGCGAGCGCGGCTGCGGGCGGGCTCGCGGGGGGCGGCGCGGCTTCCGGGACTTCCGGCGGCGGCGCCGGGCGTTCGGCGGCGGCGTCCAGGTAGGGTCGGGCGCCCTGCAGCACATCGGTGGCCGCGGGCGACACCGCCGGGGTCTGCACGGTCGGCGTGTCGGCGCCGTCGCGCGCCGCGGCCAGGGCATGGGCCCGGGCCATCAGCGCCTTGGCGTCGAAGTTGAGCGGCGTGCCGTGCTCGAGCTGCTCGACCAGCTGCGGCAGGCCGGCGACGGCGTCGTGCAGGGTCGCGGCAATGGCCGGCGAGCGGGTCAGGGTGTTGTCGAGCAGCCGGTTCAGCAGGTTCTCGCAGGCCCAGGCGAACTCGGACAGGTCGCGCGCGCCCACCATGCGCCCGCTGCCCTTGAGGGTGTGCATCGAGCGGCGCACGTTCAGCAGCGCCGGCACTTCCAGCGGATTGCTTTCCCAGACCGGGAAATAGATGGCGATGCGCGCCAGTTCCTCGCGGGCCTCCTCCACGAACAGCTTCAGCAGTTCCGGATCGGCATCGGGGCCGGCGGCGGCCTGCTCGGTCTCGAGCACCGTCGGCACGGTGCCGTGATTCTCCAGGGCCGCTTCCAGCTGCGCCTTGGCGACGGACTCGGCGGACGTGATCGGCAGGGTGTGCGCGAAGGAGGCCTGTTCGGCCGGGGGCACCGTCGGCACCGGCGGTGGCGGTTCGGCATCGAGCGCCGCCAGCGAGGCCTGCGCGTTGTCGAGCATGTACCACGGATCGCTGCGCCCGGCCTGCAGCGTCTCCATGTAGTACTCGAGGCTGACGATGGCGTCGGCCAGGCGGTCCAGGCGGCCGCCCGCCATCGAGGCCGCGCCGCCGGGCTGCATGAGGGGCGCGAGCCGGCCGTGGATGTTCTCCACGACCTCGACGGCGCGCGACTTGCCGAGCATCAGCAGGCCGGCCTTCAGGCCGCGCATCAGTTCCGGCCAGGCATCGAGCCCGGCCGTGTCGAGCGTGCCGCCGACACTCTGCGCGATCGATTCCTTCAGGCGCGCCAGGTTCAGGATGCACTCGCGCAGCACCGCCGCCTGCACCTGCTGGAAATCCGCATCGGCGGCCTCGCCGGCCTCGGGCGTGCGGGCGCGCGGCAGGATCATGCCCACCAGGCGCGCATCGAGCCGGTCCTCGACCCCGATCAGGGTCGCGGCGATGTCCACCAGCAGCGAGTGCTCCGGCTGCAGCGTGCCGGCGACGATCTTCTCGAGCCGTTCGGTCTCGCCCTGCACGCTCGCGCGCAGTTCACCCAGGCCCAACACCCCCAGGGTGTCGCCGATCTTGCGCAGCATCTCCACCTGCGGCGCCAGCGTCTGGGGCTGGCCCGCGCCACGGCGCACGAAGATGTCCAGGACGTCCTTGACCTTGCCCAGGTCCTCGCGGATGGCGGCGGCCACGGTCTGCATGAGCTTGACGCTCGGTGCCGAGAGGCTCTCGCGCTCCTGGTCCACCACCTCGTCGACGGGCAGCAGTTCGTTCAGCCGGAACGAGGCCCGCACGGCCGTCACCCGCGGGCCCTTGGATTCGGCGCGGCCGACGTAGTACAGCAGGTTGTTGAGCAGGTCGATGGCCGGGCTCTGGGCGTAGCGCGCCTCGGTCTGCTCGTAGATGCGCTTGATCTCGCGGTCGGCCAGTCCCAGCAGGCGCTTGACCGAGACGCCTCCGGAGAGGCCGTGTTCCTGCAGCGCCTCGATCACGGCGCCGATCACCCACCACAGCTGGAACACCGGCTGGCGGGTGGCCACCTGTTCGAGCTTGTGGGCGACCTCGGCCAGCATCGCCAGGTTCTGCTCGGTGCGCTCGTTGCGGATCCAGCCCACCAGTCCGAGCTGGAACCGGGGCCGCAGGCGGCGGCTCCACTGCTCGATGGAAAGCGGCGTCTCCTCGGTGCTGGCCGCCGGCTGGGCCTGGCGGTCGGACTTGAGGTTCAGCAGCAGCAGCGTGCCTTCGGACAGCAGCGAACAACCGCGCACCGCGCGCAGGTCGTTGAGCAGCGGCAGCAGCACCAGGGCCAGGTCGCGGCCACCGGCCAGGACCCGCTCGAGGTAGCTCGGCAGCTGCACCATGGCGCGCATCAGCGCATCGAGGCTTTCGGCCTGGTTGCGGTGCTCGCTGGTGCTGGCGACCAGGTAGCGGGCCACCTGCTCCATTTCCTCGGCGAGCAGGGCGGCGCCGTAGATCTCGAGCACCTTGAGCACGCCCTGGACCGAGTGCAGCTCGGTGGCGCAGCGGTTCAGGAGCGACGTGTTCTCGGGCTGCTCGACGTAGTTCTCGAGCGCGCTGCGGGCCTCGCCGAGGGTGACGTTCAGCTCGCGGCCGACGTGTTCGAAACTCTGGATTGCGACTTCAGTCATGCGCCGTCTTCACCCCAGCCATCAGCTGCCACGGACGGCGGCTACCGGGCGCACGATGGTGGCGGCGCGCGGGTCTTCGGGCCGCGCGAAAGTGCCGGTGGCGTTGGGCGCCTGGGCCCCCGGGAGCCTGAAGCCCGCGGCGGACTTGCGCAGCCCCGCGGACAGTTCGGCGAGCTTGGCGATGGCCACCGAGGTGGCGCTGGTCGAGTCGGCCGTCTGGGCACTGATTTCCTTGAGCACCTGCATGTTGCGGGCGATGTTCTGCACCGCGCCGGACTGCTGGCGGGAGCTGGCCGAGATGTTCTGCACCAGGCTCGCGATCTGGTTGGAGACCTGCTCGATCTCCTCGAGCGCGGCGCCGGCGTTCTCGGCCAGCAGCGCCCCGCCGACCACGTCGGTGGTGCTGCGTTCCATGGACACCACCGCCTCGTTGGTGTCGGTCTGGATGGTGCGCACCAGCACCTCGATCTGCTTGGTCGCGGTCGCGGCCCGCTCGGCCAGCCGCTGCACCTCGTCCGCGACCACGGCGAAGCCGCGGCCCGCCTCCCCGGCCATCGAGGCCTGGATGGAGGCGTTCAGGGCGAGGATGTTGGTCTGCTCGGCGATGTCGTTGATGAGCTCGACGATGTTGCCGATCTCCTGGGAGCTCTCGCCCAGGCGCTTGATGCGCTTGGAGGTGTCCTGGATGGTCTCGCGGATGGCGTTCATGCCATCGATGGTGCGGCGGACGGCCTCGCCGCCCTTGTGGGCCACGTCCACCGAATGGCGGGCGACGTCGGCGGCGCGCTCGGCGTTGCCCGAGACCTCCTCGGTGGCGGCGGCCACGTGGCCGGCCGTTTCGGTCGCCGCGGCGATCTGCTTGGACTGCGCGCCGCTCGCCTTGGCCAGGTGCTGGGCCAGGGCCTGGGTCTGGCGGGCCGCGCCGTCGAGGGAGATCGCGGAGCTGTTGATGGTCGTGACCAGACCCCGCAGGGCGTCCACGGCATAGTTGATGGAGTCGGCGATGGCCCCGGTGATGTCCTCGGTCACCGTCGCCTGCACCGTGAGGTCGCCGTCGGCGAGGCTCGAGAGCTCATCGAGCAGCCGCAGGATGGCCTGCTGGTTGCGTTCGCTCTCGCGCCGCTGGGTGTCCACGGCCTGGCTCTGGGACTCGGCCTGGGCGCGCACCCGGCGCAGGTTCACCCACAGCACCACCAGCACGACCACCGCCGCGAGCGCGAACCCGACCGGGATGAGGGCCGCCTGCAGGCTGGTGCGCATCAGCGCCAGCGCCGCCCCGACCAGCACCAGGAAGGCCGCCAGTGCCACCAGCAGTTCGGGTCTGCCGGACGATTCGTTGCTACCGAGCGCCATTTACGCCGCCGCCTCAGCGAACGCCTGGCTTTCCAGGATGGTCCGCAGACTCAATACCGGCCACTGCTCCTGGCCACGCCGGAAACATCCGGCCAGGTACCGTTCGCAACGCGCCACCATCGGCGGCACGTCGCCTGAAAACTCGGATTCGGCGAAGCGCCGGAACCCCAGGACCTCATCCACCAGCAGCCCCGCCGGGATCTCGCGGTGGTTGACCACGACGATGCGGGTGTTGCGCGAGAGGACCGCCACGCCGCTGCCGATGAACTGCTTCATGTCGATGATGGGCAGCAGCTGGCCGCGCACGTTGGCGAGCCCTCGCACCCAGCTCTTGGCGCCGGGCACCCGGGTGATGCTGGTCGGCACGCTCAGCACTTCGCGGGTCTCCTCGCGGGCGGCCAGGAACAGCTCCCCGGCCATGCGCAGCGCGACGCCCACCCATTCGCGGCCGGCGACGCCATCGCTGCCCTGGCTCGCCGAGACGGCGCGTCCGCGACGCTCCAGTTCCGCCAGCAGTTCGAAGGGGCGATCGCGAAGTGTTTTGAGTGCTACCTCTTCCATGCGTTCGGTCGGCGCCACGTCCTTCAGTGCGCGAGTGTTGCCTGGGCCTTCGCCACCAGCTGATCCGGCGACACCGGCTTCACCATGTAGTCGACGGCGCCCTGGCGCAGTCCCCAGATCTTGTCGGTCTCCTGGCCCTTGGAGGTGACCATCACGATCGGGATGGTGCGCGTCTTCGGATCGTTCACCAGCGTGCGGGTGGCCTGGTAGCCGTTCATGCCCGGCATCACCACGTCCATGAATATCAGGTCCGGGTTCATCTCGCGCGCGAGGCGCACGCCCTCGGCGCCATCGGCGGCCGCGGCGGTCTTGTAGCCGTGCCGCTGCAGGGCCTTCTCCATGACGTGCAGCTCGGTCGGTGAGTCATCGACGATGAGGACCAGCGGCATTGCCATCATCTCCCAATGTGCGTTTCGATAGCGCTGAGCAGCTCGTCCTTGGTGAACGGCTTGGTGAGGTAGTGCTCGGAGCCCACGATGCGGCCGCGGGCCCGGTCGAACAGGCCGTCCTTGGAGGACAGCATGATCACGGGGATGGTGCGGAAGACCTTGTTGTGCTTGATCAGCGAACAGGTCTGGTAGCCGTCCAGGCGCGGCATCATGATGTCCACGAACACGATGTCGGGCTGGTGGTCGGCGAGCTTGGCCAGCGCATCGAAGCCGTCGATGGCCGTGAAGACTTCGCAGCCTTCCTTGGCAAGCAAGGTCTCGGCCGTGCGGCGGATGGTCTTGCTGTCATCGATGACCAGTACCTTGAGGCCCTGGAGCTTCGAACTGCTGCCGGACACGGAGGCGACTCCTTCCACCTTAGATTCCCAATGGTCGCCTGCCCGATTTGCAGGCCGTTCGGGTTTTAACATATCGGCACACCCCTAGCTATGCCACACTGGTCACGATTTTGCACACAAGCCACGGTCCCGGGTGTGCATGATTCGCGTCTTGCGACGTAACTCCCGCTTCCGTGGGCATGCGAAACTCGCGACATGACCCAAAACGCCAACCCTAGCCGACGACTGGCCGTCGTGATGGACCCCATCGCCGGCATCCGGTACGCGAAGGACTCGACGCTGGCCATGCTGCTGGCGGCGCAGGCCCGCGGATTTCAGCTGCATTACCTGGAGCTACAGGACCTGTTCGTGCGCGACGGCCGGGCCATGGGCCATTCGCGGCCGCTCACGGTGCGCGCCGATGCGGCCGGCTGGTTCGCCCTCGGGGAGCGCAGCGCCGGGCCGCTGGGTGCGTTCGACTGCATCCTGATGCGCAAGGATCCGCCGTTCGATATGGAGTACGTCTACGGCACGTACATCCTGGAGCTGGCCGAAAGCCAGGGCGCGCTGGTGGTGAACCGGCCCCAGGGCCTGCGGGACATGAACGAGAAGATGTACACGGCGTGGTTCCCGCAATGCTGCGCCCCCACATTGATCACCCGCAGCATGGCCGACATGAACGCCTTCCTGCAGGAGCACGGGCGGATCGTGTGCAAGCCGCTGGACGGGATGGGCGGCCGGTCGATCTTCGTCACCGAGACCGCCGACAAGAACCGGCACGTGATTTTCGAGACCCTGACCGCGACCGGGACCCGCTACGCCATGGTCCAGCGCTACCTGCCGGAGATCGTCGCGACCGGCGATTCGCGGGTGCTGCTGGTCGACGGGGAGCCGGTGCCCTACGCGCTCGCGCGCATTCCGGCCGCCGACGACAACCGCGGCAATCTCGCCGCGGGGGCCCAGGGCCAGGGCCGGGCCCTGACCGACCGCGACCGCTGGCTCGCCGCCCAGATCGGGCCCACGTTGGCGCAACGCGGCATGCTGTTCGTGGGCCTGGACGTGATCGGCGGCACGGTGACCGAGATCAACGTCACCAGTCCCACGGGCATCCGCGAGCTCGACAAACAGTTCCACCTCAGCATCGGTGACCTGGTCGTGCAGGCCATCGAGCGGCATCTGGCGCGCTAGGCCGATGGTGGCGCTCACGCCCCGCGAAGGTGCGGCCCCGGTCCGCGACCGGCTGCTGATGACACTGTTCATCGCCGCCCTCATCCACGGCATGCTGATCCTGGGCCTGACGTTCCGCGGCGGCCTGCACCCTCAGAGCACCGCGCGCGGCATCGATGTGCTGCTCACCTCCGAGGAGCTGCCGACCGCGGCCCGCAACGACACCGCGGCCTACCTCGCGCAGCGCACGCAGCTCGGCTCCGGCAACAGCAGCGCACCGGGCGTCGCGCACAACCAGGACCGGGGCGCCGCTCCGCCGCCGCACGCCGGGGATGCCGAGGGCAGCAGCGCCCGCAGTTCGGCGCCCGCGGGGGGCCGCGCGGATGACCCGGTGCTGGCGACCAGCGCGCAGCGGACCGACATCCGCTACTTCAGCAATGCAACGGCCCCGGAGGGTACCCCGCAGGCGCAGCCGCTGGCGGCCGATGCGACGCCGACGCCGCAGCCCACCGACACGGAGGCCGGGCCGGTGCAGCTGCACGGCGCGAAGCGCGACGAGCTGTGGGTGACGCCCGATACCCGCGAGTCCCTCATCGCCCCCTACCTCGACAGCTGGCGGCGGCGGGTGGAGCGCATCGGCACCCTGAACTATCCGACGGCCGCCCGGCGGGCCGGGGTGCAGGCCAGCCCGGTGCTCGAAGTCGCGATCGACGCCGACGGCCGGCTCACCACCGCCGCCATCCTCACCAGCAGCGGCTATCCGGACCTCGATGCGGCCGCGCTCGCGATCTTGAAACTGGCGAGCCCCTTCGATCCGTTCCCGCCGGACCTGGCGGCGAAGTACCACAGCCTGCGGTTCGCCTACGAGTGGCAGTTCACCGGCGGCGGCATCGCCCAGGGTGCCGTCACCAGCCTTCCTTGAGCGCTCCGCCCACTGCCCCCATACTGGCAGCCGTGACCCCGAGTTTCGCCAACCACCTGCTGATCGCCATGCCGGCGCTCACCGACAGCGACTTCTCGCACTCGGTGACCCTGGTGTGCGAGCACAGCGACAAGGGCGCCCTCGGGATCGTCCTCAACAAGCCCTCGCCGATGATCCTGCGCGACGTGCTCTCGCAGATGAAGCTGACGGCGCGCGATGCGCAGATCGGGTCCCAGACCGTCCTGTGCGGCGGCCCGATGCGCACCGACCGCGGTTTCGTGCTGCACCGGCCGGGGGGCGAGTGGGACTCCACGCACAAGGTTTCCGAACTCATCCAGGTGACCACCTCGCGGGACGTGCTGGCGGCCATGGCCCGCGGCGAGGGGCCCGGGGATGCCTACGTCGCGCTGGGCTTCGCACGCTGGGACGCCGGGGAGCTGGAGCGCCAGATCCGCGACAACGACTGGCTGCCGGTGCCCGCCGACGAGCGGCTGCTGTTCGAACTGCCCTTCGCCCAGCGCTGGCAGGCCTCCTGGCAGTTCCTGGGCGTGGACGTGGAGAAGCTGAGCTTCACCGCCGGCAATGCCTGACCCTGCGCAGCGCCCCGCCGGACCCCGCATCGCCCTCGCCTTCGACTTCGGCCGCCGCCGCATCGGCGTGGCCGCCGGGGACACCCTCACGGGAACCGCCGCGCCGCGTCCGGCCGTCGCCGCCCTGGCGGGGGTGCCGGACTGGCCGGCCCTCGAGCGCGAGATCCGGGCCCTCTGCCCGCACGTGCTCGTGGTCGGCGTCCCCTATAATGACGACGGCAGCGACGGCAGCCTGGCGGCGGCGACCCGGGAGTTCGGGCGCGCGCTCGCGGCGCGGTTCGGGCTGCCGGTCGAACACGTGGACGAGCATGGTTCCTCGCTGGAGGCCGGGCTGGCCCTGAGGCAGCAGCGGGCCAGCGGCCAGCGCCGCCGCCGCGTGCAGCGCGCAGACATCGACAGCGCCGCCGCCGCAGTCATCCTGACGCGCTGGCTGGCCGGAGAAGGGGACCGCAGGACGTGAGCGAAACCACCGTGACCACCCGGGCCATCACCCCGCAGCTGCGCGAGAACGGCGGGCTGCGGCATCTGCTCACCCTGGCGGGGCTGGAGCGCAGCGTGCTGCTGCGGCTGCTGGAGCGCTCGCAATCGTTCGTGCGCGAGCTGGGCGAGCCACCGCCGGCGGCGCGCGACCTAGCCGGCATCACGGTCGCGAACCTGTTCACCGAGCCCTCCACCCGCACCCGGGTGTCCTTCGAGCTGGCCGCGAAGCGCCTCGGCGCCGATGTCGTGAACCTCGAGTTGCAGCTGTCCTCGCGGGTCAAGGGCGAGAGCATGCTCGACACCATCTACACGCTCGAGGCCCTGCACGTCGACGTGCTGGTGATCCGCGATGCCGAGGAAGGCATTCCGGGCCTGGTGGCCGACCACGTGCGGCCGCATGTGAGCGTGCTGTCCGCGGGCGAGGCGCACGTGGCCCATCCCACGCAGGGCCTGCTCGATGCCCTCACCATCCAGCAGCGCAAGCCGGACTTCTCCAGGCTCGCCGTGGCGATCGTGGGCGACGTGCGGCACTCGCGCGTGGCGCGCTCGGCCTACCACGTGCTGGGCGCGCTCGGGGTCGGGGAACTGCGGATCGTGGCCCCGCCGGTGTTCATGCCCGAGCCGGGCGAGTTCCCGGGCTGCGCGCGGCACACGACCCTCGCCAAGGGCCTCAAGGATGCGGACGTGATCATGATGCTGCGCATCCAGAAGGAGCGCATGAGCCAGGCCTCGCTCCCGGACGCCGACCGCTACTTCGCCAAGTACGGTCTCACCCCCGAGCGGCTGCAGCTGGCGAGGCCCGATGCCATCGTCATGCATCCGCAGCCCATGAACCGGGGCATCGAAATCGCCTCGGACGTGGCCGACGGACCGCAGTCGGCCATCCGCGACCAGGTCCGCAACGGCGTGGCGGTGCGGATGGCGGTGCTGGCCGAGGTGATCCTCAGCCGCCCGGAGCTCATCCGAAGTTGATCTTGGTCTCGAGGTTGGCGCGCGAGTCGGCGTGCAGCAGCGCCTCATCGAGCGACACGCGGTTCTGCTTCACGAGGGCATGCAGGGCGACATCGAAGCTCTGCACGCCGCGCTCGCCGCTGGCGATGATGGCTTCCTTGATGCCGACCACGTCGCCCTTCTTGATCAGTTCGCCGATGTGCGGCGTGTTCAGCATCACCTCCACCGCCGCCACCCGCTTGCCGTCCTTGCCCATCACCAGGCGCTGGGCCATGACGGCCTTCAGGTACTGGGAGAGGTCCAGGAACACCTGGCTGTGCTGCTCGCGGGGGAACATGTTGATGATGCGGTCGAGGGTCTCGGCGCAGTTGTTGGCGTGCAGCGTGGCGAGCACCAGGTGGCCGGTGCCGGAGAGGCTGATCGCCGCCTCCATGCTCTCCCGGTCGCGGATCTCGCCGATCAGGATCACGTCGGGGGCCGCGCGCATCACGCTGCGCAGGGCCCGGGCGAAGGACTTGGTGTCGAGCCCCACTTCGCGCTGGTTGACGATGGAGCGCTTGTTGGTGTGCAGGAATTCCAGCGGGTCCTCGATGGTCACGATGTGATCCGAGGAGCCCTCGTTGCGATGGTTGATCATCGCCGCGATGGTGGTGGACTTGCCCGAGCCGGTCGCCCCGACCACCAGCACCAGCCCGCGCTTGAGCATGATCAGGTCGCGCATGACGTCCGGCAGGTTCAGCGACTCCAGGCGCGGCATATCGGCCGTGATATAGCGCAGCACCACGGCCGGGTAGCCGCGCTGCATGAAGACGTTGACGCGGAAGCGCCCGAGGCCGGGCCGGGAGATCGCGAAGTCGATCTCGAGCTCGCTCGCGAACCGCTCGCGCTGTTCGGGGGTCATGAGCCCGAGGGCCGTCTGGCGCACCACTTCCGGGGTCAGCACGTTCTTGTTGACCGGGAAGATCTGCCCCTCGATCTTGATCTTGATGGGGGCATTGGCGGTGAAGAACAGGTCCGAGGCCTTCTTCTCCACCATCAGCTTGAACAGCGGCTTGGTGTTCAGGACGGCCGCCGGGGCGTCCCCCTGCTCCAGGGCGCGGCGTACCCCGGTGCTGTCGGTGTCGGGAACGAAATCGTCGCCGGCCGCACTCACAGGCTCTTGCCCTCGTCGCCTTCCTCGCTCAGCGTGAGGCCGCCGTCGCCGGCGTCCACGTGCTCGCGCCGGCTCTCCAGCTTGATCCGCAGCCGCAGCTCGTTCTTCGAATCGGCGTTGCGCAGCGCATCCTCGTAGGAGATGTACCCGGACTCGTAGAGCTCGAACAGCGACTGGTCGAAGGTACGCATGCCGAGGCGCGTCGAGCGCGACATCACTTCCTTGATCTTGGCCACCTCGCCCTTGAAGATCAGGTCCTGGATCAGGGGCGAATTGAGCATGATCTCGGTGGCGGCGATCCGGCCGCTGCCCGATTCGCGCGGGATCAGCCGCTGCGAGACGAAGGCGCGGGTGTTCAGGGACAGGTCCATGAGCAGCTGTTCGCGCCGCTCGTCCGGGAAGAAGTTGATGATGCGGTCGAGCGCCTGGTTGGCGCTGTTGGCGTGCAGCGTCGCCAGCACCAGGTGGCCGGTTTCGGCGAACTGGATGGCGTATTCCATGGTCTCGCGGTCGCGGATCTCGCCGATCAGGATCACATCGGGGGCCTGCCGCAGGGTGTTCTTGAGGGCCGCCTGCCAGGACTCGGTATCGACGCCCACCTCGCGGTGCGTGATCACGCAGCCTTTGTGGTGGTGCACGTACTCCACCGGATCCTCGATGGTCACGATATGGTGGCGGGTGTTCTCGTTGCGATGCCCGACCATGGCCGCCAGCGAGGTCGACTTGCCCGAACCGGTGCCGCCCACGAGCATCACCAGCCCGCGCTTGGTCAGCGCGACCTCCTTGAGGATCGCCGGCAGGTCCAGCTCATCGAAACTCGGGATCTTGGCGTTGATCAGGCGCACCACGGCGCCGACGGCGCCCTGCTGCACGAAGGCGCTGACGCGGAAGCGGCCGATGCCCTGGGGGGAGATCGCGAAATTGCACTCCTTGGTGGCGTCGAACTCCTTGGTCTGGCGGTCGTTCATGATGGCGCGGACCAGGGTCGCGGACTGCTCGGCGGTGAGCGCCCGGTCGCTCTGCGGGCGCACCTCGCCGTCGACCTTGATGGCCGGCGGAAAGCCCGCCGTGATGAACAGGTCGGAGGCCTTCTTTTCGGTGACGCGACGCAGCAGGTCCTGCATCAGCTTGATGGCTTGATCGCGATCCATGGTGAATCCTCTTTGGCCCGTGCGGCGGGCCTACAAGGCATCCTTGTTCGAGGCCTTGTAGCGGGCCTCTTCCTTGCTCACCAGGCCCTTCGAGACCATTTCCGTGAGGCATTGATCCAGGGTCTGCATGCCCAGCGCCTGGCCGGTCTGGATGGCGGAGAACATCTGGGCGATCTTGCCTTCGCGGATCAGGTTACGGATGGCCGGTGTGCCGATCATGATTTCGTGGGCCGCCACGCGCCCACCACCGTTCTTCTTCAGCAGCGTCTGGGAGATGACCGCGCGCAGGCTCTCGGAGAGCATGGAGCGCACCATTTCCTTCTCGGCCGCCGGGAACACGTCGACGATGCGGTCGATGGTCTTGGCGGCGGAGCTCGTGTGCAGGGTGCCGAACACCAGGTGTCCGGTCTCGGCGGCCGAGAGCGCCAGCCGGATGGTCTCCAGGTCGCGCATTTCGCCCACCAGCACCACGTCGGGGTCCTCGCGCAGCGCCGAGCGCAGCGCCTCGGAGAAGCCCAGGGTGTCGCGGTGCACCTCGCGCTGGTTGATCAGGCTGCGCTTGGACTCGTGCACGAACTCGATCGGGTCCTCGATGGTGATGATGTGGTCGGGACGGTTGTCGTTGACGTGGTTGACCATGGCCGCCAGCGTCGTCGACTTGCCGGAGCCGGTCGGCCCGGTGACCAGCACCAGCCCGCGCGGCAGCATGCACAGGTCGCGGAAGATCTTCGGGCAGTTCAGGTCGTCCAGGGTCAGGATCAGCGAGGGGATGGTGCGGAACACGGCCCCGGCGCCGCGGTTCTGGTTGAAGGCGTTGACGCGGAAGCGCGCCAGCTTCGGGATCTCGAACGAGAAGTCGGTCTCGAAGAACTCTTCGTACGACTTGCGCTGCTTGTCGTTCATGATGTCGTACACCATGCTGTGCACTTCCTTGTGGGCGAGTGCCGGCATGTTGATGCGCTTCATGTCGCCGTCGACGCGGATCATCGGCGGCACGCCGGCCGACAGGTGCAGGTCGGAGGCGTTGTTCTTCACTGCGAACGCGAGCAGCTGCGCAATGTCTACGGCCATTGGAGTTCCTTGGGGACGGCAAGCGCGATTCAAAATGAGTATAGCGGAGGGGTAGCCGTACCCATATGTTAATAGTTCCACAAAATTCGACAGACCCGGCACGCATTGCCGTAAATCTGCAGCGCCTGCGCGCCCGGGTCGCCGCTGCCGCAGCGCAATCGGGCCGGAGTGTGGACCACGTCACAGTCGTCGGCGCCGCCAAGGGCCAGCCGGCCGCCGCCGTCGCCGCCGCGCACGCGGCCGGCCTCACCAATGTCGGGGAGAGCTACGTCCAGGAGGCGCTGCCGAAGATGGCGGCGCTGGCCGGCGCGGGCGCCGGCGGCGGCATCGTCTGGCACTTCATCGGTGCCCTGCAGGCCAACAAGACCCGCGCCGTCGCCGAGAATTTCGCCTGGGTGCACACCGTGGACCGGCTGCGCATCGCCGAGCGGCTCTCCGGGCAGCGGCCCTTCCATGCGCCGGCACTGAACGTGTGCGTGCAGGTGCGCATCGGCGGCGAGGCCGGCAAGGCGGGCGCGGAGCCGCAGCAGGTGCCGCAGCTGCTGCGTGACATCGCGGGGCTGCCGCGCCTGAAGCTGCGGGGCCTGATGTGCCTGCCGCCGCCGGAGACCGACGTGGCCCGGCAGCGGCACTGGCTCGCGCAGCTGCGACAGCTGTTTGAGAGCGTGAACGCTGCCGGTGCGGGCCTCGATACCCTCTCGATGGGCATGAGCGCGGACCTCGAGGCGGCGGTGCAGGAAGGCGCCACCCTGGTGCGCATCGGCACGGACCTGTTCGGACCGCGGCCGGCGAAGAGCACGCACCCCGCTTGAACGCGCCGCCATATACAATGGTCACGATGCAGTCTCAGCGGATCGGTTTTCTCGGCGGCGGCAACATGGCCCGCGCCCTCATCGGCGGCCTCCTGGCCCGCGGCACGAGTGCCGCCGAGTTGAGCGCCGGCGAACCCCTCGCCGAGGCGCGCCGGTCGCTGGCGGCGGACTTCGGCATTGCCGTCGCGGCCGACAACGAGGCGGCCATCGCCGGTTGCTCGCTGGTCATCCTCGCCGTGAAGCCGCAGGAGGCCGCGAAGGTGCTGCAGGCGCTCTCTCCGGCGCTGCAGCGCGCGCGCCCGATCCTGCTGTCGATCGCCGCCGGCATCCGCATCGAATCGCTCGGGCGCTGGGTCGGTCCCGGCATTCCCCTGATCCGCACCATGCCCAATCGTCCGGCGCTGATCGGCGCGGGCATCACGGGCGCCTATGCGCCCCCGGGAGTGACCGCCGCGCAGCGTGAACTGGCGCAGCAGGTGCTGCAGGCCGCCGGCCCGGTGGTGTGGGTCGAGCGCGAGTCCGACCTCGATGTGGTCACCGCGCTCTCGGGCAGCGGGCCGGCCTATTTCTTCCTGCTGGCCGAACTGCTGGTGCAGGCCGGCATCGCCGAGGGCCTGGCGCCGGCGGCGGCGCGGGCACTGGCTGTCGGCACGCTTGCAGGCGCCGGTGCACTGGCCGGGGCCTCGGACGGGGATCTCGCGCGCCTGCGGCAGGAAGTCACGTCCAAGGGCGGCACCACCGAGGCGGCGCTCGGGGTCTTCGCGGCGGCGGACCTGGCGGGCGTCGTGGCCCGCGCGGTTGAGGCCGCGACCCGGCGCGGCCGGGATCTGGCGGCAAAGTTCGGGGATTGATCTCAACGTGAACGCGATTTACTTCCTGGTCGATGCGATCCTGTCCCTGGCCCTGTACGTCGTGCTGCTGCGACTGCTGATGCAGTGGTCCCGGGCGGATTTCCGCAACCCCGTCGCGCAGGCAGTGGTCAAGATCACCAATCCGCTGATCATGCCGTTGCGGCGGTTCCTGCCGCCGGTGAACAAGATCGACACGGCCTCGGTGGTCGCGGTGCTGATCGTGGCCGTGGCGGACGTGATCCTGATGAGCATGGTGCGCGGCTTCGGCGTGCCGCCGCCGCTGCTGCTGCTGCGGGGCGCCGCGCTCGACCTCGCCACCTCGGTCCTGTGGCTGTATTTCTACGCCATCTTCCTCTATGCCCTGATGAGCCTGATCGCGCAGGGCTCGTATTCGCCGCTGCAGCCGCTGCTGTCGAGTCTGTGCGAGCCGATCCTCGCGCCCATCCGCCGCATCATTCCGCCGATCGCAGGTCTTGACCTGTCACCACTGTGGGCGGGCCTGCTGATCCAGGCGCTGCTGATCCTGCTGCGCACCTGAGGGCTCTCACGGGCGCGTGCAAAGTACGAGGAAAACAGCCACTTGCGCAGTGGTGCTGTTGCACGCACAAACCATGCGCTCACGCAAACGCTGAAAAAAAAGGCACTTCCGGCGCAGCAAGAGATCAGAAATAGCTTGCGAATGTGTCCCCATGTGCTATTTTTCGGCGCGATTCGTTATGCGCGGTGCGGTCCGCGCGCTTGGGTTACAACGTTTGGAGGAGTAGCAAAACATGGCGAAAAAGGGTGGCGCACCGACCAAGTCGGAGATCCTGACTCAGATTTCGAAGGACACTTCGCTGTCCCGCAAGCAGGTCAGCGGCGTTTTCGACTCGCTGAGTGGCGTGATCAAGAAGAGCCTGCGCAGCAACGGCCTGTTCACTTTGCCCGGCCTTCTGAAGCTGAAGGTCGTGAAGAAGCCCGCCACGAAGGCGCGCGAAGGGGTCAATCCGTTCACTGGCGAGAAGATGACGTTCAAGGCGAAGCCCGCGAGCAAGAAGGTGCGCGTGCTGCCGCTGAAGAGCCTCAAGAGCATGGTGAATTCCTGATTCATCGACGTTGTCCGACGACGGCAGCCTCTGCGGCGGGGCTGCTGATCGGTTGACCGGATTCAAACGACCCGGGTGAGGCCTTTCAGGTTTCCCCGGGTCTTTGATTTAGGAAGGCCGCCACGTGCTCCTTCAGCTCGGGCAGGCGGCCATGGAAGTAGTGTCCGGCACCGGGCAGGACCCGGACGGCAGGCTGCGGCCGCAGGGCGCCCGCCCATTGCAGGACCCGCCCGGGCGCCACCACGTCGTCGGCATCCCCCAGCAGCACGAGCCACGGGCATCCGGGCGTCACGTCCCCGATGTCGATCCGGTCCACGGCCGGGGCGATGGCCACCAGGCCCGCCGGCCGCGCCGTGACGCTCGCCCGCACCGCCACCGCCGCCCCGAACGAGAATCCCGCCAGCCACAGCTGCGCCCGCGGCCAGCGCTCGCGGCCGTAGCGCACCACGGCGAGCGCGTCCTCGGTCTCACCGCGACCCTCGTCGTGCGTGCCGGCGCTGGTTCCCACGCCGCGGAAGTTGAACCGCAGGCTGGGCATGCCCGCATCGTTGCAGGCCCGCGAGACGGTATGGACCACCTTGTTGGTCAGCGTCCCGCCGAAGAGCGGATGCGGATGGCAGACCACCGCGAAGGCCACCGGCGCCGCCGGATCCAGGCCCGGGGCGCCCGGGGGAAAATCGAGGCGCGCCTCCAGGGCCCCCGCGGGCCCCTGCAGACTGAGGCTTTCGGCCGCGAACGGCGCGCCGGGGATCATGCCGGCAGGGCGAGCCGCACCAGCAGTCGGTTCAGGCGCCGCACGTAGTCGGCCGGATTGACCAGCTGCCCGCCCTCGGACAGGGCGGCCTGGTCGAACAGCAGCTGCGCCAGCTCGCCGAACTGGGCCTCCTCGGTCAGCCCCTCGAGGTGGCGCACGATCGGATGCTCGACGTTCAGCTCGAGGGTGGGCTTGGTCTCGGGAACCTTCTGGCCCTGGGCCTCGAGGATGCGGCGCATGGCCGACCCCAGGTCGCGCTCGCCCAGCACCAGGCAGGAGGGCGAGTCGGTGAGGCGCGAGGCGACCTGCACCGCGGCGACGCGCTCGCCGAGGGTGTCCTTGACGCGCTTGAGGAGCCCTTCGTGCTCCTTGCTCTGTTCCTTCGCCTTGTCCTTGCCGGCCTCGGGTTCGAGCCCCCCCAGTTCGAGCTCGCCGCGGGCGGCGTCCTTGAAGTTCTTGCCCTCGAAGCCCTCGACCTGGCCCATCACCCATTCGTCGACCCGCTCGGACATCAGCAGCACCTCGACGCCGAGGGCCTTCAGCTGCTCGATGTGGGGACTGCTGCGCGCCGCGGCGATGCTGTCGGCGATCACGTAGTAGATGCGGTCCTGGCCGCTCTTCATGCGGCCGACGTAGTCCTTGAGGCTGACGGTGGGGGTGTCCTCGGCCTCGTGGGTGCTGGCGAAGCGCAGCAGCGGCAGGATCTTGTCGCGGTTGGCGTAGTCCTCGGCCAGGCCCTCCTTGAGCACCGCGCCGAACTCCTTCCAGAAGGTCGCGTACTTCGCCGGCTCATCGGCCGCGAGCTTGGCGAGCAGGTCCAGCACCCGGCGGGTCAGGCCGCCCTTCATGGCCTCCACGTCGGCGTCCTGCTGCAGGAGCTCCCGCGAGACGTTCAGCGGCAGGTCGCTGGAATCGATCACGCCCTTCACGAAGCGCAGGTACAGGGGCAGGAACTGCTCCGCGTCGTCCATGATGAAGACCCGGCGCACGTACAGCTTCAGGCCCCGGGCGGCATCGCGGTGCCAGAGGTCGAAGGGGGCGCGGCCGGGAAGGTACAGGAGGCTGGTGTAGTCACGCTTGCCTTCGACCTTGTTGTGGCTCCAGGCCAGGGGCTCGGTCGGGTCGTGGGCGATGTGCTCGAAGAACTGCCGGTACTCCTCGTCGGTGACCTCGGTGCGCGGCCGGGTCCACAGGGCGCGGGCCTGGTTGACGGCCTCGAAGGGCTGCTCGCCCTGCTCCTTCTTGCCGTCCTTGTCGTACGGCGGCTCCTTGCGCATCAGCACCGGGAAGCTCAGGTGATCGGAGTACTTGTGGATCAGCGACCGCAGTCGCCAGCCGTCCGCGAACTCCCGGGTGTCCTCCTTCAGGTGCAGGATGATGGTGGTGCCGCGCTCGGGCAGCTCCACGTTCTCCACCGTGAACTGGCCGTCGGCGCTGGACTCCCAGTGCACGCCCGCGCTCGCCGGCGCCCCGGCCTTGCGGGTCAGGACCTCGACGCGCTCGGCGACGATGAAGGCCGAGTAGAAGCCCACGCCGAACTGGCCGATGAGCTGCGAATCCTTCTGCTGGTCCCCGGAGAGGGACTTGAAGAACTCGGCGGTGCCCGAGCGGGCGATGGTGCCGAGGTTGGCGATGGCCTCCTCGCGGCTCATGCCGATGCCGTTGTCGCGGATCGTAAGGGTGCGCTTGTCCGGATCGCCCTCCACCCACACCGCGAGCTCGGTGCCCTCCGCCAGCAGCGCCGGATCGGCGATCGCCTCGAAGCGCAGCCGGTCGTTGGCGTCGGAGGCGTTGGAAATGAGTTCCCGGAGGAAGATTTCCTTGTGGCTGTAGAGCGAATGGATCATCAGCTGCAGCAGCTGACGGACCTCGGCCTGGAATCCGAGGGTGGCTTTCTGGTTCTCGGTCATGCGCGTCCTGCCGGTCAAAGAGTTGAGCAGGCGAGCATCTTGGGAGTCCCGGCGGATTTTTCAAGCCGGGAGCGGTCTTTTTTTGTGCGCTCGTCAGCCCCGGCGCGCGGCCGTCAGCAGCGACATGCGCATCACCGCGCGGGCGACCAGGCAGCCGGCGATGCCGAGCAGGTCATCGAGTTCGTCCCACAACAGGAGCATCCGTTCCATCCGCGGCAGCGTACCGGGTGGATGTGACAGGAGCCGTGCGGCAACTCTCACTCTCGCGCGCGGCCGGCGGATGTCTGCGAAGCGCGACGAATACCGCAAAGCTTGCTTGCGGCGCCTGGGCGGCACCAGTAATCTGTGAGTCCATGCAGCGCATCGTCGTCCTGAACCCCAAGGGCGGTTCCGGCAAAACGACCATCGCCGTGAATCTGGCCGGCTACTTCGCCTCGCGCGGGATGCGGCCGGTGCTCATGGACCATGACCCGCAGGCGTCATCGGGGCGGTGGGTGTCGAGACGGGACCTGTCCCGCCCGCGGGTGCATCTGATCTCGGCGCACGAGCGCGATGCGCGGGTGACCCGCACCTTCCAGCTGCGGCCGCCGGACGATGCCAGCCACGTGATCGTGGACACCGCCGCCGCGCTCTCCCACCAGGGCATGATCGAACTCACCCGCCACGCGGACAAGATCCTGGTACCCGTGCTGCCCTCGGACATCGACATCCACGCCTGCTCGCGCTGCATCCGCGATCTGCTGCTGGTGGCGAAGATCAAGCGCGACGAGAACCGCTTGGGCGTGATCGCCAACCGGGTGCGGATGAATACCCTGGTGTACCAGCGGCTGCTGCGGTTTCTGGAAACCCTCGGCGTGCCGGTCGTGGCGACCCTGCGCGACTCGCAGAACTACATCCGCGCCGCGGAGTCGGGCGTGGGCATCCACGAGATGAAGCTCAACCAGGTCGCCGAGGACACCAAGGCCTGGGGACAGCTGACCGCGTGGCTGGAAAGCCCGATCAACCCGCGGCATGCCGCCGACTTCGCGTCCTCTTTCGTGCCGGAACGCTTCGCCGAATCGGTCTGAACCCGAGCGGCGCCTACTTGCGCTTCGGCTGCTCCGGCTCCTGCTCCCACGTCCCCTTCACCTGGTCGGCCCAGTTCTTGTAGTTGGACCAGGTGTAGAGGTTGCGCGTGATCGCGGCATGGCGCGTGCGCGCCCGCTGCATGCGCTCCAGCCACGAACCGTACTCCTCGCTGCCCGCGTGCGGGGGCGGCATCGGAGCAACCATGGCCTGGGTGTCGGGCGGGTCCGGCAGCGGATCGCCCCGCGGCCTGTCGGATGAGCTCATGAGCAACTCCTAAAGTAGTTGCGGTGAGCGTACGTAGTTAAGGTGCGAACCCTAAGGAACTGGGTCACATCAGCGTCGCCAAGCGCAGACGAAAAGTGTTATGTCACGCGACCAGGCGGTAGCAGGGCCTGTAGACGGACCCGGGCAGTTTCATGCGGCCCTGCGTGACGAACGCGGTGAGCAGCTCGTCGAGCAGCCGCATGACGTTCGGGTCGCCGCTGAGCTCGTAGGGGCCCTGCTGTTCGATCGCCTGCACGCCATAATCCTTGACGTTGCCGGTGACGATGCCGGAGAACGCCCGCCGCAGGTTCGCGGCCAACATGTGCACCGGCTGCGCGCGCGACAGCGCGAGCGAGCGCATGTTTTCGTGGGTCACGTGGAACGGGCGCTGCAGCTCGATGCCGACCGAGAGCAGCCAGTTGAAGTTGTAGGAGTCGCTGTGCTCGCGGCGGAAGGCCCGCACCTGCTCCATGCCGGCGACCATGCGCCGGGCAACGGCGGCGGGATCATCGATGATGACCTCCAGGCGCTGCACGGCCGCGCGGCCCAGCGTGCCCTCGACGAAATGCCGGATGCGCTCGAAATAGCCGGCGCTGGCGGCCGGACCCGTCAGCACCACCGGGAAGGGCTGGCGGGCGTTGGCCGGGTCCAGCAGCAGCCCGGTCAGGTACAGGATTTCCTCGGCGGTGCCCGCCCCGCCCGGGAACACCACGATGCCGTGACCCATGCGCACGAAGGCCTCGAGGCGCTTCTCGATGTCCGGCAGGATCACCAGCTGGCTGACGATCGGATTGGGCGGCTCGGCGGCGATGATGCCCGGCTCGGTGAGCCCGATGTAGCGGCTCTGCACGGCGCGCTGCTTGGCGTGGCCGATGGTGGCGCCCTTCATCGGCCCCTTCATGGCGCCGGGTCCGCAGCCGGTGCACACGTCCAGGCCCCGCAGGCCGAGCTCGTAGCCGACCTTCTTGGTGTAGTGGTATTCCTCATCGCCGATCGAGTGCCCGCCCCAGCACACCACCAGGTTCGGGTAGCCCTTGTACTCCAGGGCCCGGGCGTTGCGCAGGATGCGGAACACCGTGTTGGTGACGGCGCTGGAGTCGGTGAGGGACACCACCCGGCTGTCGACGATTTCCGAGGCGATGTAGATGACGTCCCGCAGCACCGCGAACAGGTGCTCCTTGATGCCGCGGATCATCTCCCCGTCGACGAAGGCCGAGGCCGGCGCGTTGCGCACCTCGAGCTTGATGCCGCGGGTGTGCCGCACGACCTCGATGTCGAAGTCCGCGTACCGATCGAGGATTTCCTTGGCGTTGTCGGTGTCGTTGCCCGTGTTCAGGACCGCCAGCGCGCACTTGCGGAACAGGGTATAGACGCCGCTGTGGCTGGTGTTGAGGAGCTTGGTGATCTCCTCCTGGGACAGGTTCTCGAGCGTCGTGCCGCGCGGCGCGACCAGGGCGTCGACCGAATCCGGGATGACGATGCTGCTGTCGGTGGCCACCCGACGTCCCTCAGGGGAGGATGTCGATCGGCGTATCCGGCGGGGTCATCAGCCAGATTTCGAGCATGTCCGAGTCGGACACCGCGATGCAGCCGTCGGTCCAGTCGCGCTTCTCGTAATACGAGGGCTCGCGACGCAGGTCATTGGGCAGCCCATGGATCATGATCGAGCCGCCGGGGGTGAGCCGGTTGCGGCGCGCGCGCTGCATGTCCCGGTCGTTGGGATAGGACACCTGGATCGACAGGAAGTACTCGCTGCGCGGATTGCGCCGCGTGAGCAGGTAGTGTCCCTCGGGCGTGCGCGAGTCGCCCTCCTGCTCCTTGGGGCCCACGGGGTTGAGTCCGAGCGCCACCCGGTAGGAGCGCAGCACGGTGGAGCCGTGCATCAGGTACATGCGCCGTTCGGACTTGCGTACGACCACGTGGTCGGCGAGCAGCTGGCTCGGCACCGCACTGGTGTCGCTGGCGCTTGCCCCGATCTCGGCATGGGCGCCGCGGCCGAGGCTTTGCGGCTTGCCGTTGGCAAGCGCCTGCGGCGCGGTAATGGCGATGAGCGCGGCGCACAGGGCGGGCGCGGCCAGGCGCGACAGCAGATGCAGGGACGAACGGCGGATCATGAACATAATTATAGGGTGTGCGGGCGATCGATGCGAAGTGCGCCCGTCACAGCGCTCTGCCGAACCGTCGCCAATCCACGACGTGAGTCTCAGTTGTCGGCATCCGCGTTGCCGAGATCCTCGACGCGCGGCACGACGATCTGTGTGCCGGAGCGCAGGCTGTCGAAGGCCACGTCGGGGTTGTACTGCTGCAGCAGCCACACCGGAATGTCGCCGTTGCGATGGACGAGGTTCCAGAGCGAATCCCCGGCGCGCGCCACGTGCACCTTGGTGCCCGCGATCCGGTGCGAGGCGAAGTAGGCGGCCTGCAGCTTGCGATGGTAGTCGTGCCGCTGCGTCTCGAAGTCGGCGTGCGAACTGTTGGCGAAATCCAGTTTCAGGCGATGCCCGATCTGCACGCCGCCGCGGCGCCGCAGGTGGTTCAGCGTCCGCAGCCGCGTCGGGTTCACGCCGAGCCAGGCGGCGTACTGGCCGAGCGTCTCGGTCGCGGCCACCACGATGGTGTCATCGCCCGCCACCGAGTAGTCCGTGGCATCGGCGTTGTCGGCGGCCACCACCTGGGTGGGACCCAGCCCCGGCGTGATCGCCTCGGCCTGCTTCGCCGATACCGGCTGGGTGCCGACGAGCGAACGGTCCTGGGCCACGGCGCGCGCATCCTGCTCGCTCTCCTGCTGCGCGACCTGCGGCGCGACGCCGCCGGCATTGGTCTCCGGCTCGACGTCCGGCGCGACCGGCGCATTCGGCGGTCCCACGGGCGTGTTCGAGGGTCCGGCGGGCGCATTCGAGGGTTCCGCCGGCGGGGTGTTCTGCGCGACGAGACCGGCCTCCGGTGCGGCTGGCGCCGGGGCCGCCGGCGCGGACTCATTCCGGGCGACCTCCGCGGCGGGGGCCGAGGACGGCGCGTTCGCCGCCACTTCAGGTGGCGCACTCGAAGCGGGTGCGGGCGGCACGGGCGCGCTCGCGGCCGGCGCCGACGCGTTGGCGGCCACCTCCACCGGCGCGCTCGACGCGGTGCTCGCCGCGCTCGACTGCGCCGCGAGTTCGCTCGGCGCCGACGTGGGGGCGGGCGCTGCGGCCGCAGGGGCTGCGGCCGGTGGGGCTGCGGCGGGCGCTACGACCGGTGCGGCAGGCGCGGGGTTGCGGGCGACGAGCACGCGCACGGGGTTCGCCTCGGGCACGCGCACGTAGCGTCCGGGTCGCAGCCGCGTGCGGGCGCTGAAGCCGTTCAGGCGCGCGAGTTCCGCGGGGCTCATACCGTAGTCGCGCGCGATGCTGGCGAGCGTTTCACCCTTGGACACGCGGCGCCGCTCGGGCACGGTCTGCCGCGGCTGCAGATCCGTGGGGGAGAGCTGCCGGGCCAGCATTTCGCTGGTCCAGGCCGGGCCGTTCAGCGGCAGCCGCAGCACGTAGCCGCGCGGCACGCGACGGCGGCCCTCCCAGCAGGCCGGCAGCAGCGCCGGATTCAGGCGCCGCAGTTCCTCGGCGCTCAGGTGCAGGGCATGCGTGAGGGCGCTCACCGTCACGAAGCCGGGCATGGTCACTTCGCGGAAGCGGGCCTCGCCTTCGCGCTTGATGGGACCGAAGTATTTCTCGGGATCGCGGTCGACGGTCAGGGCCGCGAGGAACGATACGTAGTAGTTGCGCGAGGCGAATCCGAAGGTCGGGCTGTGGTAGTCGCGCACGATCTTCACGATATCGTCGGTTCCCAGCTGGTCCTTCGCGCGGCGCATGCCTTCGGCGCCATGGTTGTAGGCCGTGAGCGCCAGCGGCCAGCTGCCCAGCAGCCGGTAGTTGAAGCTCAGCAGCTGCGCGGCGGCCTCGGTCGCGCGGAACGGGTCCATGCGATCGTCCACGGCCGAGTCGATGCGCATGTAGCGCCGGCCGGTGGAGCGCATGAACTGCCACAGGCCCGCGGCTCCCGCCTTGGAATAGGCGGCGGCATTGAAGGAGGACTCCACGTGCGGCAGCACGCCCAGTTCCGGCGGCATGCCGAGATTGGCGAGCGTCTCCTCGATGTGCGCCTGCCACAGGCCCGAGCGCACCAGGCCCTCGCGGAAGCGGTCGGCCTGGCCGAGCTGGAAGCGCACGTCCTCGGTGGCGCCCAGCAGCCGCTGCGGCGTGCCCGCGGCGCCCCACATGTCCTTGATGTGCTGGTCCTCGGGCGACAGCGGCCCGGTGGCATCGGCAATCCGCCGCAGCGCCGCCACGATCCGGGCACGGGCCGCCTCGACCATGTGCTCACGCTGCCGCGCGCTGGTGTCGGGGTTGAACTGCAGCGTCTCGTACACGACGCCCAGGTTGTACTGGTCGTGCATGAAGCCCGCGTTGGTGCCGATTTCGGTGTACACCCGGATCCAGAAGTTCACATCGCGGTCGAGCGCGGGCGGTTGCGGAAAGAGCGTGTCGAGAACCCGCGGGGGCGGCGGCTGGGGAGCCCCGGCCGGTGGCGCACCCGACAGGATGAGGGGCGCGCTCGGCGGGGGGGCGGCCAGCGGCGGCGCCGGCGTGGCGGGAGGCGTGCTGGCGGCCGGGGGACTTGCGGGGGCGGCCGGGGTCGGGGTCACGGGCACGGTCGTGGCGGGTGCCGTCGCGGCCGGGCCGGCGCTCGGGTGGCGGGTCGTGGAACAGGCGCCCAGGCACAGCAGCAGCGCGGCCGCGGCGCTCGCCCAGAGCGTCCCGAAGTTCCGTGTCGAAAGCATTTACACCTCAGCCAGAGCCAATTGTTCGTTATCGATCAATAGATTACATCCCGTCCGAGCCGCAGGTAGCCACGCTTCGGCAAAAGTGTGTCGACGATTTTGACACCGGGTTTCGCGATGCACCACGCCGCATCGCGTTCTGTCGCATCGGACGGAGCGCAAGCCTCGCATATGGCAAGTCGCGGCACCGTTGACCCCCGTCGCAGATACAAGATGTCACATCGCGCGCCGCGGCCGGACGCTGGCATGAGCGTTGCTTGTATCTATAGCGAAAGCGGCACCCCCGGCCGGGGAAGGAAAGAAGTAAAGGCGGATGGCACAGACCGAATAAGAGTGGGCACCGTAGCGATGCGGATGCCCCCGATCCAGGATAAGAACCATAACAATTGCTCCTCCATAGCAAGCAAGCGACCCACACCCCGCGCTTTAGCGGGGTTTTTTTTGCCTGCACGGTTTTGCCGACTTAAGAAGTCGTTAGCCGGGTCGGCTGCGGTGCCCGCCGCGGCGTTGCCGTCATCAGGAGGGCGGGAATCCCGCCGATCGCTACGCCGAGGCCGCCATGTCGCGCTACTTTCACAAGTCCCTGACCTTCGCCGCCGCGGCCGTGATGCTGGCCGGCATGGTGGGCCCCGTTTCGGCCGAGACCACCTGGCAGAAGAACCATCCGCGCCGGGCGCTGGTCAATCATCGGCTGGCGAACCAGAACCGACGCCCCCGCAACGGTGTGAAGCACGGCACCCTGTGAGCGTTCGGGGTCCTGGTCGTCGCGTTCGACCCCTCATTCCGGCGTCCGTGCCTCGCGCACGATCGCGCCGTTGTCATCCGCCTGGGGCGAGGGCCGCTTCGGGTTCAGGTTGATGCTGATGGTGTGCACGCCGCGGATCCTGCCATTGACGATGCGGAAGGTGTGGGAATCGGGCATGCCGGTGGTGCTGTTGCCGAAACGGCAGAAGATGTTGATCACGCCCTGCTGGGTGTCGACCACATAGTCGCGGTTGACGATGTACAGGACGCCGGCCGGGATGCCCACCTCGCAGGTCGCATTCGGATCGTTGTTGCGGTTGGTGTACGCCCCTCCCTCGAGCCGCGCGCAGGGCTTGCCCCAGGGGGTCTTCACGAACTTGTCGGAGAACAGGTCCAGGTAGCTGTTGCCGGCGTTGATGAGATCCTGCATCGAGGAACGGCCCTGCGCCGGGGGCGCGCTCCAGTCCTCCTGGCTCGAATACTTCAGGTACGAGTTGGCGTTGAACAGCCAGTCGCCCTTGTGCGAGACCAGGCTGTCGATGGCGGTGATCTTGCCGCCGTCCACGCTCAGCCGCGTGCCGATCACGTGTTGCTCGGGGCCCTGCGTGACGATCACCTCGGAGAAGGTCCGGCAGCGGTCGGTGTCGTAGATGCTGCGCGAGAACGCGATCGGCATGGCGGTGTTCCACGCGCCCTTGTCCGGCTGCACTTCGGTCATGTTCTCGAGGTACTTCACCTTGTCCGCGAACGCCATCTTCGAGCGGTCACCGGATTTCTGCGCGGCGAGATAGCTGTCGACGGCCGCCTGCAGCGACGCGCGCGTGCAGTTGGTCCTCGGTGCGACCTGCCGCGCCGAGCCATGATCGGGCTGCGACTGGGCGTGGGCCAGCGAAACGGCGCCGCAGAGTGCGACGAGCGTGGCGAGCGAGCGCTTCATGGACATGGAATCCCCCTTATCTCCTGATCATGCAAATCATCGCGTCATGCAGACCGCGCTAGTTTGGGCTACATTTTCCCATAGAATCGGCAAGTATGCTGTGAGTGGCAGTCATAGGCTGAACGCGTCTGCCGATCGAGGGAGTTACGAATGAGTGGCGGCGGACAGGCAGCGCCAACCCGCAAGCGGCTACGGTCTCCGATCGACAGCCAGCGTTCCGAGTTCCTGCGGCGATGCCGCAACCGGATCGACCCTTCGGATCTCGGCCTGCCGCCCTCGCGCCGCAAGCGCACCACCGGACTGCGCCGCGAGGATGTCGCCGCGCTCTCCGGCGTCAGCGTCTCCTGGTACACCTGGCTCGAACAGGGTCGCGACATGCGCGTCTCGGACGAAGTCCTCGAACGGCTGTGCAAGACGCTGCGCCTGAATCCCGACGAGCGCGTCTACCTGTTCTCGCTGGTCCAGCATCGCGCGCCGCGCCCGCAGGAAGGGGAACTGGAGGAGGCACCGCCGGATGTGGTGCGGCTGATCCACAGCATGGGCATCCCGGCGGTGGCGATGAACCTGCGCTGGGACATCCTGGCCTGGAACCCATTGAGTTCCGCGATCTACGGCGACTACGCGCGGTTGCCGCCGGGAGAGCGCAACCTGCTGAACCTGGTGCTGGTGCGTCCGCTCGCGCAGGTGAGTTCGGTGGAGAGCGAACGCACGGCGCGGCACCTCATCGCGCGGCTGCGGTTCGACTACAGCAAGAGCGGCGATGATCCGCGCTTCGAGGCCCTGATCAACCGCCTGGAGGCCGCCTCGCCGGTGTTCCGCCGGCTGTGGAGCGTCCCGGAATTCAGCCTGCGCGCCGTGGGGCTGTTCAACTTCAAGAGCGAGCGCTACGGGGATCTGACCTTCGAGCACATCTCGGTGGTGCCCGATGGCCATCCCGGTATCCGCATCGGCACCTCCGTGCCGGCGAGTCCCGAGGCCCGGCGCGCCATCGCGCACGCGAGCGCCGCGCTCGCCGAAGCCGGCTGAAACCCGCCTATTCGAGCTTCGCGTCCGGATCGTAGTCCTTGCGCACCGTGCCCATGCGCTGCGCGACCGCGAACTGATCCGGATAGAACTGCGTGAAGGTCCACTCCACGGCGCCGTGCAGGCGGTGGCAGGTGTAGCAGTCGGCGGTGCGCGGCAGGGCCTGCGCCGTGTGCCCGCTCTTCCCGAACGCGAAGTAGGCCCAGCCGCCGTCCGGATAGAGGGTGCTGTCCTTGTGCTCCGCTTCCACGCCCAGGAGTTCCCCCTGCGAGCTGCCATGGGTACCGATCGCGCCGTGATCGACGCCCGCGCGTACTTCCATGAAGAAGGTCGTGCCCTCCGGCCAGCGGCCGGTCTTCATGAAACCCGCATAGATCGCGGGCGCCACGTAAATGTTGGTGAACGCCGGGGTTGCCGACAGGTGCGCAGCCGGGCCGTAGGTCAGGCCATGGTTGCTCGACAGGAACACCAGCCGGTGCAGATCCGGTGGCCGCTGCAGCGGTTCGGTGTCGGCGGGCGAGACCGGCAAGGCATATGCAAGCAGCGCGCTGGCTGCCGCGACCGCGGCGGCGCACGCGCGAAGGCGGGTCGGCTGGCGGATCATGGATATCTCCCTACGAAGCTCCGGTCTTCCCGTGGACCCGCCGCGCGAGCGCCGGCAGCAGGAACAGGTTGAGGATCGTCGAGGAGACTAACCCGCCGAGCACCGTCACAGCCATGGGTCCCTCGATCTCCTGGCCCGGCAGGTTCATGCCGAAGGCGAGCGGCGCCAGTCCCAGCGCGGTGACCGCCGCCGTCATGGCGATCGGCACCAGCCGCTCGTTGGCACCGCGGATGACCGTCTCGAGGCTCCAGGCCGCGCCTTCGACCTCGACCAGGTGCTCGTAGTGCGCCAGCTGCAGGATGGCGTTGCGGGCGCTGACGCCGAAGACCGTGACCAGGCCGACGACGGCGCCGAGGGACAGGCCGATGCCCGTGACGGCGATCGCTGCGACGCTGCCCACCAGCGCGAACGGCAGGTTCGCCAGCACCAGGTAGCCGTTGGCGCGCCAGCGGAAGGCCATGAGCAGCGTCATGACGATGGCGGCCAGCGCCAGGCCCGAGAACAGCAGCAGCTGGTTGCGCGTCCGGATCTCCTCCTGCGCGGCCCCGGTGAATTCGAGGTAGACGCCGCGGGGCAGCACCACCTGGCTGCGGATCTCGCGGGCGGCCCGCTGCACGACCTCCTGCAGCGATGCACCGCGGACGTTGAAGGTGACGCTGATGCGCCGCTGGCCGCCGTCGTGCTCGATGCTGTAGCGGTCCTGGGTCACGGACAGGCTTGCCACCTGCGCCAGCGGCACCGGACCCAGCGGCGAACTGATCATGAGACTGCCCAGGTCCTGTGGTTGCTGGCGCGGGCCATCCGGCAGCAGCACCACCACGTCGGTGGTGCGGGTGCCGTTGAAGGTCTGTCCGACCGCGGCGCCCGCGTAGGCGGCCGCGATGGTGTCGAGGACGGCCTGGTTCGTCAGGCCGCTGGCCGCGAGCGCCTGGGGCCGCAGCTGGATGGCGATCGACGGCGTTCCCGTCTGTCGCTTGAACTGCAGATCGACGATGCCCGGAACCTTGCGCAAGGCGGCGGTGATGCGCTGCCCGCTGCGGTCGAGCGCGTCGAGGTCATCGCCAAAGACCTTGATAGCCACCTGCGCCGTCTCGCCCGTGAGGCTTTCGCTGATGCGGTCACCGAGGAAGGTGACGACTTCGCTCTGCAGGCCCGGATAATGCTCCAGGATGCCGCGCAGCGCGTCCTGGGCCGCGCCCTGGTCCACGGTCGCGTCGGGTTTGAGTTCGACGTGGAACTCGGTGCGATGCGGACCCCAGGTGTCCTCGCCCAGCTCCGCGCGCCCGACCTGCTGCGAGATCATGGCAACGTAGGGCAGCGCCAGCACCTCGGCGCTGATACGGCGGCCGACGGCCAGCATCGCATCGAGCGAAGTCCCCGGAATGGAACTTTCGACCTGTATGACGAAGTGGTTCTCGCGGAAGTCCGGCATGAACGTTCCGCCCAGCAAGGGCAGCGCCGCGACGGCGGCCACGACGCACAGCGCCAGCACTGCGATCACGGCCTTGAAGTGGGCCGCGACGCCGTGCACGGCGCGGCCCTGCAGGGCCTTAAGGCGCAGCAGCCAGGCCGACTCCGCTCGCGCGTCGTGCTGCCGCAGCAGCAGTGCGCACAGTGCCGGCGTCGTGGTCAGGGCGACCAGCAGCGACGCCAGCACTGCGAAAATGAAGGCCAGCGCCAGGGGTCCGACGAAGTGACCCTGCAGGCTGGAGGTGAAGATCTCGGGCAGGAACACCAGGATCACGATCACGGTCGCGTAGATCACCGGACCGCGCACCTCGAGCGAGGCCTCGCGGATCACCGCCAGGCGATCCAGCGGCTGCGGCAGCAGCCGGTTGGCGCGCAGCCGCCGCAGGATGTTCTCGATGCCGATGATCGCATCGTCCACCAGCACCCCGAGGGCCACCGCGAAGCCGCCCAGCGTCATGGTATTGAGCGTCTGCCCCATGCGCTCCAGCACCGCGATCGCCGCGAGCAGCGACAGCGGAATGGCGGTGAAGGCGATCAGCGCCGCGCGGACATCCCGCAGGAACAGGTACAGCACCACGAAGATCAGTACGCCGGCGATCAGCAGCGAGCGCTGGAGATCCCCCAGCGCCCGCTCGATGAAGTTTGCGGGGCGCTGGATGCCGGAGTACACGGTGATCCCCTGCTCGGCCAGCGCCGGACGCAGGCCCGCGAGGGCCTGTTCGAGCGCGCGCGTCGTCGTGAGGGTGTTCGCGCCGTACTGGCTCGCGAGCGACAGCAGCACGCCGGGCCTGCCCATGATGAGCGCATCGCCCGAGCGCAGCGCCGGCGCGATTCTGACCGTGGCGACGTCACCGAGCAGGATCGGCACGCCGCTGCGCACCGCGACCACCGCCTGCCCCAGGACCCCGGTGTCCGGTTGCGGAATCGGCGACTGCATCAGCACGCGCTGGTTGACCATGTCGATGAAGCCGGCGCCGCGCAACGGCAGGGCGGCCCGGGCCGCATCGGCGATGTCATTGAGCGACAGGCCGAAGCTCGTCAGCCGCCGCATGTCCGGCTGGATCTGGATCTGCCGGACCTTGCCGCCGAAGACGATGACGTGGGCCACGCCGGGGACCGCCAGCAGGTGCGGCTTGATCACCCAGTCGGCCGCATCGCGCAGCGCGTAGGCATCGACTTTGTCCGATACCAGCCCGATCTTGATGAGGTCCATGGTGCTCGAGACCAGCGGCGAGAGTTTCGGGACGCCCACGCCCGCCGGCAGGCTGCTGCCCAGTTCCGAGAGCCGCTCGGAAATGCCCTGCCGCGCGACGTGCACATCGACGCCGTCGGCGAAGGTGATCGTGACGCTCGACAGTCCCGGGATGGACTCCGAGCGCAGCGTCGCCAGGCCCGAGGCGCCGTTGACGGCATTCTCGACGGGCTTCGTGACCAGTTCCTCGACCTGCTGCGGCGAGAATCCCGGCGCCTCGGTCTGGATATCCACCTCGGTGGGCACGAAGTCCGGGAATACGTCCAGCGGCGCGTCGCGTGCGCCCCAGCAGCCCAGCACCAGGGCCAGCACCGACAGGGCGGTCACGGCGCCGCAGCGGCGCACGCACAGGGCGATGAGCGCGCGCATCGGCCTTCAGTCCGCCTCGGTGCTGGGGTTCATTTCGCGGGCGAGCAGCAGCCCGGCCTCCGAGGTGACGATGCGCTCCCCCACCGCCAGTCCCTGCGTCACCAGGAAATCCCCGCCGAGCGGCCGGTCGGTCGCGACTTCGCGCCGCTCGAAGACATCGGGCTTCGATTCGACGTAGCACCAGTACTTGCCGCCGCTGATCACCAGGGCCGATGCGGGCACGCGCACGCCGTGCTGCGGCGGGCCGGCGCCCGGCGCCCGCACCAGCAGCCGTTCCCCTTCGGCCGCATCGGTGTTTTTCAGCAGCGAGAAGAAGCTGCGTCCCGGAAGGCTCGCATCCGCGGGCGCGCTCCATACCGGCCGGGCGACCCAGGCCGTGGCGGCATCCAGCGGCAGGACGTGCAGGCTGGCCGGCGTCTGCGGCAATGACGCACCGAGCGGGAACGTGACGCGCAGCAGTTTGACCTTGCCGCTGGCCAGTTCCTGCAGCAGCGCACTGTCCTGCATCATCTTCGGCGGCGCGGCGCCGATGACCGCTGACAGCCGGCGCTGGGCGAGCGCGAGGGCCGCCGCATCGGAGGCTACCTGGCGGGTGGCACTGTCCAGGGCGTCCGCCGGCAGGGCACCGGGCGTTCCGGCCAGATGCCGGGTACGCGACAGCGTGGCGCGACTCTGGGTCTGCGCGGCCTCGGCCGTCATGAGTTCGGCCACGGCCACCGCCACCGCGTCGTGCGGCACGATCATGCCGTAGCCGGTCGTCTCCGGCGTGTCATCCGCGGCGGCGGCCGGCGCCGTCGTGATACCCATTTTCGCGACCTGCTCGGCCGTCAGGCTGATCCCTTCGGCCGCCGCCGCAGCGGGCGCCGGGGACTTCCCTCCCCCGTCCTGATCGGCGCGTTGGCAGGCCGCGAGCACGAGCATGCCGCCGAGCGCCATGGCCAGCACGGTGATTCTCAATGCGGTCACTCCCTGAGGCTCCAGCCACCCCCGAGCGCCTTGCAGAGGGCGACGCGGGCCTCCAGGCGGGCGAGCTGGTACTGACTGTATTGATCGCGCGCGGCGTACAGCGTGCGCTGGGCTTCGAGCACGGTGAGGAAATCGCCGGCCCCCGCGCGATAGCGCTGCCGGGCGCCCTCGAACGCCTGCTGGCTTTGCGCGAGGCCCTGGCGCTGGAACTCCCGGGCCGCATCGAGGCTGCGGATGGCCGCGAGGGCATTCTCGACATCGACCAGCGCCGCAAGGATCGCCTGGCGGTAATTCGCCAGCAGTTCCTCGTCGCGCGCCCGCGCCTCGTCGCGCACGGCGCGCAACCGGCCGGCGTCGAAAATGCTCTGCGCGATGCCCGCGCCGAGATTCACGCCCGGACCGGTGCCGCTCAGGGCCACCACGGCCGCGTTCATCGCCGGGTTCTGCAGTCCCCCGGCCGCCGTCAGCGTCACGCTCGGCAGCAGGGCGGCGCGCGCGGCGACGAGGTTGGCGTCCGCCGTGCGCAGGTTGGCCTCCGCGGTGTACACGTCCGGACGGCGGGTGAGCAGCTGCGCCGGCAGTCCGGCGCCGACCTGCGGTTCGGCAAGGCCATCGAGTGGGACGGTGGCGACATCGAAGCCTTCCGGCGGCCGCCCGACCAGCAGCGCCAGCGCCGTCAGCGCCTGCGCCTGCCGCTGCCGCAGCTGCGGGATGGCCAGCTGCGCGGCCGCGAGCACCGAGCGCTGGGTGGCCAGCGTCACGGGATCCGCCGCACCGGCATCGAACCGCGCCTGTATGACGTCGAGCAGGCTGCGGGCCGCAGCCAGATTGTCCTGCGCGATCTGCAGCCGCTCGCGCAGCGACAGGATCTCGAAGTACCCGTCCGCCACCCCGGCGAGCGTCGTGAGCTCGACGGTGTCACGGTCGGCGCGGGCAGCGGTGCCCTGGAAACGCGCGGCGTTGGCGGTCGCGCGGTTCCTGCCCCAGAAGTCGATTTCGTAGCTCGCCGACAGCAGTGCCGACCAGTCGAGCTCATGGGCGCTGCCATTGCCGGAGTGCCCGGCGAGGAAGTTGCCATTGCCGAGGGCATCGACACCGGGCAGGATGGCGGCGCCGGCCTGGCGGGCGCGCTGGTCGGCCTGGGCGACCCGGGCGGTGGCCGCCGCCAGGTCGAGATTGGTGGTCGCCGCCTCGGCGATCAGCGCATCGAGCGCCGGGCTGTCGAAGCCACGGTACCAGTCCCGGCCTGGCCACGACGCGTTCGCCGCGGCATCCGCATTGGCGAATTGCGCGGGCACTGCGGGCGCCACCGGTTGCGGCGGCCGCAGCGCGCAGCCGCTGCCGGCGAGCAGCGCCGCTGCGCACGCCAGGAGCATGTGGTTGCGAACCCCGAACACATTCCATCCCCGATCGGACCTGGGGCGACGAGGCTAACAAGGCCGCGCCGCAGCATGTGTACATCTTTGTAAAGTCACGACGCCGCGGCTTTGGGCATATTTGCAGCAGTCCGCCATCGGCATCCGAAGCGCCAGGAGACCACCGTGCTCACTCACCGTCTTGCCAGGACCCTCGGCGCCGTGCTCGCGCTCGCTGTGCTCACCGTGCTACCCGGCGCCGCGGCGGCGGACACTCCGCTCGAGGTGCTGCAGCGCTGGAAGCTCGGCGGCGCCGGGGGCTGGGACTACCTGACGGTGGATTCCATGCACCGGCTGTTCCTGAGCCGCGGCACGCAGGTCGATGTGGTGGACACGCGGTCGGGCAAGGTCATCGGCACCATTCCCGACACCCAGGGCGTGCATGGCATCGCGCTCGCGCCGGAGCTGCATCGCGGCTTCACCAGCAACGGCCGGGCCGATTCGGTGACCGTATTCGACCTGGACACCCTGAAGACCCTTCAGCAGGTCAAAGTGCCCGCGCACAATCCCGACTGCATCCTCTATGACCCGGCCGGCAAACATGTCTTCACGTTCGATGGCCGCAGCAAGGATGTGACGGTGCTCGATGCCATGACCCTGGCGGTGGTCGCGACCCTGCCTGTTCCGGACAAGCCGGAATTCGCACAGGACGACCTTGCCGGCCACATCTTCGTCAACATCGAAAGTGATCCGGGCCAGATGGTGGTGATCGACAGCAGGAAACTCGCCGTCGAGTCCACCTGGCCCCTGCCCGGCTGCAACTCGCCGAGCGGGCTTGCCATCGATCGCAGGCATGCGCGGCTGTTCTCGGTGTGCGACGGCAATGTCATGGCCGTGACCAACGGCAGGACCGGCGCCCAGGTCGCGCAGGTGCCGATCGGCCGCGGGCCGGATGCGGCCGCCTACGACGACCGGCGCGGGCTGGTATTCAGTTCCAACGGCGAGGGCACGCTCACGGTGGTCCGGCAGGAATCCGCCGACCGGTACAGCGTGCAGCAGTCGCTGAAGACGCAGGCCGGCGCGCGCACCATGGCGCTGGACCCGGCGTCCGGCAAGGTCTACCTGGTCACCGCCGAATTCGGTCCCGCGCCCGCGCCGACCGCCTCTCAGCCGCGGCCGCGGCCCACGCCGGTGCCGGATTCCTTCACGGTGCTGGTGGTGGGCAGACCCTGATGCGACTGTTGCTGACCGAGGATGATGCCGAACTGGCGCGCTCGCTGATCGCGCGCTTCCGCGACCAGGGTTACGAGGTCGTGCACATGCCCGATGGCATCCAGGGGCTGCGCGCGGCCACCGAGGGCGACTTCGATGCCATCATCGTCGACCGCATGCTCCCGGGGATGGAGGGGCTGGAACTGGTCAAGGCAGTGCGACTGAAAAAGGCCACGCCGATCATCTACCTGACGACCATGAGCGGCATCGACGACCGGGTCCGCGGCCTGGAGGCGGGCGGCGACGACTACCTGATCAAGCCGTTCGCCTTCGAGGAACTGCTGGCGCGGATCCGGGTGATGGTGCGGCGGCAGGCGCCCGCCGCCTCCCGACTGTACGCCGGCGCGATCGAAATGGATCTGGTGGCGCGGAGGGTCACCCGGCGCGGTCGCCCGATCGAACTGCTGCCGCAGGAGTTCCGGCTGCTGGAGTACCTGCTGCGCAACGTCGATCGCGCGGTGACCCGCAGGATGCTGCTCGAGAACGTCTGGGACATCCACTTCGATCCGCACACCAGCGTCGTCGAAAGTCACATCAGCCGGCTGCGGGCCAGGCTCAACGCCCATTGCGACATCGACGCCATCCAGACCGTGCGCGGCACGGGTTACCGGCTGCTTGCGGCAAACTAGGATCCTCAAGGCCGAGTCGTTCCGGCTCGCGGCGCTGTTCGCGGTGCTGTTCCTGGCGTTGACCGCGGTGCTCATCGGCACGGTGCTGTGGATCGTCGCGGGCACCGAGCGCGACACGCTGGTCTCCGCCAACGAATCCGACATCGCGACCGTCATGAACGGCCTGCGCGCGGAAGGCCTGGGCGAGGCGATCGAGGTCGTGCAGCAGCGGCTGGGCACGCCGGCACGCGCCGCGGCCCCGCGCCACCGGTTCCTGCCCGACACTTACATGGTGATCGAGGATGCGGCCGGCAGGGTGCTGGCGGGCAACCTGCCCTACGTGCGCTGCGAGCCCGGCACGTTCACGCTCGCCCGGCCGTGGCCCGGCGGCCATCATCATCCGCAGATGCTGCTCGGCCGCTGCGCGGCGCTCGGCGGCGCGCTCACGCTCTACGTCGGGCGGGACACCGCCGCGATGTACTTCACCCGCCAACGGATCCTGCATGCCTTCGGCTGGGTGGCGCTCGGCACCTGCGCCTTCTCCATCCTGGCCGGCCTGTTTCTCGGGCGGCGGTTCATGGCGCAGGTCGATGCCGTTACGCGCACCTGTGAGCGGGTCATCGCCGGGCAGCTCAACGACCGCATCCCGCTGCGCGGCCGGGGCGACGAGTGGGACCGGCTGGCCCGGGCCATCAACGAAATGCTGGACCGGATCTCCGCCCTGCTGGAGAACCTGCAGCAGGTCTCGAGCGACGTGGCCCACGATCTGCGCACGCCGCTGACCCGGCTGCGCAACCGCCTCGAAACGGCGCGCGACCACTCCACCGGCATCACCGACTATGCCGCCGCCATCGGCCAGGCGCTGGAGGACACCGACCGGCTGCTGTCCATGTTTGCCGCGCTGCTGCGCATCTCGCAGATCGAAGCGGGCACGCGGGTGCGCAGCTTCGCGCCCGTGGCGCTGTCCGAACTGCTCGAGCGGCTGTACCAGTTCTACCTGCCGGTGGCCGAGGACTGCGGCCGGCCGCTGTCGCGCGAACTGCGGGCCGGGATCAGCGTCCGCGGCGATCAGGAGCTGCTCATGCAACTCTTCAGCAACGTGATCGAAAACGCGCTGCATCACACGCCCGTGGGCACTCACATCGGGCTCGAACTTGGCAGTGCCGGGGGGCGGATCGTGGCCTCGGTCCGCGACGACGGTCCCGGCGTGACCGACGAGGAACGCCAGAAGCTGACGCGACGCTTCTATCGGGGCTCGGGCAGCCGCACGGCGGAAGGCCATGGCCTCGGGCTTTCGCTGGTCGCGGCCATTGCACAGCTGCACGGCGCGCAGCTGCTGCTCAGCGACGCCGGGCCGGGGCTGAGCGTTGCCGTAGCGTTCGTACCACAGCCGCCGCCGGACTCCGCGGGTCTTTCCGGCTGAGCCGTCTACGGCTACGCTTCGCCACGCAAAGTTGGCATCGCGAACGGCTCTCCACGTATCAGTAGGCAGTCGGCGAGGAGCCCGGTGAGTCAGCAGGATCGGCAAGACAGCCCGGCATCCTCGAGCCTGAGGTTTCTGGAGGGCGGGGGCGAGATGGGCGCGCTGATGCGCGCCCACGACTGGAGCCGCACGTCACTCGGCCGGCCCGAGGGCTGGCCGCAGCCGCTGCGCCTGGCGCTGCGGATGCTGCTCAACAGCGGCCACCCCATGTACATCTGGTGGGGACCGCAGCTGCTGTGCTTCTACAACGATGCCTACCGCGCCAGCATCGGTACCGACCGGCACCCGGGCTCGCTCGGGCAGCCGGGGCGCAGCGTGTGGGCGGAGATCTGGCCGATCATCGGTCCGCAGATCGACCAGGTGATGGCGGGCGACGGCGCCACCTGGAACGAGAACCAGCTGGTGCCGATCTCCCGGCACGGCCGTGTCGAGGAGGTGTACTGGACCTACAGCTACAACCCCATCGATGACGAATCCTCGCCCAGCGGGGTCGGGGGCGTGCTGGTGATCTGCACCGAAACCACCCGTCAGGTGATGGCCGAGATGAACGTGCGCGCCGCCGAGGCGCGCTGGCGGGAACTGTTCGACCAGGCGCCGGGCTTCATGTGCGTGCTGCGCGGACCCGAGCATCGCTTCGAGTACTACAACCAGCGCTATGCCGTCGTCGTCGCGGAGCGGGAGATCCTCGGCAGGACGGTGCTCGAGGCCCTGCCGGAGGTCGAGGAGCAGGGCTTCATCGCGCTGCTCGACCGGGTGTACCGGACGGGCAAGGCACACGTCGCGGACGCGGCGCCCATCCATCTGCCGCAGCCCGGCGATCCGCACCGGCTGCATCTGCGCTATCTCGACTTCGTGTACCAGCCGATCCGCGACGCGGCCGGAGCGGTGACCGGCATCTTCGTCCAGGGCGCCGACGTGACCGAACGCGTGCTCGCGACCCGCGCGCTCGCCGACAGCGAGGACCGCTTCCGGACCCTCGCCGACAACATCGCCTCGCTGTGCTGCATGGCCGACGAGACCGGCGACGTGTTCTGGTACAACAGCCGCTGGTACCAGTACACGGGCATCAGCCCCGGGGAACTGCGCGGCTGGGGCTGGGGGGCCGCCGTCGACCCGCAGGCGCTGCCCGAAGTCATGCGGCGCTGGCGCGAATCCCTCGCCACCGGCGCGCGCTTCGAGATGACGGTGCCGATCAGGAGCGCGGCCGGCGAGTACCATCCCTTCCTGACGCGCGTGGTGCCGCTGCGGGATGCGACGGGCAACATCATCCGCTGGTTCGGGACCAACACCGACATCTCGCAGCAGCTGGCGGCCGAGGACGCGTTGCGCGAAGCGGACCGGCGCAAGGACGAGTTCCTGGCCATTCTCGCGCATGAACTGCGCAATCCGCTCGCCCCGGTCCGCAACGCGGCCAAGGTGCTGCGCGCCCCCGGGGCCGACAGCAAGACCCGGGAACTGGCGACCAGCATCATCGACCGGCAGATCCAGACCATGGCCGGGCTGCTCGACGACCTGCTCGACGTCTCACGGATCACGCAGGGCCAGATCGACCTGCACCGGCAGCGCACGCCGATCGGCGCGATCATCGAGTCGAGCCTGGAAGTCGCCCGGCCGCTCATCGAATCGCGCGGTCATACGCTCAACGTGTCGCTGCCGCCGGAATCGATCCTGGTGGACGCCGACCCGCTGCGCCTGTCGCAGGTGTTCTCGAACCTGCTGACCAACGCCGCCAAGTACACCGACCCGGGGGGTCGCATCGATCTCGTCGCGGAACCCACCGACACCGGCGTCAACGTCTGCATCCGCGATACCGGGGTCGGGCTCGAGCCCGAATCGATCGCGCAGATATTCGGGATCTTCTCGCAGGTGAAGAGCACGCTGCACCACGCCGGCGGCGGCCTGGGCATCGGCCTCGCGCTGGTGAAGGGCCTGGTCGAACTGCACGGCGGCCGCGTCAGCGCCGCAAGCGCGGGCGTCGGGCGCGGCAGCGAATTCCGCGTCTGGCTGCCGACGCGGGGCAGCGGGGCCGGGATCGCGGTGCCATCCGCGCCGCAGCCGCAGGCGGGCCCGCAGTCGCGGCGGCGGATCCTGGTGGTCGATGACAACGTCGATGCCGCGCAGAGCCTGGGCTTTCTGCTCACCCTGGCCGGGCACGAACTGCACGTCGCGCACGACGGCGAGCAGGCCGTGGTGATGGCGCGCGACCTGCAGCCCGACGTCGCGCTCATCGACATCGGGCTACCCAAGTTGAGCGGCTACGAGGTCGCGCAGCTCATCCGCGGCGAGGCGTGGGGCGGCCGCGTGGCGCTGATCGCCCTCACGGGCTGGGGCCAGGATGAGGACAAGCGCCGGGCGCTGGCGGCCGGCTTCGATTTCCACCTCACCAAGCCGGTGGATCCGGAGCACCTGGATGCGCTGATCGCGCGCGGCGGGGCGGGCGGTCCCGGGCCGACCTAGAAACTGGCGGTCGCCGGATCCGGGCCGATGCGGCCGTCGGGCGAGTCCAGGCCCGCGATGGCCTCCAGGTCGGCGGCACTCAGGGAGAAGCCCTGCACGTCGAGATTCTCGGCGATGCGGCTCGCGGTCACCGACTTCGGAATGACGATCAGGCCGCGCTCCAGGTGCCAGCGGATGATGACCTGGGCCGGGGTCTTTCCGAGGCGCGCCGCGATGGCGCCGATCACCGGATCCTTGAGTTCCTTGCCCTGGCCGAGCGGACTCCAGGACTCGGTGGCGATGCCGAGGGACTTGTGCGTCTCGGTCAGCGCGCGCTGCTGGAAATGCGGATGCAGTTCGACCTGGTTCAATACCGGGGTGACGCCGGTTTCATCGATGATGCGCCTGAGATGGTCGGCGCCGAAATTTGAAACGCCGATCGAGCGCACCCGGCCCTCCTCCTTCAGCCGCACCAGCGCCCGCCAGGAGTCGACGTAGAGGTCGCGCCGGGGCGAGGGCCAGTGAATGAGGTACAGGTCCAGGTAATCCAGGCCCAGCCGCTTGACGCTGTGCTCGAAGGCCTTCAGCGCCGCATCGAAACCCTGGTCCGCATTCCACAGCTTGGTGGTGACGAACACCTGTTCGCGGGGCAGTTCCGAGGCCCGCAGGCCCTCGCCCACGCCGATTTCATTGACGTAGACGGCCGCGGTATCGATGTGCCGGTAGCCGCTCGCGAGCGCGGTTTTGACCACGGAGGCCGTGATGTCCGGGGGTGTCTGGAAGACGCCAAGCCCCAGTTGCGGGATCGTGTTACCGTCGCGCAGGCCGAACAGCGGTTGATTGCTCATGGCCGCATTCTAGTCCAGCCGGCCGACATAATCGGCAGGCCTTTCGCGAATCCCGTCACGCCGTGTCCGTCTGATGGCCGACGCACTTCACGGAGTTGCGAATCGATGACGAACAAAGCAACGCCCACGCGCTGCGCCTGGCCCGGTGCCGATCCCCTGTACATCGCCTACCACGACCGCGAGTGGGGGGTGCCGGTGCGCGACAGCCGCGACCTTTGGGAATACCTGTCGCTCGAGGCCTTCCAGGCCGGACTGTCCTGGATCACGGTGCTGCGCAAGCGCGAGCACTTCCGCGCGGCGTTCGCCGCATTCGATCCGGACACCGTGGCGCGCTTCGGCGAACGGGATGTGAAGCGGCTGCTCGGCGATGCCGGAATCATCCGCTCGCGGGCCAAGATCGTCGCGACCATCGGCAACGCCCGCGCGTACCTCGAGCTGCGCGAACGGGGCGTGGATTTCGCGCAGTGGATCTGGGCGTTCGCCGACGATGCGCCGATCCAGAACGACCGGGCGCGCGCCGGCGACGTGCCGGCGGTCACGCCCGTCGCGCTCGAGATGTCGAAGGCGCTGAAGTCGAAGGGTTTCAAATTCGTCGGACCGACCATCGTCTACGCCTTCATGCAGGCCGTTGGCGTCGTCAACGATCACGTCACCAGCTGCTTCAGGCACCGGCAGGTGAAGCGCCTGGGCCGGCGCGGGACATGACCGCGCCGCGGACCATTCGTTGCCAAACGTAAAAATGAGACGCAGGTCATTCTTGCCCGCGAGCCGCGTTCGTTAAGTTATCCGCAGCTTTCGGAAATCCTACATTCGAAGCTGCGTTGAGAGAGTGCGCGTGGAAGACAGCGTCATTCAAAGTCAGTTCGCGCAAATGGCCTGGCGTGCCGAGGCCCGGGGTGGCGATGGCATCGAGGCGATCCTGCGCTCGATCCGCAAGCACCTCGGCATGGACGTGGCCTTCGTCGCCGAGTTCGGCGACCACGACCGGCTGTTCCGGCACGTCGATGCGCGCGGCCGCACTCCGGTCAAGGCCGGGGACCGCGTGCCGCTGGAAGTGGGCTACTGCCAGCGGGTGGTCGATGGCCGGCTGCCGCAGCTCATCATCGACGCCCACGCCCTGCCCGCCGCCGCGGCACTGCCCGAGACCCGCGCCATCCCGATCGGCTCGCACATCAGCGTGCCCATCCGGCTGCGCGATGGCCGCCTGTACGGCACGTTCTGCTGCTTCAGTTTCGTCGCCGATCC
>DATJTJ010000063.1:0-8903 GCA_035503515.1 Steroidobacteraceae bacterium
GTGCTCGCGCTGCTGCTGGCGGCGGCGTTCCTGGTGCTGAAGTTCGGGGTCGAGTATCGCGACGACTTCGCCAAGCGGCTGTTCCCGACCGACGTACCCTTCGGTGTCACCGGGACGGCGGCCGACGGCGCCCACCTGTTCTTCATCTTCTACTTCATCGGCACGGGCCTGCACGGCGTGCACATGCTGGTGGGCGTCGGACTCGTGTTGTGGATCATCTACCGGGCCCGACGCGGCGACTTCTCGGCGCACTACCACACGCCGGTCGAGGTCGTCGGGCTCTACTGGAGCTTCGTGGACATCGTCTGGCTGACCCTCTATCCCCTCATCTACCTCGTGGGGCGCGGCTGAATGGCAACCCCACGACGGCATTCGACCTGGCCACCCGAGACCCGCCGACTGCTCGGCCTGTGGGGGGCGCTGCTGCTGCTCGGCGCCATCGAGTTCGGCCTGGCGTTCCTGCCGTTGGCAAGGCTGGCACGGCCGCTGGTGATGCTGCCGGCGGTGCCGATGATCGTGCTGGTCGCGGCGGGATTCATGAACGTTCTTGAAGGACCGGCCATCGTGCGGGCATTCGCCATCGCCGCGATGTTCTGGCTGCTGGTCCTCCTGGGTCTCGGCAGCGTCGATGCGTTGACGCGGGTCGATTACGCGGCACCTTCCCCTTCAATCCCGCACGGGTAGCGCGTAGGCTTGATCCCCTCCAAACGGGGGGAACCTAAGGATGAAGACCGCCTATGCGACCGTCGTCGCGCTTGCGCTGGGCCTTGCGAGCGCCGGCGCCAGCGCCCAGAACTGCAACCGGGACTGCCTCAAGCAGCATCTGGACACCTATCTCGCGGCCATCACCAGCCATAAGCCCGAAGCCGGCAATCTGTGGGTGGGATTCCGGCAGACGGAGAACTCGATCGTCGTTCCCGAAGGACAGGGCGCCTGGCAGAGCGTCACGGCCCTGGGCTCGGTGCAGCGCGAGTACCTGGACCCGGTGCAGAGCCAGGCGGGCTATTTCGGGACGGTGATGCTCGGCGCCGAGGAGGCGGTGGTCGCGATTCGGATCAGGGTCCAGTGGAACCAGGTCACCGAGGCGCAGTGGTGGATGGCCCGCAAGAGCGATCCGGGCGTCACGGGCCAACCGGGCAAGACGCCGTTCAGCATCGAGACGCTGCGGTCGACCCTGCCTGCGCACCGCGTGGTGCCCAAGGCCGAGCGCATGACGCGCGAGGCGCTGCAGGCGGTCGTCAATTCGTACTTCGACGGCATCACCAGCCACAACGGGTTCATCGTCAAGGGACATCCGGGCTGCTCGCGGTACGAGAACGGCTTCCCGACCTTCAACACGCCCATGAAGCCCGGCATGAACGACATCGGCAACGACGGCAGGACGGACTGCCGCACGCAGGGGGACTTCGGCGTGGCGATCGTCGCCATCCGCAACTTCTACGTCATCGACGAGGAATCGCAGACCGTGATGGTCGAGGCGATGTTCCGGCGCACCCAGGGGAACGACAAGCGGCGCAATCATTTCACCGAAGTGTTCCACGTCGATCACGGCAAGATCCGCGATATCCACGCCTGCTTCTACTACGCGCCGGACGACCGTCCGGTGCCGAACCGGCCGCCGTACGATGGGTTGTTCCCGCTGCCGGCGAGTTACAGGTGAGCGAAGCGCAGGCGATCCGGTTCGAGGATGGGGCCGCCTATGAGCGCTACATGGGCCGCTGGAGCCAGCGGGTCGGCACGGAATTCCTCGACTGGCTGGGGCTGCCGCAGGCTCTCGAGTGGCTGGACGTCGGCTGTGGCAATGGCGCCTTCACCGAGCTGCTGATCAGACGCTGCGCACCGGCCCGGGTCTGCGGTATCGACCCCGCGGCAGCGCAGCTCGCCTATGCGCGCCGCCGCGACGGTGTGCAGGCTGCGCAATTCCTCGAGGGCGATGCCATGGCATTGCCGTTCCCGGCCGACAGCTTCGATGTCGCCGTCATGCCGCTGGTCATCTTTTTCGTACCGGAGCCGGCACGGGGTGTCGCCGAAATGGCGCGCGTCGTGCGTCCCGGCGGCACCGTGGCGGCCTACACCTGGGACATGGAGGCCGGTGGCTTTCCCTACCAGCTGCTGCGGACGCAAATGCAGGAGCTGGGCCTGGCGCCGCCGGCGCCCCCGAGCGTTGACGCGTCGCGCGTCGAAGCCCTTGCGGAACTGTGGGCCGGTGCGGGTCTGACGGCCGTGCAGCTGCGGCCGATCACGGTGCACCGGACGTTCACCGATTTCGAGGACTACTGGCACACCGTGCTCGGGGCCCCCAGCATGGGCCGCAAACTCGCAGCGCTCGCGCCAGGGCAGCGCGCACAGCTTTGGGCGCGGCTCAAGGAGCGCCTCGCGACGGATCCCGCCGGCGCGATCCGCTGCACTGCGCGGACCAATGCCGTGCGCGGGCGAGTCGCCGTCGGCTAGGACGCCAGATCGATGCCTGCCGCTTGCAGATCCTCTTCCAGTTGCTTCAGGCGTCGCTCGATCGGCGAGCGCCTGCGCGAGACCCACAGGTACAGCGGCTGGGCATGGTCGGGTACCCTGCCATGGGCCGCGCGGCAGTCCAATTACCATCGTCAGCGCCGGCCCAGTCGGTTGGCGCAATGAGGGCTGGCCGTCAAGAAGTCAGGGATTTTGGGCGTTCTGTAGCAATTTGAGCAATCGCTTTCCCTGCGGCGTCTCTAGTTCCGCCACAGAGATGCTGCCATCATGATCGGGATTCGCGGCCTGGAAGCGGCGGCGCACCAAGTTGAACCATTCCTCGGCGCCTATCGTCTTGTCACCGTCAGGATTCGCGGCACGAAACTCCCGCGGTGTAAGCTCCGTCGACAATTGCTGCTCGGTCAGCCTGCCGGTGTGGTCCTTGTCCACATATTCGAACTTCACCATCGCCGCGTTCATGATCGCCTTCAGATCCAGCAGGCCTTTGCCACTGCGGTCCCATTTCTTGACGAACGCAGTCGCCTCCGCTGAAACCTGTCCAAAGGCGGCGGGCACACGCATCAAAGTGAAGGCGATGAAGGCCGCGGCAGTGACGTGTAAAAGTTTAAGCTTCATCGCGGCACTTCCTTGGCAGAGGATGCACAGCAGGATCTTACTCCTTCGCGATTGCTGCTGTGGCTCCCCGGACCACAGGACGCCGACACGGTCATCGGGCAAGGTGCTCGATGCCGTCGATCATTTCGATCAGGACACCAATGTGATCTACCGTTCAGCCGGGCGCGCTGTCTTCGCGTAGGCCCGCCATCAGCTCCGGTTTCAGGAAGCCGTCGCGGTCGAGCGCCGCCTCGTCCACTTCGTAGACCCGATCCTGCAGCACCTGGAGATTCAGACGCTGCAGCGCCTGCTCGCGGGCCGGGCGCTTGGTGTCGAGAAACGTGTCCGTGCGCAGGTCATAGCCGCGCCCATGGTAGATCCTGACGATCACCGGGCGCGATCCGACGGCGAATCGTCCTCGGTGATGTCGTCGGCCTCCACGTCATCCATGGGCCCGGACCAGTCTTCGGGCTCGGCCGCCGCCGTGAGCGGCAGGTCCTTCCAGTCATCCGCATCGATGCTGTCGAGTTCGCCGTCGAAGGACTGGATCTGCACGGTGGACGATGTGTCATCGACGCTCACCACCTGGAACAGTTCACCCTTGTCCAGGCGCCGGTACCAGTCGCCGGTATGGGGTCTTCCTACTGCGTTCATGCGGTGTCTCCAGTTGCTGCCCTTAACAGTAGCGGGCGATGGAGGTCATGGCGTAGGTCGCCGGGCGGTATTCCTGTCAGTGCGGACCGCGCGGTGCCTGATCGGCGAATGCATTGTAGAACTTCTCGATGAGCGGTCGTTGTCCCTTCGTGATCTTGAGCAGGGCGGAAGCATGGTCGAACCAGTCGCCCCGATCGACTTCCGGAAACTGCGCGCGGCGGCCCGATTTCGGCGGCCACTCCAGCTCGAACGGATTGCTGGCGAGGCCTTTGGGATCACAGTCGCCCTCGACGGCCCAGACGTAGAGCTGCTTGCCGCTGGGCAGCCGGAAGATCCCCAGCGCCTGCTCCCCGCCCGCGCGGATGTCGAATCCGGTCTCCTCCCGGAATTCGCGCCGGGCGCACATCAGGGCGTCCTCGTCGGCATCGGCCAGGCCCTTGGGTACGCTCCAGGCGCCGGCATCCTTTTTCGCCCAGAAAGGACCGCCGGGATGGACCAGGAAGACTTCGGTGCCCGTCTCCCGCCTCCGGAAGAGCAGCAATCCCGCGCTGATGATCGTGCGATGCACCATTCCTGTAATCAATTGTAAGCCTGGGGTCGGCGTGCGAACTGGGTCACGGAGCGTCCGAAACGCCTTTGCGTAGTCTCCGCCGTATCCAGATCGGGCACGCCTTGAAACGGATTTTGAAGGACGCTCAACCATGTGGCTACGGGATCGGGGTTTTCGCCAGGCTGCGGCAGTCGGCACCGCACTGGCAAACCAGATGGTCGCGAACGCACCGGACTTCCGCCTGCCACGGCTGAGTCGCGGCGAACCGCCATCGCTGCCGTTGCAGCACTTCCTCGCCCATGTCGATCGTGAAGCACGTCCTTTGCAGCTGGGGCCGCTGCGCCGCGCGAAGCTGGCGAACTCCTTCAAGTGGCGCCTGCTCGACCACGGTGTGCAGAGTGAATTCGCCAACGAACTCACGCGCATGCTGCTGCTGCGGCTGTCCGCGCCGCACGGCCGGCAGGCTGCGGACGAGATGGCCGCCGCGCCCGTGACACAGCCGAAGGCGCGGGATGTGCCCGCACTCATGGTCCAGGCCGAGGCCTGCGGCCTGCGCGGCGCCGACGCCGAGGCGGCCGGCTACTACCGGCAGGTGCTCGCGATAAAGCCCCGGCATGCCCGCGCCTGCAACAATCTCGGCGTGGCGCTCTACAAGCTGGGACAGTTTGCGCAATCCGAAGAGCACTTCCGTCAGGCCGTGCGGGTACAGCCGGAGTATCCGGACGCCCTGCGCAACCTCGGCAACACGCTGCGCGTGCGCGGTCGGCTCGCCGAGGCCGAACTGCCGCTGCGCCAGGCCCTGCGGATCAGCCCCGGCGATTTCGAGGCCCAGTGGGCCCTCGGCCAGACACTGGTGCTGCTGGGACGATTGAGCGAGGCCCAGGAGTGCTTCCACAAGGTACTCAAGGTGGCCCCCGGGCATAACCGCAGCCTGTGCGGGCTGGGCCAGATCGCGGCTCTGCAGGGCCGCTTCGCCGACGCGCTGGCGCGCTATGAGGAGGCGCTGCAGAAGGATGCGGCCTCACCGGCCGCGGTGGCCGGACTGATCGGGCTGCGTCGCATGCAGTCGGCGGACCGGTCCTTGCTCAAGGCGGCTGAAAAGCTCATCGACCGTGGCCTGCCGCCGCAGGAAGAGTCCCTGCTGCGCTTTGCGATCGGCAAATTCCACGACGACACCGGCGACCACACCCGGGCCTTCAGGAATTTCGAGCGCGCGAATACCTTGCAGAAAACGGCCGCCGCCGCGTACGACCGCGCACTGCGCGAGCGCAGCGTCACCGACCTCATTCGGGCCTGGCCGCAGCCGGCGACCGGCGGTGCGCACCCCGGCGCTTCCGATTCCGCAAGGCCCGTGTTCGTCGTGGGCATGATGCGTTCGGGCACATCGCTGGTCGAACAGATCATTGCCGCGCATCCCGACGCGGCGGGTGCCGGGGAGCTGCCGTTCTGGAACGATGCGGCGCTCCGGCACCGCGAAGCCGCGCACAACGCCGGGCTGTCGAAGGCGTTGCGCAGCAAGCTCGCCGCGGGCTACCTGGAGATCCTCGATCGTCACGGCGGCGAGGCCGCGCGGGTGGTCGACAAGAGCACGCTCAACGTGGACCACCTGGGCCTCATCCATTCGGTGTTCCCGCAGGCGCGGTTCATCCACGTGCAGCGCGATGCGCGGGACACCTGCCTGTCCTGCTATTTCCAGCCGCTCGCCGTCTCCCACGACTTCGCCATGGACCTCGGCGACCTGGCCCATTACTACGGCCAGCAGCAGCGCCTGGTGGCGCACTGGCGCAGCGTGCTCCCGGCGGGAACGTGGCTCGAGGTGCCGTACGCGGCACTGGTCGGCGAGCAGGAGCAATGGACGCGCCGGATGCTCGATTTCATCGGGCTCGGCTGGCATGAGCGCTGCCTCGAGTTCCACACCGCGCAGCGTCCGGTGATGACGGCAAGCTTCTGGCAGGTGCGCCAGAAGATGTACCGCAGCTCCCTCGACCGCTGGCAGCACTACCGCCGGTTCCTGGGGCCGCTCGGCGACCTGCGCTAGGCGGGGCGGATCAGCCCGCCTTGGGCGGTATGCGCAGCTGCTGGCCCGGATAGAGCCGGTCCGGATCGCGGAGCATCGGCCTGTTCGCCTCGAGTATGGTCGCGTACCCGCCGGCTTCGCCGTACACGGTCCCCGCGATCCTGCTCAAGGTGTCTCCTGACTTGACCTCGTACCAGGTCGAGGGCGGGTAGGCCTTGGAGTCCTGCGCCACGGTGAGCTGGTCATCCACCTTCGCCACCGAATGCACGTTGCCGCAGCACAGGAGGATCTTCTCCTTCGTGGCCTGGTCGGGGGCGATGCCCCTGACGGTCACGGTCTTCGAGCCGCCGTCGAAGGTCACACTCAGGTTCTGTGCCGTCAGCCGCTGCGCGGCGATGTAGCGCGCGATGGCCTCTCCCGCCGCGCCGTCCAGATCCGAAGAACAGGTCGCCGGCTGCACGCCCGGGGGCTGCGGCGCAGCGGCGGGGCCAAACAGGTGTTCGCCGGCGTGCTCGATGAAACTCAGAAGGCTCATGGCGTGCTCCAGCGTGTGCGCGAGCGCTCACCCTAGCCCATCGGGCGCAGCACGACGTAGGAGAGCAGCCGGTCTTGCTGTCGGCCTACGGCAGATCTTCGATGTCGTGAAAGCAGGTATAGTCGAAGTGGGTTGCGCCATCCCCGGTCACGGTCAGGACATCGCGGAAGCCCTTGTTCCAGTGGATCGCAGTAACCGGATACTCCTGGCGGGCGATCAGGGTGTGCCCGGTGGTCTCGTCCGTGCCGCTGACACTGAGAATGAAGGACGCATCGGCTGCGCGCAGCGACGCCTCGGTTTCCCGGCTCAAGGGACTGCTGTCATCGATCACATGCATGATCGTCCAGCCGATCGAGAATGCCGGCTGCTGATGGCGCACCAGCGCGAGTTCGATCACGCGGCGCAGTTCCAGTCCCTCCGAGCTCACCGTGTCGCGCAGCAGCCGCAGGTTGGCGGACGCCTCCTGCACCACATTCTGGCGGGCGTTGGCGGCCCGGAACATGAGCGTGGGGCGGCCATCCAGCGGACGTATCACCGCGAACTTCGCGAACAGGAACCGGGCCCGGGGTCGCGAGAAGCGGGCGAACATGATGCCGGTGATGAGCGCCAGCATCATCAGTCCGACGAACATTTCCACCATGGCGACGACATGTCCGTAGAGGGTCTGCGGGTGCATGTCCCCATAGCCCACGGTCGCCAGCGTCTCGACGCTGAAGAAGAAGTCCCCCGCGAACCCCGACGGATTGAGGTTGGCGATGCAGCCGGGCACCAGGAAGTACAGGCAGCCGAACAGGAAATCGAAGATGAGGAAAAAGGCGCCGATGGCGGCGAACAGCTGCGGCCAGGTGATCCGCATCAGGTAGTGATAGAGGTCCTGGAATATGGCGACGGGAATGCCATGCGTGACGATGTCGCGTCCGCCGATCCGCGCCCGGACGGGACGCGGGGCGCGCGGATGCTCTGGAGCTGCCATTGCGGCAGCTTAGCCGAGGCTTCGTGACCGCGGTCGACTACTTGGCGGGCCGGATCAGAGGGGCTGGCCCAGCGACGTCGCGCTGCCGGCGTGACGGCTGGCGGGTGCCGTCGCGAGTGCCGCGTCACGTCCCAGGTAACGGCTGAATTCCTCCGCGTACCGGAGGCCGATCCGCTGCTCGTCATCGGGCGTCAGGTTCTCCTTCAGGGCGAGAAACCACTGGCTTTCCTCTTCGTACACGTGATGGGCGACCGAGTCACGAATGATGTCGAGCCTCTGCAGGTAGGCCTCGCTCAGGGGCTCGAGCAGCTCCAGAGCCGCCATCTCCAGCTTCAAGGTCGCCTGCTCGGCATAGGCCGTGGTGGCATCGTGGGGCCGCGCCGAACGGCTCATCGCCGGGTAGATCGCGGACTCCTCCGCATTCGCATGCGCCGTGAGCAGCAGCGCGAGTCGCTTCTGGGCCTGCCGCTGTTCGGCCACCGTGGTGGCGGACGTCGTGATGGCGAATGCGGATTCGATGTGCTGATGGTGATCGAGGATCAGTGACAGCCAGCCCCCGGCGTGCGCCGCCGCGCGGGCCCGCGTGCGGGCCTCGCGATGGCTGGCAGCGTTTTCCTGGGGCATGACGGCGTCGAGGATGGTTTTGATACCGGACATGGCAGCCTCCAAAGCGCGCGGGATCTCTCCCCCCGACCGTACCCTCCTGCTTCCCGACCTTCATCTGGTCGGCCTTGCGGCATGGCGTCGGAGTGCGCTGACGGCTGACGGAGCCGGCCACCAGAACGCCAGCAGGATGAGAGCTCCATGCGCCACCTGCTCGAGGAGGCCGGGTGGGAAGCGAAGCGGTCCTTGCCAAGGTGTCCGAGGTGCTGTTCGTCGAAGCGCTGCGCAAGTACGCCAGCCAGCTGTCACCGGGACAGGTCGGTTGGCTCGCGGCCGCCCGCGACCCGCACGTTTGGACCGTCGATGAAGTACCTCGCGCGGCTGAGGCTGCAGATGGCTGCGCGCCCCCGCGACCACGCGGATCAGCATGCCGGCCATCGCAGCGGAGGTCGGCTACGAATCCGAAGCCGCGTTCAATCGGGCATTCAAACGCGAACTCGGCGTGCCG
>DATJTJ010000064.1:0-83256 GCA_035503515.1 Steroidobacteraceae bacterium
CCGTGTGAGTTGGACCGCCAAGCATAGGCGGTAGCTGTACAAGCGGCGCTTCAAGTTGGAGTCGTCGTGGCGCCTCGGTAGGCGCAATCCGGTCCTATCTCAAACGCACCGCGCCATCGAGCTTAGCCAGGTCCCGGTCGAAAGTACCAAGCGGCAAGTGTCCCGCCTTGCGCGCGATCTCGAGAACGAGGCAGTCGGAGAACCCGACTACGGGACGCTTCCTGAAGTGCTCCAAGGCACCGCCAACCACGTCCGCATCGTGCAGCGTCAGGTCCTTGTGATTCAGCAGCATCTCGACTGCCGTCGCAATCTGCTCCGCGGTTCGTTCATAGACCGCATCGAGCACCCAGGCACTTTCCACCAGCACAAGATGTGATATCCAGGCTCCGCTGGCAACCAACTCCTCGGCTGCGCGAACCTGCTCGGGATCGTTACGCACAACGAGGCTGACGACCGCATTGGTGTCAACCGCGCGCATGCCGCTTGCGAATGTACTTCCGAACCCCCTCCTTCACTTCTCCACCACTCGCCGTGGTCACCTTTTGCGGAAAGAGTGCACGGTGAATATCGTCGGACGTATAGCGTCCCGCTCTGCGCACGACCACTTCTTCATTCTGTTCGTCCCACTCGAGCACGGAGCCAGGACCGACGCCGAGCTTCTTACGAACCTCGGCTGGCACGGAGATCTGGCCTTGGGCGGTCAACCTTGATTTTGCGAGCGTCATGAATTCCCTGACGGAGAGAAGACCTTTTCGCCCCTCTCAAGTTTATGATTTGATTGTTCAGATTGAATTCGCCGGTCCAATCAATCTCAAGACGCTTCCCAACGCGGCAGTCGGTCCGCCAATGACCGATTTTGGAGGAGACGCGGAGGAGACAAAGGCCTCGCCGTGGAATGTACGTGCCGGATCAAGCTACTGCTGAAACTCCGGCGTCATGTCCTTGCAAGGCAACTTCTGGAACGGGACTTCCGAGAGGTACATGACGTCGTAACTCTCATACGGGGCCGCCAAGTACACCGGATCGGTGACCGAATAGTCGCGCCGCAGCGATGACTTCTGCGGATCGAACGTGAAGCGCTCGACGATGTGCAGCTGTTCGCTGTTGAGCGTGGGCGGCGACAGTACGCCCGCGGCAAATCCGACGGTATCCACGACCAGCGTATTGCCCTCCCAGTGACCGATCGAATGGCCGGCATAGCTCGGCGTGAGCCGATCCGGGTGCCTGGTCATGCCGAGGTGAATACGGCGCTCGAAGTTGTACAGACCGTACTGGATATCGATGACCTTCTCGCCGCTGGCAGTGGTCTTCTGCTCGAAATGGTTGATCGGCCAGTCCGCGGTCCAGTCCCGGATGAGGCTCGTGGGCTTGCAGGCGAACCACGGGTTGTCCTTCGGTGATCGGTTTCTGAAGTTGGCGGCCGCCTTCTGGCCCTCAGCGGTGTACACGACTTTCGGCCGCGGCGGCTGGGTGGCCATCACCTGCTGCAGCGTGATCTTGCCGGCCGCGAACGCCGGCGAGAGACTCTTTGGAATCATCGAGCCATTGCCGCCGCTCGGGGGAACCGTGAGAACCAGCTGCTCCACGGCCCAGTCGCCACTGATGTTCGGCTGACCATCGGCCAGGCGCAACGGACGCCTGGAGACATCGAGCGCCTGCGTCTGGAACTGTTGGTTGCGATTCACCACGGGTGCATCGCCGAGCTTGAAGTTCTCCGTGTAGCAGGCGTTGGGATCGGTGCGATGCGGGTGCCCGTCGATCTCGATGTGCATGCCCACCTTGAACATTTCGGGGGACCAGCCGGAACGCCTCATCAATCCGGCCGCTCGCATCTCGCACCTGATGTGCAACTTCTTGCCGGTTTCGTCGGTGACGTCGGCTTCCATATACGAGTGCGGATTGATCAGGTGGATGTCGGTGAGGGTTCCGGACCAGTGCTTCGCCACGGCCATGTCGAATTGACCGAAACTATGGTGTCCCAGCGCCGGCGCGGCGATGGCGCCCAGGGTGGCTGCGAAAATGCTGGACCTGACAATCTTATGCGACATGGTCACTCCCCCCCGCATCGACAGTTCCTCAACGTTGAGTATAAGGCCCCCAGTGCCGCTCCAGGTCTGGATCCGTAAGGGCACAACGCCTTTTCTCCATCGACAAGCCATTGACGCAAAGGCATATTCGGCGATGGTCGCACACAGGGTTGGCGGCGGGCGTACCAATCGGTGACCTGATGCCGCGACGTGCCGGTCCTTGAAGATGGCGCTGCCCACCCTCGAGCCCCCCACAAGACCGCTGCGGTGCATGGTAGCGCCGGCCGCGATGCGTTGGCGAATGCGAAATGCTAGCCTCGGGGCAGCAACCGGGACCCGCGCATGACCGACCGCCGCATCATCCAGGACCTCGCCGTCGCCTACTGGGCATCGCGCTGCCTGCATGTGATCGCCGAGTTCGGCATCGCCGATCTGCTCGGCGACCAACCGCAGAGCGCCCAGGCGCTGGCGCGGGCCAGCGGCACCCATGCGCAGAGTCTGCATCGCGTGCTGCGCTCACTCTGCAATCACGGCATCTTCACCCACGACGGTGAGACGTTCGCGCACAACGAGGCCTCGCGCGCGCTGCGCAGCGATGCGCCGGGCTCGATGCGTTCGCTGGCGCGCATGATGGGCCTGAAGATGCACTGGGATGCCTATCGGGAACTCGACGTCGGCTTGCGCACCGGGACCCCTGCAATAGGCTCGGTGCTCGAGGGCGGTCTGTTCGGCTATCTGCAGTCGCATCCCGAGATGGGACGCCTGTTCGACGAGGCCATGGCCGGCAAGTCCTTTTCCCAGGTCGCTGCAGTCCTTGGGGCCTACGACTTCTCCGCCTTCCGGGCCATCGGTGATATCGGCGGCGGACTCGGCCACATGCTCAACGGCGTGCTCGAGCGCAACCCGCAGGCGCACGGCATGCTGTTCGACCTGCCCGAGGTCATCGGCCACGCAAGCCGCGCGGCGCATCCGCGCATCGATTACCACGGGGGCGATTTTTTCAGGGATCCGATTCCGCCGTGTGATGCATACCTGCTGATGACCGTGCTCCACGACTGGTCCGACGAGCAGTCCATCGCCATCCTCAGGAACATCGCCGCAACTGCTCCCCCCGGGTCGAAAGTACTGATCATCGAGGGAGTGGTGCAGCCGGATGCACGCGATCAGTTCCTGCTGGATCTGGACATCGAAATGCTGGTGATGACCAGCGGGCGCGAGCGTACCCAGGCTGAATGGCAGGCCGTCTTGAGCGGAGCCGGCTTGCGGCTGTCACGTCTGATCCCGGCCAACCCCGGGATAACGATCATCGAAGTGGAACCGGGCTGAAGGCACGTGCCGACGGATGCACCTGCGGTTGCCGTGCCCTTTGCGGAACACGTCGCACTGCTGCAATTGTTCATCGAGCAACGCGACCAGCTGGTCGGGCGGCTCGAGTCGCTGCTGAATGCCCAACGCAGGCCGCCCGCCTGGCTTCAGGATGGCGCCCTGCTGTCGAGGCTCATCGAGGAGTGCTTCTTCTCAGTGCCGGGGCTGCCTGCGCAGCAGGCCTCGCTGCGGGGTCAGCTGCAGCAGGTGCATTGGGCGAGCGGCTTCCGGCCCCGCGACATGCCCGGACTGCACAACGATCTCGTCGATCCGGGACAGATGATGATGCGCGCCTTCCATCTGTGGCGGCAGACGCGCTGGCCCGGCCGCAATGGCCGCCTGCGCTACGCGCACACGCTGTTCAGTCTGTATCTGCTGCGCGCACTGGAACTCCTGGTCATGCGCATCTGGGATGCCGGAGCGAGCGTCGCGGGACAGCGGCTGGGGCAGGTGCAGTCGGTACTGGATCACCTGTGGGTCGGCATCGCGCCGGATCAGCCGGTGCTGCTGCGCGATGCCCGGTGGTTGTTTCCCCTGGCGCAAAGTCCGACGACCAACGAGCTGGGGCCCTATTTCGACGTACTCGAACACATCGCCGGTTCACTGACACCGGAGGACCGCCTCGAGATCCACCGGGCCGCCGTCGTGATGGCCGGCGGCCACCTGCGCTCGCAGTTGCGTCACTACCTCATGAACAGGCATGTCTGCCTCGATGAGCACGGCCTGGTCCTCACGTCCCGTAATTCCAATGCCCTGGATTTCGCGATGCTGGTCCAGGGGCTCGTGCCGCTGCTGCAAGCCTATGAGGACGCCTGCCGCGGCACCGATGCGGAGCCGCGCCTGCGTTTGGCAAGCGCCATATGCCAGGGCATCTGCGTGGATCCGGAACTGTTCGTGAACCGCACCGACCTTCTGGCGCCCTACACCATGATCGAGCACCTGTTCGTGACGACGGACGCGCAGGGGCGCGGCTGTTATTCGCATCAGGGAAAACGGCATGTGGCACTGCTGCAGGAATACGCCGAACGGATCGGCCAACAATCGGTGCAGCTGCTGGAGGATTGCCCGCGCTTCGAACCGCTTGCCGGATGCTACTCACCGTATGGCCTCATTTACGGTTTTTCATCCAACATCACCGAGCACATTGCACTGAAGAGCCTGCACAGCGGAACCGGGACGCCATTCACCCTGGAGGATGTCTTCAGTGACGGCGACGCCGGACGACTGGCCTGGGTCAACGGCTGGCGCAAGCTTCCCCACATCACCGAGGGCGTGCAGCAGCTGTTCGAATACCCGCAGCAGTTTGCGCAGGACATCCACGACCGCCTGGAGCAGGCATTGCGCAAACGCGTGGCCCAGCCCGGTGATCGTGGGCGCACCGGGCGGCTGCACATCCAGTCCGGCGGCCGACCGCAAGGCGGTGTCGATGCCGACGAGATCCCCGCACTGCCCGCCCGATACATCGGGTCCTCGGACCCGGCGCGCGTGGCCGCGCAGCAGGCCCATCACCAGGACCCGGATCAGCTGCAGCGCGACCGTCAGGAAGGCATGTTCCTCCTCAGCTACGGCACCCCCGGCGGCTGCGTTGCGATCAGCAAGGACGTGCTGACCGACGTGCTGGGAGAGGGCCGCGATGCGAGCATCGCGGGCCTGCCGGCACCGGTCGCGGACGCACTGATACTGATGTGCCGCGGGCTGGCCGTCGCGGAACCCAACCGTCACTAGCCTGTGCGGCGACGGGATTTCATTGCTGGCGCGGCGGTGGGGTGCTGCCGCGGAAATCCTTCTGCAGCAGATGCGTCAGGGTATGAACGTAACGCAGTTTGCCGTTCTCGATGCGGAACAGATGGCTGTCCGCGGCACCGCTGCCGCCGTTGGGGGAGCCGGCGCCGAAGGTGCAGTACACCGACACGGTACCCAGGATTTCGTCCACGACGAACTTGCGGTTCACGATGTTGACGCCGCCCGGAACGCCCGATTCGCAGGTATCCGCCGGTGAGCCCTTGCCCGTGTAGGCACCGCCCTCGGTGCGCTCACAGGGATAACCCCAGGGCACCAAGTCAGTGCGCTTCTCCAGGAATGCGTCCAGATAGGCATTCGCCGCGGCGACCAAGGCACCGCGTGGAGTGCGCTTCTCGGCCGGAATCGGGTCCCAGTTCTCGCTGGAGGAATACTTCAGGTACGCATCCGCGTTGAACAGCCAGTAGCCGGTGGTCGTCCACAACACCTCCACCTCGGCGATCTTGTCGTGATTGACCCGCAGGCGCGTGCTGAATACGTACGGCGCCGCCTTGTTCGTGACGATCGATTCGGTGATGGTCTGGCAGGTGTCCGTATCGAGGAAACTGCGGTGGTGATCGATCTTCATCGGCTTGGTCAAGAAGCCCTTCTGGATGTCTGCGGCAGCCATGTTCTCCCAATAGCCGACGCCCTTCGCCAGCGGCAGGCCCGACAGGTCGCCCTTGGCCTGGGCCGCAAGGTAGAGGTCGACCGCCTGCTGCAGGCCGCTGCGACCACAGGACACCTCCGCGTGGCTCACTGCGGGCAGGAGCAAGGCGGCGCACAAAATGGAATGGAGGCCGGCGAGAGTGCTGCGCTTCATAAAAGATCCCCTGTTGACGATTCATCATGTTTTTTGACGATGCTGAATGTGGCTAGGCTAGCAGGTCCGGTGCTCCGGAAAAATGCAAAATCTGCTAGGATCCGACCCCTCCGTTGACCGGTCACCAAAGGCGTCGAGCAATGTCAAACGCAATTACCACGGCTCTCTACATCGGGGGCAAGGAACGGCAAACCGCGCAGAAGATGGCGATCGCCGATCCCGCGAAGCCGGGTGTGATCGTCGGTCAGGCCGCCGCCGCGACGACGCAGGACGTGAGCGATGCCGTCGCCGCCGCCAAAGGTGCCTATCCGGCCTGGGCGGCACTGACACCGCAGAAGCGCGCCGAAAAAATGCTGGCTGCGCTCGGTGGCATTGCCGAGAACCGCGACGATGATGCGGCCATCCTCTCACAGGAGAACGGCAAGGTCCGCTTCGAGGCCTGGGTCGATTCGCTGGTGCTGGAGCTGCGCTGGAAACTCGCGTTGAGTCATGCCGACGAAGTCGACGCCTCGAAGGTCCTGCCGCCCGTGCATGGGGCCATCCCGGTGCAGACCACCGTCGCCTACCAGCCCCTGGGCGTGGTCACGATCATCGTGCCGTTCAACTGGCCGGTCGCCATCCTCGGCGCCGCACTGCCGCATGCCCTGCTGGCCGGCAATACCGTCATCGTGAAGCCGCCGCTGACCGCGCCGCTGGCCACGGCCCGGATCGTGCAGCGCATTGCCGAACAGCTGCCGCCCGGCGTACTGAACGTCGTGACCGGCCCGGATGCCAACATGAGCGCGCTGATCCGCAATCCCGACGTGGCGAAGGTCTGCTTCACCGGTTCGGTGAACGGCGGCAAGAAGATGATGGAACTGGCCTCCCACAGCCTCACCCGGGTGACCCTGGAACTGGGCGGCAACGATGCGGCGATCATTCTCAAGGATGCCATCCTCGATGACGTCCACCTCGACCGGCTGTACGCCGCCATCTACGACACCACCGGCCAGATCTGCATGAACGCCAAGCGGCTGTTCGTGCACAAGTCGCGCGTCGACGAAGTCGTCAAGGGACTGTCCGCCCGATTGGAAAAAGTGCAGCTCGGGTACGGCCTCGACAAGGGCACCACCATGGGCCCACTGCACTCGCCGGCGCAGAAGACGTTCGTCGACAGCCTGATCAGGGAAGCCAAGGACTCCGGCGCCCGGGTGCTGGAATTCGGCGAGCTGCCCGGCGGCGACATGAAAGGGGGCAACTTCGTCCGCCCGGCCATCGTCGTCAATCCGAAACTGACGCTGCGCGTGGTCACCGAAGAGCAGTTCGGACCGGTGATTCCGGTCATTCCATTCGAGACCGACGAGGAAGCGGTCCGCATGGCGAATGACAGCTGGGCGGGCCTGGCCGGCTCGGTCTGGACGGCGGATCCGCAGACGGCCAACCGCGTGGGCAGCCAGATGGTCTGCGGGTACGTGTGGGTCAACGATCACGGCGCGACCCGCCTGGACCTGCGCGCACCGTTCGGCGGCATGAAAGCCTCGGGAATCGGTCGCGAGCAGGGGATCGAGGGCATCCGTGCCTTCCAGGACACCCGCTCCATCGCCCATCTGGACGCCGCGGCGCTGGCATCCATGGCCCACTAGGGGGGCGCGCCAGGCGCGCCGCGGTGGCGAGGACCCCCCGCAGCGATTGGAGAAGGTCCGTGTTGAACTCGACCCGCGCCACCGGCGCATTGCTGATGCTCTGTGCGAGCCTGGCGCTCGCGCAGAGTGCACCGCCCGCCGCGAAGAAATCCGCAGCGGCGGGGGACGGGCAAACCGATCTGATCGGCCGACCGGTGGATCTTGATCTGTCCAGGGGAGTCCAGGCACCGCCGCGCGACACCTCCAGGCTGCCCACCACTTTCGCGGGAGCGGCGAAAACCCAGCCCGTCAATCCGAACTGGGGCAAGGTCGCCTACAAGCCCAGGAGCCGTCGCGACCTCACGGGCATCTGGATCAATCAGGGCGGCATCGGCTGGACCCCCGGCGTGCCTCCCGGGCCCCAGCAGCATCCGCCGCTCACGCCGGCCTATGCAAAGCTGTTCGCGCAGCATCTCGCGGATGCCGCGGCCGGCAGGCCCACCGGGGATCCCACCGCCTCCTGCCTGCCGCCGGGCATGCCGCGCGTCATGACCATGACCTACCCCATGGAGATCACCATGGGGCCCGACCGGATCATGATCTACGCGGAGTGGGACGAGCAGGTGCGCCGGATCTTCACCGACGGCCGGCCTCTGGATGCCGATCCGGATCCCACGTTCAACGGGCAGTCGGTCGGTCACTGGGAGGGCAACTTCCTGATCTCCACCGCGTTCGGTTTTCGCCTGGAGACCAACATGGAGTCCTCCGGATTGCCCAAGAGCGACAAGGCCATCGCCTACGAGCGGATCTGGCTGGCCGATGACGATACCCTGCGGGATGAGTTCACACTCGTGGATCCGGTCGCCCTGACGCGGCCCTGGACCGTCACCAAGACCTTCAGGCGGGCGCCGCCGGACTTCGAGATCGAGCCGTACGTGTGCCTGGAAAACAATCGCAATCCGATCACGCCCGATGGCAGCATCCACGTGATCCTGCAGACCGGGGACAAGCAGCGGATCGATTGACGGTCAGCTCGTGATCGCGCGCAGGGTCTCCTCCAGCGTGGCTTCCTCGTAGGGCTTGCGCAGGTACCGGGCGCCCGCGATGGCCTGCGGGGATCCCGGCTCCGGAGCATCGTAGCCGGAGGTCACCACGACCTTCAGGGCCGGCTGCAGGACGGCGGCCTGCTTCGCCAGCTCCTGACCGGACATGCCGGGCAGGCCCAGATCCGTCACCATCACGTCGAAGGGCTGTCCGCCCAGGCGCCTGAGCGCCTCGATGCCATCTGCGGCTTCGGTCACTTCGTGTCCATTGCTCTGCAGCAGGTAGCTGCTGCAGGTGCGAATGTCCTCATCGTCCTCGACCAGCAGCACCCGCAGGCCGCGCGGCGTCACGGCCGGTGGCGCGGACGCCTGATGTTGAGCACCGCGCGCCGCCAGGCGGCTGAGGTTGCGCTGCTCCTGATTGCGCAGCACGTGCCGCAGCTTGCGCGCCAGGGCTTCGCGGCTGTAGGGCTTGCTCAACAGGTCGATTCCCTCGTCCAGCCGTCCGCCGTGCACGATGGCATTCTCGGTGTAGCCGGAAGTGAACAGCACGGCGACATTCGGCAGCCGTTCGCGGGCCTTGCGCGCCAGTTCCGGACTGCGCAGCGGTCCGGGCATGACCACATCGGTGAACAGCAGATCGATCGGCACGCCGCTTTCGACGATGGCGAGGGCGCTTTGTGCATCACGCGCCTGCAGCACCCGATAGCCCAGCCCCGCGAGCATGTCGATGACCGTGGAGCGCACGTCCTCGTCATCCTCCACGACCAGCACGGTCTCGGTGCCGCCTGTGGTCGGGCCGGCATCGACGTTGGTCTCGAGGTCCTCCTGATCGCGGGCCCGCGGCAGATACATGCGCACCGTCGTGCCCTGGCCATGCTCGCTGTAGATCTTGACGTGGCCGCCGGATTGCTTGACGAAGCCATAGACCATGCTCAGGCCGAGCCCCGTGCCCTGCCCTTCCGGCTTGGTCGTGAAGAACGGCTCGAAGACCCGCTCGAGGAGGTCGGTGGGAATCCCGCAGCCGGTGTCCGTCACGGCAAGCATGACGTACTGACCCGCGGTCACGTCCGAATGGCGCGCGGCGTAGGTGTCGTCGAGTGATGCGTTCCCGGCCTCGATGGTGAGCCTGCCGTGGCCTGCCATGGCATCACGGGAATTGATGGCGAGGTTCAGCAGCGCATTCTCCACCTGCACCGAATCGACGAAGGTGTTCCACAGTCCGCCGGCCACGACCGTTTCGATCTCGATGCCCTCGCCGATCGCCCGCCGCAGCATCTCATCGACACCCCGGATCAGCCGGCCCAGATTGATGACCTTCGGTGCCAGCGGCTGCCGGCGCCCGAAGGCGAGTAGCTGCGAGGCGAGCTTCGAGCCGCGGTTGAGGGCCGCGACCGCCGTCCCCAGCCGATGCTCGGCGCGCAGGTTCCCGGTGACATCCCGCGTCAGCAGCTGCAGATTGCCGGAGATGACCTGCAGCACGTTGTTGAAATCGTGCGCCACTCCGCCCGTCAGACGGCCGACGGCCTCCATCTTCTGGGCCTGGCGCAGCTGCGCCTCGGCATCCGCCCGCTCCGCGATCGCGGCGGCGACCCGGACTTCGAGCTGTTCGTTGGCCCGCTGCAGCACCTGTTCCGCATCCTTGCGCTCGGTGATATCGATGACCGACCCGATGTATCCGAGGAACTCCCCAACATCGTCGAAACGGGGCGAGGCCGCGCTCAGCGCCCAGCGGTAGACGCCATCGGCGCGCCGCAGCCGGTATTCCATCCGGAAGGTCTCGTGCGCCGCGTTTGCCGCGAAAAAGGTGCGCCGGGACGGCTCCATGCTGTCCGGGTGCAGCGCCGTCCAGGCGCCGAAGCCCAGCGCCTGCTCCAGCGTCTGGCCGGTGAACTCCGTCCAGCCGCGGTTCAGGTAGGTCAGCGATCCGGAGGGATCGGTCATCCACATCATCACCGGGGCGCTGTCGGCCATGTTGCGGAAGCGGGCCTCGCTTTCGCGCAGTTCGCGCGTGGCCTCGCGCCGAATCCGCACCATTTCCAGGTTCGCATTGATGCGGGCGACGAGTTCGCGCGCGGAAAACGGCTTGGTGAGATAATCGTCGGCGCCCGCATCCAGCCCTTCGATGCGGGCATCCTCGCCGGCGCGGGCGGACAGCAGGATGACGGGCAGATCCCGGGTTTCCGGATCGGAGCGCAGTTCCCGCAGCAGTCCATAGCCATCCAGCCGCGGCATCATCACGTCGGTGAGGACCAGGTCGGGCTTGCGCCTGCGGATCTCCCCGAGCGCCGCGCGGCCATCGGCCGCGGTCCGCACCTCCCAGCGATGGTGGAGCAGGCGGCGCAGGTAATTGCGCATGTCGGCGTTATCGTCGACGACCAGCACGCGCGCCCCGAGGGTGCGCTCGTCGAAGCTGAGGTCGCTTGCCTCGTCCGCGACGGCATCGTCCCGGTCAGTATCCTCCTGGGGCAACCAGCGCAGCGCTTCCTCCACATAGGCTTCGGCGCGCATCGCGGTGGGCGCCCGCCGACGGTCGACATCGATGTGGTCGCGTTGCAGGTGTGCGGTGCCGAAGGGGATCGAAACCACGAACGTCGTGCCCTGGCCCACAGTACTTTGCACCGTGATGCTGCCGCCATGCAGGCGGACCAGTTCCTGCACCAGCGCCAGTCCGATGCCCGAACCTTCGAACGAGCGGCTTTTTTGGCCTTCGATGCGCTGGAAGCGCTCGAAGATCCGCGGCAGCTCGGGTTCGGGAATACCCTCGCCGGTATCGCTGACCAGCACTTCGGCATGCTTGCCATCGGCCGAGGCACGGGTCCGCACCGCGATTTCCCCCTCGAAGGTGAACTTGAACGCGTTCGAGAGCAGGTTCAGGAGAATCTTTTCCCACATCTCCCGATCGACGTAGACCGGCTGCGCGAAGGGCTGGCAGTCGATGCTCAGCCGCAGGCCGGCCTTCTCCATCGCAGAACTGAAATTCGAAGCCAGCTCGGCGCTGAACGTCGCGAGGTCCGTGGCGCTGAAGCTCGCCTCGACGCGCCCGGCCTCGATGCGCGAGAAGTCCAGCAGCGTATTGACCAGCTTGAGGAGGCGCAGGCTGTTGTGGTGGGCCGTTTCCAGGCGTACCCGCTGTGGCACGGGCAATGCGGCATCCGAACGGTCATTCAATGCGTCCTCGATCGGCCCGAGCATGAGGGTCAGCGGCGTGCGGAACTCGTGGCTGACATTGGAGAAGAAGGTGGTCTTGGCCCGATCCAGTTCCGCCAGGGCCTCGGCGCGATGCCGTTCCTCCTCGTAGAGTTGCGCGTTGGCGAGACCGGCGCTGACCTGTCCGGCAACCAGGTGCAGGAAGCTGTGATAGTTCTGGTCGAAGAGCCGGAACGGATTGAGCCCGACGATCAGCACCCCCGCCCGGCCGCCCTCCCCGGACGCGGATACCGGCAGCAGGACCGCCTGCGAGGGCATGCGCGGCCACGGGCCGGCCGGAAAGTCGATTTCCTTCGCCTCCAGGTCCGCAACGGTCTGCGCGGCCTGTGACCGCAGGACCTTCGCGAACGGCCACAGCGAGGCATCCTCGAGCGCCACGGAGGGCGGGGCCCCCGCCGCGCCGGGTTGGATGCCGGCGGCAGCGGCGAGTTCCATGACCGTGCCGCCGGGGTCCGCCAGATAGAGCATGGCGAAGGGCATGTCATGGGAATTGCTCGCGAATGCCCGGGCCGCCCGCTCGCAGACCTCCTGGCGGGTGCGCGCGTGAGCGGATTCGGCGGCGAGGTTGCGCAGCAGCCCCAGCTGCCGCTCGCCGATCACCCGGCGGGTATCGTCACTGTTGGCGCAGAAAATGCCGCCCACGGAGCCATCGTCGTTGGGGATGGGACTGTAGGAAAACGTGTAGTAGGTTTCCTCGGGGTAGCCGTTGCGCTCCATGATGAGCAGCTGCGCTTCCACGTACGTGCCGTGGCCGCCGTGCAGTGCCGTATCCAGCAACGGACCGATGTCAGCCCAGATTTCGCGCCACACGTCGGCCGTCGGTCGGCCCAGGGCCCACGGATGCTTGCCGCCGACGATGGCCTTGTAGGGATCATTGTAGAAGTACAGCAGTTCCGGCCCCCACCCGATCCAGATGGGTTGCCGCGAGGTGAGCATGATGCGCAGCGCCATGCGCAGCGTCTGCGGCCAGGACTCCGGCGGACCCAGCCCGGTCGCACGCCAGTCGTATTTCCGGATCAGCTCGCCCAGTTCCCCGCCGCCGGAAAGAAACTCTGGATTCCCGCTCACCATCCCCCTCTGTCTTATGCGGCCCCTGTGTAATGGCACAGCCAAAGTAGCCGATCGGCCCGGCACCCTCACGGCGCGCCGGTGGAAATGGCGATGTAGGCCATGGCCTACATCAGTCTTGACTTGGTTCGCCCGACGGTGCCCTGCCTATAATCGTCGCAGGTATGACAACCCCTGATACCACGACCCCGACTGTGCTGGAGCCGCCGGATCTCCCCGGGGACGAGGCGGATCGCATCGGCAATCTCGAACGGGCCCGGCTGGCGGCCGTGGTCGATTCCTCCCACGATGCCATCGTCAGCAAGACCCTGGAAGGCCGCATCCAGACTTGGAACGCGGCCGCGGAGCGGCTGTTCGGTTACAGCGCCGAGGAAGTGATCGGCAAACCCATCACCATCATCGTCCCGCAGGAACTGCAGGCGGAGGAAGCCCAGATCCTGGCCCGGCTGCGCGCCGGAGAGCGCATCGATCATTTCGAGACGGTCCGCACCACCAAGGCCGGCCGTCGCATCCCGGTGTCGCTGACTGTGTCGCCGGTGCGCAACGCCGACGGCAGGATCATCGGCGCCTCGAAAATCGCGCGCGACATCTCCGACCGGCAACGTGCCGAGCGCATGCTGCGCCAGACCCAGGCGCAGCTGGCCGAACATGCCGCAGGCCTGGAACGGCTGAACGAGTGCACCGCCCGGCTGTGGAGCTGCCACACCATGCAGGCCGGGCTGGACGTGATCCTGAGTGCGGTGCTCGAGCTGTTGGGAGCCCGGAAAGGCAACATCCAGCTTCTGGACGAAACCGCCACGACCCTAAAGATCGTGGCGCAGCGCGGTTTCGATGGAGGCTTCCTCGATTTCTTCGCCGAAGTGGCCGCGAACGACGACGCGGCCTGCGCACGGGCGCTGCAGAGCGGTGAACGCACCATCGTGGAGGACACCGAAACGGACGAGCAGTACCAATCGCTGCGCGAGGTCGCCCGCGCCGCCGGCTACCGCGCCGTCGTGTCGACGCCCCTGATCGGTCCGGATGGGACGCCCTTCGGCATGCTCTCCACCCATTTCGAGACCCGCCACCAGCCCACCCAGCAGCAGCTGCGACTGCTGGACATGTTCGTACGCCACGCCTGCGACTTCATCCGGCGTTGCAAGACCGAACAGACGCTGCGGCTGCGGGAGGAATCGCTGCGCGATGGCGACCGGCGCAAGGACGAATTCCTGGCGCTGCTCGCGCATGAACTGCGCAACCCCCTCGCGCCGGTGCGCTACGCCCTGGCCACGATCCGTAAGCCAGGCCTGACCCTCGAGCAGCGCACGCGGGCGAACGAGATCATCGAACGCCAGGTCGTGCACATGAGCCATCTGCTCGATGACCTGCTCGACGTCTCGCGCATCACCCGCGGGGCGATCGTCCTGAAGAAGACGCGCACCGAACTGGCACCGGTGATCGAGGCGGCCGTGGATGCCGCGAGGCCCGTGATCGATGCCCGCCAGCACAGCCTGCTGCTCGATCTGGCCGGCGAACCGGTGTACCTGGAAGCCGACCCGGTGCGACTGACGCAGGTTTTCTCCAACCTTCTCATCAACGCCGCCAAGTACACCGGTTCGAAGGGCCAGATCCAGGTCCGCGTGACCAAGGAAGGCACCGATGTCGTCGTCTCCATCCGTGACAATGGCATCGGCATTTCCAAGGAGCTGATGCCGCGGCTGTTCACCCTCTTCACCCAGGCCCGCCCGGCGCTCGAGCGCTCGGAGGGCGGCCTCGGCGTCGGTCTCGCGCTGGTGCGGGGCCTCGTGACCCTGCATGGCGGGCATGTCCAGGCACGCAGCGATGGGCCCAACCAGGGCAGCGAATTCATCGTGCAACTGCCCATGAGCAACTCCGCGGGCGAGGACGGTACCGGGGAGGCGGCCGGGGGCTCGAGGAACGCTCAGCACGGCCTCAAGGTCATCGTCGTCGACGACAATCAGGACGTGGCCGAAAGCTGCAAGACGCTCCTGGAACTCTCCGGGCACCGGGTCAGCACGGCCTATACCGGGCGCGAAGCGGTCGAACTGGCCGAGAACATCCGGCCCGACGTGATGCTGCTCGACATCGGGTTGCCGGACATGAGCGGTTACGAGGTGGCGCGGCGCATCCGCGCCACGAACTGGGGGAGCAGGACGGATCTGATCGCGGTCACCGGGTGGGGTCAGGAGGCGGACCGGGAGCGGGCCTTCCGCGCCGGCTTCGACCACCACCTGACCAAGCCCATTTCCACCGATTCACTGGAAACCCTGCTGCAATCCCTGCATTTGCACCCCGCCTGAGTCGGAGTATCGTACGGTCCCGTGGCCGTGCGAACCAAACAAGAAAAAGCCAACCTGCGCCTGGTGGAGCGGATCTACGAGGAAGTACTCGGCCCGATCGATTCCGGGGCGGTGGATGCACTGTTCGATCCGGGATACATCCAGCACAACCCCAACGCCGCCACCGGCTCGCAGGGCCTGAAGGAAATGCTGGATCGGGCGAAGATCAAGTACCCCAAATGCGAGCACCGGGTGAAGCGCATGATCGCCGACGGTGACCTGGTGGCGGCGCACGTGCACGTGATCTTCCAGCCCGGCGACGAGGGATTTGCGGTGGTGGATATCTTCCGCATCGCCAAGGGCAGGATCGCCGAGCACTGGGATGTGATGCAGCCCATCACACCGAGCACCAGGAACGACAACGGGCGCTTTTAGGAAGGACCCCGCATGGAACTGAACCTGCCGGCCTCGGCAATGGGACTTTCCGGCCGCAGGACCCTGCTCGGCCGCTGGTCCTGGGCCTGCTTCGACGGCGCCCGCAGTCCCTTCCAGGTACTAATCGTCATCTTCGTGTTTTCGGCCTATTTCAGTACGGTCGTGGTATCCGACCCGGTGCGCGGGCAGGTGCTCTGGAGCTTCACCAGCGCGATCGCCGCGATCATCATCGCCATCGGCGCCCCCGTCCTGGGAGCCATCGCCGATGCCGGCGGCCGTCGCAAACCCTGGCTGGTCGCCTGCATCAGCGTCGGCGTGCCCTGCATGGTTGCGTTGTGGTTCGCGACTCCCGCCATGGGAGCGGGCTTGCGCTGGATTTGCCTGGCGGTGATCGGCGGCATCCTCTTTTACGAGTTCTCGGCGATCTTCTGCAATGCGATGCTGCCGAACGTCGCCCCACGGGGCATCGGGTTCTGGAGCGGCATGGGGTATGCGCTGGGCAACGGGTTCGGCGTCGTACTCTTCATCTTCTTCCTCTTCGCCTGGAGCTGGAATCCGCACCCGCTGTTCGGCCTGGACAAGAACCTGCATGAACCGGAACGCGCCGTGGGCATCCTCGCGGCGCTATGGATGGTGGTCTTCGGCCTGCCGCTGTTCCTGTTCACGCCCGATTCGGCCGGCACAACGCTCGGCGCCGGGACGATCATCCGCCGCGGCCTGAAGAACCTGATCGAAACCCTGGGCAAGGTCCGGCAGTACCGCAACGTGGGCGTGTTCCTGATCGCACGCATGATCTACAACGAAGGTTTCGTCGTCCTGATGGCCTTCACCGGGGTGTATGCGGCCGGGGTCCTGCGCTGGAGTGCCGAAGCGCTCATCATGCAGGGACTGCTCAACAGTGTCGCGGCCTCACTCGCGGGGCTGCTCGCCGGCTGGATGGACCTGCGGATCGGCTCGCGGCGCAGCGCCATGATTTTCGTGGCGGGGTCGCTGCTCGCGATCGTGATCGTGTGCTCCACGAGCCCCGATACCGCCCTGTTCATCCACCTGGCGCGGCCGCTGCACAACTATGGCGGCATGTTCCCCACCCTCCCCGACGTCGTGTTCTGCATCGCGCAGGTGGCCGCCGCCACCTTCGTCACCGGCGGTCTGGCCTCGAGCCGGGCCCTGATGGGCAAGCTCGCGCCAGCGGCGATGCTCAACGAATTCTTCGGGGTCTACGCCATGTCGGGCACGGCGACTTCGTTCGTGGGGCCGCTGGCCATCGGCCTGGTCACGTCCGTCTCGCACAGTCAGCGCATCGGTATCGCCAGCGGCATCCTCTTCCTGGTCGTCGGCATGCTGCTGTTGCTGCGCGTCCGCGAGCCCGGCATTGCCGCTGCCGCCTAGCCGCTGGCCCACAGGTGCTGGGCGGCGTAGGCCCGCCACGGACGCCAGCCCTCCGCCCGCACCAGCAGTTCTGCGGCGCTGGGGCGCCGGCCGGTGCTGTCGGTGAGGGCCCGCATCAGCCCCACATCGGCGGCGGGGAAAGCATCCGGCTCGCGCAATTGCCGCAGGGCAATATAGTGTGCCGTCCATTCACCGACCCCGCGGATGGCCCGCAACCGCGCGATGGCATCCTCGAGGTCACAGCAGGCCCCGAACAGGTCCGGATTGCGGATCGCGGCGGAGGCAATTCCATTGAGGGTCATGGCCCGGCTGCGGGGCATCCCCAGGAGGGTCAGATCGGCGTGGGCCAGAGCCTGCGGTGCCGGGAAGACATGCGTCAGCCCGGGTTCGGGCTTCCTGAGCGGCTCGCCGTACGCCGCCACCAGGCGTCCTGCCAGCCGCTGGGCCGCCGCCACGCTGATCTGCTGGCCCAGGACCGCCCGGATGGCGAGTTCGAAGCCGTCCCAGGCTCCCGGCACCCGCAGTCCGGGGCGCCGTTTCAGCAGTGGCGCCAGCGCCGGATCGCTGCGCAGATGCGCCGCGATGCTCAACGGATCCGCGGCCAGGTCGAACTGGCGCCGCAGCCGCGCGATGATATTGGGGAGCATGGCGAGCTTGGCGATGCGGATTTCGGCCCGCAGGGCATCGCCCGCCGCCGGCCGCACCCGCACGGTCCCTTGCGCGCCCTCCAGCAGCAGGGTGCGCGCATAGCCTCCATCCACGACCTGCTCCATTCCCGGGATCGCACGTTGCGTCAGAAAGCGCAGCATGGCCGGCCAGTCATAGGGAGGCTTGTAGCGCAGCAGCAGTGCGAACTCGCCCCGGTCGGCAGCCGCCTCGTCCGGTCCCCCGAGGCGGCGCAATTCCCCTGGTGCGCGGCCGAACAGCGCGAGGAAGGTTTCGTTGAACCTGCGGATGCTGCCGAATCCTGAGGCGAAGGCCACCTCGGTCATGGGCAGATGGGTCTCGTGGATCAGCTGCTTGGCCAGGAGGATCCGCCGCGCCTGGGCGACACCGACCGGGGAGGCGCCCAGATGCTGCCGGAACAGCCGGCGCAGCTGCCGCTCACCCACGCCAAGCCGCTCGGCCAGCGTGTCCACGCTGCCGTTGTCCAGGGCCCCCAGTTCGATCAGCGCCAGGCCCCGCGAGACGGTATTGGAGGTGCCGCGCCAGGCCCCCATGTCCGGCGCGGTCTCCGGCCGGCAGCGCAGGCAGGGCCGGAATCCGGCCTCCTGCGCCGCGGCGGCCGTGGGAAAGAACACCACGTTGCGCGATTGCGGTGTGCGCGCCGGACAGATCGGCCGGCAGTAGATGCCGGTGGTCTTCACTGCCGTGAAGAACCGTCCATCGAAACGGGCGTCGCGCAGCCGGACGGCGCGGTAACAGGCATCATGGTCGAGGTCCATGGGATGATCGTCCCACCAAACCGGGACGCGCACTAGCGGTTTTCGGACATGGAAGCACGGCGCGGCGGGCGCCACATTGATGTCCGGAATCCGCCAGCGCGCCGCTCCGGAGGGGCGGAGAATCCGTCGCTCAAGCACCAGCCGGCAGGCGCGCTGGCACGAGGATCCGCAACATGAGCTACGTGTACACGACGATGGAGAGCCCGATCGGGGTGCTGAAACTGATCGGCAGCGACCGCGGTCTGTCGGCCGTGCTCTGGGAGCACGAGGACTCGATCCCGGCCCAGTTCGGCGAACTCGCCGCGCAGCCGCACCACCCGCTCCTGTGCCAGGCACGACAGCAGCTCGAGGAGTATTTTGCGGGAACCCGGACTCGCTTCACGGTGAAGCTCGATCTTGCCGGCACGCGATTCCAGAACAGCGTCTGGAATGCGCTGCGCACCATTCCCTTCGGGGAGACCCGCAGCTACGCGCAGATCGCCGGGCAGATCGGCAGAGCCAAAGCCGTGCGTGCCGTAGGCGCCGCCAATGGCCGCAACCCCATTCCGATCATCGTTCCCTGCCACCGTGTCATCGGCGCCGATGGTTCGCTGACCGGATTCGCGGGCGGCCTTGGGATCAAGGCCCGGCTGCTGGCACTGGAAGGCGGGTCGGTCAGCCCGCGGAGCGCGCAGCTGGCGCTGGGTGTCTGATCATGTCGCTGCCGCGGCGCACGGCGATGCTCGCGATCAATCCATCGCGCAGGCGGTAGCTCACCAGCACCCGCCCTTCTATGTACTCTCCCTGGCTGAGGGCCCCCACCACGAAATCGGGAGCGTCCCGCACGGCGGTGAAGCGCGTGATGGCATCCAGTTCGATGCTCGAATCCGTACACCGGACGCTGTTGATGGTCAGGCTTTCGCGGACCGACCGGAACATCGGCCGGTAGAAGTCGATGATGCCCTGACGACCGAGGATCGGCGGCACCGAATTCAGCTCCAGGCGCACGTCCTCGGTATAGAACCTCGGGAACCGGTCGAAATCGGCATTGCTGAAGGCTGATACGTAGGCCCGGAATGCCGCCTGCTGGCTCGCGTGGGCGCCCAGGCGCGGCAGCTGGGTCACTCCCCGGCCCGGGGGCCAGGTCATGGACTTCAGTTCGATGATCCGGTCGTCGCGCAGCCTGTAGGTGACGAAGAACTTCACCGTCACGAGGTCTCCGGGATGCAGGTGCCCGAAGGGGAAGTCCTGCCGTTCCTTGGTCGCATGAAAATCCATGTCGACTTCCACGAACGTCAGATCCTCCCGCTGCAGCAGGTTCTGCGGCCGCATGACTTCGCGGACGCCGTCATGGGCCCAGTCCAGGAAGGACTTGAGGGCCGCCCTGCCGCGGTAGTCGCGCGCGCCGCCGGTGAACAGCACGTCATCGGCGAAGAACTGCTGCACCAGGGCCGCATCGTCGCCGCTGTTGAATACCGCGATGTAGTCGTCGTAATTCAGCATGATTTGACACCCAGCATGCGATCCGCCGATACTCGTTGTCAAGACAACGTTGTTGCAGCAACACGAAACCGCGATGCGCCGCAACCCCCCCCCAGCGAGAGCGGCACCGCTCGAGGATCTGATCGCGGTGCGCATCGTGCGTATCGCCGAGGTCGTGGCAAGGCTTGCCACCACGACCATCGAGGCCAGGGTGGGCCTGCGCAACACGGATCTGCGTATCCTCAACCTGCTGGATCGCGCCGACGGCGTCACCGTGAACGAGATCGCGCGCCGGGCCCACGTCGACAAGGCCTGGGTGAGCCGTTCGCTGCGGCATCTCGGCGCCTTAAGGCTCGTCACGCGCAGCGGCCTCGCGGGGGATTCGCGGGCCACGGTCATCCGGCTTACCGCCCACGGGCGGGCGAAACTGGCCCGGGTGCGGCCGCTGGCGGCCGATCATGAACGGCGCCTGCTGGCGGGCATCGACAAGTCGGCCTTCAAGGCCCAACTGGAACGTCTGCGGCTCAATGCCGAGGAATTGCTCGGGGGTGGCCCTTGCGCATGAACCGCCCCTACCGCTTCCGCCAGCCCCTGAACTCCCCGGAGCAGCGTGGCGCGCGTCCCCGCCAGTACAGCCGCGAGATCGCCCACGGCATGATCATCGAACGGGACGTGCAGATCCCGACCCGGTTCGGTCATGTGCTCTTTGCCGACCTGTTCCGTCCCCTGACGCAGGAGCGGCCCGTGCCGCCGCTGCTGGCCTGGACCCCCTATGGCAAGCATGATCCGGCGCCCCTGGCGAAGATCTATCCTGCCAGCGGCGTCCAGGCGCACTGGATGTCCGAGCTGACGATTTTCGAGGCCCCCGACCCTGAGTTCTGGGTGGCCGCCGGTTACGCGGTCGTCACCATCGATATCCCGGGCGTCTGGCATGCGCGCTGCCCGGCAACCTACCTGTCCCCCGAGGAGGCCGAGGCCTTCGCCGATGCGGTGGAATGGGCGGGCGTGCAGCCCTGGAGCAATGGCCGCGTCGGCCTGTCCGGCGTGTCGTATCTCACCAGCGCCCAGTGGCGGGTCGCCGAACTGAACCCGCCGCATCTCGCCGCCATCAATCCCTGGGAGGGCTGGTCGGATACCTATCGCGAGGTGGTCCGCCACGGCGGCATTCCGGACACTCATTTCTGGCCCTACATCCAGGTGCGCTGGGGCGCATCGACGCAGAAGATAGAGGACCTGTGGGCCGAAACGGCCGAACACCCGTTCTTCGATGATTTCTGGGCATCCAAGGCCGCGGCGCTGGAACGCATCCGGACGCCTGCGTTCGTGGTGGCCAGCTGGAGCGACCACGGCCTGCACAGCCGCGGCACCCTGGAGGGGTTCCGCCGCATCTCCTCCAGCGACAAGTGGCTGGAAGTGCATGGCCGCAAGAAGTGGGCGCACTACTATGACCCGCAAAGCCGCGCCCGGCAGCTGGCATTCTTCGATCATTTCCTCAAGGGCAATGCCGCACGCCCGAGCTGGCCGCGGGTCGAAGTGGAAATCCGGGACCGGGCCCACCAGGCGCGACGCCATGCCTCGACCGACTGGCCGCTGCCGGAAATCCACTACCGGCGGTTTCACCTGGCCGGTGACGGCACGCTGCAAGCGGCGCCCGTCTCAGCCCAGGCCGCGATCGGCTACGACTCGCTCGCCGAGGATTCAGCGGCACTCTTCGATCTGCGCTTCGCATCGGCCACCGATCTCGTCGGACACGTGCGGCTGAAACTGTTCGTCTCGAGCGATGAGGCCGATGACCTGGACCTGTTCGTGGCACTGGAGAAACTCGACGTTCGGGGCCAGCCGGTCGGCTTCATTCATTACGCCATTTTTGACGATGGACCGGCAGCGCTGGGGTGGTTGCGGGTGTCGCACCGGACACTGGACCCGGAACGCTCCACGGACTACCTGCCGGTACTGGCCCATGCGCTCGAGACGAAGGTCCGCCCGGGAGAGATCGTCGGGACGGACATCGAAATCTGGCCGACCGGTACCCACTTCGACGCCGGTGAGACGCTGCGCCTGCGGATCCAGGGCCGGGATGTGTACCCGGCCCCCAAGCCGCTGCTCTATGCGCGCCATGAGGCGACGGTCAACCGGGGCAGGCACCGCATCTGGACGGGAGGCCAGACGCCATCCTGGCTGCAGCTGCCGGTGCTGCCGGCTTAGCTTAGGCCGGTGCGGCCCCCGGGAACTTCATCTGGATCGACCCGCGACGTTCCAGGAACTTCCAGACGCCGTTCTCGCGGATGAACCGGTCCTGCATTTCACCGAACCAGACCGGTCCCGCGGACACGAAGGGCGGCGCCGCTGCCTGCGGCGGCGTAGTGGAGATCATGGTGAGATAGGACAGGCCGCGCGCGGCATCGCGGCTCTCGACATCGATCATGACGTTGGTGCTGAGATGCTTGGTCAGCAGCGTCTTCGGGCGCGTGATGAGCGATGCCCGGATCGCCTCGCGACCCTGGATCACCTGGCCCGGATTCATGGGCCGCGCGAAGGAGCCGTTCTCGGCGAAGCAGTCGGCGGCGGCATTCATGTCGCCCACGTCCAGTGCCCGGCTGTACACATAGGTCAGTCGCTCGCAGGCCCGCTCGATCTCGGCCCGCTCCGCCGCACTCAGTCCATCCGCCATCGTAGGTTCCCCTGTTCGCCTTGAGGCCGCTGGAACCGGATTGTAACGCCTTTGCGGGTGTCCGCCGCGGCCTTCGGCCTTTGCGCGCAACGGGCGTCGTCCCTGAGCGCAACCGCGGTTTCGAGCCGGAAAAGCGCGCGATAATGGCCTGACAGCAGCGGGAGCCGCACATTGAAATCGGTACAGGACAAGACGGCGTTCATCACCGGTGGCGCGAGCGGCATCGGCCTGGGAATGGCCCATGCCTTCGTCGACGCCGGCATGAAGGTCGTGCTGGCGGACTTGCGGCAGGACCACATCGAAGCGGCGCTCGCGGAATTTGCCGTTCGCGACCAATCCGGCAAAGTCCACGCCATCCGCCTGGATGTCACCGATCGGGACGGCATGGCCGCCGCCGCGATCCAGGCCGAGCGGGTGTTCGGCAGGGTGCACGTGCTCGCCAACAATGCCGGTGTCGGTATCCAGGGTCCGTTCAAGGGGATCACCTTTGCGGACTGGGACTTCGGTCTGGCGGTGAACCTCGGGGGCGTGATCAATGGCATCCAGACCTTCCTGCCGCGCATCCGGGCCCATGGCGAGGGCGGCCATATCATCAACACGGCGTCCCTGGCGGCACTGGTGCCGATGCCGGCACAGTTCGTCATCTACCAGACCGCCAAAGCCGCGGTCGTAACCCTGTCCGAAGCCATCCACGGAGAACTGCGGCAGGAGAACATCGGTGTCAGCGTCCTGTGCCCCGGCCCCGTGCGGACCAATATCCACGAGCTGTCGAAGAACCGTCCGCCGCAGTTCGGCGTCGGGGAGGCGTTTCGCGCCACGGAAAATGCCGGCGGCACCCAGGTGCACTTTCCCAGCCAGCTGCAGCCCGCGCAGGTCGGGCAGCGGGTTCTGCACGCGATGCTGAACGATGAGCTCTACGTCATCACCCACGGCGAGTGGAAGGCCGCCGCCGAACAGCGCCATGCTGCATTGCTCGCCGCGATGCCGGCACAGCTCGACCCCGCCCTCCTCGCCATGCTGCAGGGACGCAACTGAGGAATCGACATGCTCAAGCTCTATCACGCCGAACCGGCCGCCAACTCGCTCAAGACCCTGATCGATATCAAGGAGAAGGGCCTGCCGTTCGAAAGCGTCTATGTCGACCTGCACAAGTTCGAACAGCACGAGCCGTGGTTCGTCGCGATCAATCCCGAAGGCCAGGTGCCGGTCCTGGACCATGACGGACGCATCATCACGCACACCACGGTCATCGGCGAATATCTGGAAGATGCCTTCCCCGATGCCCCGGCGCTGCGTCCCGCGGATCCGCTGGGAAAGGCACGCATGCGGTACTGGAACAAGTTCTGCGATGAGCACGTGATGAACTACGTCTCGATGCACGGCTGGCACCGCCTGGTGAGCGTCATCGCACGCTCGATCGAGGCCGGCGAATTCGAAAAGCTGGTGTCGCGCATCCCGCTGTACGAGCAGCGCGAGAAATGGCGTACCGCGCGTTCCGGCTTCAGCGAGTCGGACCTTACCAATGCCACGCGCAAGATCGAAGTGGCGATCGACAAGGTCGAGCGGCAGTTGCTGCAGACACCATGGCTCGCCGGGGACAGCTACTCCCTCGCCGACATCAACTTCTTTTCCATCGGCGGCATGGCCCTGGACCGGCTGTTTCCGCAGCTCAGCGTCGCAACCCGTGCCCCGCAGCTTGCGAAATGGGTGGCCCGCATGTACGAACGCCCCGCCGTCAAAGCGGCATTCGCGATGCCGAACCGGACCAACCCCGCCTTCCGGACCTTTACCGGCGAGGCGCACTGATCATGAAGATCTTCCAGGACCGCGTGGCTTTCGTGACCGGTGGCGCCAGCGGCATCGGCCACGGCATGGTCCGCAACTTCCTGAAGCTGGGCATGAAGGCCGTGATCGTGGATTTCAATGCGGCGTATCTCGCCGAACTGCGTGCGATGCTGCAGGGGCGCTCACAGGTCCATCTGATCCAGGCGGACGTGGGAGATCGGGACCAGGTCCGGGCTGCCGCTGCCGAGGCCGTGAAGGTCTTCGGCAGGATTCATGTGCTGTGCAACAACGCCGGCGTCGGCGGCGGCGGTGACACGCACGACCCGGATTTCGATGCCTGGGACCGGGCACTGCGCGTGAATCTCGGCGGTGTCGTGAACTGCACCAAGATCATCGCGCCCCTGATCGTCGGCCATGGCGAAGGCGGGCACATCGTCAACACCTCGTCCATGGCGGGGCTCGTGCCGCTGCCCTTGCCGGGCCTGGGCGCCTACCAGACCGCAAAGTTCGCGGTACGCGGCTACACCGAATCACTGCGCATGTCGATGGCACCGTATGGCATCGGCGTGTCCTGCCTGTTTCCCGGCGGAACCCGCACGCGGATCATCGAGTCGGGCGCGCGCGACGAGGCGGCGCGCGTCGCGGCCCGGGAGATGACGGCATCCTGGATGGATCCGGAGGAACTCGGGGCGCGGGTGATCGAAGGCATCCGCAGCAATGCCCCCTACATCCTCACCCACATGGAATTCCGCGACGAGGTCCGCGAGCTGTACGGCATGCTCGACGCCGCCTTCCCGCGCAACCAGGACGTGCCGCCGGGCCGGGGTGGCTTCGAGGAGCGGCGCCGGGCCATGGTGGCGGCCAGCCGCGCGTTGCCGGTCAAGGACTGACCGGTCGGGCGTCATCAGGCCAGGAACTTGCGGGCTCCCTCGACCGTTTTCGCATCGCCGGTCCCCAGGTCCGCCGGCGGCGGCACCGCCCGGCCGCGCTGCACCGCCGGGCGCGCGCCAAGCAGGTCGAGCCAGCGCTGCACATGGCTCAGGCCCTCGATGGTGACGCCCGACCAGGCGTAACCGCTCACCCAGGACCAGTTGGCGATGTCGGCAATCGAATAGTCACCGGCCAGATACTCGTTGTCGGCGAGCCTGCGATCGAGCACCTCGAGCAGCCGCCGCACTTCACGCTGGTAACGCTCGATGGCATAGGGAATCTTCTCCGGCGCATAGCGATAGAAGACATTGGCCTGTCCCATCATGGGCCCGATGCCGCCCATCTGGAACATCAGCCACTGGATGACGAGCGAGCGACCCTTCACGTCCCGGGGCAGGAGCCTGCCGGCACGCTCCGCCAGGTAGATCATGATGGCGCCCGACTCGAACACGGCAAAGTCGCCGTTGTCGCGGTCGACGATGGTCGGTATGCGCCCGTTGGGATTGAGCCTGAGGTACTCGAGGGTTTTCTGCTCGTTCCGGGACAGCGCCAGGGCATGCACTTCGTAGGGAATCCCCAGCTCCTCGAGGGTAATGGAGATCTTCCAGCCGTTGGGTGTCTCGGCGGTGTACAGCTCGATCATGTCCTGCTCATCCCCATCGTGAATGTTCGGGTCCCGGCGCAAAGGCCTGCTCCGGATGCCCGCCGCGACCGCACGCCAGGGCCCTGCCGACCGCCGGCCGCGACCTGATGCGCTTAAGCCAATGCCACAGCCGCGGCGTCGCGGCTGCATTGACGAGATCGGGCGTGAGCCCGGGCAGTGAATTGCAGATCGCGAAGGCGTCCACATCCGCCAGCGTGAAGGAAGCACCGACCAGCCATGGCCCACCGCCCAGCGCCTCCTCCAGGCGCGTCACCGCCAGTGTGATCTTGCGCCGCGAATCCTCGAGCAGCTCCGCGGGGTAGTCGTTGTTCAGCGCGCTGCGCCAACCTTCGCGGATGTAGGCCACCGGCATGCGCTCGAGGTGAGTCGCAAGCGCAGTGCGCGCGCCGCCCTGCAAGGCCGGCACCAGGTAGGCCCGACACCCCAGGGTACTCACCGCCGGCATGAGCACTTCATTGATGAAGCGCCCCGACGCCAGGATCCTCGCCTGCAGCAGCGGCTCGGGTGGCCGCAGCGGCCGCGCCGGATAGGCATCCTCCAGGTATTCGGTGATGAACAGCGATTCGGTGATCTGGCGCCCCTGGTCGATGAGAACCGGTCCTTCACCTTCGAGCGGGATCTGCGTTTCACGCGCAGCCTGGAGAAAACCCGGCTGGTACTGTTCGAGGGCCAGGACATCCACGTACCGGCTGCGGAAGGGCAGCTCCTTCTCGTACAGCGCGATCAGCGGCTTGAGCCAGCTGCCATTGGGCTCCCAGTGATACAGCTCAAGCATGCGCCGGCCCCGTGCGGTCGAGGTGCGCATGGCGGCGCACCAGCTCCGTGCGACCCAGCGCGAAGCTCCTGCGGATGGCAGGCCGCTCATTGATCCTGCGCAGCCATTCCATCAGGTGCGGCGTGGCGCTGTCGTTGGCGACCTGGGGGTTCATGAGTGGCAGGCCGGCGAACATGTTGAAACCGGCGATATCGGCGATCGAATAGCTGTCGCCCGCGACCCAGGGACGCTCGCCCAGCGCCGCCTCCAGCTGCGCCACGCCCGCAGCGATGCGTCGCCCGGACTCGGCCATCTCCTCCGGCGTGAACGTGCCGTAGATCGCCTTGGACCAGGCGATGCGCCGTTCCTTGAGCGGAATGCGTGCAATGCGGGCCTTGAGCTCTTCCGGATCGCGCTGGCGCATGGCCGGTCCTACGAAAAAACTCCAGCCGAACATGCTGATGGAGGGGCCGACGACCTGGTCGAAGTAACGGCACCACCAGCGCATGCGCCAGCGCTCGAAAGGGTCATCAGGGCGCAGCCGGGGGCCCGGGAAGGTGCCATCGATGTACTCCATCATGACCGTGGACTCGGGCACCAGCACGCCATCATGGACCATGGCCGGCACCGTGCCGTTGGGATTGACCTTCAGGTATTCGGGGGCGTGCTGCTCGAAGGCCAGCATGTCGATGTAGCGGCTCTCGAAGTCCACGCCCTTCTCGAATGCCGCCAGAATGGGCTTGCCCGAATTGGCGTTGGGCTCCCAATGATAGATGGTCAGCATGGCGGCATCATGCAACGCCGGTCGGCGACCCGCGCGGCTGGCAGCGCAATGCGGGCACGGTTGCCGGAACCGTCGACTTCGCCGATCATCCGCTCATGGCTGCATACAACCGTCGCCAGGCCCTGCATCTGCTCGGCATGGGAGCCGCGTCATTGGCGCTGCCCGGCCAGGAGGTGCGGGCGCAATCGCCGCAGTTTCCGCCGGGCGCGGTCATCCGCACCCTGTTCAAGGACCTTGCACCGGCAGAACTCGCCGGCGGCGCAACACTCTTCCATGAACACCTGTCGCTCGGCGAGGATTTCAGCCAGCGCTTCCGCGCCGCATCACAGGCGGTACTCGCGGCGCAGGGCGTCACCGCGCCCCCGACGGCGACCGCGCCGCCGCCCGCCCCGGCCGGCCCCGATCCCATGCGTAACGTCGAGCTCATGGCGCAGGAGCTGCGCGATGCGCAGCGTGAAGGCGTCGCCTGCATCGTCGATGCGAGCCTCGAAGGCGCCGGCATGGATCTGGAATTCATCCGTCGCGCCGCCAGAATGTCGGGCCTGCCGGTGGTGAAGGGCGCGGGGTTCTACACCCAGCCCTTCTATCCCAAAGAGCTTGCCGGCATGAGCGAATCCCAGATCACGGCGGCACTGATCGGCCAGGCCGACGCCTACCCGGCCGGTGCCTTCGGCGAAATCGGCTCCTGGGATGAGATCACGGCGCTGGAGCGACGGGTATTCCGGGCCGTCGGCAAGGCCCACGTCGCGACCAACCTGCCGATCTTCACCCATACCGGCATTCCGGGGAAATCGGCGCTGGAGCAGCTGGATATCCTGGAGGATGCCGGCGTGGATCCCCACCGGGTCGCCATCGGCCATCTCGGCAATCTCACCGACCCGAAGCTCTACGTCCACAAGACGCTGTGCCGGCGCGGGGCCTTCATTGGCATCGACCGGCAGGGCAGCGGGCGCGACGCACCGGTCGTGCCGCTGGTGACCGGGCTGATCGAGGCCGGTTTCGCGGATCACATCCTGATCTCCGGGGATGCCTTTCGCGGCTACGCCCGGCCGATCACCGTGTTCGTGCCGATGCTGAAGGCGGCCGGCGTGGACGATGCGACCCTGCACCGGATCACGGTCGACAATCCGCGCCGCTTCCTGGCGTTCGTGCCCCGGCGGCCCCGCGGCGGCGCGGCCTGAAGTCGGCGCGGACTAGTGGCGGATGGTGGACAGCGCGCCGCCGTCCACGGCCCAGGCGGCACCGTTGACGAATGCCGCCGCATCGGACAGCAGGAAGGTCACGACCTCACCCACTTCCTCCGGCGTACCGATCCGATCCATGGTGGCCACCTTGCCCAGCGTCTTCTTCCCTGCCGCCACATCACCGTTGAACATCATGCGCAGCATCGCCTCGAGCAAGGGCGTATCGATCACGCCGGGCATCACCGCGTTGACCCGCACGCCGCGCGCGCCGACCTCGCTCGCGGCGGTGCGGGTGAGACCGATCACCGCATGCTTGGTGGCGTTGTAGGCACAGGCGCCCGCGAGCCCGCGCTCACTGGCAATGGAGCCGGTATTGACCACGGCGCCATGGCCCTGTTCGAGCATCACGGGCAGCACGTGACGCAGCCCCAGGAAGATGCCCTTCTGATTGACGGCGACGATCCTGTCGTACTCGGCCTCCTCGTACTCATAGATGGGGCCGAGCTTGCCTTCCATGCCGGCGTTGTTGAAGAAGCCGTCGATCCTGCCGAAAACCTGCAGCGCCCGGGCCACGTACCCCTGCACGTCCGCCGAGCGACTGACATCCGCGACGTGGGTCTCCACCCGCCCGCCGAGGACTTCCACGGCGCCACGACGGGCGCTGAGCCGGTCGGCGTTGATGTCGACCAGCATCACCTCCGCCCCCGCGCGGGCGAGGGTCATGGCCGTTGCATGGCCGATCATGCCCGCGCCGCCGGTGATGATCACGGCCTTGCCTTTCATGGACTGGGTCATCTGCTCGCTCCCGGTGAAGGTTTGGAACTGCGAAAAGGCATGCTCAATACGAACAGGACGCCGCGCCAGCCGAGCAGTTTCAGTCCCTCGCGCACGTCGGTGGGAGTCAGGCTCGCGGTCATGGGCATGGTGCCGAAGACCTTGGCCCTGATGATGAGCCGCCCGTCCTCGCGGTCGATACGGCTGACCGTCATCAGTTCGCGACGGTCCGGGCCATACAGCTTCATGCCGGGGTTTCCAGTTTCTCGAAGTCGATCTTCAGGTCCTCGCACATGACCTGGGCCGTGGCCCGCCCGGCGCCGAACACGCCGCCACCGGGATACTGGAACGGTCCGACCAGGTACATGCGCTCGACACCCGGCACCCTGTATTGGCCGAGGTCGGGGGTCGGGCGGTGGGCGCCGCTTTGATAGCTGGTGGTGGCGATGCCGTGCAGGTCGCCGCGGCGGAAGCTCGGCGAAGTGCGTTCCATGTCGACCGGGCTGTCGCAGTGGAAGTCCAGCAGCACCTCATCCAGGTTCGACACATACAGCCGCAGGCGCTCGAGCATGCTGCGGGCATAGGCGTCCTTGGTCTCGTCCCAGGACGCGCCGTCCGGCCGCACGTAGGGTGCGTAGTCCCAGATATGCGCGACCCCCTTGCCCGGCGGCACGCGACTGTCATCGAACAGGGTCAGCGAGCCCAGGCCGAGCAGGTGCTTGCGCATGAAGCCGCCGTAGCGCAGATCGTCGAAGCACTCGCGCAGTTCGCGATAGGTGGGCGGCATCAGTTCGATCATCACCGACTGCACGGGGTCCTCGGTGCGGAAGCGCAATGGTGCATCCAGCGCCGCATGCACCGTGATGCAGGCCGCGTCGGTGATGTGGGTCGCCTCCGCCGCCTTGCGCACTTCCGGATCCATCCCGGCGATCATCGAGGATAGCGTGTGCGGGTGGATGGCACCGATGACGGCCTCGCGCGCCGTGTAGCGGGTGCCGTCGGCGGTGACGACGCCGGCGGCACGACCATTGCTGACCACGACCTCGCGCACGTCCTGGCGGGTGAGCACCTGGCCGCCGCGGTCCTCGATGCAGCGCGTGAGGGCCTCGCTCAAGCGACCGCTGCCCCCCACCGGTACGCCGAAGCCGTACGCCTCCAGGAATCCCAGGAACACGAAGACTCCCAGGCCGGTGGCCTTTTCATCCGGCGATACCAGGTTTTCGCCGGCCACGCGCGCAAAGTGCGCGCGCACCCGGTCATGCTCGAAGTAGTCGCACAGGACGTCATGGCTGCTCATCTGCATGGCGCGCCAGAACTGCTGCCCTTCCCGGCTCTGGTCGAGGAAGGCATGTCCCGCACCCTGTGGCATGGGCGGTGTGTACAGCGTGGAGACCAGCATCGGCAGCCAGGCCGCCGCCTGCGCCGACAGTCGCAGGAACGCCTCGGCATCGCGCCTGGAGAACCTGGCGATCTGCGCGGCGGATTTGTGCGGATCCCGGTACAGGGCCAGCGTCGAGCCATCCTCGAATACCGACATCATCGGCGAATCCGGGAACAGGTAGCGCAGGCCATACCGGCTCTTCAGTCCCAGTTCGTCCCGCTGCAGCAGCGGATTGGCCTGAATGAAGATGTGCGTCATCGAATGCTGGTCGTGCCGGAATCCCGGGCGCGTCAGCTCGCGGGTGACGACGCCGCCGCCGATCCACGCATTGCGTTCCAGCACCAGCACCCGTTTGCCGGCCTTGGCGAGGTAAGCCGCCGCCACCAGACCGTTGTGGCCGCTGCCGATGGCGATGATGTCGAACCCCGTGCCGTCCCCGGCAGAATTCGATTGCGCGGCTTTGTCCGATTGCCTGATCATACGATGAACGACCGGAATGGCTGGGGGATGTGGTTCATGAGTCAGTCCAATGCGCAGGGCGAGTTGGTGGTCCGGAAATTCTTCGAGCTGCTGAATGCCGAGGATCTCGAGGGCGTACGGTCACTGCTCACCGAGGATGCGGCCTGGCTGCCGCAGGCACGCGACATGCCCGGTGCCGGCGAGTACCGCGGGCGCAATGTCATCGTCGATGAGTTCCTCAAGCCGATCCGCGGCATGTTTGCCCCAGGCAGTCCCTCGAACCGCATCCTGTCGATGGCATCGAACGGCCCGCTGGTGCTGGTGGAGACCCATGGCACCGGGCATCTGAAGGATGGCCGCACCTACGACAACCGCTATGCCTGGGCATTTGAACTGCGCGGCAGCCAGATTGCCGTCCTGCGCGAGTACCTCGACAGCTACTACATCGTGCGGTTGTTCGGCATGACCTGAAGGCGCGAGCGCCCGCCCTGCCCCGGATCTGCGTGTGCGGCGCATGGTGGTCAACGGGCGTACAGGCGCAGCGGCAATCTGGCGGGGCCGTGGCCGATGGTGGTCATCCAGGGAGTCGGCTCCGCGGCGATCTCGATGCGCGCAACCCGCCGCGCGAGCTCCGACAGCAGTACATGCGCCTCCATCTGCGCCAGCACCCGGCCGACGCAGGCATGCACGCCGTACCCCCAGCCGACCTGCTTCTTCAGGTCCCGGGACATGTCGTAGCGGTCGGGGTCTTCCCAGGCACGCGGGTCGCGGTTGGCGGCCGCGAACATCAGGCCCACGCGCTGCTGCGCCGGCACGGTATAGCCGCCGATCTGGACTTCGTGGGTGGTGATGCGACCCGCCATGCGCGATGGTGAATCCCATCGCAGGCTTTCGTCGAACGCGGCCCGCACCAGGCCCGGATCCCGCCGCAGCTTCTGGTACTGGTCCGGAAACTTCGCGAACGCGTACATGGCGTTGGCCATGGTCATGATGGTCGTGTCGGCACCGGCGGACAGCACGGTCTGCAGCAGCAGTTTCGCTTCGTCCTGGGTGACCACGCCCTCATCGGCCATGCCGTACAGCACCATGCCGATGCCACCGGGCGAAAGATTGTCACGGTCGCAGCATTTCTCGATCCAGGCCACCACCGGGCCGATGTCGACCATGGCCTCGCGGAACAACTCGTTCTCCGGACCCATGGTGGCCCACACCATGTGGCCGAAGGCATACATGTGTTCACGGCCCTCGATCCGCAAGCCGATGGCATCGGGCAGCGCCTTGTAGACGAAGCGCTGCGTGATGTCGTGAACGGCGTCGATGACCTCACCCTCGCGCGCCATCAGGTCATCGAACAGCGCGGCGACATCGCGCTCGAAGGACTGCCGCAGATTCCCCAGGACCTGACCGGACAGTGCCCGGGAGATCACCTGGCGTACCTGGGTGTGCCGCGGCGGGTCATCCGTCAGCAGGATCTCCGGTCGCAACGAGTTCGGATCGTGCCAGGGCCGCGACCGCGAGGAGAAGGTCTGCCAGTCCGCAAGCCCGGCGGTGACATCGGCGTGCCGGGTGATCAGGACCGTGCCGTCCGCAAGCCGTACCACCGGGGAGAATTCGCGCAGCGCGTCATCGACCGCGCGGGCGTTGCGCACCGAGTCGTGGCTGAACAGATCGACTGTGTATTCGGGGATCGGCTGACCCATGTCTTGACCCTCAGTCCCGTGACTGCAGTTTCCAGGCGGCGCCGTTGCGCACGATGTAACCCGCGCCCGGATCGGCGAAGTGGCTGCCGATGACCAGTACGGGCTTGTCCTGATACCGGTTGATGAAATCCACGCGGGTCCTGGCGCCGGCGGGCTTGTCCATGTCGAACGTCGCAGGGTGCTCCGGCATCGCCACCTGGATGGGGTGGTGCATCATGTCACCGGTGATGACCGCCTCCTGTCCCTGCGAGCTGATGTGCACGCTGACGTGCCCAGGTGTATGCCCCGGCGTCGGGAACAGCCGGATCTCATCGCTCAACGCATGGTCGTGTGCAATGAAGTCCACCAGCCCCGCCTCGACCACCGGATCGACGGCGTCGGCCAGGTGATTGATGCCGTGGTAGCCGCCGGTTTCACGCAGCATCAGCCAGTGATCGTATTCCTTGCGGCTGAAGAGGTAGCGCGCATTGGGAAAGGTCGGTACCCAGCGCCCGTCCACCCGATGGGTGTTCCAGCCGACGTGATCGAAATGCAGATGCGTGCACAGCACCGTATCGACATCGGTGGGCTGGATGCCGATCGATGCGAGATCCTGCATGAACGTCGTGCGCATGTTGGTAAAGATCGGAAACTGCCGTTCGCGGTCGGCGCCGATGCAGGTATCGATCATGATCCGCCGGCTTCCCGCCCTGACCACGAACGCCTGAAAGTTGATGAACATGCGCCCCTCGGGCGTGACGTGGTGCGGCAATAACCACGGCTGGGTCTTGACCAGATCGGGCTTCGCGTCCTCCAGCGCCATCCAGATGTCATCTTCCCACTTCCAGACCTCGACCAGGCGCGTGATCTCCACGCCCCCGACCCGCCAGGTGCGCATATGTTCTACTGCCATGTGGCCTCCTTGAGCGCTGCCAGCGCCGGTCGCTGCCGGATCATGTCGGCGGCCTTCTCCGCGATCATGACCACCACGGCATTGGTATTGCCGCCGATGATCTGCGGCATCACGGAAGCGTCGACGACCCGCAGTCCCCCAAGGCCGCGCAGCCGCAGCTGCGAGTCCACCACAGCCTCCGGATGCTCCCCCATGCGGCAGGTGCCTACCTGGTGATGGACCGTGTAGGAGGTGCCGCGGATGAACTCGGCAATGTCCGCATCGGATTGCACGGCGGACCCGGGAGCGATTTCGCTGCCCTGGTAGTGCGCGAAATTCGGCGCGGCAAGAATGCGGCGGGCGAGCTTGATGGCCCGGATCAGCGGCTGGATGTCCTCCTCGACGCTCAGCAGCGCCGGATCTATGGCCGGAGGCACGTGCGGATCGGGGCTCGCGAGCGTGATGCTGCCGCGGCTCTTCGGGTATAGGGATACCGGGCTGATGGCATAACCGTGTCCGATGGGCAGTGGAAAACCGGGCCTGGGGCGCGCCGCGGGCTGGAAGACGAACTGCACGTCGGGCCGGTCCAGACCCGGCGCGGTCTTGAGAAAGCCCACCGACTCGAACACGTTGCTGGCGAATGGACCCGAACGCGCCAGGACATACTGCAGCACGTTCAGCATGCCGCGCGGCAGGGCACGGGCCGAAATGCCGTAGGAGGTGGAATTGGCCGTCTTCATCAGCACCGGACAGGCCAGGTGATCGTGCAGATTGCGGCCGACACCGGGCAGGTTGTGAACCGGCCTGATGCCGCCCGCCTGCAGCTGGGCGGCAGGACCGATCCCGGAAAGCAGCAGGATCTGCGGCGTCTGGATCGTACCTGCGCTCAGGATGACCTCGCGGGAGGCACGCACCTCGTGCTGCTGCCCCTCGCGCTCGTAGACCACGCCCGTCGCGCGGCCGTCGGTCACTGCGACCCGCAGCACCAGCGCGTTCGTGTGCAGCGTGACGTTGCCGCGCGCGAGCGCCGGGCGCAGAAAGGCCTTGGCGGTGGTCTCGCGCCTGCCGGCGCGGAGCACCCCCTGGCGGAAGCCGACGCCTTCGTTGGTCGGCCCCGTGAAATCCGCGGTGACCGGAAAACCGAGACCGGCGGTGGCCGCGATGAAATCGCGGTTCAGCTGGTTCGGCCTGCGTGGCTGCATCACGTTCATGGGTCCGCCGTGGCCGTGGTACACCGATTGCGGCAGATCCTGGTTGTTCTCGGTGCGCAGGAAGTACGGCAGCACCTCGGCGTAGCTCCAGCCGGCGGCGCCGGCGGCGGCCCAGTCGTTGTAGTCGCGGGGATTGCCGCGCGAATAGACCATGCCGTTGATCGAGCCGGAGCCGCCGACCACGCGGCCGCGCGGCTGCGGAATCCGCCGCCCCTTCAGGTGCGCCTGCGGTACGGTTTCGAATCGCCAGTTCAGCCGCTGCGTGCCGATGGCCGCGGCGACCAGCGCCGGGGTGTGGATGAAAAGGTGCCGGTCACTGCCGCCCGCCTCGATCAGGCACACGCGCACGGCCGGATCTTCCGCGAGCCGGCCGGCCAGCGCACAACCGGCGGTACCCGCACCCACGATGACGTAGTCGAAGGTGGCGGCGCCCGGCTCCATCATGCTTACAGCGCGGCGGCGAGCAGGATGTCGCCGAGTTTCTGCCAGCGCCAGACATTGTCGATGGTCTTCATCAGGCCCGTCATCAGACCGACGAAACTGATCTCCCGCTCCGGGTCCACCCAGAAGATGGTGGTACCGGCGCCGTGTGCACCGAACGTACCGGGCGAGGCGAGCGTGCCGAACATGGTGGTGCCCATCTGCGGCCCGCGGATGGAGAATCCCAGGCCGAGGTTGGCCGGGGGCGCAATACCGCCCGCCGCGCGGATGCCGCTCGCGTAGAACTCGTTGGGCTTGTCGCCGGTCCAGATGGTGGTGGCCGCCTTGATCATGGCGCGCGACACGATGGTCGCGCCGTCCAGCGTGCCGCCACACCGCATCATTTCGGCAAAGCGCATCATGTCCTGTGCCGTGGAGATACCCCCGACCCAGGGCATTTCCACGTTCTCTTCTTCGAATGCACCGTTGGGGCCGAGATTGCTGTGGCCGAGGTGCTTGATGGGATAGTTGCCGCGGAACTCCGGCACGAGATGCCGCGGCTTGAGGTCCCGCCGCACGCCCATCGCGGTGTCCTTCATACCCAGCGCGTCGAACAGGTCCTGGTGCAGGATTTCCTTGTAGGAGCGCTTCCGGGGGTCCACGCGGCGCACCGCCTCACCCAGGAGGGCGTGATTGAACAGCGGCGCGTAACCCACGCTCTGCCCCGCGGGCTCGACCGGCAGCGCCACCTCGACGATGGCGGCGATGGTGTCGGCGAGCACATCGATGTACATGCCCGGACGCGCCTCGAACATGCTCGGCAGACCGGTGCTGTGGGTCAGCAGGTGGAACACGGTGATGCGATCACGCAGCCCGCCACTGAACTCCGGGATGATCCTGGCGAGCGGCGTGGTGAGGGTCAGCAGACCGCGTTCGATGGCCTGGAACACCAGGATGTTGGTGAAGGCCTTGGTCACCGAGAACAGGCTGAACACCGAATCGTCGGCGACGCGGCGTTCCTTGCTCTCGCTGCTGTGACCGAACACCTTGTGGTAGGCACGCTCACCGCCGCGCTTCACGCTGATGACACCCCCGAAGTACTGGCCTTCGGCGATGTCGCGCTCGACGGCGGCAGTGAGGAATTCCAGGCGTCTGGCGTCGAATCCGGGATGAGCTGTCACGATAACCCCACGTTGATGGCTGTCTGGTATGGACCTGCGCCCGAGCCTAGGCAGGCCGTGGAAGCGCGTCTTGGCACGATGCGAAAGTCAGTTGTCACTGCGCGAAAGTGCGGCGGGCACCGGCGCGGTAGTCACGTGGCGCCACACCGAATTTCCGGCGGAACAGCCGGCAGAAGGTGCTCAGGTCGTTGAAACCCGAATCGAAGGCCACTTCGGTGATGGGCGCATCGCGCCGCGTCCGTGCCAGCTGCTGCGCCGCGTGATCCAGCCGCCGGGACTGGATATAGGCCGACGGGGTCGTGCCCATGCCGGCAAACAGGATCTGGACGCTGCGCGCACTGATGCCGAGGTCTTCGGCGATGCGCCGTGCCGTGAGATTCGGCTCGAGCAGGTGCGCATCGATGTGCGCCAGGACCTCGCGGCGACGATGTCCCCGCGGCGTCGCCGCACGCCCGGCCCGTACGCCTGCATAGGCCATTTCCACCAGCGGCCAGATGACCTCGCAGAAGGAGTCCGCCCAGCCCAGATCCTCCTCTCCCTCCAGCTGCGACCAGGCCATGCGGACGAAGCCCGACAGCAGGGCCCCGCCCCCGCCGCTGCCGCGGATCGGGATACCGGCCAGCTCACGCAGCCCCGGAACATGGCCCTCGGCTTCCGCGACCGGCAGCCGCACGACGATGGCCTGGGTCGCCTCGGCGAACTCCAGCAGCGACGCACAGGAGGGATCGAAGAGCATGAAATCACCCGCCTCGAGGGTGGCCACCCGGTCGCTGAAATGGGTGCAGCTGCGACCGCGGTGCTGGATCTGCAGATTGAGGATGCCGGACTCGCTCCCCGTCGGTTCGGTCCGGATCGAGGCGGGATTGGAGGTCGGCGCGACGATTTCGCAGTTGCGCAGGCAGACCCGCTTCAGGCTGGCATCGAAGCTGTCATGGTCGAGGGCCTTGATCACCAGCGGTCCGATGGTGGACGCCGCGACATCATTCCAGTATGCGATACGGTCGGCGCGCGCGTAGCCGGCCGTCGAGAAGGTCTCCACTCGATGCATGATCACCGCCCCCAAACGCCGAGGCGCCGCCGCATCCCAACGCGGCGGGCCCCGGGTCGATCAGGGTATGCCCCGCTCTTTGCTAATGCAACACGCGGAAAAGTCAGGCCGCGTCGAGCTCGGCGAAGGTCTCGCGGGCGATGCGGAAACTGTCGACCGCCGCCGGTACACCGGCGTAGATGGCCACCTGCAGGAACACCTCGCAGATCTGCTCACGGGTGAGCCCGTTGGTGAGCGCGCCGCGGATATGCGCCTTGAGCTCGTGAGGGCGGTTGAGGATGCTGATCATGGCGAGGTTCAGCATGCTGCGTTCGCTGCGCTCGAGGCCCTCCCGTCCCCACACGGCGCCCCAGCAATACTCGGTCACGAGCTCCTGCAGCGGTCTGTTGAAATCATCCATGCTGGCGAGGGCCTTGCGGACATAGGACTCGCCCAGCACTTCGGTACGGATCTTCAGGCCTTTCTCGAATAGCTCGCTGCTCATATTGACCTCACGGATAAAAACTGTCTGGCTCAAGCGGTCCGGTCCGGATCCAGCCCGGCGGCGGACTCGACGATCTTTGCCATCGCGGTGAAATCAGCCTCGGCGCCCAAGGTGTTGACCGTGCGCTGCAACAGCTCCGCGACCGCCCGGCCTACCCCCAGCGGCACCTGCAGCGACTGCGCCGCCGCCAGGCACAGCCGCACATCCTTCAGGCACAAGCCTGCGGCGAAACCGAAATCGAACGTGCGGGGCAGGACGGACCGGGGCCACTTGTCCTGGGTCGCACTGCTGCGGCCGCTGGAGACGTTGAGGACCTCGATCATCCGGCCCGGATCAAGGCCCGCCTTGACACCCAGGGTCATGCCCTCCGCCGTGATGGCGATGGCACAGGCGCCCAGCAGGTTGTTCACCAGTTTCATGGTCTGGCCGGCCCCGGGATTGGCTCCCATGAAAAAGGGCTTGCCGAACACCGCAAGCAGGGGCCGGACCTGCTCCCAGACCGCCTCGGGCCCCGAGATCATCAGCGCAAGGGTGCCCTCGCGCGCTCCCTTGATGCCGCCGGAGACGGGCGCCTCCAGCGAGGCCACCCTGCGCTCGCCAAGCCCCGCCGCAAGCTTCACGGCGGTGGTGGGGCCGGAGGTCGAAAGATCGACGCACACCTCAATCCTGCCGCCGTCCCGGATCCCCTGGGCGCCCAGCACGACTTCCTCGACGATCTGTGGCGTCGGCAGGCTCAGGAACACCACCGGCGCCGCATCTGCCACGGCCCGTGCACTGGGACAGACGACCGCGCCCTGCGCCGCCAGCGCCGCCGCGGCGGCGGGACTGGGGTCATGCACCACCACGTGGTGGCCTGCGGCGATGAGTCGTCGCGCCATGGCGCCGCCCATGCGGCCCAATCCGATGAATCCACACTCGCTCATGAAGGTCCCTTTGTGGGCGCCAGGTCCAGGCGCACGATGTCCTCGGTGTCCGGCTCTGCCGGAAAACGCTCCAGCACGCCCGGATCATGGCCCGGGATGATGTGATCCAGCGAGGGGGCCAGCCGGCGCAGGCGCCGCAGGGCCTCCAGGTACGCAACCACGTCCGCCACCACCGGGAAGGGCGTCGCACGGGTGAGGTTGGCCCAGAAGTGGATCGCATCCGAGGCCAGCACCACGGGTCCGCGCGCGGTCTGCACCCGCACGACCTGCAGTCCGGGGGTGTGTCCGGGCAGATGGTGCAGGCTCACGCCCGGCACCAGTTCGTCGTCGCCGGCGTGGAACACCACCCGGCCGTCGAACAGGCGGCGGACCATGTCGACCACGTTTTCGGCATCGAACGGGCCGGCCAGGTGCGGATGGCTCATGGCCCGGCCGGTGCAGTAGGCCATTTCGGCATCCTGCACATGGAACCGTGCCCTGGGAAACAACCCGACGTTGCCGGCGTGATCGTAGTGCATGTGCGTGATCACCACGTCACGCACTTCATCCGCCTGCACGCCCAGGGCGGCAAGTCCCGCGGCCACCGGGCGCAGCAGCGTGCGGCCCCGCCGGGTGGCGGCCTCGGCATCGAATCCGGTATCCACCACGATGGTCTGCTCGCCGGCGCGCACCACCCAGACGAAATAATCCAGCGGCATGGGCTGCGCGTGATCGTCGCCCCCCAGGAAATTGTGGGGACTGAGCCGGTCGAGGTGCCCATAGCGGACCGCGTAGACGCGAGTCTCCACGGTGCCCTCAGGCCGAGGCCAGGAATCCGCCATCGACGTGCAGGATGTCGCCGCTGATGAACGACGCCGCATCGCTGAGCAGGAACAGCGAGGCATTCGTTGCATCGTCGTCCCGACCGATGCGACGCAGCGGAATGCTGACCGCCCGACGCTCGTACTCGGCCTGGGGGGTGATCGACACCGCGCCGGGGGTCGGAATCGAACCGGGCGCGAGCGCGTTCACGCGCACCTTGCGCGGACCGAGTTCGGCGGCCAGGGTCCGGGTGAACGTGCCCATGGCACCCTTGACCATGCTGTAGACCGCCGTGCGCGGAAAGCCGCGCTCGGCCACCGGCGAGGCGAGGTTGAGAACGACACCGCCGACCTGCGGGTCCATCTGACGCAGCAGCGCCTGCACGCCCCAGACCGCGCCCTTGATGCCGATCGCGAGCATCCGGTCGAGGATGGCATCGTCCACGTCCTCGATGGGGTCGTAGCGGATCAGCATGGCATTGTTGACCACGCCGTCGAGGCGGCCGATGCGGTCCGCCGCCTGCATGAAAGCGACGCGGTCCACGACGTCCACCACGTGCGTAGTGATCGAATCCGACGCCTTGCGCAGTTCGACCAGCGACGGTCCATCCACGTCGAAGGCGGTCACGCGGGCACCCGACCGTGCGGCGCCGATCGCCAGCGCGCGCCCGAGCCCCCTGCCGGCGCCGGTGATCAGAATGGACTTGCCCGAAAGATCGAATGTCGTAGCCACGTTTCCTCCGCCAGTGCTCCGGTATACCGGCCGCTGCAGTTCCAGGCTAGGCCAGCGACGAACCTGTGTTGATCGGACGCGAACCAGGACGGGCTGCGCTGCTATGCTGGCAGAACGCGGGGTGAAAAGGGGGCCATCCATGAACCGCTTCGAGAAACAGGTCTATGAGTGCATGCAGCCGACGGAGAAGCTGCTCGAAAAGACCACCGATCCGCTGCATCGCGCCATTCTCCTGAATTTCTGGCGGCATGTGCACCTGGAGGGCGCAGGACAGTACGACAGGATACTCAGTCCCGACATGGTGGTGGAGCATCCGGTGTACCGCGTGAGCTGGGGCAGCACGCCCGGCGTGGTCGAGGGCAAGGCGGGGGTGCTCGGCTTTTACAACAGCGTCGGCGAGGCGGTGCTGTGGCATTCGGATGACCGCCTCGCCGTCGCCGACTGGGGCGTGTGTGATGAGATCACCTTTCACCAGCTGGCCGAGGGCGCCATTCTCAGGCAACTGGGCTACGCGGTCGAGCGCACCGACCGCCTCTACCATGTCGCCAGCCGCCAGGCCTTCATCTGGCCCTACGATGGCAGGGCGCGGCTCGCCGGTGAACACCTCTACGAGGACAAGACCAGTCTTGCGATCGAAGAGGTGGACCGCCGTGATGCCATCACGCCGGCGCGGGTGCGCGAGATCCACCGGGAACTGCTGGCCCAGCTCGAGAGCCGACTGGGTCCGGATTTCTGGGTCCTGCGCTGATGCGCCTCGTCCCGGTCGTGGCGGCCGGCCTGCTGTTCCAGTGGGTGGCGGCCGCAGCGTCGCCCGCGGGCCCCGGGCACTGGATCGGCACCTGGGGCTACGTCGCCCTGCCGCCACCGCCCGGACAGCCGGTTCCGGCCAGCGCCTCCGCGCCCGCCGCGGCACCGACTCCCTTCGGCACCTTCACGCCGCCCGCGCCACCTGCGCCCTACCGTCCCGGCGGGCCGCCTTCGGCCATCGACAATCCCGGGAACGTGCCGGTGGACACGACGTTCGCCGATCTCAACAACATCACCGTCCGGCAGGTCGTGCGGCTCTCCCAGGGCGGCGAGCGCCTGCGGCTGCGGTTCTCCAATGAGAACAGCGCCGAAGTCCTCGCCCTGGGCGCGGTGCACGTGGGCGAGGCCGCGGCCGACGGTGCCGTGGTTGCGGGCAGCGACCGGGCGGTGACTTTCGGCGGTCAGTCCTCCGTGGTGCTGCCTGCGAGCGCTCCGACCCTGAGCGATGCGATCGACCTGCCGACCCACGCGCTCGAAAAGCTGTACATCTCCATCCACCTGCCCGGTCCGGTCTCGCCGCGGGCACCGCGCACGCTGTACCAGTACGTGGCCGGCAGGTCCGGGGACTTCACCGCATCCGCCTCGCTCCCGGGCGCGCACCTGATGCGCATTCCCTGCTATGTGATCCTGGTCGAGGTGCAGTCGGCACAGGCGGCGGGCGTCATCGTCGCGCTGGGGGACTCCATCACCCAGGGATCGGCGTCCACGGCCAACGCGTTCCGCAGCTGGCCAGACCGGCTTGCGGAGCGTCTGGCGGGCCGGCACTGGGCGGTCGTCAACGCCGGTATCGGCGGCAACAGGCTGCTGCGTTACGGCACCGGACCCAGCGCCCTGGCGCGACTGGACCGGGACGTCCTGAGCGTGCCGGGCCTGAGGGCCATCATCGTGCTCGAGGGCATCAACGATATCGGCGTCGGTCTCGGAGCGGCGGGAGCCGCGGAGCCGGTGACCTCCGAGGCCCTGGAAACGGCGGACCGTCAGATCATCAGCCGCGCCCATGAACACGGGGTGCGCGTCATCGGCGCGACCCTGACACCCTACGGGGGCGCCCGCTACTTTTCACCCGCGGGCGAGATCGTACGCGAGGCGCTGAATCACTGGATCCGCACCGGCAATGCGTTCGATGCCGTCATCGACTTCGCGCCGGTACTTGCCGACCGGAACGACCCGTTGACCCTCGACCGGCGGTACAACGACGGCGATCATCTGCATCCCAACGATGCGGGTTACAGGGCCATGGGCGATGCGATCGACCTGTCACTCATCCAGAAATGACGACCCACTGCAGCGGAGTGTCCTGATGTCGAAAATCCCGGTTCGAGATCTCATCCTGACGGCGTCGAGCGCACTGCTGTGCGCGGCGGCCGCGCTCGTGACGAGTGCCGCGCGGGCCGACACCGTGATGATCACGGGGGCCAATTCCGGCATAGGCCTGGAATTCGCGCGGGAGTACGCCGCGCAGGGATGGGCCGTCATCGCCACCCACCGCCGGTCGATGCCACCAAAGAGCCTCACCGACCTCGCCGCGAAGTACCCGAAGGTCCGGATCGAAAGTCTCGATGTCACGAACCTCGAACAGGCGAAGGCGCTCGCCGCGAAGCTCGCCGGCGTGCCCATCGACGTGCTGATCAACAACGCGGGCGTCTACAACGACCGGGCCCACTGCGCCGCAGATGACGAGGGCTGTCCGGGGGACTGGGGCGTCGAGAGTTTCGGCAAACTCAAGTACTCGCTGCTGGATACCATCATGGCCGTCAACATCAAGGGACCGCTGATCGTCTCGGAGAGCTTCTACAGGAACGTCCTCGCCAGTGGACAGAAGAAGATCATCGCCATCAGCTCCAGCAACGGCACCCTCACGGGCGAACCCCAGCCGCGTCCGGGCGCCATGTTCTATCGCATGAGCAAGGCGGCGCTCAACCGTGAGATGCAGATCGTCGCCGCCGACACGCGCAAGGACGGCGTGACGGTCGTGATGTTCAATCCCGGTCCGACCCTGACCGAACACCAGGCGTATCTGGAGGGCAAGTATCAGGGGATGCTCAGGACCTCGTTCACGGTCGGTCATATGATCCACACCATCGCCCGGCTCACGCCGGCCGACACCGGCAGATTCCTGCGTTACGACGGGGTCACGGAGCCGTGGTGAGGGCGGGTCGGGACGCCAGCAGGGGCAGCAGGGCCCGCAGATCCTCGAGCACATGATGGGGCCGGCGCTTGCCGGTCTCCCGATTCCAGTCCTCCGGCTTCATGATGCCGGTGGTCACCCCGAAGGCGGTGGCTCCCCCGCGGCGCGCCATGATGATCTCGACCGCGGGATCATCGCCGACGACCGCCACGTTGCGCACCGGCACGCCGAGTCTGCGGGCGACGAAGCGCAACGCGTGCTGCGAGGGCTTGCCGGTGAGGACCATCGGCACCCGGGTCATGCGCCGGATGGCCCCGACGATGGCGTACGAATAGCCCATGGTCCGGCCCTGCCGCGTCGCAAAGAAGGGCACATCCGAGGCCACGTACAGCCTGGCGCCCGCCCAGATCGCCTGGCAGGCCGCCTCGATGTCGCGCATGTGGCATTCGGGATGCCAGCCGACGTAGACCGCATCGACCTCGCTCGCGCGCGGCTCGCCGGTAAATGCCGTCTCGATGCCCACCTGGGAGAGCGCAAAACCCACACCGCGGCTGCCGAGCACCAGCGTCCGGCGCACGCCATGCCGCGACATCACATCGGCAGCAACGCTCGAGGGTGTGAACATGCGGTCATCGGGCACCGGCAGTCCCAGGTCCCGCAGCTTCCTGGCCTGGTCCGGCGGCGGATAGGCACTGCCATTGGTGAGCACCAGATAGGGAACCGATCTGGATGCGAGCTCCGACAGCACTTCCACCGCGCCGGGCAGCACTTCATAGCCGCCCAGCGAGCGATCGCTCAGCAGCAGCGTGCCGTCCAGATCGAACATGAAGCCCCGGATGGGGGCGGTCGCCTCATCACGCATTACGACGCAGTTCCATTCTGAACCCGGGCTTGGCGAAGCTGACTGCGGACAGCTCCGGCCGCTGGGCGAGTTGCCGGATCAGGTTCAGCACCGGCTTCAGATCGGGATTGTAATGTCGCGGGGCCGGCCCTGCCGCCCGCATGGCGTCGACCTGGCCGGCCGGCATGGTCGCGCGCAGCAGGAACTCCTCATCGGACAGGTTCAGGCCGAGCCGCCGGCGCAGTTCCTCGATGGAAGGCATTGCCGGTTCGGCGCGCAGCTCCCGGGTCCGTGGCATGGCCTCGATGCGGTCCATGACGTGGCCCGCGATCGGCACGTTGGGACGGCCGAAGCGGCCGATGGCGTAGCGGATCGCCTCATCCGGAATCACCTTGTAGCGTTCCTTGCTGGTGACGTTCATGACCGCCTGGGTCATCACGATCTGCGCAAAGGGCGTCATGACGATGGGCCAGCCCAGTTCTTCGCGCACGCGGCCGATCTCCTCGATCACGGCGCCCTCCAGGTGCGACAGGCGGCTTTCGGCCAGCTGCCGCCGCATCGTGCCCACCATGCCGCCCGGCAGCTGGTGCTGCAGGTAAGCCGCATCGAATCCCTGGGGCTGCCCGACCGGCAGGCCCTCGGCCTGCGCCAGCTTCGTGAAGTAGGTGCCGACCTGGCGCAGCGCCTCATCGTCCACGCGCACGGTGTGACCGAGCGCCCGCAGGTTGGCGACGATGCGCTCCACGGGCGGATTGGAGGTGCCGTCGGCCGCGGCGCCGGACGCGCATTGCAGGGCGCTCACCCCGTATCCGGGAGCATCCATGTAGGTGTGTTCGGCGAGACCGATGGTGCAATGGGCATGCAGCTCCAGGGGCTTCGCGCCGATCACGGCCTTCACGGCCGGAATGAGGGTCTGCGCGCGCCGTGGCGAAAGCAGGCCACCCGGATCCTTGATGTAGATGGCATCGATGTCCGGGCAGGCCGCAAGTTTGCGGGCGGCCGCCACATAATGCGCATCGTCGTGCACCGGACTCAAGGTGAACACCAGGGCCGCGATCACGAACTCGCCGCCGCCCTGCTTCACCAGGCGCGCGCAGGCGGTGTTCGAATCGGCATCGTTCATCGGATCGGCGAGGCAGAAGCGGCGGATGCCGTTGCGCGCGAGCACCTCGAAGACCAGCGCCATGAACTGCGGATGCGCGGTTTCCCAGGAGATGAAGCGAAATCCCGTCGACATGAACTGCAGCGGCGTGTTGGGCGTGGCCGCCGCCATCAGCCGGATGCGCTCCCAGGGGTCTTCCTTCTTGAAGCGCACCGCCACGCCCATGTGCGTGGAAGTGGTGAAGTCGATGGCCTTGAAGCCGACCCTGTCCATCACCGGCGCGATGGTGAGGGTGTTGGCCGTATCGACGCCGAGTGCCGCCCACAGGGATTGATTGCCATCGCGAAGCGACGTCTCGACCAACTGTACTTCACTCATTGCTAACGCTCCAGGAGCCGGGCGACGAACCCGGTATCGAATCCACCCGCCGCGAACTCGGCGTCTGCCAGCACCCGGGACTGAAAGCCCAGGTTCGAATGCACACCGCTGATATGGGTTGCGGCGATGGCCTGTCGCAGGCGGCTCACGGCGCCGCTGCGGTCCGGCGCATGGGCGATGATCTTGGCCATGAGCGAATCATAGTACGGCGGAACCCGGGACCCCGTGGCAATGTGCGTGTCCACCCGGATGCCCTCCTGCACAGGCCAGGTCACCGCGGTGACGACACCGGGACTCGGGCGGAAATCATCGAGCGGATCCTCCGCATTGATGCGACATTCGATGGCGCAGCCCTCGGCGCGGATATTGTCCTGCGCGTGGCGCAGTCCCGCGCCGCCGGCGATCGCAATCTGTTCGGCGACGAGGTCCACGCCGGTCACGGCTTCGGTGACCGGATGCTCCACCTGGATCCGGGCGTTCATCTCCAGAAAGTAGAACTGCTCGCGCTCCCGGTCCACCAGGAACTCCACCGTGCCGGCGCCCCGGTACGCCAGGCGTCGCGCAAAGCGCACGGCGGCGGCGTGCAGCGCTGCGCGCAGCGCCGGCGACAACCCCGGGGCCGGGGTTTCCTCCACCAGTTTCTGGTAGCGCCGCTGGGTCGAGCAGTCGCGCTCACCCAGATGGATCACCTCGCCCTCGCCGTCACCCAGCACCTGGACCTCCACATGGCGGCCGCTGGCGATGTAGCGCTCCAGGTAGACGCGGGCATCGCCGAAGGCCGCACCGGCTTCCGCAGCCGCCAGTTCCAGGATCGCCGGCAGCTGCTCCAGGGCATCCACGCGCTTCATGCCGCGGCCGCCGCCACCGCCGACTGCCTTGACCAGGAGCGGCACGCCGATCCTGCGCGCCGCCGCCAGCGCCTCATCCGGCGCCGCCACGGCGCAGCCGGGGACGACCGGAACCTGCGCGGCCTCGGCCTCGGCACGGGCGCGCAGCTTGTCGCCGACGGCATCGATCTGCGCCGCCGTGGGCCCGATGAAGATGACGCCCGAGGACTCACACAGCCGCGCCAGGGCTGCCCGTTCGGACAGGAAGCCGTAGCCGGGATGGATCGCGTCCGATCGGGTCGCGCGCGCGGCATGCACGATGGTCTCGACCTTCAGGTAGCTCTCGGTCGGACGCGCCGGACCGATGCACACGGTGCGATCCGCCATTCGCGCCGGCACGCTGTCGAGATCGGCCGCGGAGGCCGCGAGCACGGTCTCGATGTTGAGGGTGCGGCAGGTACGGATGATCCGCGCCGCGATCTCCCCGCGATTGGCGATCAGTATGCGGCGCACGAAACGCGATCAGCCCGACTTGCGCACGCGCATCAGGATCTCGCCGAATTCGGCGAGTGTGCCGTCCGCCACGAGGATCTCGGCCACCGTGCCGCGAACGCCGGCGCGCACGGTGTTCATGAGCTTCATGACCTCGATGATGCCGATGATGGTGTCCTCCTGGACCTCGGTTCCCACCTCGACGAACGGCGGGGCACCGGGCTTGGGGGAGCGGTAGAAGGTCCCGAGCAGGGGCGATGGCAGATCCTGCAGACCCGGGTCGACCGTGGCGGCGGCAGGCGCGGCTACCGGGACAGGCTTCGCTGGCGCGGTGACGGCGGCCGCTGGTGAACCTGCCGCCACGGCTGCGGGCGGTGTGGCCGTCCCGACTCCGCGCCTGAGGCTGATCTTGGTGCCCTCCATTTCCAGGGTCAGCTCGTCGAAGCCGGATTGCTCCACCAGCCGCATGATTTCCGCAACATCCGCGGCCGTCAGACTCATCGGTTAAGGCCTCCAAAAATCTTCAGCACATGCAGGGACGGATCGGTGACGGGAGTGGCCGTCGGCGCCGCCTCGCGGCTGGACCAGACCGTTTCCGGCCGGCTCTGCAGCAGCAGGATGGCGCCGGTATGCCGGTCCACGGCCCATTCGATATCCTGGGGGCGGCCGTAGTGGCGCTCGACCCTGCGGCCGATCAGCCGCAGGGCGTCCAGTTCCGCATCGCTCATGCAGGGAGCCTGCCGCCGCGACTCCTCGACCGCGACACTGCGCGTGCCTCCTGCCTCCATTGGCACGTGACAGATCTGTTTATCGGAAATCTCGCGCACCGAGATCTCGCCGGTGATCTTGCCGACCACCCAGCGGTCCGGCGTGACCTCGCCGCCGACGACCGCGGAGCCGAGGCCCCAGGACCCCTCGATCGCCATGACCGAACGGTCGCCGGTCAGCGGGCTGCGCGTGAACATGACGCCGGCGGTGCGGGCATCCACCATGGTCTGCACCACGACCGCCATGGCCACGTCGCGCTCGGCGAAGCCGTGACGGCGGCGGTAGGTGATGGACTCGACCGAATACAGGCTGCCCCAGCAGCTGCGCACCCTGTCCAGGGTCTCGGCGAGGCTCGGCACCCAAAGGTACGTGTCCTGCAGTCCGGCGAAACTCGCATCGACCGCATCCTCGGTGGTGGCCGAAGAACGCACGGCGACCGCCCCATGGTGGGTCGCGTTCAGCTTGTCGTAGGCGCGACCGATGGCGTCGGCCAGTTCCCGGGGGAGCGGTGCGGACTCGATGCGCGCACGCAGTCGGCGCGACAGCGCGGCCACCCCGGACAGGTCGTCCGGATCGATGCCCTCCACGAGCGCCCGCAGCGGCGCCTCGCGTTCGGCGAACGCCAGGAAACCCTCGAAAGCCGCGGTCTTGACCACGAATCCGGGCGGAACGTCAATCCCGGCCCGCGCCAGTTCGCCGAGGCTGCCTCCCTTGCCGCCGACCTGAGGCCGGTCGGCAAGGCTGAGGTCGGCGAACCAGCCGACCAGTGCCGAATCGTTCGATGTCACGATCAGCCCAGGAGGGTGACGATGCCGCGCCCGCCGTCGACCCGGATGCGCTGGCCATCCCTGATGCGCGAGGTGCCGTTGCCGGTGCCCACCACCGCCGGCAGGCCGTATTCGCGGGCGACGATTGCGGCATGGCTCATCGAGCCGCCGATGTCCGAGACGGCCGCCGAGATCTTGCTGAAGATCGGTGCCCAGGTGGGATTGGTGACCTGGCAGACCAGGATGTCTCCCTTCTGCAGGCGCGAGATCTCATCGACGCTCTTGACGATGCGCGCCGTGCCTTCGGCGACGCCGCGGCACGCAGCGAAGCCCTTGAGTTCATTCGGGTCGGAGTCGGCGCCGGTGGACAGCCAGGCATCCAGCGACTCGCGGGTGATGCCCCACAGCATCACGATCGCCGGATCATCGATGACCTCCGGCACGACGCCCAGCGCCGGCGGCGTCGCGTGTTTCGCCCACTCACGGATGGCGGCGCGCCGTTCGGCGACCAGCTTGGGCCAGTGACCCGGGCCGCGCGGCAGCGAGCCGTTCGACCATGCCGTCATCAGATCGATGATGGCGGACTCGAGCTCGTAATGGGTCAGGTGGAACACGTCCTCGGGATCGGCGAAGAACTTGTGTTCGGCCAGCAGCGCACCGAATTCGCGGATCTTGTTGAAGAAGAGATTGGTGTACCAGTGCTCGCAGTAGAACTTGTGGCCCTCGACATAGGGGAACACACGGTGCGCCAGCGTGATCATCTGGTCGTACGCCGCGCGCTCCTCGTCGGTGCTCAGCAGGTCCCGGTAGTCCTCGATCAGCTGCTTGCGCTCGGCCAGCAGCTTCTCCACGGGCCGCTGCAGCGACTCACCGCCCTTCACCCGCGCGATGTAGTCCGGCAGGCTGGCAAAGGGCATCGACAGGTCATCGTTCCAGGCGCGGTGGTAGTGGTAGAAGCCATCGCCGACGTTGATGTTGAACCAGGGATTACGCGAGGTCTCCAGTTCCTTGAGCCAGGCGCGACCCGCCTCCCCTTCGGTGCGCAGGGTCTCGAGGAGCTGCGCCGCCGTGAGCTGCTTGCCGAAATGCGCATCGACCTTGAGCTCCACGGCGCAGCGCGCGAGCCGCCGCAGCTCATCGTCCGGACGGAAGATCTCCGCCTCGATGCCCGCCACCATCCGCGCAATGGTCTGGTCCGTGATCTCCGGGAAGGCCTTCTTGCAGAAATCGAAGAAGGTGAGATACGCGCCATAGCCGAGCAGCAGGAACTCGAAATGGTGGTGCCACATCCGGAAGTACCCTTCCAGGGTCTTCTGGTAGGTATCCAGCAGCGTGTGGTTTGAGGCCACGCCGCGGCCGGCGTGGACGTTGGCCAGCGGCTCCAGATCCGGCAGCTGCAGTGCGGGCAGTGCCTGCGCGGAGTTGATCAGCGCCATCATCTTCTCGCGCCACTGGGCGTACAGGCGCTCCCAGTTGGCGTAGTAGTAGAACGCCCGCTGCTTGAACTCCTCGAGCCGGCGGGCAATTTCGGCCGGGTCGGTGACCGCGTTGCCGCCGATGTACACACGGCCATTGATGATGCGGTGGTCGATGCCGAGGGTCGTCGGCAGGCAGTGCACGCGGGTGTTGGCGGACCCGAGCGCGCAGTAGGCCGCCTCGGCGGTGACCATGTCGAAGGCCGACATGGGTTCCGGGAAATGCATGGAGTTGTAGAACCAGAAGCGCTGGTCGTCGGCCGCCTCGAACTGGGTGTAGTACGGATAGGCGGCCTGGGCACCTTCGGTACCGGGCACAACTTTCAGCGAGCTGGGCAGCGGAAACTGCTTGGCTTGGGCGGGCATGTCCATCGGCTTGTCCGTACGCTTTCGTAAGCGGGAGGCGGATTATGCGGCAGGCGGGCAGCGCCCTGCGCGGCTGAGCGCGCAAAGGTCAAGACGCAGCAGGTAAATCGCCTACAGGAGCGCGCGCCGGTATTGCAGCGGGGCGTGGCCGTACTTCTGCCGGAAACGGCGCGCGAAATGACTGGGATCGGTGAAGCCGCAGCGCGTGGCGACATCCTCGATGCGCGGCGCGGCCTGGCGCGCATCGCTCAGGATCTCCCGGGCGCGCTCCAGCCGCAGCTTCATCAGCTGTTCCACGAAGGTCGTGCCCGCCGCCGCGAACGCATAGTGCAGCGTGCGCTTGGAAATACCATGTTGCGCCGCAACCAGGAGGGGTGAGAGGTCGGTCTCCTCGAGCCGGTCACGCAGCGTGACCACGAGTTCGTTCAGCAGCGAGCGTGGGGCCTCGACCTCGTCTCCCTTGCCGACGGCGAGTGCCAGGAGAGACGCGATCTGCTCGGCGACCGTACTGCGTGGCAAGGCCAGGTCGCTGCAGGTCTCCAGGCGCAGGCTAGCCATGGCGGCGCATAGCGCCGAACTCCAGTCGCCCTGGGAAAACAGGGTCGCCGCCAGGTTCTCGGGATGGGGCAGCCAGCGCCGCAGCCAGTCCTCGGGCATGCGCAGTATGGCGGCGGAGGAGGCCTGCGGACATTCCAGGTCGTAAGGCTGTGTGCCATCGACCAGCACGCATTCCCCCGCGTGGACGTGCAGTTCCTTGCCGCGCTGGCGCAGCAGGCCGTGGCCGATCCGGAACTGGACCAGGAAAAAGGCCGGATAACGGGTGCGGGAGATGCGGGCGGGAGTGCGGTGGATGCCCTGCGTGGCGGCGCTCACGAAGCTCAGTGTGGTCGGACCGAAATCGAACTGGTCCATCCAGGCCCGGAAATGGCTGCGGACGGGCGTATCGATGTCCAGTTCGAGGAAACGGTCGCAGACCGCGTCCACCCAGAACGCCAGCGCCTTTCGCTGGTCGACACCGTCCGTCGACCAGTGACCGGCATGCTCAACGTCCACCCTCACCCCCATCTTGGGCTCCAGCAATCGCGACCCTTTCTGTCCCGGAATGTGGCACAGAGCCAGAAATGGATGCAATACACGATTGAGCTATCAACACTTTATATAGTTTTCCGCACCGGATTTCCTATCCGAGCGGCGCCGCTCGTCGCGCAGATACAACAAGAGGTCGCGGGGCGCCCCGCGGGCAGCTTGGTTTCTCAATTATTGCGAAAAGAAGTGCACTGTGAGCGTGTGTTTGCACTGTGAGCCGCGCGCCACAAATCACCGCCGCGATACCCTTCCCGGTCGCAGGGAGGGGGTTTGAACCGCAAGAACAATGGCGCCCCTGCCTGCGCAACGATGTTGTTTTAAGGGGACGCAGGATGACAGACGCAGCAGCTGGTCCGCAGGGACCCGAATCCACCACGCGGCGCAGCCGCCGACTGGCCTTCTGGACTATCGCCGGACTGGCGGTCGGGACGGGCAGCGCCTATGCCCAGACCGCCCCTGCCCCTGCGGCTGCCCCGGCCTCGGGCGACACCCTCCAGGAAGTCGTCGTCACGGCCGAGCGCCGCTCCGAGAACGTGCAGTCGGTGCCCATTGCCATCACGGCCTTCACCGCCGACACCCTGCAGCAGCGCAATCTCACCAACGTGAACGTGCTCGGCGATCTGACGCCGAGCGTGAACCTGGATGCCGGCGCGCCGTTCTCCGGCGACCGATCGGTGCTGTCTGCCTCCATCCGCGGCGTCGGACAGGACGACTTCGCCTTCAACCTCAACCCCGCCGTCGGCGTCTATCTGGACGGCATCTATCTGGCGCGCACCATCGGCGCCAACCAGGACCTGCTGGACGTGGACCGCGTCGAAATTCTCAAGGGTCCGCAGGGCACCCTGTTCGGCGCCAACACTGAGGGCGGTGCGATCAGCATCATCACGCACACTCCGGGGAACGAGGAGAAATTCACGGCGCAGGCCACGACCGGCAGCCTGAACCGCCGCGACTTCGGATTCACGGCCGATATCCCCATCATCAAGGACACCCTGCTCTCCTCCATCACCGTGTCCACCCAGAACCGGGACGGCTACCAGAAGGTCATCCCCTACCCGAGCAACACTGCTCAGGGCTCGGAGCCGTTCGTGGTCGATCCCCAGGACGCGTACCCGAAGGCGGGCTACCAGACCGGCAGTGCATACGGCGGCTATGACGTCCAGACCGTTCGCGGCAAGCTGCTATGGCTGCCTTCGGACAAGGACTCCGTGACGCTGGCCGCGGACGTGAACCGCCAGGCTCAGGAGGCGTTGCCCTACACCATCCTGGAGACCTATCAGGGCAATCTGACGACCTCGACATTCTCGACCCTGTACAACACCTGCATCAGCAGCAACGCGGCGACCATCAACGCCAACATCCAGGCGGCCTCGGCGGTCGCCCCGGGCGTGTACGGGTTCCCCATTGGCTCGGCCGGCAACGCCGGCCTGGCCGGCTTGTGCTCGTCCCTGCGGGCCCATGTTCCCGGGGTCTCCACCGGCGGCGCCGCGCTGCTGGGCGCCGGCTACGTGGGGGGTCCGGCGGGGCCGTTCAACTACGCCACGTACCTGACCAATCCCACCGCATACCTGGGATCCCAGCAGCCGCGGCTGTACGACTATCCGGGCGCCAACCAGACCGGCAACATCGATACGACTTACGCCAATGGGCCGGATTTTGCGGACAACAACTATTTCGGGTTCTCCGTCACCGAGCAGCACCAGTTCAACGACGATCTGTCGTTCAAGTCGATCAGCGGCTACCGGCAGATCACCTGGTCGATCGGCACGGACCTGGACGGCACGCCGGAAACCCTGCAGGAGGTCAGTGACCACCAGCACCAGTGGCAGGTCTCCCAGGAATTCCAACTGAACGGCAAGTCATTGAACGATGCCCTGAACTGGGTCACCGGCCTCTACTATTTCGAGGAAGCCGGCTTCGTGCACGACTACGTGCCCTTCGAATCATTGCTGTATGTGGATGACATCCAGAATGATGCGAACAACAAGCAGGCAGCTGCCTTCGTGCACGCCGACTACAAGCTCAACGATCAGCTCAGCTTCACCGCCGGCGGCCGCTACACGCGCGTGGTGGAAGAGTTCATCGGCGGCCAGGCCGACCTGAACTGCTTCCCGTACGGCTCGGCACTGTGCGGTGTGCTGCTGCCGTCACCCTATGCCTTCCAGTATGGTGGCGGCATCGTGGACCGCTACTTCCCGCCCGGCGACAACCGGCAGACGTGGAACGTGTTCGATCCGACCCTCGCTGCCCAGTACCACTTCAGCGACGATTCCATGGTGTATCTGAGCTGGGGCAAGGGCTTCAAGGCTGGCGGCTGGACCACGCGCCTGTCCGCGAACGACACCGCCGAGGCCGCGCAGTTCTCGCCCGAGTACACCAAGACCTGGGAACTGGGTGAGAAGTCCGAATGGTTCAATCACCATCTGAAGGCCAATGCCGCCCTGTTCTACACGGACTACGATGGCATCCAGCTCGACATCCAGCAGGGCATCTCGCCGGTGTACGCGAACGCCGGCAACGCCAAGATCAGGGGCGCGGAACTGGAGCTGCAGTCGGTCATCGGTGGCGGACTGTCGCTGAACGTCTCCGGCTCCTACATCGACGCGTACTACACCTACATCAATCCCAACGCCAACATTCCGCAGGAAATCCTCCCCGGAATCGGCCTCAACGAGTGCCCCTCGCATGCCATCAATCCGGCAACGGGCGGCCCGGTGTGCGACATCATCGGTGGCAATGGGCTGGATGCACGGCTGCCGAAGACACCGAAGTACAAGCTGAGCTTCTATCCGGAGTACACCTACGTGCTGGGCAACCAGGCTTCGCTGCGGTTCATCGTCGACTTCACCTACACCGCGGAGATGTTCAACGATTCGCTGAACACCCCCGAACTGCGTGATCCGGCGACGCGCATGCTCGATGCGTCGGTACACTACATTTCGCCGAGCGGGAACTACGACCTGGCCCTGGGTGGTACCAACATCAGCAATGACCGCTTCATCACCACTGGTTCGCCGAACATCGGGGCCGGCGAACTCGGCGGCACCTACAACGAGCCGGCTGAGTGGTACCTGCAGCTGACGGCTCACTTCAAATGAACGAGTAGCTCTCGATGGCCTCGGAAAAGGCCGCTGCGAACCAGCGGCCTTTTTCCTGGGCGTCAACCGCGGGTCATGCGCGGATCCGGCGCAGGTTTTATGTTGGCGTTGAGCCGGAACAGGTTGGTCGGATCGTACTGGTTCTTCACGCGCACCAGACGGGGATAGTTCTCCCCATAGGTGGCGCGCAGCCGTGACTCCAGCACCTCGGAATCGCCGTTGATGTAGTACCCCCGGGTAAGGGGCTCGAGACCACTCCACACTTCCCGGTACGCCTTCTGGATGGCCTCGGGCTGCAGCCGCCCTTGCCAGGAATCACCCAGCAGCAAGCCGAAGGAAGCCGCACGGTTCCAGTAGGCCGTCGCTTCCGGGCGCACTCTGGCGACCGCACCGCCGAACTGGCCGAGGCTCGCGAAGCATTCCATGGTGGCTGGAACCGTGGCAAAACGCCGCGCCAACTCGTCGAACAACGCGTCCGTCGGCTCACCGTACACATAGCCGTGCCGCTCGTAGCTGGCGGGAGCCTGCGGGACCGCGAGCGGCGCATTGGTGGGAACGCCCTGCGCCGCAAGGTAGCTTTCCGCGCTCATCCGCTCGCGCAGCGTCTTGCCGAGCTTGCGCAGGGGCGCAAGCAGCCGCTCGCCCTGTTTCGGATCGCCCGAATAGAACCCCGACCAGGTCACCTGGCGTCCGCGTTCGTCGTTGGAGAGTTCGGCGCCCAGGGTCATTTCGTCGGGCATGCCCGCGGCAAGGTCCCGCACCGCCCGCAGCACTTCCTGCGTGCGCTCATACGGATACGAGCCATTCGCCGCCAGCACCGGGTGCGCGAGCGGATGCAGCCGGTACTCGAAGGCGGTGACGACGCCAAAGTTGCCGCCGCCACCGCGAATGGCCCAGAACAGGTCCGGGTTGTCCTGCGCGCTCAGGTGCCGCAGCTTCCCATCCGCGGTCACGATCTGGGCGGACACCACGTTGTCGATCGCCAGGCCGAAGGTGCGCATCAGCCGCCCGATACCGCCTCCCAGCGTGAGTCCGGCGATACCCGTGTCCGTTGCGGTTCCCAACGTCGTGGCCAGCCCGACGGCCTGGCTCTTGCGGTCGATGTCACCCAGCAGCACGCCGCCCTGCGCCCGGACGCGGCTGCCGGGCACGTCGATCTGCACCTGCCGCATCGGCGACAGGTCGATCATCATTCCGCCATCGCAGGCCGTCGCCTTTTCGATCTGGCAATGGCCTCCGGCCTTGACGGCGGTCAGCAACTCATGTGAACGGGCGAACTGCACGGCCTTGACGACATCGTCCGCGTCGGCGGCCAGCACGATCAGTCCCGGGCGGCGGTCGAATGCCGAGTCCCAGTAGCGGCGCGCCTCGTCATATCCCGCGTCGCGGGGCAGCAGCAGCCTGCCCTTGAGGCCGGCGCGCAGGTCCCTGAGGTCCGCGGCACTGAGCGTCAGCGGTTTGCCCGCGCCACTGATGGCCGGCAGGCTGGCCGGGATGGCCCGCGGGGATGCGGGCTGGGCCCACAGGCCACGGCCGGGAACCCACAGGCCGCCGGCGGCGGCGAGCGTGGACTGGACGAATCTACGTCTGCCGACCTTCGCTACCATGGGTGATCCTTGCCGTCATTGTCCATGAACCGGCCGCTGTCCTTCAGGGTCAGCCCGTCGATGGTCCTGATCATCTTGCCGATGGCCTCGGCGGGCGGCACGAAGCCGGGAAGTTTGTCATTGCCGAAGCTTTCCACCTGGACTCCGCCCGGATGGAACATGACGACGATGATACCGTCGTTCCTGAACTGGGCGCTCAACAGGCGCATCGCGCTGTTCAGGGCGGCCTTGCTGATGCGGTACCAGTAGTGATCGGGCACCGGGGAGCCGTTGGGCATGAACGGCGGCACCGAGACCGAGCCGGCGGCCGAGCTGATGGCGATGATCTTCTTCTGCTGACTCGCCTTCACGTTGCCGATGAAGGTCTGGGCGATCATCAGCGGGCCGGCCACGTTGGTATGGATGAAGTCATCGAGCAGCTTGAAGTCCAGGGTGCCGAACATCTGGTTGGTATTGCCGCCCGGCTTGTCGATGGGATCGGTGCGCACCAGCCCCGCGTTGTTCAGCAGGATGTCGATCGGGACGCCCTTGAGCTTTGCACCGAGCGCGGCAATCTGGTCGCGGTCCGTCACGTCCATCCGTTCGATGCGCACCTTCGGATAGCGGGCGGCGAGCTTCGCCAGCTCCTCCGGCGTCGTGGTGCGACGATGGGTGGCGATCACCGTCCAGCCGCGGGCCGCGTACTCCTTCGCGAACTCGAGGCCGATGCCCTGGTTGGCGCCCGTGATCAGCACGGTGTAGGCGCTGGCGCGCTGCGGCAGCACCGCGATCAGCAGTCCGACGGTGGCGAGAACCATGATCTGTCTCAAGATGCGCATGACTAGAATCCCAAATCGCTGAGTGAAGGATGATCATCCGGTCGGCGTCCCGCCGGCCAGAAGTATTTACGGTCGCCGCCGGCGATCGGCGCATCGTTGATGCTGGCGAGGCGCACGCGCATCAGACCGTGCGGGTCGAACTCCCAGTTTTCATTGCCGTAACTGCGGAACCACTGACCGGTATCGTCGTGCCATTCGTAGGCGAACCTCACGGCAATGCGGTTGTCGGCATACGTCCAGAGCTGCTTGATGAGCCGGTAGTCCAGTTCGCGGTCCCACTTGCGCCGCAGGAACTCCTCGATGGCCTGCCTGCCCTGCAGGAACTCGGCCCGATTGCGCCAGCGGCTGTCGATCGTGTACGCCTGTGCGACGCCGACCGGGTCGCGGCTATTCCAGGCGTCCTCCGCCATGCGCACTTTGTGCGTGGCGGATTCGCGCGTGAAGGGCGGCAGCGGGGGGCGGTCCATCATTTGTGCTCCTTGAGCAGCGCGCGTCCGGCACGCCAGCGGGCGATCAGTGCCGGATCGGCCAGCAGGGCGGCAACCGCAGTATGCAACTCCAGCGTGGCATTGTTCAGTCCTTCATGACGTACGGCCGCACTGACGCCCGCCTCCAGGGCCAGAGCCACCGCCTGCAGCCCCTGCAGGGCCACGGTGCCGGAGGGGACCGACGGGTCGCGGAATGACTGCTCGCAGCGCTCCTTGCTGGTGGAATGGTAGGCCGCGCAGGCACTGGGGCGCACTTCGTAGGCGGCGCATTCGCCGTCCACCAGAAACGCACAGGCCCGCGGCCCCGCCGACGGCGTGGCGCCGTACTGCTGCAGCGCGCCGCGCACCCGTGCCGCCACTGCTGCCGGCATCCGCGCCTGCAGATACCGGAACAGGGCGATGGCCTCGTGCGGCAGGACGTTCACGCGCAGATGACAGCAGAAACTGCAGCCGGCGCGGCAGGCCAGGCGGGCGCCGCTGCCTTGCAGGTGGGTCGCGGCCTGGTCCAGCAGGGCGTTGATCCTGCCGGCCAGCGCGGCGCAGGCGTCGACGTCGGTGCCCTGCCCCAGGGTGCTGCGCACGGCCTGCGCCGCGAAGAGTTCTACGGAGCTCACGTAAAGGCCTCCTGGCAGGCGCGCATCATACAATGCCGGCATGAACACACCTGCCCCGCCCCCCGCGGCACTGTCCGACGACGCCGTGCGCGCCTGCATCGATGTCCTGCGCGCCATCGAGGCCGACCGTTCCGTCCTGACCCAGCTCGCACCCGAGCGGCGGCGCGAGCTGCTGATCCTGGCCGGCCTGGTCGCCAAGCCGGAACGTCACGACCTGGTGAAAATGGCCAAGGCGTTCCGCCGCGCCGATCGTGCCGCGGCCCGGGAGCGTGACCGCGAGCTCCTACAGCGCACGGGGCTGCGCCTGCAGCGGCGGGCGGCCCGCTTCACGCCGCTATGGCTGCCCGAACCGCAGTCCGCAGCCGGTTGCGAATCCGGGCCGGCGCTGGACCAGGCACTGAACTGCTATGTCTGCAAGCAACCGTTCCGGCAGCCGCATCGCTTCTACGACTCACTGTGCCGCGAATGCGGGGAGTACAACTACGTCAAGCGCAGCCAGAGCGCGGATCTCACGGGCCACTGTGCCCTGGTCACCGGCGCGCGGGTCAAGATCGGATTCCAGGCCGCCCTCAAGCTGTTGCGGGCCGGCGCGCGCGTCATCGTGACGACCCGCTTCCCGGTCGATGCCGCCGAGCGCTACGCGGCAGAAGCGGACTACGCCCGGTTCAGCAGCCGGCTGCAGATCCACGGCCTGGACCTGCGGCACTCCCCGAGCGTCGAGCAATTCTCGCGTCACCTGCTGCAGGCGTTGCCGCGCCTGGACTACATCCTGAACAACGCCTGTCAGACCGTGCGCCGTCCCGCCGCATTCTTCGCGCATCTTCTCGAGAAGGAGGCGGCGCCGCTCGCATCCCTGCCCGCCGTACTGCAGGGGCCACTGCTGGCCCAGGGCATCAGGCCCGGCGTGCCGATGCGGGCGAGCGGGCTGCTGCACGACGACGAGCAGCTGTTCCCCACCCACCGTTACGATGAAGACCAGCAGCAGGTCGACCTGCGGACCGTCAACAGCTGGCGTCTGCGGCTACATGAAGTGGATACCCCGGAGCTGCTGGAAGTGCACCTGGTCAATGCCATCGCACCGTACATCCTCAACGCCCGCCTCAAGCCTCTGATGCTGGCTACCCCGGGGGCACACAAGCACATCGTCAACGTCAGCGCCATGGAAGGTCAGTTCTACCGCACCACCAAGACCGAGCGGCATCCCCACACCAACATGGCCAAGGCCGCATTGAACATGATGACGCGCACCAGTGCCCCGGATTACTTCCGGGATGGGATCCACATGAATGCCGTGGACACCGGCTGGGTGACCGATGAGGATCCCGCCGTTCACGCGGCCCGCAAGGCCGAACTCGGATTCGCGCCGCCCCTCGACATCATCGACGGGGCCGCACGGATCGTGGATCCGATTTTTGAGGGTCACCGGACCGGTACCCACGTGTGGGGTCAGTTCCTCAAGGACTACAGGCCGGCGCCCTGGTAATGCGGGAGCCGCTACTGCCTGCGCGGCTCGTCGAACAGTTCCAGGAACACCCCGGTATCGGGGTCCCGGACCATCACTTCGCGGGTTCCGCTGCGCATGGTCACGATGCCGGGCCTGGACACCAGGGTCGCTCCGGCGGCCAGCACCTGCGGCAGCGCCGTATCCAGGTTCTGCACCTGAAAGCCGATGTAACCGACGCCGATGTCGGTGATCCGCGCCGGCCGCACCGCCGTCTTGCGGTTCTGGAAATCGACCAGTTCCAGGTTCATCCGCAGATTGGGAGCGATCTCCTGCGGGAATGACACATTGAAGAACCGCAGCACGTTGCCGTGGCCGCCGACTGCGGAATCGTAGAAGTCGCCCTTGAGCCAGGGGGAGTCAGTCTGGGGCCACCGTCCGCCCAGGGTGCCGCTGTAGAAAGCCTTGCACTTGTCCGCATCGAGGATCACCACCCCCAGGTGACTGACCCCCGGCAACCATGCCGGCTGCGCCGGCCGGCCGTTCTGGGCCGGCGTTGCCGGACGCTGGTTGATGAGTTCGATGTCGAGCCCGTCCGGATCGGTGATGTACGCCAGCATCCCCTTGGTCTGGCCCGGCGGTGCAATCAGCTTGCCGCCCCAGGAGCGCGCATGCAGCAGGCCCGCGGCCTGCAGGTTCGCCCACACCTGGTCCGCATCGGCCACGATCAGCCCGAAATGTGTGACTCCCGGGTCCCAGGCGGTGTGCTGGCTCAGATCGTTGCGCTTGATGCCCTTCACCTCCCGCAGGTACACCACGAAGTGCTGCCCCGAATCAGGGTTGACGACGTACATCTTCGCCAGGCGGGTGCTGATGCCCTTGACCCCGTACAGGCCCTGCAGGACCGGATCGGTGCGCCAGGCCGGATTGGCCGCGGGATCCTGCATGAAGCCGAGCATCTTGTAGAAGGCGACTGAACGGTCGAGGTCCCTGACCGCCCTGCCGACGAAACCGAGCCGCGCGCCCTGCCAGGTACTCTCAGTACTAGTGTCCTGCGCACCGGCCACCAGGCTTGACGCGCAGAACATCACGGCGCTCAGCCACGCGGTGGCGAGCGGATTCAATCGCTTCATGTTGAGCCCCCTCGAACGACTTCAGGCCCGTGGCGAGAATACCCACGAGACCATGCGAACCTGACCAGCGGCCGCCACCGTAGTGGCGTGGAAGATCCGGCCCGGGACAAAGCGGGATCGCAGATGCTCGCCCGACGCGAGCGCTTCGCCCATGACCTGCGCCCAGGACCGCGATGGACCGGACTGCGCGAGCGCCGGCAGCAGGTCCGGATGTGCGGTGACGGCGTGCGCGACGCCTGCCGCAGCGGGCGCATGCTCGGCATGGAACGCGCCGGCATAGCCGATTTCAGCCGCGCAGCTGCGCATGACCACGTAGTCCATCCAGTTCGTCAGTCCGGCAATATGTGCGCCGTCGGCCAGCACTTCGGTGCGCAGCCGCGTGTACCAGCGGTTGCACAGGTCATCGAGCGCATCGACGACGTGCGTGCGGGTGGCGCCGACTGCGCGCGCGAACTGCGCCGAGAGGTCGAGCCGCCGATCGATCACCACGTGACCGATGATCGAGCGGGATCGGAGGACTTGCGGGAGCGCGCTGATGCCCGCGATTGCAGCAGCGCCGGTGAGCACGCCGCGCCGGGTCATTGATCCGCTCATTGCTCTCGCCCCTGGATGGATTAGCTGTGCTAAGTTACCAGAGCGTCGGGAGCGGCTCAACGAGCCGGACAAGAACAATTCAAGGGGCGTGAGATGGCTGAACCGATATTTCCACCAGGGGTCTCGGCACGCCAGTTTGATCTGGCGATGGCAGAGTTCGCCAGGGCCATCGGCAGCGAATGGGTGCTGACCAGCGACGCCGATCGCGACTCCTACGCGGATTTCTTCTCCTTCGACAGTCACCGGCATCTGGCTTCGGGCGCACTGGCGCCGGTGACCACCGAGGAGGTGCGCGAGCTGGTACGCATCGCCGGCAAGTACCGCATCCCGTTGTGGCCCATCAGCCGTGGCAAGAATCTCGGCTACGGAGCGGCGGCGCCGCTGCTCAGCGGCTCGATGGTGCTCGACCTGTCGCGCATGAAGAAGATCGAGGTCGACGTGGCCAACGGCACCGTGCTGGTCGAGCCGGGCGTGGGTTTCTATGATCTCTATGATTACATCGAGAGGAACAGAATCCCGTTGTGGCTGTCCGTGCCCGGCAACAGCTGGGGCTCGGTCGCCGGCAATGCCCTCGACCGCGGCGTCGGCTACACCACCTACGGTGACCACACCTCGCGCATCTGCGGGCTGGAGGTGGTGCTGCCGGACGGCGATCTGGTGCGCACCGGCATGGGGGCGATGCACGATGCGCCCACGTGGCAGCTCTATCGCTATGGGTTCGGCCCTGCGTGGGACCAGATGTTCGTGCAGTCCAACTTCGGCGTCGTCACGAAGTTGGGACTGTGGCTCATGCCAGAACCCGAGTCCCTGCGCGGCTTCGACATGGAATTCGACAAGCCCGAGGATCTGGAGTGGCTGGTCGATGTGGTCGCGCCGCTGCGACGCAGCGGCACGCTGCAGCAGTCACCCTCCATCGGCAACTGGTTGCGCGCCGCGGCGGTGCTCACCACGCGCAAGGAGTGGTATGACAAACCCGGGGCATTGCCCGACAGCGTCATCGATGCCATCCGCAAGCGCTTCGATATCGGCTGGTGGAGCATCAGCCTGCGCTTCTACGGCGACGCGGAAGTCACCGCGGCGTCGGAAAAAGTGGCCCTGAAGGCGTTCGCAAACCGGCCGGTGTTGAGCCGGAAGGACGCGAGCTGGACACGCGGCCAGCCCCGCGAACAGACCGCCTGGGCCGGCGTGCCGCTCACCTATCCGCTGCAGAACGTCAACTGGCATGGTGGCCGCGGCGGGCACATCGGCTTCTCGCCCGTGATGCCACCGAACGGACGGCTGGCGCTGGAACAGTTTCACCGCACCTACTCTCGGTACCAGGAGTACGGCATGGACTACCACGCCTCGTTCGCGTTCGGCGAGCGCCATCTCACCAACGTCAACCAGGTGCTGTTCGACAAGGACGATCTGGCCATGCTGGGCCGGGTGCAGCAGTTCTTCCATGCCCTGGTCAACGATGCGACGGCCCAGCACTACGGTGAATACCGCACGCACATCGAATTCATGGACCTGGTCGCGGGCACCTACGATTTCAATCATGGGGCACTGCGGCGCCTCAACGAGCGCGTCAAGAATGCCCTGGACCCGCACGGCATCCTCGCGCCGGGCAAGAGCGGCATCTGGCCGGGCGCCTATGCCGGGGAGCGCGGCAATGCGTAGGCTCGTGCTGTTCACGATCCTGCTCGGCGCCGCGGGCGCCGCCTCGGCCACCGATCCGCCCCCCGCGGGCGCTCCCCCCGCAGGGGCGGGCCGCGATCTGTTCGTCGAGAAATGCGGCATGTGCCACCGCAGCACCGGCATGGGCACGGGCCTGCTGGCACGTCGCTATCCCAAGGGCCAGGAACAGCTCGAGGCCCGCAGCAACCTGAGTGCCGCCTTTGTCACGACGGTGGTGCGCCATGGCCTGAACAACATGCCGGCGCTGTCGCGCGCGGAAGTCAGCGATCCACAGCTTGCTGTCATCGCCGGCTACCTGGCGCGCGGCAACCCCTGAGCACGCAGTGCGGTCCGCAACATGAAACAGGGCGGCTGGGCCAGCCTCATCCTCATCTACCTCTATGGCGTGGTCAGCGCCGCGTCGCTGACCAAGGCCATTCCGCTGCAGGCGCATATCACGCAGTTGCCCGGGGCGGGCCCGGCACTGTTCGGTTTGTTCGTATCGCTGATGGCCATCCTGCCGGCAATCTTCGGTACGCTCTCCGGCGCGGTCATCGACCGCCTCGGCGCGCGCCCGGCGCTGATCCTGGCCGCGCTGATCGGCGGGCTGGTCAACGGCCTCTACACCGTTGCCGGCTCGATCCTGCCCTTCGAAGTGCTGCGGGTGATCGAAGGCGCCGTGCCCCTGCTGGTGTACGCTGCAGCCCCGGCCCTGATGATCGCCACCAGCGCACCCGAGCGGCGCAGTGCGGCGATGGCGCTGTGGTCCAGCTACACCCCCGTCGGGACCTCCCTCGGTCTGCTGATTTCCGCCGCCTTCGCCTCCGGCGGCCAATGGCGCGACGCCTACGTGGCCCATGGGGCGATCTTCGTCCTGCTGGTGATCGCCGGGCTGGCGCTGCCCAAAACCGCGGGCGTGAGGCCCGCTGCGGCGCCGCGCCGGTCGGTGCTGGCGCTGCTCAGGTCCCGTCAAGGGCTCGCGCCGCTGCGCCTCGCGAGTTCCTTCGGCATCCTGATCCTGCTGGGTCTCGGGGTGAGCGTGGTGATGCCTACCTACCTGGCCCACCACTACGCCATCGGCATCGCCACCGCCTCGAGCATCATGGCGGCCACGAATGTCGTGATGATCCTGGGCAGCACCCTCAGCGGTATCATCCTCACCCGTGGCGTACTGCCGGCAACCCTGTTCATCGTTCTCGCGCTGGTGGGCTCGATCGCGGGATTCGGCGTGTTCGCGCCCTGGACGCACATGGCATTCACCATCGCATCGCTCTTGATCTGGCTCATCTGCACGGGAGCCGCGATGGCCGTCCTCGCATCGCTCCTGCCGCGGGTGGCCGGTCCCGAACATCGCGCCTCGACCGCAGGCCTCCTCAGCCAGACCGGCGCCCTGACGACGTTCGTGACTTCGCCGCTGTGGCTGGCGGTGCTGGCGCTCAATCAATGGCTGGCGCTGTTCATGATCATCCTCACGGGCTGGGGCCTGAGTGCGGTGCTGCTGCCGGCCGAATCCCGAAGTACGCCACAGCCGCACCCTGCCCCGAGATAGGCCACCATGCATAATTTTCCGCGTCCGACCACACCGACGGTTTCGGCTGCACGGACTCCGGTCCCGGGGAACTGCCCCGAATGCGGCGCGCAGGCCCTTGCCCGCTACCGGGTGATGAGCGAGGGCGGCTGGTGGCAGGTCACGAAGTGCGGGCAGTGCCTGCATTCGGTCTCCCGCGAACCGGGGCCTTTGCTGGGGGCGTTCGTGCCCCTCGGGGCGCCTTGAGTGGGCCGCACCCTGTTCAGTGTCGACGTGGGCGGCACGTTCACCGACGTGGTCATGGTCCGTGACGGGGCGATCCACGTCACCAAGGTCCCGAGCAACGCCGCCGCAACCCATCTGCCGGTGATCGAGGGAGCGCGTCGCCTGGGCGTGCAGGACGCCGCCGTGTTCAACCATGCGAGCACCAAGGGCCTCAATGCGGTCCTGACCCGCTCGCTCCCCAAGATCGGCTTCGTGACCACCCAGGGCCATCGGGACATGCTCGATGCCGGCCGCTGCATGCGGCCCATGAACAACCAGACCGATGCCCGCTGGCACCGGCCCTTCGGCGATGCGGCACGTCCCCTGGTACGCCGCTATCTGCGCCGCGGCATCGTGGAGCGGATCCTGTCGAGCGGCGAGGTGCTGATCGGGCTGGATGAAGCGCAGGCGCGGGCCGAATTCGAGATCCTCAGGCGCTGCGGCGTGACCGGGCTTGCGATCTGCCTCATCAACAGCTTCGTCAACCCCGTCCATGAGCAGCGGCTGCTGCAGCTCGCCGCCGAAGTCTTCGGTGCGCGGTTTCCGGTATCGGCGTCCTGCCAGGTCGGTCCGCGTGCCAAGGAGTATCCCCGCGCCTCCACCACCGTCATCGACGTGATGATGAAGCTCATCTACGGCGACTATGCGCAGGTGCTGGATTCGCAGCTGCAGGCGGCCGGCTTTGCCGGCCAGCTCAACTTCGCCGACTGCACCGCGGCCCTGATCCCGTGGCGCGATGCGGTCAGTGCGCCGCATCGCATCCTGTTCGCGGGACCGGCTGCGGGCGCCGCGGCGTGCCGGGGTCTGGGTGAAGCGCTGGGCGACGGGAACCTGATCGGCTGTGATGTCGGCGGCACCTCCACCGACGTGACCGTGCTCGTCAATGGCAGCCCGTTCGTCAATGACAGCTTCGAAATCGAGCACGACCTGCTGGTCAACACGCTCTCCACCGAAGTCGCAAGCGTCGGCGCAGGCGGCGGCAGCATCGTGTCGGTCACGCCCTCCGGCGACCTGCGTGTCGGCCCCCACAGCGCCGGCGCCACGCCCGGGCCGGCCTGCTATGGCCGTGGCGGCACGCGCCCGACCGTCACCGACGCCTGCCTGCTGATGGGCATTCTCGATCCTGACGGTTTTGCCGACGGCCAGATCCGCCTGGATCCGGAAGCCGCGCAGCGGGCGTTCGCCTCGCTTGACTGCCGCATGTCGCAGGCGGAGAGGGTGCGCTTTTCCTGGAAGATTGCGCTCAACAACATTGCCGAGGAGATCTCCCGCTGCGCGCTGCGCCATGGTCTCGACACGCGGGACTTCAGCCTCATGGCATTCGGGGCGGCAGGTCCCATGCTGCTGGCGGGGGTCCTGGAGCTGGTCAAGGCGCGCCGCCTCATCGTCCCGCCGCATCCGGGCCTGTTCTCGGCCATCGGACTGCTGTCCACCGACTTCGTCTACGCCAACAGCCGCAGCCAGTACCTGATGCTGACGCCGGACACGGGTGCGCAGGTGGAGGCGATCTTCGGCGCCCTGGAATCACAGCTGCGCGAGCGGCTGCAGGTCGGCAGCGACGGCGCGGATGTCGTGATCCGTCGCAGTTTCGATGGCCGCCTCGCCGGGCAGAGCTGGGAGACGCCGTTCATCAATGTCGACGCCGATGCGCTCGCCGCGCGCGGGCCGGCGGCGCTGATCGAGGAGTTCCACGCCGAATACGCGCGCCGCAATGGCACGTCGTTTGCGCAGATCCCGGTACAGGGCGTGACCTGGCGCGTGCAGCTGATCGTCCCGACGGAGAAGCTCAGCTGGCGGCCACTGCGCTCGGGCAGCGGAGCACCGGCACCGGTCGGACATCGCACCCTGCGCCATCTGGGTCCGCAGCAGATCACGGCTCCCGTCTACCCGCGCGCCATCCTGGGCGCGGGCGACCGGATCAGCGGGCCGGCGCTCATCACCGAACCGCTCGCCACGACACTCATCATTCCCGGACAGGTGGCGCAGATCGGCGCCGTCGGCGAAATCGTGATCACGGAGACGCCATGAACGGCAATGCCCTTCGCGATCTCGACGGGGCCGCCTTTGCGCAGGCCTACGGCTGCAGCCGCTTCGATGCCACGGTGCTCGGCAACCGCTTCCGCTATCTGCTGGACCACGTCAGCGAGCGGTTGCTGGCCTGCGCCTTCTCGCCGGTGCTGAAGGACTTCTACGACTTCGCGGCCACGCTCACCGGTCCGCCACACATCGGATATCCGACGCCCGTGGTCAGCAAGTCCCAGCTGGCCTTCACCGGCACCATGACCGAGTCGATCCGCAACACCATCGAGGAGTATGGGGTCGAGCGGCTGGGGGCGGGCGACGTCATCATTGCCAACGATCCGTACCGTACCGGCACGCACGTCAATGACATGCTCTTCATCCGCCCGGTGTTTCACGACGGCCGGCTGTGCGGCTTCGTCAATCTCAAGGCTCACCAGCTGGACATGGGCGGCTCGGTCGCCGGCGGGTTTTCCGCCCACAAGTTCAGCGTCTATGAAAATGGCCTGGTGCTCTCCCCACGCGCGCTCATGAAGGGCGGCAGTGCCGTGAACGAGAGCTGGACCCTGATCTTCGACAATGCGCGTTTCGGCGAACTGCTGCGGCTGGACATGCAGACCATCATCGCCTGCCTCGACCTCGGCGAGTCGCTCCTGCTCGACAGCATTGCGCGTTATGGCGAAGCGGCCGTGCTGGGCGCCATGCGCTACGTCGTCGATGCCGATGCGGAGCGCATGGCGGAGGCCATCGCGACGCTCCCCGACGGATGCTGGCAGGGCGCGGCGCTGGTCGACTGCGATGCGGTCGACGACAGCGAGGAGTTCCCGATCCGCTGCACCATCCGCAAGCACGGCTCGCGCATCGAGGTGGACCTGTCGGGGACGGCGCGCCAGGCGCGTGGCGCCATCAACGGCACCTACCTGGATGCCAAGACCACGGTGGGAATCGCACTCAAGTATCTGCTAGATCCGGGTGGGCCCTTCACCTCAGGCTGCTACCGCCCCATCGATATCCTCATTCCCGATGGCGCGATCCTTTCGGCGCTGCCGCCCGAGGGCGTGGTGTTCGCCTACGGCGAACCGACCAACGCGCTGCTGATCGCGATCTTCGCGGCCCTCGCCGTGCCACTGGGCACGCGCGCGGTCGGCGGTGACATCAGTGCCCCGAATCTGCACAGCGCCGTGGGACGCCGCGCGGATGGCTCGCCGTGGGTGTCCATCGTGGCCGGCGGCCAGCACGGGCCCTGGGGCGCCACCGACGCCGGCGATGCCGACAGCTACTGCAGCTTCTACCAGGTCAACGGCATGGACACGCCCATCGAGGCGCACGAGGCCGAGATCCCGGTGGTCTTCATGCGTCGCGACTACGTGACGGATTCACCGGGCCCCGGTACCCATCGCGGCGGCGCCGCGGTGTGCAAGGACACCTACTGGCTCGAACCCGTCGATCATCACCTGTTCACGCTGCGCTTCAAGCAGGCCACCGGCATCGGCGTGAATGGCGGCCACGACGGCACGACGGGTGGGGTGTGGCTGTGGCCGGCGGCGCAGCCGGCGCGGATCCATGGCACCGGCGAGGGCGACTTCACCCAGGCGACGGGCGTTGCGGGCCGGCTCGATCCGGCCAGCGGCGCGCCCCGCCCGAACGCTCCCTGGGTGTACTTCGGCCGGCAGCGCTGGCATACCGAACCGTTCGCCACCCTGCGCCACATGACCAACTCCGGTGGTGGCTGGGGTGATCCCCTGGGGCGCTCGCCCACCAAGGTGCTGGAGGACGTGCGCGATGGCTACATTTCCATCGACGGCGCCCTGCAGGACTACGGCGTCGTGATCGAGGGTGACGCCGAATGCGATCCGGAAGGCCTGACGCTGGATGAAGCCGCGACGCGCGCCGCCCGTGCGGCGCGCGCCTGAGGCCGTCCGACCTCTCAGGCCTTGCCCGAGCGGGCGCGCTCGCAACGCCGGTGGTCACGCTCGGCGGCGTACGGGGTCTTGCCGAGAATCATCCGGCCCATGATCTCGCGCGGTTGCGAGACGCTGATGTCGGTCGGCACGGAGGCCAGGATGGCCTCACCCCGGGCGGCGAATTCCGGCTCGAACTCCGGCGTCGTGAGCACGTACAGATCGTTGTTACGCACGGCGCGCAGCACCCGCTGGCCGGCATCCAGCGGGTCCATGCCCGGGGGCACCCCGTGGGACTGGCTCATGGCCTTCTGCATCTGCGCCATCATGGCCGGATCCATCTTGAAGCCCGGATCGACCCGGGGAGCCGCCGCGGCGGTCCCTCCCGGCCGGTTGCGGGCCGAACTGCCGATGTTGGTGTTGACGATGCCCGGACAGAAGACGGTGACGCCGATGTTGGTATCGGCGAGTTCGGCGCGCAGGGCCTCCATCATGCCCACCACGGCGAACTTCGAGGCCGTGTAGACGCCGGCCGGCGCGTGTCCCAGCAGCCCGGCGAGCGAGGACACGGACACCACCTGCCCGCCTTCGCCCTGCGCCTGGATATGCGGCAGGAAGGCGCGCACGCCGTTGAACACGCCGCCCGCATTCACGCTCATGGCCCAGTCCCAATCCTCGTAGGAGGCACGCGACAGACCGCCGATGACGGCGACACCGGCATTGTTCACCAGCACATGGACCTTGCCGAAGACCTGCAGGGTTTCGGTGGCGGCCTTTTCCATCGCCGCCCGGTCCGTCACGTCGAGGTTGATGGCATGGACGCGGTCGGCGGCGCCGGCCAGCAGCTTCATGGCTTCATCCAGGTGCGAGCGGGTCCGGTAGGTGATGACGACCTTCATGCCCGCCTCGGTGAACGCCCGGGCGATTCCGAGGCCGATGCCGCTGTCACCGCCGGTGATGAAGGCCACCTTGCCCTCGACATCGCGCATCGGCGCGGGCACTGCCGGGCAGCGGGACGCCGCCGCCGCCGTGGCGACCGAATCGCCGGTCGTGATCAGCCCGGCGGTAGCCGTGGCCGCGGTCGCCAATGCCGCACTGCCCAGGAAGCCGCGGCGGGCGCGTCCGCGCGGCGTCAACAGGTCCGATTTCTTGCTCATGTGGCCTCCCAAATCCGGCCTGCACCTCATCACAGCCCCCTACCGCGGTCAACCGGGACAAGTGCTTTGCACCCCCGGTAGGTGACGCCCCTTCGGCCGATCAGGCTACACTGCCGGGTGCGGCATCCGCAGGGTTGCAAAACCAACTGCACGCTGTTTTCCCGGACCGTTCGGCCGATTGGCAAGCATTCACGAGGCAGGCACATATGAAGGACTCCCCCCAGAGGCCCCAGGAGACACTCCCGGTGCTGGACGACCCTGCGGCACAACGCCGGCGGTTCCTCGCGGAAGGTTCGATGTATGGGGCCGGCATCCTGGCAGGCCTGGGTCTGAGCCAGTACGTCCGCGCGCAGGGCGCCGCGCCCGCCGCGGGCGGCGCTGCGGCACCGGGCGGCTCCGCCCCGGGCCCGTTCAACCGCCCGCCGCCGCCGCCGGAACCGGCCTTTTCCCAGCGCGCGCCCCTGCATGAGCTGAAGGGCAAGGTGGCCTACATCACGGCCTCCTCCGATGGCATCGGTCTGGGGATCGCCCGCGCCGCTTCGGCGGCCGGCATGAAGGTGTGCATCGGCTATCGCAACGAGGATCGCCTCAAGGCGGCCCTGCCGCTGTTCAAGCCCGGTAATGCCGGTGTGCTGCCGATCAAGCATGACGTCACGGACCGCGACGCCTGGGCGAAGGTCCTGCAGACCATCAACGACAAGTTCGGCAACCTGCACCTGGTGGTCAACAACGCGGGCATCAAGACCTGGGCGAAGGCCAGCACGGTCTCCGCCAAGGACTGGGATGACGCCGTGGCCGTGAATTACACCGCCACCTACGACAGCGTCGCGGTGTGCCTGCCGCACATGCTGCAGCATGGAGAGGGTGGGCATTTCGTGGTCACCTCCTCGATGAGTGGCCTGCTCCCGGGAGGACCTCTGGGGGTGTACACCGCCACCAAGATCGCGGCGGTCGGGCTCATCGAAGCCCTGCGCGTGGAACTCGAGGGCACCTCCGTCGGCACGTCGGCCTTCTGCCCGGGCGGCGTCAACACCGACAACTATCTGGGCAGCGGAGAGGCCAATCCCTATCTGGCCAAGCGCATGGCGAACCGTCCCGCCGGGGCTCCGGCGCGGCCCAACAGGCCCCCGGCCGGCATGGATCCGCTCGAGGCCGGCGAGCGGGTACTCAATGGCGTCATCCACAACGACCTGTTCATCCTGACGCATCCGGAGTACATGCCCGGCACGCAGAAGCGTTTCGACGCGATGCTCGAGTCCGAGCCGAAGGAGGACACGCCGCCGAACCCGGACCGGGTCCGTGGCGAGACGCGCGTACTGACCTGCGGCATCTACCGACGCGAGATCGCGCACCGCCGGGAAAAACGCAGGTCCTTCCGCAGCGTGACGCTCGATACCTGAAGAACCTTCTTAGGACGCACTGCCATGAACAACCGACGCGAATTCCTCGGCACCACCTTGGGGATCGGCACCGGCACGCTGCTCGCGGGCCTGGGCCTCTCCCGATACGCCGCCGCCCAGGGCGCGACACCCGCGGCCCCGGCGGCCGGCGGTGCCCGCTCCCCCTGGGGTCCCCAACCCACCGTTTCCCAGCCGCCACCGCTGAAGGACCTCAAGGGCAAGGTCGCCTACGTGACCGCTGCCTCGGACGGCATCGGACTCGGCATCGCGCGGGCCGCCTCGAACGCCGGGATGATGGTCGTGATCGGCTATCGCAACGAGGATCGCCTCAAGGCCGCACTGCCCCTGTTCAAACCCGGCAATCCCGGCGTCATGCCCTTCAAGCACGATGTCACGGACCGCGATGGCTGGAAGGCCATGGTCGAGGCCGTCAAGAGCAAGTACGGGAAACTGCATCTGGTCGTCAACAATGCCGGTATCAAGACCCTGCGCGAGGCCAGCCAGGCGAAGTTCGACGAATGGGACAACGCGGTGGCCGTGAACTTCACCGCCATCTACAACAGCGTGGCGGCCTGCCTGCCGCACATGCTCGAGCACGGCGAAGGCGGCCATTTCGTCACCACCGCCTCGATGGGAGGCCTGCTGCCGGGTGTCAACGCCGGCGTGTACACCTCGACCAAGATCGCCGCGGTCGGACTGATGGAGGCGCTGCGCGTGGAACTGCAGGCGACCAACATCGGCACGGGTGTGTTCTGTCCCGGCGGCGTCAACACCGACAACTACGTGGGCATGGATGAACCGAATCCGTTCCGCAAACCGCGCCCGGGCATGACGCCGGAGATGATGAAGCGCATCGCCGCCACCTCGATGAGCCCGCTGGAGGCCGGTGAGCGCGTCATGAACGGCGTCGTCAACAATGACCTGTTCATCCTGAGCCATCCGGAATTCGCGCCCGGCATGAAGGAACGGTTTGACGCTATCATGGCGTCGACGCCCGCCATCGAGAAGCCCATCCCGCCGGCACGCAGCCAGGCGGAGCTGGGCGTGCTGACGTGCGCCATCTACCCGCTCGAGATTGCCCACCGCAAACCCAAGCGCAGCAGTTACCGTACCGCCTAGAGGTCGCACATGCCAGGGGACCGGTCCGACTGGATCACGATTCGTTCGACCGGTCTTTCAGCCAGCATCGATCCGCAGGGCGCGCAGCTGTCGCGCCTGCTCGATGCGGACGAACGCGACCTGCAATGGCAAGGAGACCCGGCCATCTGGGCGGGCCGGGCCCCGCTCCTGTTTCCCATCGTCGGCATGCTGGTCGACGGCCAATACCGCACCGGCGGCCACAGCTATTCCTTGTCCCGTCACGGTTTTGCGCGCAACCGACGCTTCACCGTAACCGAGTTCGGTCCCGCCAGCGTGACCTTCGCCCTCAGGGCCGACGCGCAGACGCGGGCGGTCTATCCCTTCGAGTTCGAACTGGATGTGAATTTCGCGCTCGAGGAGGCAACGTTGGGCGTCACCAGCTGGATCCGCAACCGCGGCAGCACTGACATGCCCGCAAGCCTCGGCTATCACCCGGCCTTCGCCTGGCCGCTGCCCTACGGCGAGAATCGCGCGGCCCATTTCATCGAGTTCGAGTGCGATGAGCCCGCCCCGATCCGCTGCCTGGACGGCAATGGACTGCTGACTCCGCGGCATCTGGCGACGCCCGTCGTGAACCGCAGGCTGCTGCTGCGCGATGAGCTGTTCCGTTCGGATGCGCTGATCTTCGACCGTCTCGCCAGCCGCAGCGTCACATACGGCAGCGAGGCGGGGCCGCGCATCGCCGTCAGTTTCCCCCACGTGCCCTATCTTGGGATCTGGACCAAACCCGGCGCGGATTTCATCTGCATCGAGCCCTGGCAAGGTATCACGGACCCGCAGGGTTTCAGCGGCGAGCTCAAGGACAAACCCGGAATCCTGATCGTGCCGCCCGGCGGAGCCGTCTCGGTTGCAATGGCGATCACCTTGCTGCCTTGAGGGCGGCGAACAGGGTGGACCGCGGCGCGCCCGCATCGGCCGCCTCGAGCATGTTGATGCTCTTCTTCACGGTATTCACGTGTTCGCGCATCAGGAACTCGACCCGAGTCGCCTGCCCCGCCTGCAGGGCGTCGAGCACCGCGTAGTGCTGCTGATGGGCGTTCCAGAGCGCATCGAACATCGCCGCAAGATCGGTGGCATCGAAAGCGATGGCGGCCGCCGCCGCGAACGGAATGCTGGCGATACGTTCGATCGCATCGGCCGTCACCGGACTGCCGGCGGCCTCGATGATCAATGCGTGAAAGCGCGCGTTCATCGAGCCGTACGCCGCTTCGTCGGATTCGACCAGATGGCCCTTGGCGAAAATGCGGCTGCCCTCCTCGAGGCACTCGCGCAGCCGGGCGAGGAACGCCGGCGTGGCGCCACGCTCGGCGATACGTCGTGCCGCGAATCCTTCGAGCAGGCCGCGCACGTCGATGGCGTCCAGGATGTCCGAGTGGGTGAAGGTGCGCACGAGGTAGCCGCGGGTGCCGGACTCCACCAGCAGCCCCTCCCGGGCCAGCAGCGGCAGTGCCTGCCGGATGGGCGTGCGCGACATGCCCAGGGCCTGGGCCAGCATCGCCTCGGCCACCCGCTGGCCGCCCTGCAGGCGGCCGCGCAGGATCATCTCCCGGATACTGACGGTCGCCCGTGCAAGCTGGGTGTCGGTCACGCTGCGATCCTCTCCCACGGATCCCATAGGGTCAATTTGGATCCAGTGGGCCTCCCAGGCCCGAAATTATGTTAATGAAGTGTGGGGTTGCTTGACCAAATGGGATCCAACCACTATATCAACGGCCGGAACGCCGTGGTGCTTGCGCAAACTTCCAGAGGATTATTGTAAATGGCTACGATCGTCGGCGGCATCGCCACCTCACACACCCCGACCATCGGCTTTGCCCTGGATGCCAACAAGCACAACGATCCGGTGTGGGCACCGATCTTTGCCGGCTACAAGCCGGTGCAGGAGTGGCTCGCGCGCAAGCGGCCGGATGTGCTGTTCCTCATCTATAACGATCACATCACCTCGTTTTTCTTCGATCACTACTCCCAGTTCGCCTTGGGGGTCGGCGACCGCTACTGGCCGGCTGACGAGGGCGGCGGTCCGCGCAAGTTGCCCGCCATCGACGGCCATCCCGACCTCGCCCGCCATATCGCGATGGGACTGGTCGCCGATGAATTCGACCTCGGTTATTTCCAGGCCAAGGGCCTCGATCATGGCGCCTTCTCGCCGCTGTCGCTGCTGTGGCCGCGCGAGGGGGGCCGCTGGCCGGGGGCCATCGTCCCGCTGCAGGTGGGTGTCCTGCAGTTCCCCATTCCTTCGGCCAAGCGCTGCTTCAAGCTGGGTCACTCGCTGCGCAAGGCCATCGAGAGCTACCCGGCGGACCTGAAGGTCGCGGTCGTCGGCACCGGGGGTCTGTCCCACCAGATCCATGGCGAGCGGGCCGGGTTCAACAACACCCCGTGGGACATGGAGTTCCTGGACCTGATCGAAAAGGACCCGGAAAAACTCACCGAGATATCGATCGCGGACTACGCCCGGCTCGGGGGCTGCGAAGGGTCGGAAGTGGTGATGTGGCTGGTGATGCGCGGCGCCCTGAACCGGCGCGTCAGGAAACTGCATCAGGCCTACTACCTGCCTTCGATGACGCCCATCTGCACGGTGATCTTTGAGAACGAGCCGGACGAGGGCACCGGTGAATCGGTGGACGCCTACCGCAAGCGCATCGGCCACGAATGGGCCGGCATGAATGAGATTCCGGGCACGTACCCCTTCACGCTGGATCGCAGCGTCAAGGCCTACCGGCTGAACAACTTCCTGCATGATCTGATCAAGCCGGAGACGCGTTCACGCTTCCTCACCGAACCCGAAGTCCTGTTCGAGGAAGCCGGACTCACGACCGAAGAGCGCAACATGCTGCGCCAGCGCGACTGGCGGGCGCTCATTCATTACGGCGTGATTTTCTTCCTGCTGGAAAAGCTCGGTGCCGTCATCGGCACCACCAATCTGCACATCTACGCCGCCATGCGGGGCCAGTCGCTGGAGGATTTCCAGAAAACCCGCAATTCGCAGATCCTGTACTCGGTGGCGGGAGATGTGGCGCCCGCGAAGGCCTAGAGCGCATCGCGTACCCGGGCCGCGAGCTCGAACGATCTCAGGCGCGCCTGGTGATCGTGGATATGGCCGCTGATGATCAGTTCATCGGCGGCGGTGCGCTTGAGGAAATCCCGCAGGCCGCGCTCGATGGTGGCGGTATCGCCGACGAAAGAGCACTCCAGTGCCTGCCCCAGGCCTGCGAGTTCCGCTTCGCTGACGACGCTCGCGATGGCGCTCACCGGCGCCGGCAGCGGCCCGGGTTGGCCGCGCCGCAGGCGTACGAATGCCTGTTGCAGCGAAGTGAACAGGTACCGCGCCTCGGCATCCGTCGGGGCGGCGATGACGTTCGCCGCGACCATGGCATGCGGCCGTTGCAGCTGCTTCGAGGGTTTGAATCTCGATCTGTAGATCTCCAGCGCCGGCATCAGGGCATCGGGCGCGAAGTGCGATGCGAACGCAAACGGCAGGCCGAGCGCAGCCGCGAGGCTGGCGCCAAAAAGGCTCGAACCCAGGATCCACAGGGGTACCCGGGTGCCCTCCCCCGGAATCGCACGGACCGCCTGCCCGGCTACCGCAGGCTCGAGATAGGCCTGCAGTTCCATGACATCCTGCGGAAAATTCTCCGCACTGGTCGCAAGATCGCGCCGCAACGCCCGCGCGGTGAGCATGTCGGTTCCGGGCGCACGCCCCAGCCCCAGGTCAATGCGATCGGGATACAGCGTCGCCAGCGTTCCGAACTGCTCGGCAACCACCAGGGGCGCATGATTGGGCAGCATGATGCCGCCTGAACCGATGCGGATCCGGCCGGTTCCGGCCGCGACATGCGTCAGTACCACGACGGTCGCGGCGCTGGCGATGCCCGTCATATTGTGGTGCTCGGCCAGCCAGAAACGTTGGTAGCCGAGCTCTTCGACGTGCCTCGCCAGCTCGAGCGTATTGCGCAGCGCCTGCGCCGCGGTTCCCCCGGCGACGATCGGGGAAAGATCAAGTACCGAAAACGGAATGCCCACCGCGCATGCTCAGTTCCAGGGGAACCCGACTATGAATCAGAGCTGGCACAAAAGGTAGGGTGGCGAGCTGATCCTGAGGGTCGCAGGCGCCGGGCAGCCGCCGGCGTCACGCTTGATCACGACATTGTGAATGCCGTTCCTTCGCGCATACGCGACGAAATCCTCCGGGCCGTGCAGTTGCCTGACCGCGAGCAGTCGTGGCATCCACTGGTTATAGAAGGCCGGCAGCCACATTACCGCGGCGCCCTGGTTTTCGCCGACCCAGACCATTTTCCGCGCCTGCAGCTGGAAGGTCTCGAACTCGTCTGCCAGCGGCACCAGGAACACCCCTTGAATGTCACTGCTTCTGATCCTGTCGACGAAGTTGAGCCAACGGGTGTTGGTGTCGGTCGAGTAGAACTGCAGTGGATAGGTGTACTGGCCGGGCCACAGGATCGAGCCTGCGGCAATGGCACAGGCCACCCCCAAGGCGCCCAATCCCAGCGCCCATTGTTTTGCCGACGACGCGGCGCCGGGCCACCACACCACGCCGAATGCCGCGGCGACCGCGGCAGTGATCGCGCACCGCGCCAGGGCAAAATGCTGCTGGGCCAGTTCCCTGATCAGTTCCAGCGCGAACAGGGCGATACAGAGCAAGGCGAGTTGGCGGGCGTGGCGACCGATCGGAAGCAACCAGCGCCGCAATCCCGGCGTCTGTGCTTCGGGCGTGTCAGACACGGCGATCAGCAATGCCAGCAGCAGCACGAGTAGACCGGCGACGCTTTCGCCCGTGAACGCCAGGCACAACAGGATCACCAGTCCGAGATTGCGCTTGCCGGTTCCGCCCCCCAACACACGCAGGACGCCGGCGGCGATGATCAGTACCACCGCCATGGCCTGTTCGACGCCGGAGGATCTCAGCATGTGCAGATTGAAGACGAACCGGTTGTCGATGAGGTACGGCAATGGGATTCCGACGAGGAACAACAGTGCCCAGGCGAGCTGGAGGCACAGCCAGAAGCGGCTGTTCGGGATCAGCAGTGCAGCCGATAGCCCGGCCGCGAACAGCAGCGCCAATTTCGCGAGGCTGGGCAGGGTTGCCGCTTCGATGAGGAAATGAACCGGATAGTACTGCCTGATGTAGTAGATGTAGCTGAATCTGACCGCAGTGTCCGGTCCATGCACCGCGGTGGCGATCCAGATCGCGACCGGCGCCGCAAACACTGAAAAGGCGACCGCCGACGCCAGGATTTCCCGGCCGCGGACCGACTTTCTCACCGCAATGACGGTCAGCGAATTTGCGATCAGCATCCAGATGCCGATGAAGGCGTTGATCGCGAACGCAACTCCCGTCATGGCGAAGGACGAAGCCAGTCTGTTGCGCGCCAGGAGGCCTAGCGACACGAACACGAATCCCCACGTCACCTCGCTTTGGGTGAAATAGCTCAGGAACATACCGTGTCCGCCCACCAGCGAAAGCCCCTGCAGCCAGGGGCTCAGGGCCGCAACGGCCAGGCACAAGATCATGGCAGGCAGGCTCTTCAGGCCCAGGGATCTGAACAGGAACAGCAATCCTGCAAAGCCGCCGGCCCGACTCAGGAGATTGGCCCACCAGAAGACTTCCCGGACGTTGCTCTCATTGCAGATCGTCCGCAGCAGGGGCCAGACGATGGACGTGAAGTTGCCCAGCGACCCATAGAAGGCATCCGTCGAGAACTCCCTGTTCTCGGACAGCCGCAGCACATACGGAATGTGGAAAATATTGTTCTGCACGCCATACTGGAATCCCGTCAGTGTCACGGACACCAGTGCGAGCGCGAGGGACAGTACGACGTAGCCTGCCGCGACCCAAAGCCAGCGCTCGGCCGGGATCTCCTTGCCGGGCTCCAGTGCGTCCCCTGGCGCCTGATCGAGAATCATGAGCTGGCCACCAGCCATACTCCCGAACAGATGAGCACCACGCCGGCCAACCGCAGCAGGTGCACCTGCTCGCCCAGCAGATAGCCGATGGCCACCGTGAATACGAAACCGAGCCCGACCAGGGGATAGGCCTTGCTGACCTCCCACTTCGACAGCACGGCCAGCCACACGACCGCGCCCAGGCCGTACAGCAGGAAGCCGCCGAGCACATATCTGTTCGTGAGCACCGAGAACAGCGCGCTCAACGCCGGGGGTCGGCCGAGGGTCGCGCGTACGGCGGGGCTCGACATCCCCGCCTTCAAGGAGAACTGCGCGGCGACCGACAGCGCAATGCTGATTACCGCAGTGAACAGTGGCTTCATGGGCATGGACTCTGTTGACAACCCTGCGTCAGTTCGACAACTCTAATGGACATCCGGCGACGCCGTGACCGGCGCTGCCGTGGTTGCTGGATTATCTCCCATTCCGGATTACATAATGGGGTGCACATCACACATGTGTCGACGGCTCCGTAGTACGGTCTGATCCGGCGGGTGGCAATGCCTGTCGCGGTCCCTGGCGAGGCTGCAATCATGGCGGCGAACGTTGATGACCTGGTTCCACTGTGCGTGGATCTCGATGGCACACTCATCGCGAGTGACCTGCTGCTGGAATCTGCCCTGCGGCTAATCAAGCGCAATCCGCTTTACCTGTTTCTATTGCCCTTGTGGCTGCTCGGCGGCCGGACGCGGCTGAAGGCGGAGATCGCCGAACGGATCGAGCTCAATCCCGCGCTATTGCCTTACGACCGCCAGTTCGGCGAATGGCTGCAGGCCCAGAAGTCCGCGGGCCGGAGCCTGTGGTTATGCACGGCCTCCAACGAGAGGCTCGCCCACTCGGTGGCGCGTCATCTCAATCTCTTTGACGGAGTGCTCGCCAGCGACCGGCAGAGCAATCTTTCGGGACGCCTGAAAGCGCAACGGCTGGTCCAGCTCTTCGGCGAACGCGGCTTCGACTATTGCGGCAACGAGCGCCGCGACCTGTTCGTGTGGCAGCATGCCCATTCGGCGGTGGTCGTACACGGCTCGGCATCGCTGGCCCGCGAGGCGGCACGCGTATCCAGCGTTGCACGGACCTTCCCGTCCCGGGGCGGCACCGCGCGCGCACTGCTGCGGGCCCTGCGGCCCCATCAATGGGCGAAAAACGTACTGGTTTTCGTACCGCTGCTGGCGGCGCACCGGCTTGCCGAGCTCGACGCGCTGCGCGCCGTCGTCCTGAGCTTCGTGGCCTTCTGCCTGTGCGCCTCCTCCGTGTACATCCTGAACGACCTCCTCGATCTGGATGCGGACCGCGCCCATACCCGCAAATCCAAGCGGCCCTTTGCCGCGGGCGATGCCGGCATCCTGCATGGGGTGATACTGGCGATGGTGCTGCTGGTGCTCGCCATCGGCATCGCCTGCATCCTCCCGGCCAAGTTCCAGCTCGCATTCGCGGGTTATTATGTCCTCACGGTCGGATATTCCCTGATCCTCAAGGGCCGCGTGCTCATCGACACGTTCGCGCTGGCCGGCCTGTACACCATCCGCATCATTGCCGGTGGCGCCGCTGCGGATGTCGCTCTGTCCTTCTGGCTGCTGCTGTTCTCGGTCCTGCTGTTCCTGAGTCTCGCCTTCGTCAAACGATTCGCGGAACTGGAGGGTCTGCGGCGCCGGCAGCTGCTGCAGGCCGCCGGCCGCGGGTACTTCGTCGAGGATCTGCCGGTCCTGCAGAGCATGGGGGCCGCGGCCGGTTACCTGAGCGTCCTGGTGCTCGCGCTGTACATCAATTCCCCGGACATCCAGGCGCTGTATCACCGCCCCAAGGCCATCTGGTTCCTGTGCGTCCTGATGCTGTACTGGATCAGCCGCATCTGGATCATCGCGCAGCGGGGCAATCTGCATGACGATCCACTCGTGTACGCCTTCAAAGATCGGATGAGCCTGCTGACCGGTCTGCTGGTGGCGGTGACGATCGGCATCGCCGTCTGATGTTACTTATTGCGACTTGCCGTACCGCGCTTCGTCAAACGCTCCGCGTCAAACCCGTATAAGATTCCCCGCAGTAGCGGAATAAGAAAAAGGCGCTTTCGCGCTCGACGCGGACGCGCCCGCGGGGAGTCGATGAAGAATTCAGCACTCGCTGCTGCGCTGTTGTGCGCATCAGGCGTCCACGCCGCCGGCGTGAACGTGCTCATGCACCATAACGATACCAGCCACACCGGCGCCAATCTCGCAGAAACCCAGCTCACCACGGCGAACGTCAATTCGGCCCAGTTCGGCAAGCTGTGGGATTACGAGGTGGATTCCGAGGTTTACGCGCAGCCGCTCATCATCCAGGGCATCACCATTCCCGGCCTTGGAACCCACGATCTGCTCATCGTCGCCACGATGAACAACACGGTCTATGCGTTCGACGCCGACAACAATCTCGGCGCCAACGTCGCCCCGCTGTGGCAGACCAATTTCAACGATCCCGCCGCGGGCATCGTCCCGCCACGCACGGCCAACGTGTTCGGGTCGGTCACCAACATCGATCCGCTGACCCCGATCGGCATCGTGTCGACACCCGTCATCGACCCTGCCACCGATACCCTCTACGTGGTATCGCGCACGGTCCAGAACGGAACGTACGGCTATCAGCTCCATGCCCTGGACCTGACCACGGGAGCAGACCGCACGGGCAGCCCGGTGAGCATTACGGCCTCGGTCCCCGGTACGGGTTACGACGCGGTCAATGGCGTCGTCACGTTCAATGCACAGCAGCAGTTGCAGCGTGACGCACTGGGACTGGCCAACAATCAGGTGGTCATCGCGTGGGGCTCACAGGGGGACATCAATCCGTATCACGGCTGGATCATGACGTATGACGAGACCAGCCTGCAGCAGACCGGGGTGTTCAACACCACACCGACGGGGTCCGAGGGAGGGATATGGCAGTCCGGCGATGGACCATCGATCGATGCCAACGGCTACGTGTACTACGCCGTGGGCAATGGCACCTTCGACGGCATCAGTAATTTCGGACAGTCGGTGGTGAAATTCAGTGTCGCCAGCAGCGGCATCTCGGTCCAGAGCTTCTTTGCGCCCTCGGACTACGTGTCGCTGAACCAGGGGGACCTGGATCTGGGGGTTTCAGGTCCGCTGCTGATTCCCGGCACGTCCATGCTGTTGAACGGCAGCAAGACCGGCGACCTGTACCTGCTGAACACCGGCAGCCTCGGCGGCGAAGTCCCGGGCAATACGCAGATTCCCCAGACCTTCACCGCGGCCGCGGGGCACATCCACGGCTCGCCGGTGTACTTCCCGTACTCGACATCCGGCCCCCTGATCTATGTCTGGAGCGAGAGTGACACGCTCAAGGCGTTCCCGTTCAACGGCAGCAAGCTCGGCACGACGCCCGTCACCACCAGCAGCTTTTCCGCCCCGCCGGGCATGCCGGGTGGCGTCATGTCCATATCATCGAACGGCAGCCAGTCCGGAACGGGCGTCGTCTGGGCCTCGATACCACTGAATGCGGATGCGGAAAACGCCGTCGTCTCCGGGGTCCTGCGGGCTTTCGATGCATCGAACCTTTCCAGCGAGCTCTACGACACCCAGCAGAACGCGACGCGCGATTCGATCGGCCTGTATGCCAAGTACTCCCCGCCCACCGTCGCCAATGGCCGGGTGTATATGTCCACGTTCTCCAACAAGGTCCGGGTCTACGGGCTGCTCGGATCCCAGACCGCGGCACCGAAGGGCACACTGAGCGGTACCAGCAGTACGACGACGGCGACGGTGAACCTGACCGCGGCCGGCGCATCGGACTGGGCCCATTGGCCCGGCTATGTGCACAAGGCCACCGGCAATGCCCAGATCTCCGATCTGGAGTCGCTGTACCCGCCGTACGCCATGACCACTTACACCAACGACCAGCGCACGTTCACCTGGTCGGATGGCACCCCCACCGCCTCGGGCAGCGTCACGTCGGGCGTCTATGTGAGCGGCTGGGCAGGCGGCTACCAGATCAGCGCGCCGGCCGATACCAATCCGCGAACCCTGACCGTCTACGTGGGCGGCTACAACTCCGCGGGACATCTGCGCGCCTTTCTCTCCGACGGATCGGCGGAGGACTTCATTGCCACGACCTCCACGAGTTCCGGCAACTACTACATCGCCTACACGTTGACCTATACGGCCGGCCAGTCCGGACAACTGCTGTACGTGCAGTGGACGCAGGCATCGAGCTCCGGAAATGTCTCCTTCGCCGGTGCCACGCTCACGGGCGGCTCCGTGGCGACGACGCCACCTCCGACCCCCACGGGGATCACCGCCTCGCAGGGCACATCGAGTACCGGCGTCACGGTCAGCTGGAGCCCTGCGACGGGCGCGACGGGCTACACGATCTATCGCTCCGGCGTTTCCGGAACCCTGGGAACTGTCCTCACCACCACCGCCGGGACCAGCTTCACCGATACGACCGCGGTGCCGGGCACCACGTATTACTACAGTATTGCGGCCACGAACTCTGACGGGTCCAGTACCGTCAGCGCGCAGGTCAGCGGCTACGTGGAGGTCAGCACAACCGGTGGGGCGCTGAGCGGCGTGGGTCTGGGTACGCTCAGCACCGCCAACCTCACCACCGTGGGCAGCAGCGACTGGGCGCACTGGCCGGAGTTCACCGAGAAGGCCACCGGCGGTGGTCAGATCAGCAACTTCACCCTGGTGGGGTCGGGCTCTCTCAAGACCTACAACAACGCC
>DATJTJ010000065.1:0-8663 GCA_035503515.1 Steroidobacteraceae bacterium
CTGGATGCTGATGTGCTTCAGTATCAGCGGCTGCTGGTCCGCCGGCTTCCCTGGCTTCTGGAATCCAAACCACTGGCTCTGCGCGTGCGCGCCCACCACAAATCCAAGGCACACCGCCAGCGCAGCCGCCCATCGGCCCGCCACCCCGCCACGCCTTGTCCTGCTCAGAAACATCTCTTCGAGTCCACTCCCGCTGCCAGCTTCTATTCCCTGATGTCTGATCCCTGCTCTTACCGCCCGCCCAAAACAGCCGAAGTCTGCTCACCCGCCTGCTGCGTCCGCCCGTGCACTTCCTGCTCGTACCCCGTCGGCGCAAATCCGTCGGTCAGCGGCATCTGCACCGTGGGCGTCGAATCGCCCATCATCAGCGCCTGCTGCTGTTGCGCCGGAGCCACCGGCAGACCCCGCTGCGCGATCAACTCCATCGCCCGCTCGATCGGGATCCGCACCGTCCCCTTGCTGCGATCGACCCAGCTGTAGTGGTCCAGCAGCAGATCCTCGCGCTCGTGCAGGTTCGCCAGGTCCTGGTCGCCGTTGTCCATTTGCAGCCGTGGCGAGGGAAACTGCTTCGTCAGCCTCGCCAGCTGCTCCTGCTGCAGCGCCGGATTCGACTCGATCTCCATGTGGGGCGCAATCTGGTTCGCCGCATTCCACTTATTCGGGGGGCCGTCCTGTTTATCCAGCCCACGGTTGATGGCGATGCCCATCACGTAGCAGAACACGAAAAACACCCCGACCGAAACAAACAACCCAACCAGGAACACGATGATCCCGCCGGTGTTCGCATCCGTGACCTCATACCCTTCCTTCACCGAGGGATCGCCGGCATGCGCCTTCGGGTCGAGGTTCTTCTTGTCGCGGGGATCAGGCATGGACATAGTTGCGCTCCAGAATCTCCGCCAGATGCGGATCGTTGGTCGCGATCAGCGGCCGCTTCTTCAGCTGCCCGAAGTAGTACACCATCCAGAACGAGAACAGCGCCGCCGGCATCGCCGCGTATTCCAGGATTCCCCAGCTGAAGTGCAGATTCCTCGCCGCGTCCTTATAGGAAGGCTCGATCAGCCAGAACATATCCCAGAATCCCGCGAAGATCATGATCCAGCAGGTCAACGCCAGCCGGCTCTGAATTCGCTTCAGGTCCCTGGACAGGAGCAGGCTGAAGGGAATCAGCCAGTGGAGGATCACGTCCAGGGTCGCGATCACGCCCCAGTTCCCGCGAATCCGGTCCAGATACCAGGGAATCTCTTCCGGCGAGTTGCCCGACCAGATGATGATGAACGCGCCGAAGGCGAAGTAGATGTTCAGCATCACCAGCGCGAAGCAGAGCTTGCCCAGATCGTGCTGCTCGATCACCTGGAAGAGGCTCTTCATGGGCTCTGTCCGGCTCAGCCAGATCAGCGTCAGAATCGCCATCGGCAGCACCACGAACGCTTCGCCCACCAGGTACTGGAATCCATAGATGGTCGAATACCACGTTGGGTCGATCGACATCACCCAGTAAATCACCAGCACGAAGAGCAGTGCCGCGAACAGCACTACCCCGAACCCGGACAGGTTTTCGAACCTCGTCCGCCAGTACGCCACCCGCGGCTCGGGATCGGCATCCCGCTGCATCGACCAGCGATTCAGCCGGAAAATGTAGATCGCGAAAATCCCGAAGCACACCAGCGACACCACCCAGTAGTTGCGCACGTTCAGCATCGGCTGCTTCCACTGGATAGCGTGCATCATATCCGCCGAGATCAGGCCGTTCTTATAAGCCGTCGCCCAGTCCGCGTATTTCGCCCAGGGATACAGCATGCCCCGCGTGGCCCCGAAAAACGCCACCGGCAGGAAGAACAGCACGATGATCGGCCACGTCCGCGTCATTGCCTCCAGCGGCCGGCGCACGATCAGTCCCCACTTCCCACCCGACAGGTACTGCACCTCCAGCAGCGCCATGCCGCCGAAGCAGAACCCGAAGCACATCACGAAGCCGTCCAGCCATCCGCGCAGCAGATGATTCCAGCCCAGCCCGTCCTCCGCCTGCCCGAGAAACGCGAACACCACCGCCAGCGCCGCACACACCACGCCCACCACCAGCGCCCGCTTCCGCCACACGTCCACAAACGCCGGCGCTCCCAGCGTCGAGGGCAATCCTTTGCTGAACGAATCGTTCGCCATTATGGATGCGCTCCTGTTGCCGCAGGCCTGGTCGTCGCCGCATTCGGCTTCATCGCCGGCTTGGGCGGATTCTCTGCCGGCGCCCCAGCCACAATCCCGACAATCGGCGATCCGTATACCGCCGTCGACGGAGTCGGCCACGGCCCCGCGAAGCTTGCCGGCTCGCCCTGCTGCGTCGCCACGTCCTTCAGGTCTTCCACCTGGGCCCCCGCCGGCACGTCCGACAGCTTCGCGTTCTGGCTCAGTTGCAGAGCCCGGATGTACGCCGCAATCGCCCAGCGATCCGCCGGCGCCACCTGCGCTTTGTAATCCGGCATGGCTCCATAGCCATTTGTCATGACGTAAAAGTAGTGGCTCAGCGGTTCCGCCAGCCGCCGCGGGTCATGCAGATTCCCCGCAGGCTTGTATCCGCGCTCCACGATCATGCCCAGCCCGTTGCCCACCCGCGAGTGGCAGGGCGTGCAGTAGACGTTGAACCGCTCCTGCCCGCGCGCCAGCACCTGCATGGTCACGGGAAACGGCATCATGTCCGCTTCCTTCCCATTCATCAGCCCGGTGTAGAAATAGTCGCTGGTCTCGTACAGCTGGCCGCGCGCCACCGTGTGTTCCACCTGCGGACGCACCGACCGCCCGTCGGCGAACAGCGGCGATCCCCGCTGGGGAAACATCCGCGGCTGGTTCTGCATGTCCTGCCGGCACCCAGCCGCCAGCAGCAGCAGCCCCATCGCCCCAGCCAGCCCCAGGCGCCGCCACGGATCCCTGTAACCTCTAACCTGTAACCTGCGTACTGGGGTTTTAATACTCCACCTCCACCACCGACACCGGCTTCTGCGCCTCCAGAAAACCCCGCGTCTCCCCCGCTTCGAACTTCGGATCGGTCGCTTCCAGGCAAAGGAAAAACTTGTCGCTGCTCGCTCCGTTGCGGAAATTCGCCGCGTTAAACACCGGGTGATACGGCTTGGGCAGCCCGCACAGCGCCAGCATCCCGAACGCCGCCGATAACCCCGCCCACAAAATCGTCCATTCGTACGCCGGAATCACAAACGCCGGCCACGAAAAGTACGGCCGCCCCGCGATGTTCAGCGGAAACGCCCACACCGAAATCCACGTCTCCAGCCCGAACATCGCCGCCAGCCCCAGCAGTCCGCCCACCAGGCATACCAGCGACACCTCGTCGCGATGAAACCCGATCGCCTCCGCCGCTTCCTCCACCGGATACGGCGTATAGCAGTCCATGCGCCGGTACCCCGCGTGATAAGCCGCTTTCGCCGCCAGCACCAGCTCCGTCGGAGTGTCGAACTCCGCCATCATTGCGTATAGTCCCTCGGGAAGTGGCATCAGTCACCCGCCTCCGGAAGCAGCTCTCTCTTCTCCCGCACTTTCGCCTGCGGCAGCATCAGCCGCAGTTCGCTCATCGGAATCATGGGCAGGAAGCGGATGAACAGGAAGAACAGGAACGTGAACAGTCCCAGCGTTCCCAGAAACGTTCCGTAATCCCACTTCGTCGCCCGATACGTGCCCCACGACGACGGCAGATAATCCCGCGTCAGGCTGGTTACCACGATCACGAACCGCTCGAACCACATGCCGGTGTTTACGATCAGCGACATCAGGAACATCAGCCCCACATTGGACCGGAACTTCCGCAGCCACATCAGCTGCGGCAGCGCGATGTTGCAGGTGATCAGCACCCAGTACGACCACCCCATCGGCCCGAACATGCGGTTCCACATCATGAAGTATTCCCAGTGGCTGGCCGAATACCAGCTCATGAACACTTCTGTGGAGTAGCCGTACGCCACGATCATCCCCGTGGCCAGCATCACCTTGCCCATGTTGTCGATGTGCCGGATCGTGATCAGGTCTTCCAGGTGGTAAAACGTGCGGATCGGAATCGCCAGCGTCAACACCATGGCGAACCCCGAGTAGATGGCGCCGGCCACAAAGTACGGCGGGAAGATCGTGGTATGCCAGCCGGGCAGCAGCGCCACCGAAAAGTCCAGGCTGATCACGCTGTGTACCGAGAGCACCAGCGGCGTGGCCAGGCCGGCCAGCAGAATCGAGGCCGTCTCGTACCGCACCCAGTGCCGCACCGATCCCCGCCAGCCCACCGACAGCAGCCCATAGAAGAACTGGCCCGCCTTCGACTGCGACCGGTCCCGCAGCGTGGCCAGGTCGGGGATCATTCCCATGTACCAGAACACCACCGAAATCGTCGCGTAAGTCGAAACCGCGAAGACGTCCCACAGCAGCGGCGAGCGGAACTGCGGCCAGTAATTCATCGTGTTGGGATAGGGGAACAGCCAGTACCCCAGCCACGGCCGGCCCACGTGGATCAGCGGGAACATGCCCGCGCACACCACCGCAAAGATCGTCATCGCCTCGGCGAACCGGTTGATCGAGTTCCGCCAGCTCTGCTTGAACAACAGCAGAATCGCCGAGATCAGCGTTCCCGCGTGGCCGATGCCGATCCACCACACGAAGTTGATGATCGCGAAGCCCCAGGCTACCGGGATGGTGATGGCCCAGATGCCCACGCCCTTCAGAAACAGCCACGCGAGGCAGATCATCAGGATCCCGACCACCGAACCGGCCACCATGAATCCGAAATACCAGCCCAGCGGCGTGTGGCTCGTCAGGACGATCCGCGAAACCTCTTCGGTGACGGACTTGAACGTGTGCCCCGGCGCGATCACCCGGTATTCGCCGGTGACCGGATCCACCATCGGATTGTTGACGGGTGCGTCTTTTGTCGCCATGCGCTCCAGAATCCTCTTTCCCGGCCCGATTCCTGCTCTCGTCTTTCCTGCCCCTGCCGGCTCCCGGCTAGGTTGCGTACTCTCCCAGCGCTTTCGCCAGACCCTCGTTGATGTTCAGCACACCCGCCACATACGTCGTCCGCGGCCGGGTGTTGATGTCCGCCAGCACCCCGTAGGTCCGCACTTCCGTCTTCAGCTTCGCCACTTCGCTGCTCTTGTCGTTGATGTTTCCGAACACGATCGCACTCGTCGGGCACGCCTGCTGGCACGCCGTTTTGATCTCTCCATCCCGAATGGGACGGTTGTCCTTGTCCGCCTCGATCTTCACCGCCTCGATGCGCTGCACGCAGTAGCTGCACTTCTCCATCACCCCGCGGCTGCGCACGCTCACTTCCGGGTTCCGCATCAGTGCCAGGCTCGGCGTATCGTAGTCCGAATACAGCAGGAAGTTGAACCGCCGCACCTTATAAGGACAGTTGTTCGAGCAGTACCGGGTCCCCACGCAACGGTTATAGATCATCATGTTCAGCCCTTCGGGCGAATGCACCGTCGCTCCCACCGGGCATACCTGCTCGCAGGGCGCGTTCTCGCACTGGTGGCAGGTCATCGGCTGGTAATGCGCCCGCGGCGCCGACAGGTCGCCCTCGAAGTAGGTGTCGATCCGGATCCACTGCATGATGCGCCCGATCTTCGCCTGCAGCCGCCCCACCACCGGAATATTGTTCTCCGCATAGCACGCCGTCACGCAGGCGTTGCACCCCACGCACGAGTTCAGATCGATCGACATCCCCCACGCGTTCTTGTCGTATCGGTACGCGGGGAACATGCTTTCGTTCGGCTCCGGCGTCCAGCGAGCCACGCCCTCGTGCGCGAACTCCGGATTGTCCTTGTACTCGGTGAGCGTCGCGTAGCGGATGATCCCGCGATCCAGCGACTCGTCGCCTTCGAGCGAGTGCGTCCCCTCGCCAGGCCCGCCCGCGAACGGCGCGCGCTGATCGATGTGGTGGCTCTTGGTTACGCACAGATCGTAGATCCCGCCGGTCTTACGCAGGCTCGCGCCCTGCTGCGACCACGGCGCCGTCGAAGGCCGGATCAGATAGCCGTTGTAACCTACGCCGCCCGCCACGCGCCCGATGCGGCGGCCCTGGCCCAGCGTGATCACCACCACCCCATCCGGCTGCCCCGGAACCGCCAGCGCGCCCGCGCTGATTTTCCTGCCGTTCAGCTCGATCTCGACTTCGTCGTCTTCCGCGAGCCCCAGCTTCTCCATCGTGGCGTAGCTCATCTGCGCCGCGTTGTCCCACGCCAGATTGGTAATCGGCCGCGGAATCTCCTGCATCCAGCCCACGTTCGCGTAGCGCCCGTCGTACACGTTGGAGTCCGGCCGGAATGCCACCTCCAGCGTGCTGCCGGCCGCATTTGCCGGCGCCGGCGCCGCCGTTCCAGCGCCCGCCTTCGCTGTCACGTTCTTCGCCGTGAACGCCGTATCCGCGATCCACCCATCGTGCAGCGATTTCCGCCACCGGAAATCTGCGTCCTGCCCGGGAGCCGCTGCCGCGGTCGAGCCTCCGGCCGGAGCCGCCTGTCCGCCGCTTCCCTTCCCGCCGGGCGTCCCGCCCATCCACGTCGCCCGCACAGCGTCGTACGCGGAAACATTCGGATTATCCAGCAGCGACTGCAGGATCTCGTGCGCGTTGTGCCCCCCGTACAGCGGCTCGATCATCGGCTGCACGATGCTCACCGTCCCGTCGTACGACCGCGCATCCGACCACATCTCGAGGTAATGCGCGTTGTTGATGTGCCAGTGAGCAATCTGCCCCGTCTCGTCCAGATGCGACCCCAGGTGCACGATCGTGCTCACCCTGTTCAGCGCAGCCTCGAACTCCAGGTCCGCCGGCGCCATGTACACCGGGTTCGCGTTCAGAATCACCAGCCAGTCCACTTTGCCGGCGTTCATGTCCGCCACCAGCGACCGCAGATCGTCCGTCTGGATCGACGGCATCGGGTTCACCGGCTCCGCGTACACCACCGTTTTGCCCACGTTGCCCAGCGCCTGGTTCATCGCGAACGCCGCCAGGTGAACCTCCGGCGGAGCGAACTCGCCCGGGATCACCACGCACTTGCCCGCGCTCGCCTTCAGGTCCGCGGCCACGCCCTGCAAAAATGTCGCTTCGTGATCCGACCAGCCGCCGCCCTGCGCGGTTCCCGCACCAACCGCCGCCCCCAGCGCCTGCGCGAACGCCGTCATCCGGCTCGGCTGCACTGCCAGGCGATGCTCCGCTTTGAACCCGGTCAGCGTCGTTACCGGCTCGACCACGTACAGCCGGTTCATCTCCGTCGTGCCCTGCAGTTTCCGCTTGTTCGCGTAATCGCGCGCCAGCTGGTGGAAACCAGGAAACTGCGCGCCGCCCAGGAAATCCGCGTCCAGCGAAACGATCACGTCCGCCTGATCCAGCCGGTACTGCGCGTCCACATAGTCGCCGAAAGCCTGCTTTGCTGCGGTGTAGTGGTTGTCGCGGTTCACCGGATCGTACTGCACGAACTTCGCCTGGGGGTAATTCTTCTGCCCTTCCTGCCACTGCCGCGCCAGCGTCGGCGAGGTCACCGTCGCGCTCAGGAAATACAGCCCCTGGCCGCCCGACCCCTTTTTGTCCGCCAGCATGGCCCGAAACTCGCCCAGGAACGACACCCATGGCCGCGTCTCTCCCCGATACAGCACGTGCTGCGACCGGTCCGGGTCGTACATGTCCAGCAGGGTCGCCTGGGTAATCGGATCGGAGCCGCCCCGCGTATACGAGTGCTCAGGATTCCCGTCCACTTTGATGGGCCGATACGCCGCGCTCTTGATCAGCACCGGCACCGCGCCGGTGGTGAACGGAAACGCCGACGCAAAATACACCGGCTTGCCCAGAATCAGGTCCGGCGGCGCCGTCACATACGGATAGATGGGCTCGTCGGGCTGCTTGGTGCAGCCCGCGAGCCCCGCCAGTGCCATCGAGGCGCCCATCACCTTCAAAAACGTCCGCCGCGAAACCGGGTCGATCCATTCCGACGCCTGCGACGGGAATTCCTTGTTCACCAGCTCGGCGAACTCCGGCGCGTCGGCCAGCTCGTCCACCGACCGCCAGAACTTCTTGCCCTTCTGTCCCGCCAGCTTCGCCCGCACTTCGTCGAGGGTCAGCGGTTTCTGCGCTTCAATCTTCACCAGGCCGTTCGCGCTCCCGTTCACAGCGGTCACCTGCTCTTCAACCTGAGCTTCCCGCGCAGCCACCGGCTCGGCGCCCTGCACCCTGTACCCTGTGCCTTCGCTCTTGTTCATCGGTGGCAAACCTCGCAGCTCGTCAGCTCACGCGGATTCCGAATGTCGTAGTGCTGGATCAAAAACTGCCCCAGCGCCTGCTGGTTCGTGAACTTCGTGTAGTGCAGTCCTGCCGGCAACAGCATCGGCTCGGTATCCTCGCTGCCGATCTGCGTCCCGGGCACCTGCGCCTGGGGATGCAAACCCGGCAGCGCCTGCGCCAGTGAAGCCATCTGCACCTCGCCGCCCGGCGGCGTCTCCGTGCAGGTCACGCTCTCCGCCGTGGGCGTGCCCGCCTTCACATCCTCCGACGCACACCATACCGGATTCAGCTCCGACGCCCCTTTCCACGCCATGTTGTAAATCTCGCTCGTCGGCCGCAGATTCTTCGCCGGATTCCGGTGGCAGTTCAGACACCACTCCATCTGCAGCGAGTTCTGCAT
>DATJTJ010000066.1:0-11498 GCA_035503515.1 Steroidobacteraceae bacterium
TTTACATGCCCGCGGCTGTCTTCGACTTTTAGGACGGGGTTGCGGCGTCGCGACTCAGGGTGGTGCTTACACCTTTCTTTCGGTGTAGAGAAAATTCCGGTCTCGGCTCTCCCACTGCAAAGTTGAGTTTTAGTCGCAAGACCTGCCCTCTAGAGTTGGGGCCGAGCGGGAATCCTTACTCCACGTTACTTTCTAGATCGGCGTTTTGCAGCTTGAGGGATTCTCTGCACTCCCTCTGCCTCTGAACTTAGATATAGCCCCAGGTAAGGCCTAACCTTCGTCCGTCTGCTGCGTCCTAAGCGTTGGTTCACTTGCCGACGATGCGACAACCAATCGTCAACTAGTTCGAGAAGTGCACTTCCATGACGTGCAACAAAGCTTCCTAGTTCCGCCATATCAGGCGACGAAATTTCGAATCCAGATACGGCCCTTTGAAAGGCGACCTCCGGCTGCAGTAGGTTCGCCTGCAAGGCAAGCAATAAGGCGCGCAACGGCCGCAGATATTCATCTGCCAATATAACTCCGCTTTCCACACCATGTGCCAGTGCGGATCTTTCGCGCCATCTAAGCTTCTTATTTGGCAATTGAACAATTGACCCGATCGCCAGGAGATTGTCGCGACATTCTGCTGGCCGCTCATGAGGAAGTTCAAGGGCTGCCAGATCGGAGAAGCTTGAATCGCCACCGCTAAAGGGCAAGTCTCGCGGACGACCATCTGATCCTAGGAATTTGGTATCAGCGGCCCACCTATCCAGGATTCGAGACCAGTATTCAAGTTTCCCCTTAACCACTATCACCGGCTCTCGTAGTTTAAGAGGTGGCAGGGCTCGAACAATTGATATCACTTCGCGCCGTGAGACACCTACCGCGTCCAAGAGCCACAAAAGCGGTTCCAGGATTTCAGCCGGGGTTATCTCATTGAGCGGTCCCCTACCATGCTGATTCAGACGGCGGAACGCGGTCTTATTTCCTCTTGCATTGCGGCGACGCAAAGTTGCACTCCTCACTCGTTAGCGTGTTTTTAAGACGAGCGGCGATCATAAGTGCAGTCAATGTCAGAATCAGCACGAACCCCGTCACCCCTCTCCATGCGGCACTGTTCCAAGCGAGGCCCGAAGCCGATCCAAGCAGGCTTCCGCCCAGGTAGTAGGCCAGAAGATAGAGTGCGGATGCCTGTGCGCGGTCCCGAATAGCCCGCCGGCCGACCCATCCCGATGCCGTCGAGTGAGCTGCGAAGAAGGCACCGGTGACAATTGCGATCCCCACCAGGACCGCTATCAGTGGGCGAACCGCGGCGAGCACTATCCCCATCGTGAGGACGGCGATCGGCATCCACAAGACGCGTCCCGGCCCGAGGCGGCTGGCGAGGATGCCCACCCAGGCGGAGCTGAACGAGCCGATCAGGTAGACCAGGAAGACCAGCCCAACCGCCGCCTGACTCAAGCCGTAGGGTGCGGCTTCCAGGCGGAAGCTGATGTAGTTGTAAACGGATACGAAGACACCCATCAGCAGGAAGCCTTCGACATAGAGCAGCGGCAGCACCTTGTCGGAGAGATGTCCTCGCATCGCGTGCGTGAGGGAACGCAGGTCATGCTGTTTGCGCACGAAGGCACGGGAGGGTGGGGCGGCGACCGCAAATGCGGCCCCCGCGGCCAGGCCCGCAGCGCCCATCGTGGCAATCGCCCATCGCCATCCCGCATATTGCGAGATGGATGCGGTGCCCAGGCGTCCGGCCATCCCGCCGATCGCCGAGGCCGCGATGTACAGTCCCATCGCCGAACCGATCGAGTCCGGGTGCACTTCTTCGGCAACGTAGGCCATCGCGACGCTCGGCAGACCTGCCAATGCCAGGCCGATCGCAGCCCGCAGCCCGAGCAGTTGTCCCCACCCGGGTACTACGGCGGATAGCACCGTGACTGCCGCCGCGGCGAACAGCGAAGCCACCATCACCGACCGGCGGCCGATCCGATCTGACACCACGGCTGCCGGAATGAAGGCGAGTGCCATGGTGCCGGTCGTGAGGGAGACCGCGAGGCTCGAAGTGGCCGCATTGACGCCGAATTGAGCAGCGAACAGGGGCAACAGCGGCTGGACGTCATACATCAGGGCGAACGTCGCGAATCCCGCCACCAGGAGTGCGACGCTCATCCGTCTGTAGGCGGGCGTGCCGCGGACGATCAGATCCGGGACGTTATCGACCAATGCTAAGTCCGCTCCGCCGGGTCGAACAGCCGCTGATGTTCCGATATGGCGTAGCGGTCGGTCATGCCGGCGATGTAATCCGCGACTGCGCGCGCGCGGCCGGCCTGGCCGAGCGTTGCTTCCAGGCATGTGACCGCCTCCTGGTGTTCGGTCGGCATCAGCTTTGCGTCGTTCAGGAAGGTGTCGAACAGTCGCGTGACGACCAGCCGGGCCTTGGAGGTCATCCGCAGGACCTTGTAGTGCCGGTAGACGCGTTGGTTGAGGAACTGTTTGAGTTCGAGCTGCTCGCGGGCGACCTCGGGACTGAAGGCCACGAGCGGCCTGGAGCGGGCGCGGACTTCGGCAATACAAGCCGGTGCGGCCTTTTCGAGGTTGCGGCTGGTCGTCGTGATCAGGTCGCTGACCACATAGTTGATGACGCGCCGGATGGTCTCGTGGATTTCCTTGCGGGCAGGCAGACCGGTGTACTGCGCCTGAACCTTGCGGTGCTGGCGCTCGAAGAGTTCGACGCCGCCCAGGTCCTCGAGGCGGATGAGGCCTGCGCGCAGGCCATCGGCGACGTCGTGGTTGTTGTAGGCGATCTCGTCGGCGAGGTTCGAGAGCTGGGCCTCGAGGGAGGGCTGGCCGCGCTTGATGAACCGTTCGCCCAGCTCGCCCAGCTGCCGGGCATTGCGCAGCGCGCAGTGCTTGAGGATGCCCTCGCGGCACTCGAAGGTCAGGTTCAGGCCATGGAAGTCGGCGTAGCGGTCCTCGAGCTCATCGACGACCCGCAGGGACTGCAGGTTGTGCTCGAAGCCGCCGAATTTGCGCATGCAGGCGTTGAGGGCATCCTGTCCCGCGTGGCCGAACGGGGTGTGCCCCAGGTCGTGCGCCAGGCAGATGGCCTCGGTCAGGGTCTCATTCAGGCGCAGCTCGGAAGCGATGGAACGGGCGATCTGCGCGACTTCCATCGAATGGGTCAGGCGGGTGCGGTACAGATCACCTTCATGGTTCACGAACACCTGCGTCTTGTAGACCAGGCGCCGGAAGGCGTTGGAATGGATGATGCGGTCGCGGTCGCGCTGGTACTCGCCCCGGAACTGCGGCGGGGGTTCGGCGAAGCGGCGGCCGCGGGATTCTGTTTCTACCGCCGCGTACGGGGCCAGGCCGGATGCTTGGCGCGTCGGGCGGGCCACGGTCAGCCGAAGTAGCCGGTCAGGGTGGTCTGGAGGGCCTCCGGCGGATAATCCGCGGTCACGATCGCCGCGCCGATGCGCTCGAGGAGCACGAACCGCATCCGGCCGGCCTTCACCTTCTTGTCGATCTTCATGTGTTCCAGGGCCGCGACGGCCGAGACTTCCGGGGCCGAGATCGGCAGCCCGACCCGGTGCAGCAGCGCGCGCAGGCGCGCCACATCGGAGACGCCCAGAAGTCCACATTCGGCGGACATCGCCGCCGCCATCAGCATGCCGGCGCCGACGGCCTCGCCGTGCAGCCACGCGCTGTAGCCGGTCGCCGACTCGATGGCATGGCCGAAGGTGTGCCCCAGGTTCAGCAAGGCGCGGTCCCCGCGCTCGCGTTCGTCGCGGCCAACGATTTCGGCCTTGACCTCGCAGGAGCGGCGGATGGCGTGCGTCAGGACCTCCGGGTGGCCCGCAAGCAGGCGGTCGATGTTGACCTCGAGCCAGTCGAAGAAGGCGGCATCGTGGATGAGGCCGTACTTGATGACCTCGGCCAGCCCCGCCCGCAGTTCGCGCGGCGGCAGTGTCGAGAGGGTATTGGTGTCGGCAACCACGGCGACGGGCTGGTGGAACGCCCCGATGAGGTTCTTGCCGCCCGGATGGTTCACGCCGGTCTTGCCGCCCACCGACGAGTCCACCTGGGCGAGGAGGGTCGTGGGCACCTGCACGAAATCGATACCGCGCTGGTAGCAGGCCGCGGCGAACCCGGCCATGTCGCCCACCACCCCTCCGCCGAGGGCGACCACCGTGGAGTCGCGTGCGAGGCGGTTGGCGACCGCCACATCCAAGATCCGGGAGAGAGTCTCGACCGTCTTGTACGACTCGCCATCCGGCAGGATGGCCTCGATGACGGTCCGGTCCCCCAGGCCCCGTTTGAGTTGCGGGGCATACAGTGGCGCGACGGTGGTATTGCTGACCAGCAGCACCGTGCCCCGGGGCACGTGCGCATCCAGCAGGGCCGCATTGTCCAGCAGTCCCGGGCCGATCAGGATCGGGTAGCTGCGCTCGGCGAGGTTGACGGTGAGCGTGTCCACGGTGGCCGGCAATTATAGGGCCATCAGCCTGCCGGGGCGGGGAAACCCAGGGCCGTGATGATTTCCTCGGCGACCGCCTGGATCTTGCGGCCATCCGTGGTCACCTTGTAGTCCGCGATCGAGCTGTACAGCGGCTCGCGTTCCAGCATCAGCGACCGCAGCTTCTGTTCCGGGTCCACGTTGGCGAGCAGCGGCCGGTGCCGCGCGTGGCTCACCCGGTGAGCCTGCTGTTCGACCGAGGTAATGAGATACACGACGCATCCGTGCTTCGCGAGCCGCTCGCGGTTTTCGGGCAGCAGGATGGCGCCGCCGCCGGTGGCCAGGACCAGCGGCTCGATGGCCGTCAGCGCCTCGAGGGTCTCCCGCTCGCGCTGCCGGAACCGCGCCTCGCCCTCGCGCTCGAAAATGTAGGAGATGTCGACCCCGGTGTGCCTTTCGATCTCGGCGTCGCTGTCCATGAAGGGCGCGTCCACCAGTCGCGCCAGGATCCGCCCCACGGCGCTTTTCCCGGACCCCATGGGGCCGACCAGATAGATGTTGCGCTTGCCGAGCATAGGCTGGGCAGGATAACGGAACTCAGCTCGTCGCACACCGTCCTACCGTCGCCGTCAGCCCTTTGCCAGCGCTACGGTCGGCTCAATATCATAACGAAAGCATTTTCCAGCAATGCATAGGAGTCGACGGGCTTTCGTATGGCGCGATCACCGCACAAGCCTTCCGGCGACTGGATCGCGGTCGTTGAATCTGGATATTCCCTCGACCATGACGACTCGGTATGGCTGGCCCGACTGCTTGACTGCATTGCGCGAGAGCACTGGCGGGACCGCAGCTCCGCCGCCTTCACTTTTGACCTGCGCCCGTCAGGCCTGGCGATCAAGGATGTGGCAGTCCATGGCCCCTCTGAGATCCAAGCTCACCTCCGGGGCAGTCTGGGAGTGGCATCGCGGGAGGCGCTCGACCAGGCCTACGGAAGCAGAAGTGCCGCTGTCGGGACGGTAAGTGAGCTCATCTTCCACCTGGGCGATAACAAAGCGAGGTTCAACGAGGTCAATGCCGGTTTTACGACGGACATTCTTCGAGTCGCCGCACACAGCGGCACGGGATCCGGGATTGGCCTTACGCTTTTGCTGGATGAGGTGCGCGTCAGCACACAGCAGGAGCGCCGGCGGTGGACCCGCTGTGCCGCCCATATTGGAGCGGCACTGCGTCTGCGGGCGATGGCATCCGAGCTGGAGTCTCTCGACGGCAAGCCGATCGAAGCGATATTTGACAGCGGTGGAAGACTCCATGACGCCCGCGACGCGGCCATGTCCAAGACGGCGCGCGAAGTGCTACGCAACGCGGTTCGGCGTACGGAAGCGGCGCGGAGTCGGCAGGGGCGGGGAAATCCGGACCAGGCATTGACCGCGTGGGAGGCGCTGATCTGCGGGCGGTGGTCCCTCGTCGATCGCTTCGACAGCGATCAGCGTCGGTTCGTTGTGGCGATACGTAATGATCCCCGCTTCCCTGATCCCCGCGGACTTTCGCTGCGCGAGCGGCAGGCAGCCGCCTATGCGGGCCTCGGCCGATCTGCGAAGGAAATCGCGTATCTGCTGGGGGCGCCTGCCTCCTCGGTAGAGAACAGTCTGCGGCGCGCCCAAGCCAAACTCGGTCTTCGCTCACGGGTTGAACTGGCGGATTTTTTCGCGCCTCGTAGCCTTCGCGCGTCGATGGCAGAAATCGCCGTAGGCAACGAGAATCTGCTGGTAGGCTCGACGCCGCTGCTGGACGAGCGAAAACTCGTGGGCTTGAGTCCGGCTGAAAGGCACGTGCTCGAACTGCTGATTGCCGGGTCCACGGATCGGGACATTGCAAGGCGGCGCGCAACCAGCGCCCGTACCGTTGCAAACCAGGTGCAAGCTCTGTTTCGGAAATTCGGCGTCCGTTCGCGTGGCGCGCTGGTAGCGCGGCTGCGCAATTGAAATTCGACCGGCGTTGGAAATTGACTATGTACGGGCGGCAAAGAGCTGTTGCATAAATCGCCGGCAATAATGCACTTTGAGGAGCTTGCACATGAAATTGCTGCACTCGGTTGCCCTAGCAGCGGTATTACTTGGGGGATCCCTTTTGGCCGTTGCCGACGATCGCTCATCGCCAGACAGTGCGCCCGCGGGTTCCGACTATTACTCGCCACTTGCCGTCGCAGTACGTGCCGCGACGCAGCAATACCGTTCGTTGTCGGCCGCCATGGCCGCTGGCTACGTCGTTCAGGCGACCGCCTGTGTCAGCGGCCCTGATCACGGGGCCATGGGCATCCATTATGCCAATCCCGCCATTGTCGGATCCGGAACTCTCAATCTCACCCAGCCGGCCTTGCTGATCTACGAGCCTGAGGCGAACGGCGGCCTGGAGCTGGTCGGAGTGGAGTATGTTCTGCCGCTTGGTCTTTGGACCAATGGAGATGCGTCCAAGGATCCGAATACGCCGCCTCCTCAGGGCGCCGAGATGCCCTACATGGACGGACAGCAGATGAATTACATGGCTCAGCCTAATCGCTACGGGCAGGGCAATAGCTTCTACCTGCATCTGTGGGCGTGGCGATATAACCCGAAGGGCCTATTTTCGGATTGGAATCCGAACGTCACCTGCGCAAGAACACGCCCTTCGGCTCCGTAATGGCGAGTGTCCCCGTGCCGGACTTGCATTAACCCAAGTTGGCGCGCACTACTCGACGGGACTGAAACCGGCAGCCGCGGCCCTCGTGACGAATCGAGTGCAGCAGGTTCGAACAGGGCGCTATGCGCGACCGGATGGTGAAGGTGATGACGGGCAAATGACCGGCGCGCCCCGCATCCGGCGGTGTATCAGCGATTGATCCGATGCGGAACGGCCGCCCGAAGGCGGCCGTTCCAGTCGCTACCAGCGCCCGACCCCGTCAGTTCGGGTTCAGGCAGGTGGTCCCGACGCCGTAGGGGCTGACCTGCCCCGGGGGCGTGACGCTGGGTCCGGCGACGTCGGCCGCGAGCATGGGCAGCCAGAACTTGGTGGACGTGCTGCTCTGCGTACCCTGCACCGTGGCGGAGGCCGTCAGCTGCACGGCGACCCACGCGGCGTGGTCCTGGGGATAGAGAATGCTGACGCCGGCCGTACCGTCGGCGCCCGTGGTGCTGGACTGGTTGAGCGTGACGCCACCGAAGGTGCCCTGCAGCGTCGCGGTGTTGGCGACGGAGCCCGGGTCGAGGACGCCGTTGCCGTTGTAGTCCTCGCCAGCGTCCAGCACGCCGTTGCCGTTCGTATCCTCGGTCTGGCAACCGCTGATGCCACTGAGCGTGTATACGTCCGGATCCGCGGCATTGGTGGAAAAGGTCTGAGTCCAGGGTGTCCCCGAAACCCAGTGGCCCTTGCCGTACCCGAGCGAGCGCACGGAGAACGTGATCGCCAGGTTCGCGACCGGGTTGCCGGAGGCGTCCACCGCCTGCACGGTGAAGGGCATCAGGAACTGGGTCGGACTGTAGATGGCGATGGTATTGCCGGTGCCGAGCGACAGGAAGACCGCCTGCCCACCCACCGTCAGGGTCGCTGCCGGTGCCGTAATGGCGGGGAAGCTCGGCAGGCTGCCCGTGATCGACACGCCATTGGTGGCGCTCGCCGTGTTGGTGGCCGTGTAGACGGTGGTGGCCTGGCCCTGTCCGTTCGTCATCGCGGACGCCACGGACAGCGAACCTCCGGTCACGTCGGTGAGACTGAAGTCGACCGTCTGGTTGGGCACCAGGTTGTCGTTCGCGTCGCGCACCGTCGCCGTGATGGTGCTCTGGCCGGAGAGGCTGACGACGTTCGGGCTCGCCTGCAGCGAGAACGCATTGGGCGTGGTCGCGATGAAGTCCACGATGGACGTGGTGGTCACGTTGGTGTCCGTGGTCGCCTGCAGGGTCGCCGGCCCCCCGGAACTCGACTGGATATTGACCGTCGCCGTGCCATCGGCTGCCGTGGTCGCAGTGGCCGGCGACGGCGACAATGTGCCGCGCGTGGAGGCAAAGGTAATGGTATGACCCACCACCGGTGCGCCACTACCGTTCGTCCACTTGACGGTGACCGCCGTGCTGGTACCGATCGGAATCTGGGCATTCGCCGCCGGCGCCGTGAAGGCGAAGGACTGCGCGCTCACCGTGATGGCGGCGGTGGCGGTCTGGCCCAGGGCGGTGGCGGTGATGGTGTCCGCACCGCTGACCGCGCCCGTGAAGGTGAACGTCGCCTGGCCGGTGGACGAGGTCGTGACCAACGCCGGAATGGTGTTGCCGTTGGCCGAGGACAGCGCGATCTGCTGGCCGGAAATGCCGGCGCCGCCCGAATCCGCAAGCGAGACGGTGAATGTCCCGCTCGCCCCCAGCACCAGGCTCGAGGGGCCGGTCAGGGACAGTGAGGTGCCGATGACCTGGACCTTGATGGTCGCGGTGCTGGAGCCGGACGTCGCCGTCACCGTGATGGTGCGGTTCTGGTAGTTACCCTGGCCCGAGCCGAGTTGCACGGTCGCCTTGCCCGAGGTGTTGGTGGTCGCGGGAGCTCCGGTGATGATGCCGGAATCCGAGGAGAAGTTGACCGTCGCGCCGCTGATGGCGTTGTTGCTCGCCCCCTGCAGGGTCGCGGTGATGGTCGCCGCGGAGGAACCGTTGGATGGAATCTGCGGCACGCTGGTCGCGAGCGTCAGCGTCTGCTGCGAGTTGGCGACGGTGATCGTCGCCTTGCCGCTGGCCGTGCCGGAGCCGGCGGTCACGGTGATCGTCGTCCCCGCCGCGACACCGGGGGCGGTGAGCGTGGCGGTCGCCTGACCGGTCGAGTTGGTCGTGGCGGAGGTCACCGCGAGGGTGCCGGCGCTGGTGGCGAAGGTGACGATGGCGCCCGAGACTGCGACGTTGTTGGCGTCGGTGGCGGTGACGGTGATGGTGGCCGTGGTGCCATCCGGCGGCAGGGTCGGCGTGCTCGAGGCGACGCTCAGCTTGGCGACGGTCGCGGAAGCCGCGGCGCTGCTGCCGGCGGGCGCGGTCGCGAACTGATCGGTGCTGCCACCGCATGCCGAGAGGGTCGCCGCCGTCGCCAGCAGCACCAGGATTGACCAGAATTTACGCATGACTCACCCGAAAATACGTTGCGATGTAGACCACTTGACCTCCCCTCATCAGTAGACGTTGACGCCCTCGTGGAGAATCTTCGGCGTCACAAAGATCAGGAGCTCGTCCTTGTCATTGGTCTTCGTTGTCGTCTTGAAGAGGTTCCCCAGCACCGGGATGTCGCCCAGGTAGGGCACCTTGGTCTCGTCGACCCGATGATTGGTCTGCAGGATGCCGCCGAGCACCAGGGTCTGGCCGTCGCTGACCAGCACCTGCGTCGTGATCTCCTGCGTGTCGATGCTCGGCACGTTCACGCCGCCGGAGGCGACGACCACCGTGCCGACGGTGTCCTTCTTCACGTCCAGGTCGAGGATGATGCGGTTGTCGGGCGTGATCTGCGGGGTCACCTGCAGTGACAGCACTGCGTCCTTGAACTGGATCGAGGTCGCGCCGCTCGAGGCGGACTCCTGGTAGGGGATCTCGGTGCCCTGCAGGATGGTCGCCTGCTTCTGGTTGGACGTGATCACGCTCGGCGAGGAGATCACGTCGGCGCGCGTTTCGGTCTGCGCGGCCGAGAGCTCCAGGTCCAGCAGGTAGTCGGAGCCGAGGATGCCCAGCGCAATGCTCCCGGCCGGCGTCGCCGCCGGCAGGTTCACGTTGTAGCGGGTCGGGGCGCCGGTCGTGCCGGTGGGCACCGTGACCGGGTTCGTCTGGCCCGTGGAGGCGAGGTTGGTGAGGGCCGAGGACACGATGGTGTCCACGCCCGCCGCCGAACCGGTGGTCGTGACCAGACCGTTGTTGCCGTTCTTGCCGACGCCGGTGAAGCCGAGCACCGCGCCGAGCTCGCGCTGGAAGTCGTTGTTCACGATCACCAGGCGCGACTCGATGCGCACCTGCCGCACCGGGATGTCGAGGGTCGCGACCAGGCGCCGGATGTCCTCCAGCCGGTCGGCGGTGTCCTGCAGCAGCAGGGTGTTGGTGCGCGCGTCCACCGAGACCGTGCCGCGCGGCGACAGCAGCGAGCGGCCGGTCGACTTGATCAGGGCGGCCATGTCGGCCGCCTTGGCGTAGTTGACCTGCAGGTACTCGGAGCGCAGCGGCTCGAGCTCCTGCAGATCCTTGCGCGCCGCCAGCTCGGCCTTCTCGCGCGCCGCGATCTCATCCGCCGGCGCCACGATGATCACGTTGCCGTCCTGGCGCTTGTCGAGTCCCTTGGTGCGCAGCACGATGTCCAGGGCCTGGTCCCAGGGCACGTTCTGCAGCCGCAATGTGACACTGCCGTGCACGGAATCGCTGACCACGATGTTCTGGCCGCTGGTGTCGGCCAGCAGCTGCAGCAGCGCACGGGTGTCGATGTCCTGGAAGTTCATCGTCATCTTCTCGCCCGTGTAGGTGCGCTTCTCCTCCTCGGCCGCGGCGACCTTGGCCTTCGGCTGGATCTCCACGACGTACTGGTCGTTGGTCTGGTAGGCCAGCTGGTCGTAGTCACCGCGCGCGCTGATGACGAGGCGCGCATCGTTGCCCGAGCGGGTGGCGTCGAAGCCGGTCACCGCCGTGCCGAAATCGGTGGCGTCGAAGCGGCGCATCAGGCTCTTGGGCAGCTCGGTGCCGACGAAGTCGACGACCACCTGGTCGCCCACCTGCCGCAGGTTGATCGGCGTGTGCGGATCGGACAGGCGCACGACGACGCGGCCGGCGCCATCGACGCTGCGCCGGAAATCGATGCTCTCGATGCTGCGCGGGCCGGCGACGGTGCTGGTGCCGCCATCGGTGTGTGCGGCCGCGGCGACCGCGGCGCTGGCGGCCGCCGTGGCGCCGCCGGGCTGGCCCAGCGTGACGATGATGTCGTTGCCATCGACCCGCATGTTGTAGGGCAGCATCTTGTCGAGGTTCAGCACCACGCGGCTGCGGTCGGCGGTCTGCGCCGCGAGGATGGTGTCGAGGCCGCCCGAGCGCAC
>DATJTJ010000067.1:0-5701 GCA_035503515.1 Steroidobacteraceae bacterium
AAAGGCATCGTCCTGGCCGGGGGCTCCGGCACGCGGCTGCATCCGGTCACCCTTGGCGTCAGCAAGCAGCTGCTGCCGGTATACGACAAGCCGATGGTCTACTACCCCCTGTCCACCCTGATGCTGGCCGGCGTGCGCGACGTGCTGCTGATTTCGACGCCGGCCGACCTGCCGCTCTACCAGCAGCTGCTCGGCGATGGCAGCCAGTGGGGCATCCATCTCAGTTACGCCGAGCAACCCAGGCCCGATGGCCTGGCACAGGCCTTCACCCTCGGTCGGCGCTTCGTGGGACGGGACCCGAGCGTACTGGTGCTCGGGGACAACATCTTCTACGGCCATGGCCTGCCGCAGCAGATGCGCACGGCGGCGGCCCGGAGCACCGGGGCGACGGTGTTCGCCTACCGCGTCCGGGATCCCGAACGCTACGGCGTGGTGAGTTTCGATGCGGCGGGACGGGCGCTCGACATCGAGGAGAAGCCGGCACGTCCCAAGTCGCACCACGCCGTCACCGGCCTGTATTTCTACGACAACGACGTGCTGGACATCGCGGCCTCCCTCAAGCCTTCGGCGCGTGGCGAACTCGAGATCACCGATGTCAATCGCGCCTATCTCGCCCGCGGCGACCTGCACGTGGAGCTGCTGGGACGTGGCACCGCCTGGCTGGACACCGGCACGCACGAATCGCTGCTGGAGGCGGCCATGTTCATCCAGGCCATCGAGAAGCGGCAGGGATTGAAAGTGTGCTGCCCAGAGGAGGTCGCCTACCGCAATGGCTTCATCGATGCGGCGCAGTTGCAGAAGCATGCCTCGCAGCTGGCGAAGTCCGGGTATGGGAGCTATCTGCTCGAGGTGCTGAAGGAGGAGGTGGTCAGTGGACTTTGAACCGACGGCGATTCCCGAGGTCGTGCTCATCAAGCCGAAGGTTTTCAAGGATGCCCGCGGCCACTTCTTCGAGTCCTGGACCGAGCGCAGGTTCGCGCAGGCGGGCCTGGATTTGCGGTTCGTGCAGGACAACCAGAATCGCTCCGAGCGGCACGTGCTGCGCGGCCTGCACTACCAGCTGACCCGGCCGCAGGGGAAACTGGTGCGGGTGGTCGATGGGGCGGTGTTCGATGTGGCCGTGGACCTGCGGCGCAGCTCGCCGACCTTCGGCCGGTGGGTGGGCGCGGAGCTCAACGCCGACAACCATCACATGCTGTGGGTCCCCCCCGGTTTCGGTCATGGCTTCTTGGTCCTGAGCGAGTCGGTGCATTTCCTGTACAAGTGCACCGAGTTCTATTATCCGGAAGATGAGCGGGCCATCCGCTGGGACGATGCCCAGATCGGCATCCGTTGGCCACTGCCCGCGGGCGTCCAGCCCGTCATCTCGGCACGCGATGCGGCCGCTCGTGCCTTCCGCGACGCGGACCACTACCCTTGAAAGTCCTCATCACCGGCGCCTCCGGCCAGGTGGGTCGATGTCTGCTCGCGAGCGTGCCGCCTGGAATCACGGCAGTCGGTCTGACGCGCGCCCAGCTCGACGTCGGCGATGCCGATGCCGTGACCCGCAGCCTCGAGACGCATGCGCCCGCGGTCATCATCAACGCGGCCGCCTACACCGCCGTGGATCGGGCGCAGAGCGAGGCGGAACTGGCCCGGCGCGTGAATGGCCTCGGCCCGGCAAACCTCGCCCGCGCCGCCAGCGCCCGTGGAGCCCGGCTGGTGCACATCTCGACGGATTTCGTGTTCGACGGACGCGCAGGCTCGCCCTACGCCCCGCAGGCGCCCACGGCGCCCCTGGGGGTCTACGGGGCGAGCAAACTGCAAGGCGAGCAGGCGGTAGCCGAATGGGCCGCGGGGCACTCGGTGATCCTGCGCACCGCCTGGGTTTATGCCGCGCACGGAGCGAACTTCCTGCGCACCATGCTGCGGCTCATGGCCGAGAAGGGCCAGGTGCGGGTCGTGGCGGACCAGGTCGGTACCCCGACCGCGGCCGATTCCCTGGCCACCATCCTCTGGGGACTGGCCCGGCGGTCCGACATTTCGGGTGTGCACCATTTCACCGACGCCGGCGTCGCCAGCTGGTATGACTTTGCCGTAGCCATTGCCGAGGAGGGCGCCGCCCTGGGGCTGCTGCCGGCAGGGGTCAGGGTGTCAGCCATCGGCACGGCCGATTACCCGACTCCGGCGCGCCGGCCCGCCTACAGCGTCCTGGACAAACGTTCGCTCCTGGCCGCGCTGGCGCCGGAGCATCACCATTGGCGGGTGAGTCTGCGGCGGGTGCTGGGCACCCTGGCGGCGGCACCCAAGGACAACTGACATGCTGATTCCCGTGATTCTCTCCGGCGGTGCCGGAACCCGCTTGTGGCCCCTGTCGCGCGAGCTGTACCCGAAGCAGCTGCTGGCGCTGCTGGGACCGCGCACCATGCTGCAGCAGACCGCCCTGCGCGTCAGTGGGCTGGACTGCGCGGCGCCGGTGATCATCTGCAACGAGGCGCATCGGTTCCTGGTGGCCGAGCAGCTGCGGGCGCTGAAGGTCGCGCCGCGGGCCATCGTGCTCGAGCCGTTCGGCCGCAACACCGCGCCTGCGATTGCGCTGGCGGCGCTGGCGGCGCTGCGGGACTCGGGCAGCGTCGACCCGCTGCTGCTGGTGCTGCCCGCCGACCACGTCATCCGGGACACGGCCGTCTTCCAGCAGGCGGTGCGCACGGCGCTGCCGGCGGCCGAGCAGGGCCAGCTGGTCACCTTCGGCATCGTGCCGAATGCACCGGAGACCGGCTACGGCTATATCCATCGGGGCGCCGCCCAGGGGGCCCTCTATGCCATTTCACGGTTCGTGGAAAAGCCGGACCGGGCGCGGGCCCAGCAGTTCCTGGATGCCGGTGACTATTACTGGAACAGCGGCATGTTCCTGTTCCGTGCCGGGCGGTATCTCGCGGAACTGACGCGGCTCGCGCCGGAGATCGCCGCGGCCTGCCGGAGCGCCTTCGAAAGCGGCCGCTCCGACCTGGACTTCACGCGGGTGGACGCCGACGCCTTCGAACGCTGCCCGAGCGACTCGATCGACTACGCCGTCATGGAGAAAACGGCCGGCGCGGTGGTGGTGCCCCTGGATGCCGGCTGGAGCGATGTGGGTTCCTGGTCGGCGCTGCATGAGGCGAGTGCTGCGGATGCGGACGGCAACGTCGCCCATGGGGATGTGCTGCAGGAGGATTCGGCCGGTTGCTACCTCTATGCCGAAAGCCGGCTGGTGGCCACCGTCGGGCTCAAGGATCACGTGGTGGTGGAGACCAAGGACGCGGTGCTGGTTGCGCCACGGGACCGGGTCCAGGACGTGAAGCGGCTGGTGAACAGGCTCAAGGAACAGGGGCGCTACGAACATTCCCTGCACCGGGAGGTGTTCCGCCCCTGGGGCAGCTACGATCGCATCGAAAGCGGCGCCCGCTTCGTCGTGAACCGGGTGCGCATCAATCCGGGCGCGAGCCAGTCGCTGCAGCAGCATCACCATCGTGCCGAGCACTGGGTGGTGGTCTCCGGAACGGCGCGGGTCACCCGCGGTGAGGAGAATTTTCTGCTGGAGGAGAACCAGTCGGCGTTCATCCCCATCGGCGTGGTTCACCGCATCGGGAACCCCGGCCGCATTCCACTGCACCTGATCGAGGTGCAGTCCGGCTCCTATCTGGGAGAGGATGACATCGTGCGTCTCCAGGATCAGTACGGACGACACAATACGGTTTAGATCTTGCGTATCGGCGCATCGTATTGCATCAGCAGCGGATCGGCGGTAAGCAACATGAGATCCTCGGCGATCGCCTGCGCTATCAGGAGCCTGTCGAAGGGATCCTTGTGGAGCGCGGGAAGCCTGGCCACTGCCACGGCATGTTCTCCCGTTATGGGTAGTTCGACGTATCCGTTATCGAGCAACCCGCGCCGCAGCGGGCCGGGATCGACGCGGAAATCCGCCCGTCCCAAGCTACGCTTGATCGCCACCTCCCACAAACTGGCGGCGCTGAACAGCAATTCATTGCGCGGGTCATCCAATGTCAGTCGTGCAGTTCGGGAGAGTTGCTCGGGCCGACCAGCGGCCCATAGCAGCACATGTGTGTCCAGTAGCAGCCTCAAGTGCGTCCCTTGAACAGACGCTCGATGTCTTCGCCTCCCATCCGATCGAAATCGTCCGGTACGGCAATTTCGCCCGCAAGAAATCCCAGGCGGCGCATCTGGTGGGGCTCCGGGGTGTCCAGGGGCACCACCTTGACCAGCGGTTTTCCCGCCTTGGCGATGACGAATGGCTTGCCTTTGGCGGCCTGATCGATCAGACGGGAGAGATGGGTCTTCGCCTCATGGATATTCACGGTTTTCATATGCGATATAGACTTAGTCCTGTTGGTCTAGTCTACCAGACCGGCGGGGCGCCAGCGCCGCTGATTTACAATTGCGCATGCCTCTAACTGGGATCACTCATGACCAAGCTGACTGCCTTCAAGGCCTACGATGTTCGCGGCCGCATCCCTGATGAGATCAACGAGCCGCTGGCCTATGACATCGGGCGCGCCTATGCCGGGTTCGTGCAGCCGCGGACCGTGGCGGTGGGCTACGACATCCGCAGGACCAGCCCGGCCCTGGCGGCCGCATTGACCCGGGGCCTCACCGATTCGGGCGTCGATGTGCTGGATATCGGACTGTGCGGCACCGAGGGCAGCTATTTCGCCGCGGCCGAATGGCGGCTCGACGGCGGCATCATGGTCACCGCCAGCCACAATCCGCCCGACTACAACGGCATGAAGTTCGTGCGCCGGGACGCCCGCCCGATCAGCGCCGACACCGGGTTGAAGGAAATGCAGGCCGCCATCGCGGCCGGCCAGTGGCCGCCGGTGGCGGCGCACGCGGGCACCGTGCGCCCCCTGGACATCCGCGAGCGCTACGTCCGGCACCTGCTGCAGTACGTCGACCGCAGCCGGCTGCGGCCCCTCAAAGTGGTCGCGAATCCCGGCAACGGCGGTGCGGGCCTGATCGTGGATCTGCTCGAACCGCACCTGCCGTTCCGGTTCATCAAGCTGCATCACGAGCCGGATGGCAGCTTCCCGCACGGCGTGCCCAATCCCATGCTGGAGGAGAACCGCGAGGCGACCCGCCGGGCCGTGCTCGAGTCGGGAGCCGACGTGGGACTGGCCTGGGATGGCGATTACGACCGCTGCTTCTTCTTCGACGAGCAGGGCACGTTCATCGAGGGGTACTACCTGGTCGGCCTGCTGGCCGAAGTGTTCCTGCAGCGCGAGCGTGGGGCGCGCATCGTGCACGATCCGCGCCTCACCTGGAATACGGTGGACGTGGTGACGGCCGCCGGCGGAGTTCCGGTGCTGTCGAAGTCCGGACATGCCTTCATCAAGCAGAAGATGCGCGAGGTCGACGCCGCCTATGGCGGGGAGATGAGCGCCCATCACTACTTCCGTACCTTCGCCTATGCCGACAGCGGCATGATCCCGTGGCTGCTGGTGCTGCAGGTGATCAGCGAGTCCGGCAAGTCACTGTCCGAACTGGTGGGTGATCGCATGCGGCGCTTCCCGGCGAGCGGCGAGATCAATACCCGCCTGCAGGGAGAGGCGCGCGAGGTCATTGCCCGTGCCGAGAAGGTCTACGCCACCGGCGCCACGCAGGTGGACTTCACCGATGGCCTCTCCGTGGAGTACCCGCAATGGCGCTTCAACCTGCGCGGTTCCAA
>DATJTJ010000068.1:0-12223 GCA_035503515.1 Steroidobacteraceae bacterium
TCGTAGTCGGTGCTGACGTTCAGGAGGCTCTCCGAGTGGCCGAGGTACAGCAGGTCGCCAGGACGTTGCAGCGGCGCGATCCTGGCGAACAGGTCGCGCTGCGTGTCCTTGTCGAAATAGATCACCGTGTTGCGGCAGAAAATCGCGTCCAGCGGGCCGGACATCGGCAGCGGTTGCATCAGGTTCAGCTGCTTGAACGTCACCAGCCGCCGCAGTTCCGGCCGCACCGTGAACGTGCTGCGACCGCGCTCCTTCTGTTCGGTGAAGAACCGGCGCACGCGGCCGTCCGCGACACCTTTCATGCGCTCCGCCGTGTACTGACCGGCCGCCCCGATACCCAGCACGTCCGAGTCCACGTCGGTGGCCAGGATGCGCACGTCGCGATGGGCCGCATCGGGCATCGCTTCCAGCAGGATCATGGCGATGGAATAGGCTTCCTCGCCGCTGGAACATCCCGCCGACCAGATCCGCAGCCGTCGCGACGCCGCCCGATCGAGGTACGCCGGCAGGAACTGGTCGCGGAGATGCTCGAAATGATGCGGCTCACGGAAGAAGGCGGTGAGGTTGGTCGTGATCGCATTGCACAGACGAACCTGCTCCTGCGGATCCGCGGCGACGATCTGCCGGTATTCCTGGAAACTGTGCAGCCCGAGGGCGCGCAGCCGAACGGCGAGGCGCCCGTACACCAGCTCGCGCTTCTGCCGGGTGAGGTTGATGCCCATGGACGCCTTCACCAAGGCCCGGATCGCCTCGAAATCCCGGTCATCGAACGCGAACTCGCGCAGGCGGCCGGTGCCGTCACGCAGTTCGGACGCAGCTGTCTCCTGGCTGGCCATTGCGTATCCTTAACTATGCCGCGCCCTGAAGATGCGGACCTGCTCGTTGAAATGGCCCACGACGGCAGCCAGCGTTGCGAGCGCCGCGCTGCGGTACTTGACCTGTTCGTCGAACGTGATGAGATTGCGGCGTCCCTCGAATTCGAGGCACTTGGTGTACTCGTCCACGTCGTCGTTGTACTGCTTGAAGATGTGCTCGGCCGCGAGCATTTCCTGCTCATTGGCGGAGCGTCCGTCCGGAACGTGGCTCGGCGGAGCCGGCAGGACGCACGCGGCGCCGGCGCAGGTCGAGAACAGCAGCGCGGCGGCGAACAGGGCGGGAAGCAGACCGCGCGCCGGCGGTGTGTCGTGAGGCATATCGCGATTTCCGTATCAGGTCAGCAGTGCCGCGACGGCGTCGACCAGTCGCTGCGGATTGAAGGGTTTCAACACCCAGGCGGTTGCGCCGGCATCGCGGCCGGCGCGCTTGACGTCGGCCGTGGCCTCGGTCGTCAGCGCAATCATCGGCACGCGCTTGTAGGCGGGCAGCTGCCGCAGATTGCGGGTCAGGGTCAGGCCATCCATCACGGGCATGTTGACGTCGGTGATCACCATGTCGAAGACTTCGGAGGCCGCCAGCCGCAGCGCCTCTTCGCCGTTGGCCGCCTGACAGACGTCGTGTCCGGCCTCGCCCAGGGTGGCCTTCACCATCAGCCGCATCACCGGGGAATCATCGACAGTCAGAATCCGTGCCATAGCGCGCTCCCGGTCCCTCAGAATTCCTTCCAGTCCATATCGTCATCCGCGGCCGTCCGCAGCTGCGCGGCCGATGCCGCGGCGGCGCTCACGGCATCGCGCGAGCCAGCCCGTCCGGTCCAAGGTCGGTCGCCGCTGCGACGCTCGTGGGTCCGGGTCGCCGCCCGGCGCGGCGGAGGCGCCGGCCTGGGCTCGAGCAGCGGGTCGGGCCGCGGGCGGGCCGCCGCAGCTGCCTCTGCGAGCGGCGGCTGGGTTCCCTCGTGCAGCTGGTAGCGCTGCATCATGCCGTTCAGTTCGCCGGCCCTCTGCGCCATCGCCTGCGAAGCCGCCGTGGCCTGGGCCACGAGGCTGCCGTTGGTCTGCGTGAATTCATCCATGCGCAGCACGGACTGGTTGATCTGTTCGATGCCCTGGGACTGTTCGCGGCTGGCGGCAGCGATTTCCGCGACCAGCCCGGATACCGTCTTGATCGAGGCGACGATCTGGACCAGCGTCTCACCCGAGCGCGTGACCAGCTCCGATCCGTCGTTGACCTTGCGTACCGAATCCTGGATGAGCGCCTTGATCTCACGGGCCGCGGTGGCCGAGCGGCCGGCGAGATTGCGCACCTCGCTCGCCACCACCGCGAAGCCGCGGCCATGCTCGCCGGCGCGGGCGGCTTCCACGGCCGCATTCAGCGCCAGGAGGTTGGTCTGGAACGCAATCTCGTCGATGACGCCAATGATGTCGGCGATGCGCCGGGATGCGTCGTTGATGTCCGCCATCGCGCGCACCGCCTGCGTGACCACCGCGCCGCTGTTCTCCGCCTGGTCGCTGGTGGCGATCGCGAGCGCGCTGGCGCGGCCGGCGCTCTCGGCATTCTGGCGCACGGTGGCGGTGATCCGCTCGACCGAGGCGGCGGTGGTCTCCAGCGAGGCGGACTGCTCCAGGGTCCGCTGCGAAAGATTCACGTTGCCTTGCGAGATGCCCTCGGCGCCACGGTGCACGTCCCGCGCCGCGAGCTTCACGGTGGCGACGATTTCGGCCATGTTGTCCGCAAGCTGATTGACGGCACGGGCCAGTGCCCCGAAGAATCCAGTCTTGCCCTCCAGCGACAGGCGCTGCGTCAGGTCGCCGGCGATCACCGCCTGCAGCATGCTCTGCATCTGCGCCTCGACGGCGACCTCGGGCGTACGCTCCGTCCACTCCATCACGGTGCCGATCCGCTGCCCTTCGCGGGATACGACCGGGCTCATGACGATCCGGAAATGGCAGTCGCCGAGCTTGACCTCCTGCACGCAGCTGCCGGTCAGCTGCTCGATCTGGTGATGCTGGCGCGAGGGCTCCGTTGACAGCACATCGAGGCTCGAGCCCACCAGCCGTGAGGCGGAGAAGGACGGCAGGGAGCGGCTGATCTGGCTGTGAGTCCGGGCCAGCATGGCAGCGGCGATCTCGTTGACGTAGATGATCGTCTGCGAGGCATCCGCCAGGATCACGCTGGTGGAGACGCGATCGAGCGCCTGGCGCACCCGGGCGTTCTCGGCAGCGGCGGCGCGTTCGGTCTCGATCTGCAGCCGCAGACGCTCCTGCATCACGCGCAGGCCCGCGAGCACCTGGCCGATCTCGTCCTCGCCGCCCCGGGGAACGTCGTTGTCGTAGCGGCCATCGGCAATCTGCTGGAATACGTGCACTGCCCGGGCGAGGGAGCTGCGCAGCGTGGTCGCGATGGTCCAGCTGATCAGCAGGGCAATCGCCAGTGCGCTCAGCGCGACCGCGATGGTGAGGTCGCGGCGCGTCCGCTCGGCTGAGGCGCGCCTGACCAGTGCCACTTCCATCCGGGCATAGCTGGTGTCCGACAGCTGCTGCAGGGCGTGCACCAGCGGCGTTCCGGCCTCGTAGACCTCCGATGCGGAGACATTGATCTTCGGCGTGTTCAGCAGGCGCGCGCCGATCACGCGCCGGTAGCCGGCCAGCTCCTGGGCGGTGCCGCTGATGATCGGCTGCATGTCCGGCTGCGAGGCTAGGCGCTGCGAGAGTGCGTCCAGATTCTGCTGCACCTCGCCGAGGTAGATCTGGATCGCGGTGCGGTCATCGCCGCCGAGATAGCCCTTGACCGCCACCTCCATCGAGTGCTGGCTCACTTCGGAGAAGGCGATGACCGCCTGCGCGACGTGCCGGGTCGCTGCGATCACCAGATCGTCCGTGAATGCATCCGGGTCCAGGTCCATTTGCGACCCGCTCGACAGCCGGCTCATGAGGCTGGTGATGTCGTGGATCAGCGCATCGTGCTGCGTGAGATTCTGCTCCGGCGTCATGCTGGCGGCATTGATCCTGATCTGGCGCCACTGCTGCGTGACCTCGTGCCAGGCGGCAGTGGTACCGAAGCGGCCGCCCAGCTCGTCATCGAGGGCGTTCAGCTGCTCGATCTGCTTGCCGATGAAGGTCTCCAGGCGCACGACTTCGGCGCGTCCGGAAGGATCGCCTTCCAGCAGTGCCTGCGTGACCGTCCGATGACGCGTCACGCGGACCAGCAGCGACCCCACCGACTGCATGTAGCGCGCGCCATCCAGTTCGTTGCGGGCCGTGCGGACGGTCTGATCGGTCTGCGACAGGTAGAAGGCCGTAACCAGGATGGCCGGCGCCGCCATCGCGGCGATCAGCAGGGCAAATTTCTGTCGCAGATGCATTTGTCGGAGCAGCTTCATGGCACGTAGCGGAATTACGCCGCCTGGATGGAATCATCGGTTGCGGCGGCGGGAAGCTCCCGGCCGATCAGCAGATTGATGTCGAGCAGGACGACCATCCGGCCGGCGACCGCAACCAGGCCCCGGACGCAGGAGCCGCCGGGGCCGGTTCCCAGTTCCGGTGCCGGTTTCACGTCCTGCGGCGAGATATCGATCACGTCGGAGACGCCGTCGACCACCATTCCGAATTCCCGTGGCCCCTTGGCGGACATCACGGACACCACCACGATCACCGTGACCGGGGTGTACTGCACGTTGGTGCTGCCGAATCTCAGGCGCAGGTCCAGGATCGGCACGATGGTGCCGCGCAGGTTGAGGACGCCCAGGACGTCGGCGGAGGCCTGTGGCAGGCGCGTCACCGCCGACCAGCCGCGGATCTCCTGGACGCAGGGGATGTCGACTCCGTAGGTGGCATCGCCGATCACGAATGTCAGGACCTGGCTGGGCGCGGCGGCCAGGGTCGGGTCGGTCGTAGGCGTCGTCATGCGTGGCTCTCCTGTGCCGCGGCTAGGCGGCTTCGCGCCGCGAGGCGATTCGGATCAGATCGGCGACATCCAGGATCAGTGCGACCGAGCCATCCCCCAGGATGGTGGCGGCAGAGATGCCGGGCACGCGCCCGTAGTTGGTTTCCAGTGACTTGATCACGACCTGCTGCTGGCTCAGCAGGTCGTCGACAAACAACCCGATGCGTCGTCCGGCGCCTTCCACCACCACCACCAGCCCGTCGTGCAGTGCGCGCGCGCGGGGTTGCAGTCCGAAGGTCTTGTACAGCCTGACGATCGGCAGGTATTCGTCCCGGAAACCGAACACTTCGCGGCCGTCGGCGATGCTGGTCACCTGGTTGGGTGTCAGCCGCAGCGACTCGATGGTGGAAGTCATGGGTACGATGTAGGTCTGGTCGCCCACCGCCAGCGACAGGCCGTCGACGATCGCAAGGGTGAGAGGTAGCGTGATCACGAAGCGGGCGCCGCGGCCGGGTTCGCTGTGCACCTCGATCTTGCCGTTCAGGTCCGCGATGTTGTTGCGGACCACATCCATACCCACGCCGCGCCCGGACACGTCGGTGGTGACTTCGGTGGTGGAGAACCCCGGCACGAATATGAGTTCCTGGGCCTGTTCGGCGCTCAGGATTTCGTTCGCACCGACCAGGCCCAGCGACCGGGCCTTCGCCACGATGCGCTCATGGTCCAGGCCACGGCCGTCGTCGCGGATCTCGATGACGATGCTGCCGCCGCGATGGCTGGCATTGAGGTGAACCGTGCCGACGGCCTTCTTGCCGGCGGCCGTGCGCGCCTGCGGCTTCTCGATGCCATGGTCGACGCAGTTGCGCACCAGGTGCACGAGCGGGTCGCCGATCTTCTCGAGCACGGTCTTGTCCAGCTCCGTGGTTTCACCGCTGATCTTGAGCTCGACCTGCTTCTCCAGCCGCTGGGCGAGGTCGCGCACCATGCGCGGAAAGCGGCTGAAGACGACGCTGATCGGCAGCATGCGTACCCGCATCACGCTTTCCTGCAGCTGGCGCATGTTGCGGTCCAGCTGCTGCATGCCCGAGCGCAGCCCGTCCGCGGCCGGACCGCTGACGCCGCGGCTGATCTGGCTGAGCATGGCGTGGGTGATGACCAGCTCGCCCACGATGTTGATCAACTCGTCGATCTTCTCGACGCCTACCCGGATGGATCCGGGTTCCTGCGGTGTGGCCGCTGCCGCAGAGGCGGTCGCGGAGTGCGCCACGGCCGCACCATGACTGCTCCAGGGCGCGGCCGCGGGAGCCGGTGTGGCAGCCGCCGCACACTCCCCGGCGGCGGGCGGCGACGAGACGGCGCTGACCGTGAGACTGCAGTCGGCATTGACCCATTCGAAGACTTCGCGAATCGCCGTTTCCGGCGCATCGGTGAGCAGGCGCAGGGACCAGTTGAGATAGCACCATTCCGGGGCCATGTCCCGGCAGCCGGGCAAGGTGGCGAGATCGGCGGTCACCTGCAGAGTGCCGAGCACTGCGAGCTCGCGGAAAATGCGGACCGGATCGGTGCCCCGTGCAAAGAACTCGGGTCCGGGGCGCAGCTCGATGTGCCATTCCACGGTGCGCGGCGCAGGCAGCATGGCGGCGGTACCGGCCATGGGCGCCGCGCCGGGCGCCGTACGGGTGGTAACGGGGGAGGGTGAGGCGGCGACGCCGGTATCGCGCTGCACGATCACGAGCTCGATGTCGAACTGCAGGTCGGCCACGGATTGCATTTCGATCGGCCGTCCGGCCTTGGCGGCGCCGAGCATGTTGCGCAGCACGTCGACGGACCGCAGCAGCAGATCCGAAATCGTGTGGGTGACGCTCAGCCGCCGGTCGCGCAACTCGCCCAGCAGCGTTTCCAGACTGTGGGTGAACGATGCGGTCTCCGCGAAGCCGAAAGTCGAGCTGCCACCCTTGATCGAATGGGCCGCCCGGAAAATGGTGTTGATCAATTCCGGGTCGGGCCTGCCGGCATCCAGCTGCAGCAGGGCGGCTTCCATGGAGTCCAGTGCTTCGAAGCTCTCATCGAAGAAGGCGTCATGGAACTGGGTGAGATCGATGGTCATGGGAGCATCAGGTCCGGCCCGCGAGGGTCGCCGAAAGTCCGAGCAGTTCTGCAGCCTCATCCCAGGAGGGGCGGTTGCCGCAGGTGAGCAGGTTCGCGCCGCGGGCCACGTGATCGCGGGCAAAGGCCGCGATCAGCTGCAGGGTCGCGGTATCGAAACGTTCCAGGCGGCGCAGGTCGAGTGTGATGTTCTGCACGTCGTCGGCCACCGCGCACAGTTGCTGCTTGAGGGCGCCGATGTGACGCAGGGTGCAGTCGACGGGCAGCTCAATGACTTCCGACCGCGGGGGTGTGCCGTCGGCGCCCGGACGCATCGGTTTTGGGACTGGGTTCATACGGGGTCCGCAAGGCGCCTGGATCGCGCCTTTTGACATCCCGGTATCGGCCGCGGGCAGCGTGTCTTTAGGCGGCGGAACGCACGTTCGGATCCGCCGCATGCAGCCGCAGTACCAGGTCGGCTTCCTGCTGGGTCACGCCGCAAGTTGTCATAAGCTCCTGCCGCGAGGCCCCGCTGCGGGCCATGCGGATGGCCACGTTGTAACTGGTGGGGGCGGCGCCCTGGGTGGTACGCGACTGTTCCTCGAGGCGCCCGGCCAGCATTGCCAGGCGCGCGTCGGCCGCCGCCAGCGCGTTGCCGAGTTCACCGATGCGGTCCGCCAGGCGCGCAGAGTGTTCGAGGATTTCGCGGGTGTGGGCCGCCGCTGCGCGTTTCAGGCGCACGCCGAGCAGCGCGGCGACGAGCACGCCGGCCACGACGGCGATGCCGCCCGTGAGCGGCACCAGGACGATGTCCGGCGGCGGCACCAGCGTAACGCCGGCCGCTGGCGCCGCGGTCTGCGCAGCCGTGGTGTGGGGAAGTGCTGTTTGGCTCATCGCTGTGTTCCTGTGACGCAGTTCACGTCGTGGCGTGCCGGATTTCCGGCGAGTCGTGGACCTGCCTGGGAAAGGTGCACGAAGCGTGCCATGGATGCTGCGGTCAATTCGTGGCGGACGGCGGCACAGTTGCCGAAGCCGTGGTGGTGCCGGCGGTTGCGGTGGTGGTTGCGGGCGGTTGCTGTGCGGGATCGGCGCCGGTGGCCGGATCCGCGGTGCCGGGCGGCAGGATCGAGATCAGTACGCGCCGGTTCGCATTGCGGCCGGCAGCCGTGGCATTGGACTGCGCCGGGCTGTACTGCGCGCGGCCGACCACGGCCAGCCGGGCCGGATCCACGCCACTGTTGGCAATCAGGTGCACGACGCTTGCGGCGCGGGCCGAGGACAGCTCCCAGTTGGACGGAAAGGCCACGGTGTCGATGGGCTGGCTGTCGGTGTGGCCCTCCACCCGGATCGGGTTCGGCAATGAAGCCAGTGTCTGGGAGAGCTTGCCGATGACACCCACCGCCGTCGGTGACAGCGTCGCGCTGCCACTGGGGAACAGGATATCGGTGCGGATCTCGACCTCGATGGTCGTCCCCTTGCGTCGCACGACGACGAGATTGGACTGGATCAGATCGGCCATCGCCGCGCTGACGTCGCTGGCCACCTTGTCCAGGGCTTCCGACTCCGCGCGCGCGCGCGCGAGCTCCTCGGCTTCCTTGCGCGAGACCGTGGCGGTGTCCGAGAAGATCTCATTGGGTTCGGCGGTCGGCGGTTTGGCGGACTGGCCGGGATACGGATGCGTCACGGCCACCGACCCGGGTGCGGATCCGGGAGCCGAGCCCGGGGGTTTCTGGCCGTTGAATTCAGTGAACAGCGTGTTCGACAGGGCGTGGTACTTGCCCTCGTTCACCGAGGAGACGGCGTAGAGCACGACGAAGAACGCCAGCAGCAGCGTCACGAGGTCGCCGTAGGGCACCGCCCAGGCGGTGTGCCGGGACTCCTCCTCGAAGGGCTTTCTGCGCTTGCGTGCCATTTCAGGCCTGCTGCAGGAAGCCGCGCAGCTTGGTCTCGATGATGCGGGGATTCTCACCCTGGGCGATGCACAGCATGCCCTCGATGATCATCTCCCGGACCTGCGACTGCGCGTGGATGGTGACCTTCAGTTTCGCGGCAATGGGCAGGAAGAACAGGTTTGCAAGGCCGATGCCGTAGACCGTCGCGGTGAAGGCGGCGGCGATGCCATGGCCGAGCTTGGAAGGGTCGGCGAGATTCTGCAGTACCGCCATCAGTCCGAGCACCGCGCCGATGATGCCGAGGGTCGGCGAATACACGCCCATGCCCTCGAACACCCGCGCCCCCTGGGTATCGGTGTGCTCGCGGGTGGTGAGCTCGACTTCCATCGCGCCGCGGATCGCGTCGGGCTCATTGCCGTCGACCACCAGCTGCAGCGCCTTGCGCACGAACGGGTCGCGTTCGCGCCGCATGGCCGGTTCGAGGGCAAGGAGGCCCTGACGGCGCACGGTGTTGCTCCAGTCCAGCATCCTCTTCAGGAGGATCTCCGGCTGCAGTACCGGCGGGCGCATCACCCAGGGCAAAATCTTCAGCGCGTGCCGCATCACCGGCAGCGGAGTCTGTACGCAGATCGCGCCCACGGTTCCCACGACCACGACCATGAAGCCGGCCAGGGAGACGAGCGCCATCAGGCCCGCGCCCTTCAGCAGCGCACCGATCAGGATCGCACACAGCGCCAGCAACAGGCCGATGACGCTCAGGACGTCCGTAGCGCACCCCGTACACGACAGTCGACGCCGGTGTGGATCACTTGGCGGGCCCGTTGAGGATCTTGGCCAGTTTTTCCTTGAGCACTTCGGCGGTGAACGGCTTGATGATGTAGCCGTTCACGCCCGCCTGGACCGCTTCCACGATCTGCTCGCGCTTGGCCTCCGCGGTCACCATCAGCACCGGCAGCTTCGCCAGACGCTGGTTGGCGCGCACTGCCTTCAGCAGATCGAGGCCCGGCATCCCGGGCATGTTCCAGTCCGTGATCAGGAAATCGAATTCGCCGTCGCGCAGCAGGGGCAGGGCGGTGCTGCCGTCGTCCGCCTCGGTCACGTTGCTGTAGCCCAGGTCGTTGAGCACGCTCTTGACCATGCGGCGCATGCTCAGATAGTCGTCGACCACCAGGAATTTCATATCAGGTTTCACTTTAGGACATCCTCCAGGGCTACGGCTGGGCCGCCTCCTGGGAGTCCTTCCAGGCGGCAAGCCGTGCGCGCAGACGCACCAGCGCCTGCCCATGCAGCTGACAGACCCGGGACTCGGTCACCTTCAGCACGGCACCGATTTCCTTGAGGTTCAGTTCATCCGAGTAATACAGCGACATCACCAGCTTCTCGCGCTCCGGCAGGCCGTCGATGGCCTGGATCAGAGCGCCACGGAAATTCTCATCGGCGGTCTCGCGAAACGGATCGACGGTCTCCGCCGCGGCCGCGGTGGCGATCGTCAGATCGTCGAGACTCGTCAGTCGGCAGCTCGCGGCGTCCTGCACGATGGCATGGTAGTCGTCGAGCGAACAGCCCATGCGTGCTGCCACCTCGGAATCCTTGGCATCGCGTCCGGTCTCGCGCTCGATGTCGCGCACGGCCGCCGCGGCGGCGCGCGCCTTGCGGTGCACGGACCGTGGCGCCCAGTCGAGCTTGCGCAGCGCATCGATCATGGCGCCGCGGATGCGGATGCCGGCAAAGGTTTCGAAGCTGGCGCCGCGGTTCTCGGTGTAGTTGGCCGCCGCCTCGAGCAGCCCCAGCATGCCGGCCTGGATCAGGTCACTGACTTCCACGGAGGGTGGCAGTCGCCCCGCCAGATGGTAGGCGATGCGCTTGACCAGTTCGGCATGCCGCGTCACCAGCTGATCGGCGTCCGCGCTGCCACGCTGCTGGGTGTAGGCGCCCACCGCGCTCATTGAACGGCCTCCAGGCGCACCGGACGGGGCTGCACCAGCCGCTCGACGAAGAACTCGAGATTGCCGCGCGGGCTGCTCGGAATGGGCCAGGTGGCCGTCTTGGCCGCGAACTTGCGGAACGCCTGCGCCGAGGTGCTCGACGGATAGGCATCGGCGACCGTGCGCTGGGCCCGTACCGCCCGCCGCAGATAGTCGTCCTCGGGAATCTCGCCCACGTAATCCAGCACCACGTCGAGGAAACGGGTCGTGACCCGCTCGAAGCGGCGGAACAGGTCCTGGCCCGCCCCGGGCGAGCGAACCATGTTGGCCAGCACGCGGAAGCGGCTGACGCCGTGATGTCGGCTCAAGACTTTCACCAGCGCATAGGCATCGGTCAGGGAGGCAGGCTCATCGCAGATAGTAACCACCACCTGCTGTGCCGCCTGTGAGAACTGCGTCACACCGTGGGCCAGTCCCGCGGCGGTGTCGACGATCAGTACGTCCACCTGGGTCGCCAGCGCGCTGAAAGCCTGGACCAGCCCGAGATGGGCGCTGGCATCCAGGTTCGCCAGGTTGGCGGCGCCCGAGGCCGCGGGTACGACCTGGAAGCCCTGCGGAGCCGTCACCAGGATCTCATCCAGGGTGCGCTCGCCGCTGAGCACGTGCGCCAGCGTATACCGCGGCGAAAGCCCGAGAAACACGTCGACGTTGGCGAGGCCGAGGTCGCCGTCGAGCAGGATGACGCGCTTGCCGGAGGCGGCGAGCGACGCTGCCAGATTGACCGCAACGCTGGTCTTGCCGACGCCGCCCTTGCCGCCGGTGACCGCGATCACCTGGACCGGTCGGGCGAGCCCTTCCAGCTTGGAGCGGTCCATGAGGTTCCTTTCAAGCGAGCGCATGTGCGACCTCTCCAAAACGGCGCTTCAGCAGTTCTTCATCCGCAGCCGCGCCATTCGTCTGCGCCAGCTGGACGGCGGCGGCGATCAGTTCCTCGGATCGCGCCGGACGCAGGTCCTCGGGTACCCGCTGGCCTTCGCTCAGGTAGGCGACGGGCAGTCGCGCACGCACCAGCACCGAGAGCATCCCGCCGAGGCTCACGGCCTCGTCCATTTTCGTCAGCACGCAGCTGCTCGGCCGTGCCGGGGCGAAGCGGCGCACCACTTCCTCGGTCACCCCCGACTGGGTGCTGGCGGCCAGCACCAGCGTCGTCTGCAGTTCGGTGCCGACGCGGGCCAGTTCGAGCAGGCGCTGCGGCAGGTTCGCATCGCGCTGTCCCGCCCCGGGGGTATCGACGAGCACCATGCGGAATCGGCTCAGTCGCGGCAGCACGCCGGGCAGGTCCTGCAGGCTGTCGAGGGCAAACACCGGTACGCCCAGCAGCTGCCCGAGTGCCCGCACCTGGTCCTGGGCGCCGATCCGCACCGAGTCCCCTGCCACGAGCGCCAGGTCGCGGGAGCCATGCCGCAGCACCCAGCGCACCGCCAGTTTGGCGAGTGTGGTCGTCTTGCCGACGCCGGTCGGGCCGACCAGTGCAATGCGGCCGCCCTGTTCGAGCCATTGATC
>DATJTJ010000069.1:0-4295 GCA_035503515.1 Steroidobacteraceae bacterium
CAGAAAAATCATGAACCTGGAACGCATGCGGCCTCCACTGCGGCTTCAGTTGCAGCGGCGATGGTAGCCGCTTTGTGTGGCTCTCAAGAGACGCCCGATCGCGCCGATAACCAAGGCGTACCCGTACTGTGTCCAAGACGAGGAGCTTGTTTCCATAATGTTCCTGATCATCGGCTCCATCGTCGTCCTGGTGAGCGTCGGCGTTGGCTTCCTGCTGGGAGGCGGCAGCCTGCTGCTCCTGTGGCATCCGCTCGAAGTGCTGATCATCTGCGGCGCGGCCTTCGGGGCATTCCTGATCAGCAATCCCCCCAAGGTGGTCAAGGGCGCGATGTCGGGCGTGATGGCCCTGCTGAAACCCCCGAAGTACAAGCGCGAGGACTACGTCGATCTCTTCAAGCTCCTGTACGACATCCTGGTGAAGGCGCGCAAGGAGGGCATGCTCGCGATCGAATCGCACATCGACGATCCGCACGCCAGCAGCCTGTTCTCGCAGTACCCGCGTATCCTCGCCGACCATCACATGACCGACTTCATGACCGACTGCCTGCGGCTGATGATCGGCGGCAACCTCGATCCGCACGAACTCGAGAGCCTGCTCGAGACCGAACTGGAAACCCACCACCACGAGGCCGCCGAGCCCGCCCACGCCATGCAGAAGGTTTCCGACGCGCTGCCCGGCTTCGGCATCGTCGCCGCCGTGCTCGGCATCGTCAGCACCATGGCCTCGATCGCGGGGGCCGACACGGCCACCATCGGTGAGCACGTCGGTGCGGCCCTCGTGGGCACCTTCCTCGGCATCCTCGTCGCCTACGGCTTCGTGGGCCCGATCGCGGCGGCCATGGAGACGCGCGCCAACGAGGACGGCAAGCCTTTCGAGCTGGTGAAAATGGCCTTCGTCGCCAGCGTCCGCGGCTACGCGCCGCCGGTCGCCATCGAATTCGCGCGCAAGCTGCTGTTCGCGGGCGTGCGCCCCACCTTCGCCGACCTCGAGGCCCACCTGAAGGGCGGCAGCCGCTGACCGCCCGTCTGACCGCGCATCATGGCCAAGGAAGAAAAAGCTTCGATCATCATCGTCAGGCGCAAGAAGAAGGGCGGCGCCGGACATCACGGTGGCGCCTGGAAAGTCGCCTATGCGGACTTCGTGACGGCGATGATGGCCTTCTTCCTGGTGATGTGGCTGGTGAGCTCCATCTCCAAGGAACAGCGCGCGGCCATGTTCGACTACTTCAAGAACCCGAGCATGGAGCCGGGCAAGAGCATCCGCGCGGCACCCGGACAGATGGGCCCGGGCGGCGCCAGCACCGCCGTCATCAATCTCGGCGGTGGCATGGACGCGCCGCGCGTGATCGTCAAGGAGACCCCGGCCATCGACAGCAAGTCCAGGCCGCAGCCCTTCAACATGTCCAACGTGGACCAGGGCCACAAGGCGGCGGATGAGGCCGAGAAGAAGCAGCTGGAGATCCCGGATGTCGACCAGGCGCGCAAGATCGCCGATGAAGCCGACAAGAAGAAGCTCGAGAGCCTGATGGAGGAACTGCGCCAGGCCATCGACAAGAGCCAGGCGCTCAGGCCCTTCAAGGACCAGCTGCTGCTGGACATCACCCCCGAGGGGCTGCGGATCCAGATCGTCGATGCGCAGAACCGCCCGATGTTCGACCTGGGATCCGCGAAGCTGAAGGACTACACCACCGCCATCCTCAAGACCCTCGCCGGCTACCTGAACACGGTGCCGAACCGGATCTCCCTGAGCGGCCACACCGACGTGCGCCCCTACGCGGGCGGTGCCAACTACACCAACTGGGAGCTGTCCGCGGACCGGGCGAATGCGGCGCGGCGCGCGCTGCAGTCCGGCGGCCTCGCGCAGGAGAAGATCGCGCGCGTGGTGGGACTGTCCTCGTCGGTGCTGTTCGACAAGGAGAACGCGCAGAATCCGATCAACCGCCGCATCAGCATCATCGTCATGACCAAGGCCGCGGAGGATACCGCGCTGAAGACCGAGACCCGCCCGGAAACACCACCGCCCGCCGCGACCGCGGTGCCGGCATCGGTGTCCGCATCCACGGTGGCGCCCGCGCCGGCGCCCGCGCCGCAGCTCGGGTCACCCGCGGGAGTGCCCGCGAGAGTCCGTGCGCCGGCGATGGATACGGCAGTGCCGGATAACGTGCAGCCGGTGGCGCCGCCGCCGATCCGGGGAACGGAGGCGCCGGTCGCGCCGGCGGATGGCGCGCCGGGCTAGCCGGCGCGGGCAGCGGCGGTGGCCGCGGCCGAGTAGGAATCCATCATCAACCCGGTGCCGCCGCGCGACACATGGGCCACGACGGCCATGCGCCGGTGCAGCTTGGTGATGGCGCCGAGGTTGATGGCGAATACCAGCTCGACGCTCTGCCCCTTGCGCAGCCCGAGATTGGTGGTCTGGATGAACACGCCCGTGGCGCTCAGATTCACCGCGCGACACAGCCGGCGGCCGGTGCCAGGCACGGTGATGTAGACGGTGGTACGGGCCCGGTGACGGGTGTGCAGTCGACGTTCCAAGATCAACTCCGAATCGGTTTATTGCTGTTGTGTTGCGTCGCCGAACCAGTATGCCAGTCGCGGGCTGGCTCTCGAGGATGAGTCAACATTAATCGGGAACCGGGGGAATTGGCAATCTCCCTTGACTCCCGGGCGCTCCCGGGTACCTTGTCTGCACCACGTTACGTTCAATGGCGAGGCGCCCATGAGCCTGATCATCGTCCTGGTCATCATCGTCCTGGTCGTACTGTTCCTGGTAGGCACCTACAACGGCCTGGTCACCTCGCGCAACGCCTTCAAGAACGCCTTCGCGCAGATCGACGTGCAGCTCACGCGCCGCTACGACCTGATCCCGAACCTGGTCGAGATCGCCAAGGGCTACATCAAGCACGAGCGCGAAACGCTGGAGGCCGTGATCGCGGCCCGCAATGGCGCCGTCTCGGGACTGAAGGCGGCGGCCGCCAATCCCGGAGACCCCTCTGCGGTGCAGCAACTTTCCGGCGCCGAGGCACAGCTCGGCGGGGCCCTGGGACGGCTGTTCGCGCTGTCGGAGGCCTACCCGGATCTGAAGGCCAACCAGAACATGATGCAGCTGTCCGAGGAACTGACCTCCACCGAGAACAAGGTGGCATTCGCCCGGCAGGCCTACAACGATGCGGTCATGAGCTACAACAATCACCGCGAGGTGTTCCCGGCCAGCATGGTCGCGGGCATGTTCAACTTCCAGCCGGCCCAGCCGCTGGATGTCGCCAAGCCCGAGGTGCGCGAGGCCCCCAAGGTCAGCTTCACCTGATCCGGCACCGCCGGAGTACGGTCCGCCGTGGATTTCTATGCCTACCAGGCCCGCGCGCGCCGCGAGTCCCGGGCGTTCGTGCTCATGTTCTCGCTGGCCGTGGCGGCCGTCGTCATCGCGCTGGATGCCGTGATCTTCACCGTGCTCGCCGGGCGGCAGGCCACCTCGTACGCGGGCGGGTACGGCGCGGCCTCTGAGGGCGGCTCGCTCGATCCGCTTGAGTTCGCCATCCACAATCCCGGCGCGGCGTTCGTGGTGTCGGCGCTGCTGGTCGGCGTCATCGCCCTGGCGAGCCTGTTCAGATCCGCGCAGCTGCGCGGCGGCGGTGCGGTCGTGGCGCAGTCCCTGGGCGGCGTGCGCGTCGAACGCGACAGCACCGACCCGGCGCGCAAACGCCTGCGCAACATCATCGAGGAAATGGCGATCGCCTCGGGAGTGCCGGTGCCGGAGATCTACGTGCTCGAGCAGGAGCCGGCGATCAACGCCTTCGCCGCCGGCCACACCCCGGCCAATGCCTGCATCACGGTGACCCAGGGGGCGCTGGATCACCTCAATCGCGATGAGCTGCAGGGCGTCATCGGCCATGAGTTCTCGCACATCCTGAACGGGGACATGCGGCTGAACATCCAGCTCATGGGCGCCATCTTCGGGCTGCTCGTGATCGCCATCATCGGCCGGCTGGTGTTCAGCTTCGCGCCGCGCGGCGGCAACGACCGCGACCGGCGCGGCAACCTTGGCTGGGTCGCCGTCGGCCTCGCCGCCATGGTGCTCGGGTACCTGGGCCTGCTCGCCGGCCGGATCCTGCAGGCCGCGGTGTCGCGGCAGCGCGAGCGGCTCGCGGACGCCTCGGCCGTGCAGTTCACGCGCAATACCCTGGGACTCAAGGGCGCACTGCTGAAGATCGCGGCGCTCGAGGAGGGTTCGAAGTTCGTGGCCGCCGATGCCGAGGAGGTGGCGCACATGCTGTTCGCGCCGGGCCTGGACCGGGTGT
>DATJTJ010000070.1:0-16215 GCA_035503515.1 Steroidobacteraceae bacterium
ATCAGCCGCGGCCACACCGCCCAGCTCAGCAGCCAGAACATCCCCAGGCGCAGCGGGGCCACGGCGAAGGCGCCGATGAACTGCAGCGTGAGCAATGCAAAGACGCCGACGAAGATCGCCGCGAAGCCACTCCGGTTCGCGATCATGACGTCGATGACGCCGGCGATGAATGCAGCCAGGAGCAGCTGTGTGGTCAGCGCGCCCAGGAACAGCTGCAGGCGGGCGTGGGGGATGATGCGCAGCGCCCGCGGCACCGATAGCGAGCGCAGGACGATGGCGGACATCGACACCGGCGAAATGGTGGCGGTGATTGCGCCGATCACGGTGAGGGCGTTGAACAGGGGCTGCAGCGTCCAAAGCCGCAGGAACACGAGGCCGCCCAGCCCGAGCACCGTCAGCAGCAGGCCGATGCCAAGCAGCCAGCGCGTCATGGCGCTCCAGGCCAGCAGCAGCCGGGCGGCATGCACGATGCCCTTCATGAGTGCAGCTCCACGAAGATGTCCTCCAGGCCCAGCGGTTCCACACTGACTTCGGCACCGAGCAGCTCGCTAAGCTGCGCCCGCCGCTGCTCACTCCAGCCGCTCACCACCGCACTGGCCCGCGCTCCGGACACGCGCTGCGAGAGGCAGTCGGCCAGCGGCAGCAGGGCCGGCAGCGCTGTGCGGGCGCTGATGCGCAGGCGCACCACCGACTCCTGCAGTCTATCCAGCGGCCCTGACCAGACGATGGCGCCGTCGCGCAACACCCAGATCTGGTCCGCGACCCGCTCCAGGTCCGAGACGATGTGCGTGGAGAACAGCACCGTGCGGGTCCGTTCGGCGGTGATTTCGATCATTTCGTGAAGGAAGCGCCGGCGGGCGATCGGATCCAGGCTGGCGACAGGCTCATCGAGCACCAGCAGCTGCGGATCATGTCCCAGCGCCGCGAGCGTCGAGAGTTTCTGACGCTCGCCGCCGGAGAGGTTGAGGATGCCGCGCTCCAGCGGGACTTCCCACGCCTGCCCCAGCCGTTCGATCAGGGCCGCGTTCCAGTGGCCGTGAAGCGCCGCAATCAGATCCAGCTGCTGTCGTCCGGTCAGCAGATTCACCAGGTCATCCTGCTGCGGCACGAATCCGATCCTGCCCTTGATGTTGGCCGGCAGCGTGAAGCTGTCATGACCGAACAGCTGCGCGCTGCCCGAGGTGGCCGGCGAGAAGCCGAGCAGGATCTCCAGCAGCGTGGTCTTGCCGGCGCCGTTCTTGCCGATGATGCCGACGATGCTGCCCGGGGCGACTTCGACCGTGACATCGCGCAGGATCTCTTTGCGCCCGATGGTCTTGCCGAGGCCGCAGGTACTGACGATGGCTTCATTCACGGTTCTTCTCCATCTTCTTCTCGATGAACTGGCACAGCTCGCTGGCCTTGAGTTCGAGTTGGCGCGCCGCCAGCACCAGCGCCTCGACCTGGGGTTCGACCTGCTTCAGGCGCTGCGGCAGGGAGCCGGCCGGCCGCGTGGCGGCGATGGTCATGGGCTTGCCCCGGTTCCGCTGCAGCAGGCCCTCGTTCTCGAGCAGGCCGTAGGCCTTGGAGATCGTGGTCGGATTGACCGTGTATTCGGTTGCGACTTCGCGCACCGAGGGCAGCTCGGTGCCGGGGGTCAGCTGCCCGCTCGCCACCATCCGCCGCACCTGCTGCATGAGCTGCAGGTAGATGGGCACGCCGGAACCGGGCTGCAGGGTGAAGAGGCGCGGTGCGGGAAGGCTCCCCATATGGGTGTACGAGTATACCCGTACACCAGCGGAAGGCAAATCAGCAGCGGATCATTTGACGGAACGCGGCTTCGCGAAGCGGTCGGTGGCGGCCACCAGTTCGGCCGAGGTACCGACTTCGAAGGCCGAATGGCCCGCGGCGCCGACGATGCGCAGGTCGGCTTCCGGCCAGGCGCGGTGCAGATCCCAGGCGCTGCGCATGGGGCACACGACGTCGTAGCGGCCCTGCACGATCACGCCCGGAACATGGCGGATGCGGCCGATGTCGGCGAGCAGCTGATCATCCTGGCGCAGGAAACCGTTGTTGATGAAGTAGTGACACTCGATGCGCGCGAAGGCCGCGGCGTACTCGGCATCCGCGGCGAACTTGGCGATGTAGTCCGGGTTCTGGGTGAGATAGCTGGTGGCGCCCTCCCACACCGACCAGGCGGTCGCGGCCGCGGTGAGCACCTTGCGGTCCGTGCTGGTCAGACGCCGGTAGTACGCACGGATCATGTCGTGGCGCTCGGCCTGCGGGATGGGGGCGACGTAGCGCTCCCACAGGTCCGGGTACAGCGCCGCGGCCCCGCCGGGATTCTGATAGAACCAGTCCAGTTCCCAGCGGCGCAGCATGAAGATGCCGCGCAGGACCAGTTCGGTGACGCGCTCCGGATGGGCCTGGGCATAGGCCAGCGCCAGGGTGGAGCCCCACGAGCCCCCGAACACCAGCCAGCGCTCGATGCCCAGAAGCTCGCGCACGCTTTCGATGTCCAGCACCAGGTGCCAGGTGGTGTTGTCCACCAGACTCGCGTGTGGGCGGCTGCGGCCGCAGCCGCGCTGGTCCATGAGCACGATGCGATAGCGCTGCGGATCGAAGAACTGCCGCATCGCCGGATCGGTGGCGCCGCCGGGTCCGCCGTGGAGGAAAATTGCGGGCTTGCCTTCGGGATTGCCGCTTTCCTCGTAATAGATCTCGTGCACCGACGAGACCCGCAGCATGCCGCTGTTGTAGGGCTCGACCGGCGGGTACAGTCCCGGGACCGGGGTACCCTGCGGTCCGTGCGCAGGGCCAGCCGGCCGGCGTCCCTTGCCCGCGCTTTTGGCTGCCTTCGCCGGTTTCGAGGTCCGTTTTGCTGCAGGCCGGCTCTTGACTCTCGCCATCACTGGGGCTCGTTTTGCTGGATACCCCAATATAGCGCAGGTAGCATGGTGCCCATGGGTCCTGGCCGCGTGCTTTAGCCGCCTTTGAAAGTCAAAACAGAGTTGCTCGTTGCGCACCTGCGAGAGCGGCTGCTTCCCGTGTACCTGATATCCGGCGACGACCCCCTGCTGACGGGGGAGGCCGCCGATGCCGTGCGCGCCCGCGCACGCGAGGACGGCTTCAGTGAACGCGACGTGCATTTCATGGACCGGGGGGCGGACTGGGATGCGGTGCTGTCCGCGGTCGCCTCCCTGTCGCTGTTCGCCGCGCGCCGCATCATCGAGGTGCGCCTGCCGAGCGGCCGCCCGGGCGTGACCGGCGCGCGGGTGTTGAAGCGCGTGATCGAGAGCGCCGGCGGGGAGACGCTGCTGCTGATCGTTACCGGCCGCCTGGACCGCGAGGCGGCCGGCAGCGAATGGGTGCGGGCCGTGGAACAGCACGGTGCCTCGGTCGCGGTCTGGCCCATCGGACGGGCCGCGTTCCCGGAGTGGCTGCAGGGGCGGGCGCGCGGGCTCGGACTGACGGTCGCGCCGGAGGCGCTGGCGCTGCTCGCCGAGCGCACGGAGGGCAACCTGCTGGCCGCCTCGCAGGAGCTCGCGAAGCTCGCGCTGCTCGCGGTCGATGGCCGGGTCGATGCGGACGCCGTGCTCGCCAGTTCCACGGACAGTTCGCACTTCGATGTCGCCGAACTGGATCGCGCGCTCACCCAGGCCGACGGTGTGCGCGCGCTGCGGGTGCTGGCCGGACTGCGGGCCGAAGAGGTGGAACTGCCGCTGGTGCTGTGGGCGGCGCTCAGGGCGCTGCACGCGGTGCTCGCCGCCGAGGCCGGCGGTGCGCCGCCGCGCGGCTATGGATTCAACCAGGCCCCGCCCCGGCGGCGCCGGATGGCTGCCGCGCCCGCGGCTCTGGTGGCGCGCGCCGCGCGCGCCGACGCCATTGCCAAGGGCCGCATGCGCGGCGATGCTTGGGACGAACTGGCGCTGCTGGCGGCGCAGCTGTGCGGGCACCGCGCACTGGACGCCGCGCCGCGCGCGCCGTAATCAGGACGTACATGGAACCCATCGGTATTTTCGGCGGCACCTTCGATCCGATCCACGTCGGCCACCTGCGCACGGCGTTCGAGCTGTGGCAGGAGCTGCACCTGACCGAAGTGCGCTTCCTGCCCACCGGCAGTCCGCCGCATCGTTCCGGCACGCGGGCCAATGCGGAGCTGCGCCTGGCGATGGTGCGCGCCGCGGTCGAGGGCCAGGCCGGCTTCGTGGTCGATGACCGCGAAGTGCGCCGCACCGGACTGTCGTATTCGGTGGACACGCTCACCGAACTGCGCCGCGAGAATCCGGACCGCTCCCTGTGCGTGCTGCTCGGCATGGACGCCTTCCTCGGACTGCCGAACTGGCATCGCTGGCGCGAAGTGCTCGACCTTGCGCACGTGGTGGTCGTGCACCGCCCCGGCTGGCGCGCGCCGGCCCAGGGGCCGCTGGGCGAGGTGATGGTCGATCGCGGCACCGGCAGCGTCCGCGATCTGCACACCAGGCTTGCCGGTAACGTCTACGTCCATGTCCCGACACAGCTCGAGATTTCCTCCACGGAGCTGCGCCAGCTCATCGAGGCGGGGCGCGATCCGCGGTATCTGGTTCCGGACCCGGTGCGCAGGATAATCCTGGAGACCGGGTGTTATGCTCAGCGTGAACGCTGAGCCGTCATAAGGAGGCTGCACCCTTTGCCAATGGCTACGTCCCGTACCCGTGCCCGCCGAGCGACCGAGTCGCCCCCCGAATCCCCTCCATCACCCGTGCCAGGTATGGTCCAGGCAGCGCTGGATGACATGAAGGCCGTCAACATCAAGGTTCTGGATGTCCGCGGCCTCACCGACATCGCCGATACCATGATCATCGCCTCCGGCAATTCCGACCGCCATGTCCGCAGCATTGCCGACCGCGTCATTCAAAGCGCGAAGGCGGCCGGCGTCAGGCCCTTCGGTGTCGAAGGGGCGCGCGATGGTGAATGGGCGCTGGTGGATCTGCATGACGTGATCGTGCACGTGATGCTGCCGCGAGTCCGCGAGTTCTACGGCCTGGAGAGGCTGTGGGGCACGGTGGAGGCGCCGGTGGAGACCGCCGCGCCGAAGGCGGCACCGAAGGTGGTCGCGACCCGCAAGCGCTCCGGCAGCGCGCCCCGCAAGCGCGTGGCGCGCACACCGAAGGCCTGAAGCAGGCCGCGGCGCACGGACCGGTCGGGCCGCGGCGGCCCGAGGGTGCAGCCGTGCCGGGCTTGAAGTCATGCGGATCCGGATCATCGCCGTCGGCGAGCGCATGCCGCGCTGGGTCGACGAGGTCGTCGCCGACTACCTGCGGCGCCTGGCGGTCGCCCTGAAGGTCGCCCTGGTGCAGGTCCCCGCCGGGCAGCGCACCACCCGCGGCGATCCCGGGCAGGCCATGCACGCCGAGGGCCAGCGCCTGCTGGCGCTCCTGAAGCCGCAGGAATTCGTGACGGCCCTGGACGAGCACGGCACGCAGCGGGACACCCGGGAACTGGCCACCTGGCTCTCCGGCCGGATGAGCGACGGGCGCGACCTCGCGCTGCTGATCGGTGGTCCGGACGGCCTGGCCCGCGAGGTGCTCGACCGGGCCGACCACAAGCTGTCCCTGTCGAGGCTGACGCTGCCGCACCCGCTGGTGCGGGTGGTCCTGGCCGAGCAGCTGTATCGGGCCCACACCGTTCTCACCGGACATCCGTATCATCGCGACTGAACCTGCCTGCGGAGGTCCCCATGCCCTCGAGTCCCGTGCTGCGTCTGGCTTCGGCCTCTCCCCGGCGACGGGAGCTGCTCTCGCAGATCGGTGTGCCGCACGCCGTCGCCGTGCCCGAGGTGGACGAGAGCCGGCGCGAGGGCGAGGCCGCGGCCACCTACGTCGAACGCGTGGCGCGCGCCAAGGCGCAGGCCGTCTGGGCGCGGTGGCGCGACCTGCCGGTGCTCGGCGCGGACACGACGGTGGTGCTCGCGGACACGACCCTGGGCAAACCGCAGGACCGGGCGGCCGGCCTGTCGATGCTCGAGTCCCTGAGCGGACGCGAGCATCGCGTGCTGACCGCGGTGGCGCTGGTGTCCGCCGCGGGGACCCGCTGCCTCATCAGCATCAGCACCGTGCGCATGCGCGCCTCCACCTCCGCCGAGCGCGCACGCTACTGGGATACCGGTGAACCGCGCGACAAGGCCGGGGGCTACGCCATCCAGGGACTGGGCGCCGTGTTCATCGAAGCCCTGCAGGGCAGCTACTCGGGGGTGATGGGGCTGCCGCTGTTTGAGACGGCGCAGCTGCTCGGGGATGCGGGCGTGCCGTGCTGGGGCGCGCCGTGAGCAGCGAGCTGCTGGTCAACCTGGGGCCGCGTGAGACCCGGGCGGCGCTGGTGGAGAACGGCGCGCTCACCGAAATCCACATCGAGCGTGCCAGCAAGCGCGGACTGGTGGGCAACATCTACAAGGGACGGGTATCGCGCGTGCTGCCGGGCATGCAGGCCGCGTTCATCGACGTGGGCCTGGAGCGCACCGCCTTCCTGCACGTGGCGGACATCGCGCTGGTGCGTCCCGACGACACCGTGGTCAGCCTGCCGCCGATCGATGACATCCGGCGGCTCGTCACCCAGGGCGATGAACTCCTGGTGCAGGTGGTCAAGGATCCCATGGGCACCAAGGGCGCGCGGCTCACCACGTTCGTGGCGCTGCCCTCGCGGTACCTGGTGTTCATGCCCCGCGGCGAGGGTATCGGCGTCTCGGCGCGCATCGAGGACGATGCCACCCGCCAGCGCCTGAAGGCCGCCATCGCCGCGGTGCTGCCGCCGCAGCCGGCGGGCGGCTACATCGTGCGCACGGCCGCGCAGACCGCCGACGCCGCCGGCCTGCGCGAGGACGTGGCCTACCTGGAGAAGCTCTGGCGCCACGTGCGCGAAGTGTCCGCGCGGGTCGAGGCCGGCAGCATCGTGCACGCGGACCTGCCCCTGCCGCTGCGCGTGCTGCGCGACGAGCTGGTCCCGGAAGTGTCGCGGGTGCTGGTGGACTCGGCGCCGGAACTGGCGGCGATGCAGGATTTCGCGCGCACCTTCCTGCCCGGCTCCGCGGTGCAGATCGAGCTGTACTCGGGGCCGCGGCCGCTGTTCGACATGCACGGGGTGGAGGAGGAGCTGACGCGCGCGCTCGACCGCAAGGTGTCGCTGAAGTCCGGGGGCCATCTGGTCATCGACCAGACCGAGGCCATGACCACCATCGATGTGAACACCGGCGGCTACGTGGGCCACCGCAATCTCGAGGAGACCATCTTCCGCACCAACCTCGAGGCGGCCGTGGCCATCGCCCGGCAGCTGCGGCTGCGCAACCTGGGCGGCATCATCATCATCGATTTCATCGACATGGCCGACGCCGGGCACCGCCGCCAGGTGCTGCAGGCCCTGGAGCGGGCGCTCGCCGCGGACCGTGCCCAGACCCACATCGTGAGCCTCTCGCCCCTGGGCCTGGTGGAGATGACCCGCAAGCGCACCCGCGAGAGCCTGGAGCACCTGCTGTGCAAGGCCTGCCCCGCCTGCGAGGGGCGCGGCTTCGTGAAGACGCCGGAAACTGTTGCACACGACGTGTTTCGGGAGATCATGCGGCAGAGTCGCCAGTTCGCCAGCAAGGAACTGCTGGTGCTGGCGCACCAGGAAGTGGTGGATCACCTGCTGGAGAACGAGTCGGCGAGCCTCGCCGAGCTTGAACAACAGGTGGGCCGACCCATACGGTTACAGGTCGAGGCGCTCTACGGCGTGGATCAGTTCGACGTGGTGCTCATTTGAAAGTCGCAACCCTCCAGATGAACTCGGGGCCGGACGTGGCCCACAACCTGGGCGTGGCCGGGCAGCTCCTGGCGGATGCCGCCGCGCAGGGCGCGCGCCTGGCGGTGCTGCCGGAGAACTTCGCCATCATGGGCGCGCGGGAGGCCGACCGGCTGGCCGTGGCCGAACCGCCGGGGGAGGGCCCGATCCAGGATGCGCTCGCCGAGCTGGCCCAGCGGCTGTCGCTGTGGATCGTGGCGGGCACGCTCCCGGTGCGCGGCCGCACGCCCCGGAAGGTCGCGCCCGCCTCGATCGTGTTCGACGCCAACGGCGCGCAGGCGGCGCGCTACGACAAGATCCACCTGTTCGACGTGGACATCCCGGAAAAGAAGGAAAGCTATCGCGAATCGGCGACGTTCGAGCCGGGAAAAGAGCCTATCGTCGTCAAAACCCCCGTCGGAGTGCTGGGCCTGTCGGTGTGCTATGACATGCGCTTCCCGGAGCTGTACCGGGCGCTGTCCGCCCAGGGGGCCCAGCTGCTCGCCATGCCGGCGGCCTTCACCGTGCCGACCGGCCAGGCGCACTGGGAAGTGCTGCTGCGGGCCCGGGCGGTGGAGAACCTCTGTTACGTCCTGGCAGCCGCCCAGTGGGGCATGCACGCCAACGGCCGCGAGACCTATGGGGACGCCATGATCGTGGACTACTGGGGCCGGATCCTGGCCCGCCGGCCCTCGGGCGCGGGCGTGGTCCTGGCGGAAATCGATCCCGCGACCCAGGCCGCGGTGCGCGAGGGTTTTCCCGCACTGAAGCATCGCGTGCTGTAATAACCCTCCGCTGACGATCCGTAGAGGCTAGATGATGGCGACCCCCGACCGTTCCACCGACCCGATGGTCATTGCCCGCGACTCCATCCTCACCCCCAGCGGCCTGGACGAATCGCGCCTGGAGCGCGTGTTCGGCAACCTCATGGGGCACGCCGTGGATTTCGCGGACCTGTACTTCCAGCTGGCCCACGAGGAATCCTGGGCGCTCGAGGACAGCATCGTGAAGGAAGGCAGCGCGGCCATCGAGCAGGGCGTCGGTGTCCGGGCCCTGTCCGGCGAGAAGACCGGTTTTGCGTATTCGGACGAGATCATGCTGCCGGCGCTGGAGGATGCCTCGCGCGCGGCCCGCGCCATCGCCGCGCAGGGCGGCGGGCGGCCGCTCGCGGTGTGGCAGTCGCGGGCCGGCCACCAGCTCTACCGCCCGGATGATCCGGTGGCGACCCTGAGCGATGCGGACAAGGTCGCCTGGCTGATGCGCGTGGATCGCGAGACCCGTGCGCTCGATCCGCGGGTGAAGCAGGTGATGGCGAGCGTCACGGCCGTGCACGAGGTGATCCTGGTCGCCAACAGCGACGGCGAACTGGCCGCGGACGTGCGGCCCCTGGTGCGCTTCAACGTCTCGGTGATCGTCGAACAGAACGGCCGGCGCGAACAGGGCTACAGCGGCTGCGGGGGCCGGTTCAGTTTGAGCGAACTGGTCGCGGGTGACCGGCCGCTGCAGCTGGGACGCGAGGCGGTGCGGCAGGGGCTGCTGAACCTGGAGTCGATCGCGGCGCCGGCGGGCCCCATGACGGTGGTCCTCGGGCCCGGCTGGCCCGGCATCCTGCTGCACGAGGCCATCGGCCACGGCCTGGAAGGGGACTTCAACCGCAAGGGCACCTCGGCATTCGCCAACCGCATCGGGGAGCGGGTCGCCACCGAGGCGTGCACCGTCGTCGATGACGGCACGCTGTCACGCCGGCGCGGCTCGCTGAACATCGATGACGAGGGCACCCGCACCGAGTGCACCATGCTCATCGAGAACGGCATCCTCAAGGGGTACATGCAGGACAAGCTCAACGCGCGGCTGATGGGTACCCGCTCCACCGGCAACGGACGGCGCGAATCCTTCGCCCACGTGACGCTGCCGCGCATGACCAACACCTACATGCGGCCCGGTCCGCATGCCCCGGAGGAGATCATCCGCTCCGTCGAGCGCGGCATCTATGCCGTGAATTTCGGCGGCGGGCAGGTGGACATCACCTCCGGCAAGTTCGTGTTCTCGGCAAGCGAAGCCTATGCAATCGAAAATGGCCGGCTGGGTGCGCCCCTGAAGGGGGCGACCCTGATCGGCAACGGCCCGGACGTCCTCACCCGGGTGAGCATGGTCGGTAATGACCTCAAACTGGACGAGGGCGTGGGCACCTGTGGCAAGGAAGGTCAGAGTGTGCCCGTGGGCGTTGGTCAGCCCACCCTGCGGATAGACGGTCTGACGGTGGGGGGGACGGGCTGAATTCCGAAATGTGATCGCTGTCACACTCGGAGGGGAACATTGCCCGTAGGTTTGCTGAAGGACTTTCTCGATGGAGCACTCCATGACGCCCCAGAACCGGTCCGAGCCCGAACTCGCCCTGCCGGAGGACCTGCTCTCCGAGGTGCGCAACCAGCTGCCCGTCCGCGGCGGCGATTTCCACGTCGAGCAGTGGAAGCCCTCGCTCATGTCGCGGATGCTGGGATTCTTCGGCCGCTCGCGCGACTGAGGGGCACGCCCCGCGAACCCGGCCATGTCCGCCGTCCACCACAGGTTGTCGCGCCCGGTCTATGAGAGCCTGCCATGGGCCTACATGGGCGCAGGCGGGCTCGGGCTGCTGACGAGTTACCTGGAGACCGAGGCCTCCCCGGCGTTGAGCCTGGGACTCGGACTGCCCGGCTTGTGCGGGGTGCTGGCCGGCGGGGTGATCCTGCTGCGCCGGCGCAGCTACCGTCGCCTGCGGGCCCAGTACGGCAGCCCGGACGGGCTGGATGAGGCTATCGGCCCGTCAGACGCTCGATCATCTCCGCCGGGGTCTCCACGATAGTCTGGGTGTGGCTGTCCACCGGAGGCTGCAGCGGCGCGTAGCCGGCGGCACTGTCGGTCGAGTGCAGCCGCGCGCGCGCCAGGCGTTCATCGACGTACATCAGTTCGTGCTTGCCGATGACGACGACGTCGCCGTCGTTGAGGTTGTAGCGCCGTACGCGCTTGCCGTGCATGAAGATGCCGTTGGTGCTGTTGAGATCCTCGATCACGCTGCCATCGGCGCCGGTGATGATCTGGCAGTGATGGCGGCTGACGAAACGGCTGTCGATCTGCAGATCGTTGTCGCTGGTGCGGCCGACGATGATGCGGCCCACGGCCAGCGGCAGCTCCTGGGTGGTGCGCCCTTCGGTCGCCACGATGATGCGGCCGACGGGCTCGCCGACCGCCGTCGCGGCCGCGCTGTCCGCCGCCGCGTTCTCCGCTCCGGCGGCCCTGGCCGCCGCGGCCCCCTCGGCGCTGCGCGGGCGGTTCTGCGGCTCGTGCCAGCGCAGCTCGGCCAGCGACTCCTTGATGTCGTGGAGCGTGACGGTGTCGCGCTCCTGGGCGAAGGCCGCGAGCATGGCCGTGTCGCACAGCGTGTTGACCAGTCGCGGCACGCCGCCCGTGAAGTGGAAGATCTCCGGGTACGTGTCGTCGGCGAATATCTGCCGGTCCGCGGCGCCGGCGACTTCGAGCCGATGGTGGATGTAGGCGTGCATCTCGGTGTCCGATAGCGTGCCCAGGTGGAACCGCAGACGCACGCGCTGCGCCAGCTGCACCAGTTCCGGCGCGTCGAGTTTCTGGTTCAGTTCGGGCTGGCCGGCCAGGATGATGCGCAGCACCTTGTCCTTGGTGGTCTCCACGCCCGAGAGCATGCGGATCTCCTCGAGCACCTTCAGCGACAGGTTCTGCGCCTCGTCGACGATCAGCAGCACCTTGCGCCCGGCGGCGTACTGCTCGATCAGGAACTGGTTGAGGGTCGCGATCAGCTCGGCCTTCTTCATCTTGAAGGGCGAGAAGCCGAACTGCACCAGCACCGATTGCAGGAAATCGATGACCGAGACCTGGGTCTGCGCGATCTGGGCCACCACCACGTCGCGCTGCACTTCCTTGAGGAAGGACTCGATGAGGGTGGTCTTGCCCGAGCCGATCTCACCGGTGATCACGACGAAGCCGTCGGTGAACCAGATGGTCGACTCCATATACGCCTTGGCGCGCGCATGCTGTTTGCTCAGGTACAGAAACTGGGGATCCGGACTGAGCCGGAACGGCAATTCCCGAAGCTTGAACAGTTCAAGATACATGCAGTTATTAAGTCCGCTTACGTCGATTCGATTCTAGGGGATGCGAATCTCCGGGGCCAATGCACCCAGGAGCTTCCGTGCCCGCCGGTCGCGGCGCGCTGCATCATCGTCTACCACAGTCAGATGACCGAGCTTGCGACCTGGTCGAGGTTTCTTACCATAGTCATGCAAGTGCACTCCGGCCTGCTCCAGCACCCGTGAACGCACCGGCATGGTGCCGATCAGATTGATCATGGCGCTATGTCCGGTGGCGCGCGTCTCTCCCAGGGGCAGGCCCAGGATCGCGCGCAGGTGATTCTCGAACTGGCTGGTCACCGCGCCCTCGATCGTCCAGTGCCCGGAGTTGTGGACCCGGGGCGCCATTTCGTTCGCCACCAGACGCCCGTTCCGGACGAAGAATTCGATGGTGAGCACGCCGACGTAGCCGAAGTGCTCCATCACGGCCCGGACATGCCGCGCGGCTGCGCGCTCGAGTCGGGCATTGCCGTAGGGCGCCCGCGTCAGCCTCAGGATGCCACCGGCGTGCACGTTGTGGTTGAGCGGGTACACCCGGCATTCACCCCCACGGCTGCGCACGCCGAGGACGGAGACTTCCAGGTCGAACGGCACCAGCTCCTCGTACAGCAGCGGCACCTGGCCCAGCTCGGCCCAGGCCCGCTCCAGATCCTGCGCACTGCGCACCACGGCCTGGCCCTTGCCATCATAGCCCATGCGCCGGGTCTTCAGGACGCCGGGCAGCCCGATGCTCTGCAGGGCCGCGGCCAGCTGTCGGCGGCTGCTGACAGCCTGCCAGCGCGTCGTGCGGATACCCAGCTTCTCAAACAGACGCTTCTCGCTCACCCGGTCCTGCGCGGCGGCGATCGCCGGTGGCGGCGGGCTGACGCGGGTCTTGCGGCGCAGGCTGCGCAGGGCCTCCACCGAGACGTTTTCCCAGTCGATGGTCACCACCTCGCAGCGATCCGCAAGCTCGGCCAGGGCATCGGTATCCGCGAACTCCCGGCGCAGCACCGGCGCGAGCGCCGCGGCCGGGGGCGCTTCGGCGGGGTCCAGGAACAGGAAGTCCAGTCCCAGCGGATAGCCGGCGAGGGCCATCATCTGCCCGAGCTGGCCGGCGCCGACGATGCCGACGGTCATGGCGTGCTGTTGCGCGGATCCGGGTGTTCCAGCACCCGCGCCGTCTGCTTCTCGCGGAATGCCTCGAGCCGCGGCAGCACCTCGGCGTGCCGGTTGGCGATGATGGCGGCCGCGAGCAGCGCGGCATTGGTGGCGCCGGGGCTGCCGATGGCGAAGGTGGCCACCGGTATGCCCGCGGGCATCTGCACGATCGACAGCAGCGAATCCATGCCGTTCAGGGCCCGGGACTGCACCGGCACGCCCAGCACCGGCAGCGTGGTCTTGGAGGCGGTCATGCCGGGCAGGTGCGCAGCGCCCCCGGCGCCGGCGATGATGGCCTCGAGGCCACGGGAGCGGGCGCTGGCCGCGTACTCGAACAGCAGGTCCGGCGTGCGGTGCGCCGAGACCACCCGCACCTCGTAGGGCACGCCCAGGGCATCCAGTATTTCCGCTGCGGGGCGCATCGTCTCCCAGTCCGAAGACGAGCCCATGATGATCCCGACCCACACTGACACGGCAACGCTCCCTAGGCTGCAATCGGCCATTGTATCCGAGTTGCTCAGCCCAGCAGTTCGCGCAGGGCGCGGAACAGTTCGCGGCTGGCGCCACCCCCGGCGCCGGTGCGCTGCCGCTCGTCCCGGGCGGCCGCGATGCGCCGGTTCCATTCGGCAAGGTCGAGGCCCGGATGGGCCGCCTGCAGGGCGCCCAGGGCCTCGGCGCCGCCCTCGAGCAGGCGGCTGCGCCAGTTCTCGAGGCGCTGGAACCGCTGCGCCTCGAGGGCGGATTTTGCGGCCCTGGCGCCCAGGGCCTCCCGGACCCGCGTCAGGTCGATGTCGCGCATCAGCTTGCCGATGTACTGGCGCTGGCGCGCGCCACCGCCGCGGCTGCTGATGCTGCGCGCGGCGACGATGGCGTCGTGCAGCGCCTCGGGCAGTTCCAGCGCCGCAAGCTCCGCGTCGCCCAGCTTGATCAGCTCCTCCCCCAGGGCCTGCGCCCGATGCGCCTCGCGCTTGAGCACGCTCTTGCTGGGACCGTCGAACAGCGGCGGCTCGGCCTCGGGGTCGGGTCTGGAAAATCGCATCGGGGGGTCCTCGGGCTCCTTGGGCTACAATTCTGCATCAAGTCATTGGCAGGGCCTATGCAGCAGGAAGTCGACGCCTCCCGGATCCCCGAATTAACCCATGTTATCGAGCAGGTGCTGGCGGAAGCCAAACGCGCCGGTGCCTCCCAGTGCGAGGCGGATGCCAGCCTGCAGCGCGGACTCACCGCCACCGTGCGCCTGGGGGAGGTGGATACCGTCGAATACCAGCGCGATCGGGGCCTGGGTCTGACAGTGTACTTCGGCAAGCGCAAGGGCTCGGCGAGCACTGGGGATCTGAGTGCGCAGGCCGTGCGCGCCACCGTCGAGAAGGCCTGCACCATCGCCCGCTACACCGCCGAGGATGATTGCGCGGGGCTGGCGGACGCCGCGGACCTCGCCCGCGAAGTCCCGGATCTGGATCTGTATCACCGCTGGGACCTGGAGCCGGACCAGGCGGTGGAACTGGCGCGCGGCTGCGAGGCGGCCGGCATGGCGGTCGACAGGCGCCTCACCAATTCCGAGGGCGCCTCGGTCGGCAACCAGCGCGGCGTGCGCGTCTACGGCAACTCGCATGGTTTCCTCGCAGGCTTCGCCAGCAGCTCCCACTCCATCAGCTGCGTGCTGCTGGCCGCCGAGGGCGAGGACATGCAGCGGGACTTCTGGTATTCGAGCGCCCGCGATCCCAGGGACCTGGAAGATGCCGCGGCGATCGGCCGCCGGGCCGGCCAGAACGCCGTGGCGCGCCTCAACGCGCAGCGCCTCGCCACCCGGCGCGCGCCGGTCGTGTTCATTCCGGAGATGGCCCGCGGGCTGTTCCGCAGTTTCATCGGCGCCATCCGCGGCGGCAGCCAGTACCGCAAGACGACCTTCCTGCTGGAGTCGGCCGGGCAGAGCGTGTTCCCGGAGTTCGTGACCATCGAGGAACGCCCGCACATCCGCAAGGGACTGGCCAGCAGTCCGTTCGACGGCGAGGGCGTGGCGACGCGCGACCGGCAGCTGGTGGTCGACGGCGTCGTGCAGGGCTATGTGCTCGACAGCTATTCGGCGCGCAAGCTGGGACTGAAGACCACCGGCAACGCCGATGGCGTGCACAACCTGTTCATCCGCTCGACGCGCGCGGCGCCCTCCCGCGAGGAGCTGCTGCGCACGATGGGTACCGGCCTGATGGTCACCGAACTGATGGGCCAGGGCGTGAACCCGGTGACCGGCGACTACTCGCGCGGCGCAAGCGGCTTCTGGGTCGAGAACGGCACCATCGCGTACCCGGTCCACGAGATCACGGTCGCGGGCAATCTGCGCGACATGTTCAAGGGCATCGCGGCGCTCGGCGGCGACGTCGACCACCGCGGCGCGCTGCACACGGGCTCGGTCCTCATTGACGATCTGACGATAGCCGGCGAGTAGCGCCCGCCGGGTCCCGGACCGGCGCTTCGTATTCGCCGGTCAGCTCGTGGGTCAGCTCGACCTTGCTGGTCTGCAGGACCTCGAGCAGCGTGCAGCCGGCGAGGCCGCCGCGCCGCGCGGCATCCACCCGGGCGACGATCTGACTCACGCCGGGAATGGCGAGCGCGCGGCTCACCGGCTTGCCGCTGTGCAGGGTGCGCGCCGCTTCCATGATGTCGATGATGTTCAGGCGCGCCGGATCGCGCGCCAGGACCAGCTCCGCCCCCGACTGGCGCAGGATCCGCGCCTGTTCGAGCGATGCGATCAGCGGCGCGAGCGCAAGTCCGGTGACGCCCAGGTCGGTGGCCAGCGCGTCGAGCGTATAGCGTGGCCGGCCGGTGGCGGCGTTGTGCGCGATCAGGAAGCTGATGGTCAGCGCCAGCTGCTCGAGTTCGGCGGCCGAGAGGTGCAGCTCGCGCAGTCCGAAGCGCAGGTAGCTCGGATTCTGGAGGTAGAACGACAGCTGCGCGCCCGACAGCAGGATCAGCCAGCCGAGGTAGGTCCACATGAGCACGCCGATGACCGCCGCAAAGCCTGCGTACACCAGCGTCAGGCGGGCGCTGTACTCGACGAAGCGCGTGAAGATCATGCCCACCGCGGCCCACAGCACGCCGGCCACCACGGCGCCGAGGAACGCCGGACGCAACCGCACCCGGGTATTGGGAATGATCATGTACAGGAGCG
>DATJTJ010000071.1:0-3015 GCA_035503515.1 Steroidobacteraceae bacterium
CCACATACGCGAGCACCGGGAGCACGACGTTCCAGATCCAATCGGAGCTGAACGGCTTGTAGGCAGCCGACGAGAACCCGAGCATTCGGGTGATCAGAGTCGCGCAGTAAATCAGTCCGGCCACGCCCGTGGCGGCAAGCAGGACCGCGAGCGTAAACGCCGTCTGCCCCGGAATGCACAGCAGCGCCGACGACCACAGTGCGGCACCGAAATGCACCGCCGTCGGGGTGATGAAGACGCGCGTACCCGTGAGGCGCGTCGACGCCGACCCCGTGTCTTCACCTCTCTCCGCCGAGATCGTGATGACGACGAATGTCAGTCCCGTGAGCGCACCTGCCGACGAGCCCACGAGCGTGTAGAAGGCCTGCCAGTCGGCCAGGGCGAGCGCGTGACTCAGGGAGGGGTCCGCCATGCACTCATTCTACCGTGGATGGGCCGGAATCAGATGACGCCGCGTCGCGGTTGCGCAATGATCCGATACGCGCTCGAGTAAGATCCGGTGGTGCCGATGAGCCAAAGCGGGGGGTTGTGGAAAGGTCCCGATGGGCTGCGCCGCGGCTGGTCGGTATTCCTGTACTTCGTCATCGCCGCGGCGATCACAGCCGCCCTCTTCGGGACCGTGTACCGACTGGGGCACTTCACGGCAGCAGACCTGGGCACCCTGCGCACCCGTCTGGCACCGGACATTCGCGCGGCGCTGGTCCTCGCAGAGTGCTGCGGGCTGTTGGCCGCGACCGCGGTGATGGCCAGGATCGAGCGGCGCTCGTGGCTGGACTACGGCTTGCGCGGCCGGCGCGCCCTGGTGCTCTTCATGCAGGGCGCATTCTGGGGCGCTCTGCTGATGTCCGCGCTGGTGGGCGTCCTGGCGCTTGCCGGTGCGATGAAGATCGCGGCCCCAAGAAATGCCTCCGCGGCGGTGATCGCGTCCGGGCTGCTATGGGCCGCACTGTTCGTGCCCGCCGCGCTCGTCGAGGAGCTGATGTTCCGCGGCTACCCGTTTTTCCGCCTGGCCCGCGCCGGCAGCCCCGTCCGGGCGGCCGTCGTGATGTCCCTGGCCTTCGCAGCTGCTCATCTCGGCAACCGGGAGGAGACCGTCATCGGCCTCTTGCAGGTCGTCAGCGTTGGGTTGGTCTTCTGTCTGGCGGTCTGGCGCACCGGATCGCTGTGGTGGGCCCTCGGCGCGCATGCCGCGTGGAACTGGACCCAGACGTTCGTGTTCGGCTGCGCCAACAGCGGCCTCGCTGCCACGGGAAATTGGCTCACGAGCGCGCCGTCCGGACCTGCCTGGTTGAGCGGGGGTGTCACCGGCCCGGAGGGCAGCATCCTCTCCTTGCCGGCATTGGCGCTGCTCGCCTGGATCGCCGTCCGCACCCTGCCTCCCTCCCCAAAGCTGCCAGGCGTCACCGCTGTGCCTTGACGGTGATCTGGAGCATCAGGTGCTGCGGTGGCGGCACAACTGTGTAGGTTGTGTCATGCGCACCCGCCCGGATGCCGCCGATCCAGACGTATCCGGGGCTTCCGATGCGGATGTCATAGCGGAACGTCTCCCCGCCGCGGGTGACGGAGCCCGTGATCAGGGCCGGACGGTCGACATAGACCAGCATCAGCGACCTGCGGGATTGGGCGTCCAGCCAGTCCACGGCGCCCACGGGGTCGATGCCATCGCGCTGCAGGGCGATGGGCGTCAGCCGGGCGAGGCGCGCATCCCGGGGCGTGATCTTCATGAAGCGGAGCTCGAAGTCGGTAGGCTCGAGCTCGCTCTCCAGCGCCTCGTGCGTGCGATTGAGATCGAGCGTGAAGCCGGAGGATGTCCGCGTCACCGGCTTGACGAAAGCGCCGGTGTTGGGCGAGCCGTAGAAGTCGCCCACGATGTAGGGAAAGATCAGTCGGTAGCCGCCGGCCGGCGGCGAACCGACGAATTCGATCGAGGAATGGATCACCCACCCCGGATGATGGGATGCGCGGCTGCAGCCCGCCACCAGGACGAGCACCGTGCAAAAGCAAGTCAGTGAGCGGGCCAGGGCCGTTCCCTGGCCCGCGAGATCGAACGAGTCAGGGCCCCGCGCCAATCAAGGAGGATTGGAGGGGCTGGCCTGCGTGCCCGGCGGCAGCGGACTGGCTTGCGCGCCGGTGTTGCTCTGCGCCGGCGGTGCCGCGGTCGGGGCCGCAGGCTGGCTCATCTGCGGCGGCGTGGCGGTGATCGCGGCACGGAACTGCTGCAGCTTCTGCTTGATGATGCTGGCATTCTGCGGGCCCATGCGGATCAGCAGCTTTTGTCCTGCCGGCAGCGCCTCGAGCTTGGGATCCGAGAACTGGTAAAACACCTTCGGCCGCACGACATAGATCGGGCCCGGCACATCCGGGGTGGCCAACATGCTGTCGATGGCGAGGACCATGCGGTCGTTGAAATATTTACCTGGATATCCCAGGTTCTCATACGCCTGTTGGAAGAGCGGGTACAGGCGGAAGTAGATGGCCGCCAAAGCCTTCGGATCCATCGCGCTCACGACCTGCATGATCGGCGCGTAGCGTGCGTAGTTCTGGTCGCTGAGAATCGACTGGCCGCCCTGGGTATCGACCGCCGTTTCACCCGCAGTGGGCTGCACGGGCCGAAGCTCCGCCGCCACCTTCTTGCGCGGCAGGTTGTCCACCGTCACCACGACGTCGCGGACGATCTCGTGCGGAACCAGGAATTTGACCACCGCCGGCTTGCCGAGGAGGCCGGTCAGCGCCTCGCGGACCACGGGGTCGCTCTGGTCGAGCGGCGGCAGCGGCGCCTGTTGCTGCTCAGCCTCGGGCGGGATCGGATGCTGTATGGCGGGCTGGGGCGGCGCCACGGGCGGCGGCGTGACAGCCGGATGTGGCGCTGGCGCAGCCGGCGCGGGAGAGTAATATCGGTAGTAGACGCCGATGGCGATGGCGGCGGCGATGACGATTCCGGCCGACCACCAGATGGCTTTGTCCCGGAAGGACTCCTCCGGGTCCGTCGCCTTGTTCCACATCCAGCGGCTCTCC
>DATJTJ010000072.1:0-31296 GCA_035503515.1 Steroidobacteraceae bacterium
CGGGGCCGTACCAGGAGGCGACGCCGCGTTCCACGTAGCCCTGCGGCGTCGCCAGCAGCGTGTAGTGATGGCCGAGCACGTCGTAGAAGGGCGGATTGCCGCTGCGGCTGCGCGGCTCGGGGCGCGGCACCGCATCGGGAATGGCCGCAAGCTCCGCGGGCGTGAGCACCCGCAGCGGCGGCACCGGTGCGACGCGGGGCGGGAGCTGCGGCGCACCGGCCGGAGCGCGCGTTTCCACCACCGCGCAGCCGGCGAGCAGCAACGGCAGGCAGGCGGCGAGCAGCCGGGACAGCCGCCACGACGCCCGGCGGCTCATGGCGCGGGCGCCGCCTCGCGGCCGACCGCCTGCGCCAGCGCGTGGGCGAGGTCGACCACGGCCATGGCATAGCGGGCGCTGCGGTTGTAGCGGCTGATCACGTAGAAGTTGCTGAAGCCGACGCGGTAGGCGGGCCCGCTTGGCTGTTCCGCGGCGATCAGCACCGCCGGGGTGCCGCCGGGAAGGTCGCTGTCGGTGCTGATGCCGATGGCCCTGAGTCCATCGAGTGTCTCGTTCAGATCCAGCATCCGCGGCACCGCGGGCGGCGGCGCCCCGGCCGCCAGCTGCGCCTCCGCCAGCACCGGACCGCCGCTGCGCCAGCCGTTCTGCACCAGAAGGTTCGCGACGCTGGCGAAGATGTCGCGCCAGTTGGTCCACAGATCGATGTGCCGGTCCTGGTCCGCGTCGACGCCGTAGCGGCGGTAGCTGGAAGGCATGAACTGCGGTGCGCCCATGGCACCCGTATAGGAGCCCTTGACCTTGACCGCGTTCAGGTGCGCTTCGCCCGAGAGCAGCAGGAACTGCAGCAGTTCGCCGCGGAAGAAGTCGCCGCGCGGCGGATAGTCGAAGGCGAGCGTGGCCAGCGAGTCGAGCACCCGGTCCTTGCCGGTGATGCGGCCGTAGGAGGTCTCGCAGCCGAGGATCGCGACGATGTACTCCGGCGGGACGCCGGTGTCGCGCGCCACGCCGTCGAGGATCTCGCGGTGCGCCAGCCAGAAGCGCGCGCCATCACCGATGCGCTGCCCGGTGAGGAAGTTGGCGCGGTACTGCCACCACGGCAGCACCGTCTCGGCCGGACGCGTGATCTTCTCGATGACGCCGGGCTGCGGATGGGCGTGGCGCAGGATGCGCACCACCTGCGCACGGGTCAATGGCGGCTGATGGGCCGCCGTGTCGATGAAACTGCGGATCTCGGGGCGCGACAGGTCGAAGCCGTGGCTGGCGCGCGCCGGCGCGGCGCACAGGGCCCCCGCCCACAGCAGGGTGGTGCAGGTCAGCAGGGCTTGCAGATGCACGCGGATCACTATGAACCGACGAGCTTCCGATGCGAGTACATCGCCATGAGAATACCGAAGCCGGCGAGCAGGGTCACCATCGAGGTTCCCCCGTAGCTGATCAGCGGCAGCGGCACGCCCACCACCGGCAGCAGGCCGCTCACCATGCCCGCGTTGATGAACACGTACACGAAGAAGGTCAGCGCGAGCGATCCGGCCAGCAGCCGCGCGTAGGTGTCCTGGGTCTGCGTCGAGAGATAGATGGCCCGGCCGACGACGAATGCGTACAGCAGCAGCAGGATGAACAGACCCAGCATCCCGAATTCCTCGCCGATCACGGCGAAGATGAAATCGGTGGAGCTCTCGGGGAGGTAGTCGAGCTGCGCCTGGCTGCCGTTCATCCAGCCCTTGCCGAACACGCCGCCGGAGCCGATGGCGATCTGCGACTGGATGATGTGATAGCCCGCGCCCAGCGGATCGGTCTGCGGGTTCATGAACGTGAAGATGCGCTGGCGCTGGTAGTCGTGCAGGAAATGCCATCCGACCCAGCCGCCGATGCCTGCCAGTGCGATCAGTCCCAGGATGATGCTCGCCTGCAGCCCCGCCATGACCACCACCAGCACGCCGCCGATGGCGATCAGCGCGCCGGTACCCAGGTCGGGCTGGATCACGACCAGGCCGGCCGGCACCATGATCAGCGCCGTCAGCAGCACCAGCGACAGCGGTGAGGGCGGCAGCGGCCGCTCGTGCAGATACCAGGCGCACATCATCGGCACGGCGAGCTTCATGATCTCCGAGGGCTGGAAGCGCAGCACTCCCAGATCGAGCCAGCGTTGCGCGCCCTTGCCGATGACGCCCATGGCCGCGACCACGAACAGCAGCAGCACCCCCAGGAGGTACAGCCACGGCGACAGCCGCCGCAGGAAGTTCGGGTTCACCTGGGCCAGCAGCAGCATCGCCGCCGTGCCCATGCCCAGGTGCCCGATCTGGCGCACGACCGTGCCGAGGCTCTGGCCGGAGGCGCTGTACAGCACCACCAGCCCATAGGCGGCGATGAGCCCCAGGCCCACCAGCAGCGGGCCGTCCAGTTTCAGCGCCAGCAGCATCCGGGCCGCGCCCGTGACCGCGCGCCGGGCACTGGGTCCGTCGGTGACTTCCTCGCGGATCATTGCGAACCTGCCGGCGGTTCGCCGGCAGGCGGCTCATTCGAGGTGTCGGGCTCGACCGCGGGTCCCTGCGCCGAGGAGGGCGCCGGTGCCACTTCCAGCGCGGCTCGCGATTCGGGCGTCGGAACCGCGAAGGACTTGAGCTTGCCATCCGGCCCCAGCAGGTACGAGTCGAGCACCTTTCGGGCGATCGGCGCCGCGGTGCCCGCCCCGAAGCCGGCATTCTCGGCCAGCACGGCGACCGCAATGCGCGGCGCTTCGGCGGGTGCGAAGGCGACGAACCAGGCATGATCGCGCAGATTCTCGGCAACCGTCTTGGCGTTGTACTTGGCATTCTGCGCCACGGTGTAGACCTGCGCAGTCCCGGTCTTGCCGCCGGCGGTGTAGGCACTCTTGGCGAACGCGGCGCTCGCGGTGCCGCAATAGTGATTGCAGGTGGTCGTGCCGATCATGGCATTGATGACCGTCGTCCAGTCCTCCTGCGAGATGCCGGTCACCGGCTTCTCCTCCACTGGCGGCAGCATGCTGACCCGGCCGTCCGGGCTGCGGGAGCCAATGACCAATCGCGGCCGGAAGCTCTTGCCGCGCTCGGCTATCACGCCCACGATGTGCGCAACCTGCAGCGGGGTCACAAGCAGGTAGCCCTGGCCGATGCCGAGGTTCACTGTCTCACCCGGAAACCAGACCTGGTCGGCGGGATGTCTGAAGACGGTCCGCTTCCAGGCCGGCGAGGGAAGCACTCCGGCCTTTTCGCCACTGATGTCGATGCCGGTGAGCTGGCCATAGCCGAAGGGGGCCAGGCCTTCGTCGAGCCTGTCGATGCCCATCTCGGTGGCGAGCTTGTAGAAGTACACGTCGGAGGAGCGCGAAATCGCCTCGGGCATGTCCAGCAGACCGCGCGGCTCGCTCTTGTCGGCGCGATACACGTGCGCGCTGTGCGGCAGCTGAAAGGTGCCATTGCAGAGCACCTTGCGATCCGCCGTGATCACATGATCGGTGAGTGCGACCAGGCCGATGGCCGGTTTGATGGTCGACCCGGACGGGTAGGTGCCGCGCAGGGCGCGATTGAGCAGCGGCTTGTCCGTATCGTTGGCGAGCGCCGCATACTCCTTGCGGGTGATGCCACGCGCGAACTCGGTCGGGTCGAAGCCCGGCTTGCTGACCAGCGCGATGATGTCGCCGGTCGACGGATCGAGCGCCACGACGGCGCCGCGGTGGTCGCCGAGCGCATCCTCCGCTACCTTCTGTACCGATAGATCCAGCCCGAGGATCAGATTGTCCCCGGAAACCGGCGCCTGGATGCGCAGCTGCGGGGTGACGCTGCCGATCTTCTCGACCGACCGCCCTTCGGCGTTGACGAGGATCTCCCGATAGCCATTGGTGCCGTGCAGCCGCTTTTCGTAGGCGGCCTCCACGCCCAGCTTGCCGATCACCGACGTACCGGCATAGGCAGCCGGGTCGACACGCTGCAGATCGGACGCGCTGAGCGCGCTCACGTAGCCGAGGGCGTGCACTGCGAGCGCGCCGTTGGGATACCAGCGCGTCTGGCGGGACTTGATGTCGACGCCCGGGAAATCGAAGCGGTGCACGGCGAAGCGCCCGACATCCTCGTCGGTCATGCGCAGCCGGATCGGGACGCTGTCGAAACTGCGGCGCGACAGCACGGTGCGGCGGATGTCCGGCAGCTCCTCGCTGGTCAGCAGCCCGATGCCGACCAGGCCCTTGAGGGTCGCATCCAGATCGGGCACTTCCTCGCGCACCAGTTCGAGCTGGTAGCCGGGTTGCCCGCCGGCAAGCATTTCCCCGTTGCGGTCGAGCAGCAGGCCGCGGGCCGCGGGGATGGGCTCGATGCGCACCCGGTTGTACTGGGACTGCTGGGAATAGTACTCGTAGCGCACCACCTGCAGCAGCACCAGCCGTCCGGCGAGCAGCAACAGCAGGATGGCGCCGACCGCACTGGCGAACAGCGCCCGCTGTTCGAACAGCCGCTGCTCCTTCCAGTGATCCTTGATGCGTACGCCGCGCATGGTCAACGGGCGCCGCGCACGCGATCGAGCACCGCGGTCGCCAGGGGCCAGATGATCGCGCCGGTCAGGGTGTGAATCCAGCGCAGCGGAGTGGTGACGGGGTGACCGGTCCAGCCGTCGATGGCGAACAGGATGAACTCATAGGCCACCAGCGCGCCGAGCATGATCAGCGCCTGCTGGAACGCGGGCTTGAGGCGGATCTTCTGGTGCTCGCGCACGGCCACGTAGGTGATGGCGGACAGGGCGAGCGCGTTCTGGCCCAGCACCGCGCCGCGGAACACATCGAGCGCCAGGCCGCTGAAGAAGCCCAGGCCGATCCCGCCGAGCCGCGGCACGGAGATCGACCAGTACATGACGGTGAGCACCAGGAACGCCGGACGCACGGCGCCGAGCCACAGGGGCAGGGGCAGCACCGACAGGGTGAGCGCCACCAGTACGGTCATCAGCATCACGCCGAAGGAATCCTTCACCCGATCGATCATGGTGCGTGCGCCGCCTTGGCGTGTGCCGGGGTGGGCGTCAGCGCACCGGGCGGCAGCAGCGGCACGAGTTTCGGCTCATCGGGCACCGGCAGCAGCTCCAGGGGCGGCACCGGCTGGCGCTGCAATGCAGGATTGCCGGTCTTGGCGACGCCGTTCTGCAGCTGGCTCGGCGCGGCCGGGTTGGTCTCCTGGAACCACACCAGCATGACCTCATGCAGCGCGGTCAGATGCGCGAGCGGGGTGGCGCGGAACTGGGGCAGGGGGTCCGTGGCATCGCGGCGCACCGCCGCCACCCGCGCCACCGGGTAGCCTTCCGGGAACACGCCGCCGAGACCCGAGGTGATCAGCAGATCCCCCGTCTTCACGTCCGCGTTGCCCGGCAGGTAACGCAACGTCAGGGAATCCGGATCGCCGGTGCCCGAGGCGATGGTGTGCACGCCGGTGCGCTCGTTGGCCACCGGGATGGCATGTTCGGGATCGGTGATCAGGATCACCTCGGAGCTCCACGGGCCGACGCGGGTGGTCTGGCCGAGCACCCCGTAGCTGTCCATGACGGCCTGGCCGCGGAACACCCCGTTGTGCGCCCCGCGGTTGATCACCAGCCGCTGCCGCAGGCCCGTGGGGTCCATGTCCGTGGAAATGACCTCGGCGGCCATCCAGTGGTCGGCCACGGCCGGCAGCGCCGCGCGCAGGCCGCGCAGATCGGCGTTCTCGCGCTGCAGGGCCGCGAAGCGCATCACCTGCAGCGACAGCTCGCGGTCGCGCTGGCGCAGCGCCGCGTTCTGGGCCTGCAGGCTCTCGCGTGCCGTGAGGCTCTCCTGGGACCAGTTCCAGGCCTGCGCCGGGGAACTCACCACCAGCTGCAGCGGATAGGCGGCGGCGCTGAGGTAATAGCGGACGTGCGTCAGCCAGCCGCCACGCCGATCGAGCACCATGAGCACGATCGCCAGCAGGGCGTACACGGTGAATCCGAAGCCTGCGGCCGGCCCACGACTCGGGGCCGTCCGGTAGTTTCCTGCGCTGTAGGCGGCCACACTCGTTATCGTGCGGGAGGCACGCTACTCGAGACCGAAGTGTCCCGGACCCATTTCATCCATGAGTTCCAGAATGCGTCCGCCGCCCCGGGCGACGCAGGTGAGCGGGTCATCCGCCACCACCACGGGCAGGCCGGTCTCCTCGGTCAGGAGCTTGTCGATGTCCCGCAGCAGGGCGCCGCCGCCGGTGAGGACGATGCCGCGCTCGGCGACATCCGCGCCCAGCTCCGGCGGGGTCTGCTCCAGGGCCTGTTTGACGGCACTGACGATGCTCTGCAGCGGTTCCTGCAGGGCCTCGAGGATTTCGTTGCTGTTGAGGGTGAAGCTGCGCGGCACGCCCTCGGAGAGGTTGCGGCCCTTGACCGACAGTTCCCGCACCTGCTGTCCGGGGTAGGCCGAGCCGATCTCGATCTTGATGCGCTCGGCGGTGGCCTCGCCGATGAGGATGCCGTAGTTGCGGCGCACGTAGTTCATGATGGCGTCGTCGAAGCGGTCGCCGCCGATGCGGGCGGAGTTGGCATAGACGATGCCGTTCAGGGACAGCACCGCGACCTCCGAGGTGCCGCCGCCGATGTCCAGGACCATGGAGCCGCGGGCCTCGTGCACCGGCAGGCCGGCGCCGACGGCCGCCGCCATGGGTTCGCTGACGATCGCCACGTTGCGGGCCCCCGCGCCCTCGGCCGATTCGCGGATGGCGCGCCGCTCCACCTGCGTGGAGCCGAACGGCACGCACACCAGCACCCGCGGGGAGGGCTTGAGCATGCGGTTGCCGTGGACCTTGTTGATGAAGTACTGGAGCATCTTCTCGGTGTACGTGAAGTCGGCGATCACGCCATCCTTCATGGGCCGCACGGCGTTGATGTGGCCGGGTGTCCGGCCGAGCATGCCCTTGGCCTCGGAGCCGACCGCGACGATGATCTTGCCGCCGCGCGTGGGCTCGTCCTGGACCGCGACGACCGAGGGCTCGTTGAGGACGATGCCCTTGTCCCGCACGTAGATCAGGGTGTTTGCCGTACCCAGGTCGATCGACAGATCACTGGAAAAGTAACCGCGAAGACGTTTGAACATGAAAAAACCGGCGTTTGAAGCAAGCGGGAGGAGCCTCCCAAAGTGGCGCGTACCATAGCAACCGATGCGACATAGGGCAAGGCGATGTGTATCATCTGGCGCCCATTTTCCCGCAGTTTTATTAAGTGCATCACGCTTGCACCGAGGCCATGAAAATGAAGCCCGACGAGATCGCTTCAATTGCCCACCTGGCGCGGCTGTCAATGGACGAGGCCGAGATTCCGCGCTATCAGGAAAGCCTGACCAGCATCCTGTCGTTTGTAGGCGACTTGGATCGCGCGCAGACCGGCGACGTGAGCCCGATGGCGCATCCCCTGCCCGGGCTGGTCCAGCGTCTGCGGGCCGATGTCGTCACTGAAACGGATGCGCACGAGCGCTACCAGGCCAACGCACCGCAGGTCGCCGCATCCTTGTACCTGGTGCCAAAGGTCATCGAGTGAACCTGCACACCAGAACGCTTGCCCAGCTGGCCGCGGGCCTGCGCGCCCGTGACTTCTCCAGCGTCGAACTCACCCGCGAGCTGCTCGCCCGGATCGAGGCGCACCAGCCGCGGCTGAATGCCCTGATTTCGGTGACCGCCACGTCGGCCATGCAGGAAGCCGCCGCGGCAGATGGCGTACTGGCACGCGGCGGCGGTGGCCCGCTCACCGGTATCCCACTGGTTCACAAGGATATCTTCTGTACCGAGGGCGTACGGACCACTTGTGCATCGCGGATGCTGGACAGCTTCGTGGCCCCCTACGACGCGACCGTCGTGGCGAAGCTCAAGGCTGAAGGGATGGTGATGTTGGGGAAGGCCAACATGGACGAGTTCGCCATGGGCTCCTCCAACGAGACCAGCTACTACGGTCCGGTGCGTAACCCCTGGAATCACAAGCTGGTCCCGGGCGGTTCCTCGGGCGGCTCCGCCGCCGCCGTCGCGGCGCGCCTGACGCCCTTCGCCACGGCCACCGACACCGGGGGCTCCATCCGTCAGCCCGCGGCCCTGTGCGGCGTGACCGGTTTCAAACCCACCTATGGGCGGGTCTCGCGCTACGGCATGATCGCCTTCGCCTCCAGTCTCGACCAGGGGGGCACGCTCACCGCTTCCGCCGAGGATGCGGCGCTGGTGCTGCGCGCCATGGCGGGCTTCGACCCGCGCGATTCCACGAGCGTCGAGCGGCCCGTCCCCGACTATGCCGCCGCCCTCGATCTGCCGCTGCAGGGCCTGAAGATCGGCCTGCTCAAGGAGTTCTTCGAGAAGGGGCTGGACCCGGACAACGAGCGCTGCGTGCGCGAGGCTCTCAAGGTCTACGAGAAGCTCGGTGCGCAGCTGATCGAGGTCAGCCTGCCGAACCTGGCGCTGTCGGTGCCCGCGTACTACGTGGTCGCCCCCGCCGAGTGCTCCTCGAACCTGGCGCGCTTCGATGGCGTGCGCTTCGGCCATCGCGCCAAGGATCCGAAGGACCTGATGGACCTCTACAAGCGCTCGCGCGGCGAGGGCTTCGGAGCGGAAGTGAAGCGGCGCATCATGACCGGCACCTACGTGCTGTCGGCCGGTTACTACGATGCGTTCTACATCAAGGCGCAGAAGGTGCGCCGCCTGATCGCCAACGACTTCGAGCGCGCCTTCGCGCAGGTCGACGTGGTCATGGGGCCGACGACACCCACGGCCGCCTTCGAACTCGGAGCGAAGACCGCCGATCCGATCACCATGTACCTGAACGACATCTACACCATCGGCGCAAACCTCGCGGGCCTGCCCGCGATGTCGATCCCCTGCGGCCTGGTGCAGAACCTGCCCGTGGGCCTGCAGATCATCGGCCGGCATTTCACCGAAGACCGACTGCTCGCCACGGCCCACGCCTATCAGCGCCAAACCGACTGGCACACCCGTGTCCCTCCTGGCTATGAATAACGAAACCTGGGAAACCGTCATCGGGCTTGAGATCCATGCCCAGCTGGCGACGAATTCGAAGATCTTCTCCGGCTCGGCGACCACCTACGGCGCGCCGCCGAATGCGCAGGCGAACCTCGTGGACCTGGGCTATCCGGGCGTGCTGCCGGTGCTCAACCAGGCCGCGGTCGCCATGGCGGTCAAGTTCGGTCTTGCGATCGGCGCCGACGTGACGCCGCTGTCGGTGTTCGCGCGCAAGAACTACTTCTATCCGGACCTGCCCAAGGGCTACCAGATCAGCCAGTACGAACTGCCCATCGTGGCCCGCGGACACATGGACATCGTGCTCGAGGACGGCACCGCCAAGCGCATCGGCATCACCCGCGCGCACCTGGAGGAGGATGCCGGCAAGTCGCTGCACGAGGGACTGGGCGCATCCTCCGGCATCGACCTCAATCGTGCCGGCACGCCGCTCATCGAGATCGTCTCCGAGCCGGACATGCGCTCGGCGAAGGAGGCGGTGGCGTACCTGAAGAAGATCCACACCCTGGTGCGGTACCTCGAGATCTGCGACGGCAACATGCAGGAAGGTTCGTTCCGCTGCGATGCCAATGTCTCGGTGCGCCGCAAGGGCGCCGGGAAATTCGGCACGCGCGCCGAGATCAAGAACCTGAACTCGTTCCGCTTCGTCGAAAAGGCCATCCACTTCGAGGTCGCGCGCCAGATCGACATCCTCGAAAGCGGCGGCAAGGTGCTGCAGGAGACGCGGCTGTACGACCCCGACAAGGGCGAGACGCGTTCGATGCGTTCGAAGGAAGAGGCCAACGACTACCGCTACTTCCCGGACCCGGACCTGCTGCCGGTGGCCGTGGATGAGGCCTTCATCGCCACGGTGCGCGCAACGCTGCCGGAGCTGCCGGACGAGAAGGCCGCGCGCTTCGTGTCGGCCTTCGGCCTCTCGCCCTACGATGCGGGCGTGCTCACCGCCAGCCGCGAACTCGGCAACTACTACGAGGCCGTGGTGCGCGAGCTGCCGCAGGAGCCGAAGCTTGCGGCCAACTGGGTCATGGGGGAGCTTGCGGCGGCCCTCAACCGCGAGGGCATCGACATCGGGGCTGCCAGGCTCAACGCCGGCCGCGTGGCGGGCCTGCTCAAGCGCATCGCCGACGGCACCATCTCCGGCAAGATCGCCAAGGAGGTGTTCGAGGCCATGTGGGCGAGCGGTGCGGATGCCGATTCGGTCATCGCCGAGAAGGGCCTGAAGCAGATCTCCGATCCCGCCGCCATCGAGCAGGCCATCGATGAGGTCATGGCGCGCAGCCCCGGTCAGCTCGCCGACTATCGCGCCGGCAAGGACAAGCTCTTCGGCTACTTCGTCGGCCAGGTCATGAAGGCGACCGGCGGCAAGGCCAATCCGGCGCAGCTCAACGAGCTGCTGAAGAAGAAGCTGGCTAAGTGAACCCCGCCAGCCGCGCCGCGTGGTCGCGCACATCGGGCGGCCAGGCGGCGCTGCATTCGGCGAAGCGGACCGCCTCGCCGGCGAACAGGGCGCGCGCGGCTTCCTCGAAACCCGGCAGGTCCCCCGCCAGGGCCGACATGAAATGGTAGGCGCGCTCCTGCGCCAGCCGCCGCTCCTCCTTGCCGGACGTGTCGCGCCGGGCTTCCTCGACCAGTCTTCGCAGCGCCACCGAGGCGCCCCCGGGCTGGGTCGCGAGCCATTCCCAGTGGCGCGGCAGCAGCGTCACCTCCCGGGCGACCACCCCGAGTTTCGGCCGGCCGCGGCACACCAGCCGTGCCAGCACCTCCGCATCCGAGCCCCGCGTATCGACATCGCGCGAGCGGCCGCTGGCGTCATCGAAAATCAAGAGCGGACCTGAGGCCCCGTCCTCCTGCGCCCGCTTCACCGCGAGCGCAACCTGCGCCAGAGAGCCCGCCGCCAGGCGCCGGGATCCATCGAAAGCCGTATATTCCTGAGCCATTCTGAGATTATACCCGGGTGTAATTTGAGGTCAATTATATCCGGACAGAACAATGCCCTCCGCCGGACGAGGTATTGTGAATGCCTGGCGGTGCCCCCAAAGTGAGGCGCCATGACTACTGAATTCCGGGCACCCGAGCAGGTGCAACGCTTCATTCTCGAGGGCCGGCCGGTCCGCGGCCATTGGGTCGGCATCAATCAGGGCTGGCGGAACCTGCGCCAGTTCCGCGAGTACTCCCCTCCGGTCCAGGAACTGCTGGGGCAGGCCATCTGTGCCTCGCTGCTGCTGGCCGCGACCCTCAAGTTCAAGGGAACACTGACCCTGCAGCTGCAGGGCAATGGCGCGGTCGGGCTGCTGGTCGCCCAGTGCACCCACGATTTCCGCTACCGGGCGCTCGCCCGGGCGCAGGGGGAGGGGGCCGCCACCTCGCTCACGCCCGAGGTGTTCCGCTGGCTGGTCGGGGAGGAGGGACGCCTCACGGTGACCATCGAGGCCGAGGAGCGCGACATGCGCTACCAGGGCGTGGTGCCGCTGAAGGGCCATTCGCTGGCGGCCTGCCTGGAGCAGTACTTCGCCTCCTCGGAGCAGCTGCCGACGCGCGTGCGGCTGGCGGCCGATGCCGGCCAGGCCGCGGGACTTCTGGTGCAGCGGCTGCCCGACGTGGGCGGCGCCGCGGCCGACAGTGCCGATGACGATGCGGGAACGGCATGGGCGGACGCGCAGGCCAGCCTCGAGGCGGTCACCGCCGCCGACCTGCTGCACTTCACCGGCGAGGAACTGCTGATGCAGGACTTCCGCCAGCACGACGTGCGGGTGTTCGACGGCACGCCGGTGCGCTTCGAGTGCCGCTGCGACCCGCAGCGGGTGGACAACATGCTGCGCGGCCTGGGCGAGGCCGAGGTGCGCGATGTGCTCAAGGAACAGGGCGCCGTGACCGTCACCTGTGATTTCTGCAATCGGCCCTACGCCTACGATGCCGCGGCCGTGGACGCGCTGTTCGCCGCGGACACCGCCCAGGCGCACGCCGAAGGCGAACGCGGGCGCGGCTCCGGTCATTCACTGCACTGAGCCGCGCAGGCACTCCTCGATACAGCCGGCCGCCACGGCGGCCCCGTCGGCGCCGGCCTTGAGACCCACCGCCAGCGCCCGGGCGGCGGTGGCGTAGCTGGAATCGGCGAGCAGCGGCCGCAGTTGGCGCAGCAGCCGCGCGGCATTCACGCCGCGAAACGGCAGCCTCCGCGCCACCCCCAGGCCGACGGCGCGCGCCCCGTTGTCGGGCTGGTCGAACCACACCGGCGTGATCAGCTGCGGCACACCGGCACGCAGTGCCTGGGCGAGGGTGCCGATTCCGGCCTGATGGACCACGGCGCAGGCGTGGGGAAACACCGCCGAGTAGGGCAGGTACTCGAAGGCGCGCATCGAGTCCGGCAGCGCCGGCAGACTCGCGGAGCCTGCGATCAGGATGGCCCGACGGCCCAGCTGCGCGGCGGCCGCGACGGCTGCCGGCCAGAACTCATCGCCCAGCCATACCGCCGAGGATCCCAGCGCGAACACGATCGGCGGCGGACCGGCTGCCAGAAACTGCCGCAGCCGCCCGAGCACCGCGGCATCCGGCACGCTGCCATCGAACAGCGCCGCGCCGCAGATGCGGGTATGGGGCGGCCAGTCCGCCTGCGGGCGCATCATCACCGCATCGAACAGCCCGAGGGTGCCGAGCGGGGAAAACTGCCCTTCCATGACCATCGCCTTCGCGCTTGCCGGCAGGCCGAGCTCGCGGCGGTAGTCGTGCAGCGGCCGCTCCCAGCGCCGCACCGTGGTGCGGATCGAGTGCAGCAGCAGCCGGTAGGCCCAGGGACCCAGGCGGCGGGCGATCTGCAGCGAGTTGACCGGCAACATCGCCGGCGGATCATCGCGCGACAGGAAGCTCGCCGGCGCGAGGACCGTCGACAGCCAGGGCTTGCGTTGCTCGGCGGCCACGATCTGGACCATGAACGTCAGCGGGTGGCTGACCAGGAGGTCCGCATCCGCCGCGGCCGCCTGCAGCTGCCGGTGGGCTTCGCGCAGGTGAGGCATCACCAGATCCTCGACCATGGTGCGGGTCGCGCGCAGCGGATCGGCCAGGCGCCGCGCGAGTTCCGCCGGAGTGCCCAGCTCGGCGATCGAGGGCGCCACTGGCGCGAATTCCAGGCCGGCGCCCGTCACCGCCTCGCGGTAGTCGGCGCTGGTGGCCACGCGCGCCGCCAGGCCCCGCGCCTGCAGCGCAGTCCCGACCGCGATGTAGGGATGCAGGTCGCCGAGGGAGCCGAAGGTCGCCAGCAGTACGCGTGCCATCTACAGGTTCTTGAGGTACGAGGTATCGCCCAGGTCGCGCATCTGCCCCAGTATCCACTGCCGCCGTCCGATGACATAGGCCGACGGCCGCTCCGCATGCAGCTTCAGGGGATTGGGCAGCACCGCGGCCAGCTGCGCCGCCTCGGCGCGGGTCAGCGCCGCGGCATGCTTGTGGAAGTACAGCCGGGAGGCGGCCTCGACGCCGTACACGTCCGGGCCGAACTGGGCGCTGTTGAGGTAGACGGTGAGGATGCGGGCCTTGGGCCACAGCAGCTCCAGCAGCACGGTGAACCAGGCCTCCAGGCCCTTGCGCACGTAGCTGTGGCCGTTCCACAGGAACAGGTTCATGGCGGTCTGCTGGGAGATGGTGCTGGCGCCGCGCGAGCGTACCCCTTCCTCCTGCTCGCGCACCGCATCCTGGATGGCGCCGAAGTCGAAGCCGTGATGAAACGGAAACTTCTGGTCTTCGGAGGCGATCACGGCCAGCTGTACGTTGGCCGAGATGCGGTCGCGGTCCACCCAGCTGTGATGCAGGTGGAAATCCGCATCACCGGCGGCGAGCGCCCCGAGGCGGGCTTCCAGCATGAAGGCGCTCGTGGGCGGGGGCCACCAGCGCATGAGCAGGACCGCCGCGATGCTCAGGACCATGCTCAGCAGCAGCAGGCCCAGGACCCATCGCAGCAGCTTGCGCAAGTAGCGGGCTTAGCCGGCGGACACTTCGCGCGCCGAGATGATGATCACGTCCTCCACCGGGACATCGTCGTGGCCGCGGCGCCGGCCGGTCTTGACGGCGGCGATCGCGTCGACCACGTCCATGCCGTCCACGACCTTGGCGAACACCGCATAGCCATAGGAGCCGGGCTTGTGGTCGAGGAAGTCGTTGTCCTTGAGGTTGATGAAGAACTGCGAGGTCGCGCTGTTGATGTCGTTGGTGCGCGCCATCGAGAGGCTGCCGCGCTCGTTCTTCAGGCCGTTGGTGGCCTCGTTCACGATCGGCTCGTGGTTGTCCTTCTGGCTCATGTCCGGCGTCATGCCACCGCCCTGGATCACGAACCCGGGGATCACCCGATGGAAGATCAGGCCGTCGAAGAACTCCTCGCGCACATAACGTTCGAAGTTCTTCACCGTGATGGGTGCTTCCTTGGGAAACAGTTCGATGCTGAAGTCCCCGAGGGTGGTCTGGAATCGGATCATGGAATGCTTCCCTTGTTGCGTTGGCGATTGCGCTGAGTTCACGGCCATTGACCCTCGGTTACCCGCTCGTGGCCGCCGAGATCGCGGTGCGAGCGTACGCTGCCGAAGCCGCGCGCGACAAGCTCGCGGGCAACGGCGCCGGCCTGGGTGGCGCCATGTTCCAGCGCCAGCCACCCGCCCGGACGCAGATGCTCCGGGGCCGCCTGGACGATCGCGCGCAGGTCCGCCATGGCATCCACGCCCGGGGTGAGCGCCTGGCGCGGCTCGTGCGCGAGAGCCAGCAGCGCCGGATCGCGGGCGTCCACGTAGGGCGGATTGCTCACCACCAGATCGAAGCGCCGTCCGCTGAGGGTGCCGAACCAGCTGCCCTGCTCGAAGGCGGCATTCGCCAGCCCCAGCCGCCGCCCGTTGGCGCCCGCCACCGCCAGCGCCGCGGGCGAGGCCTCGATGCCGAGCAGCTGCCAGGCGGGCCGTTCGGTGGCCAGCGCCAGCGCGATGGCGCCCGAGCCGGTCCCCAGATCCAGCACCTGCGCCGCCGCGTGGCTGCACAGCGCGAGCGCGCGTTCGACCAGCAGTTCGGTTTCCGGCCGCGGCACCAGCACGTCGCGGGTGACCGCAAGCTCGAGCGTCCAGAATTCGCGCGAGCCGGTGATGTAGGCCAGCGGTTCGCCCTGGGCGCGCCGCTCGATCAGCCCCAGATAGTGCCGCAGCTCCGCGTCGGTGCGTGCCTCCTCGGGGTGCGATCGCAGCCGCACGCGCGGCACGCCCAGGGCAAACGCCAGCAGCAGCCCCGCATCCAGGCCCGGCTGTTCCAGCACCGCCGCCAGCAGGGCCGTGCCCCGCGCCAGCAAATCCGAAGTCGTGAGCTGCACGGTCATCCTTTAGTATTGGCAGATGCCACAGATCCTGTATCCCCCCGCCCGGGCCCAGACCCTGGGCGAAGTGCTGAAAAGCGGCGCCCGGATCTTCCGGGTGTCGCTCGCCGCAAGCCTGCCCTACGGCATCATTGTCGCCATTTGCGGCGACCTGGCCAATCTGCGCAATCTGCTCTCGGACCTGCCGCTGCAGACCTTCGACAGCGTCGACCCGGTGTGGTGGGCCTGGAACGTCGCCGGCAGCATCCTCGCGCTGCTGTTCGGCAGCGCCCTGATCCTGCGCCAGAAGGCCATCGCCGCCGGTGAACGCACCAGCATCGGCGCCGAACTGCGCCAGAGTTTCGTGCTGCTGTCGCGCCTGATCGTGTGCGTGGCGCTGTGCACGGTGGCGATCGGCGTCGCCATGGTGCCCTTCGGCGCGGCGCTGCCGATGACGGGACTGAATCCCGCGATGACCAACCTGGCCTCCGCCAACGTCGGCATGCTGTTGCTGCTGATACCGCTGTCATTGCCGGCGGCCTGGCTGTCGCTGGGACTGTTCTTCGCGCCCGTTGCCGTGATCCTCAGGAAGCTCGGGCCCGTCGATGCGATGCTCTACAGCTTCCGGCTGCTGCGCGGCAACTGGTGGCGCACCTCGGTGCTGACCGCCATCCTGATCGGCGTGCTGCTGCTGATGGTGATGCTGGTGGCGACCGCCGCCGCGGCGGCGGTCATGGGCACGGGAGTCGCGGACCTGAAGGTCATCGCCACCCTGGCGGTACCGCTGGGCATTCTCAGCGGCGCGCTGGTCGTGCCCTGGTGCGGCGCGCAGGTGCTGGCAATGATGGGTGATCTCTGCGTCCGCCAGGAAGAGGCGAAGTGAGCTGCGCATGAACCTGCTGCTGATCGAGGATGACCTGGAGGCCGCCAAGTTCCTGCAGAAGGGGCTCAAGGAGAGCGGCTACTCGGTATCGCTGGCCGTCGACGGGCGCGACGGCCTGAAGCAGGCGCAGGAGCAGTCCTTCGACCTGCTGATCACCGACCGCATGCTGCCACACCTCGACGGCCTGGCCCTGGTGCGCGCCCTGCGGGAGCAGAAGGTGCGCACCCCGGTACTGGTGCTGAGCGCCCTGGGCACCGTGGACGACCGGGTGCTGGGGCTCAAGGCCGGCGGCGATGACTACCTCACCAAGCCGTTCGCCTTTTCGGAGCTGCTGGCGCGGGTCGAGGCGCTGCTCAGGCGCAGTGCGGCCGAAAAGAACGTACCGCAGACGCGCATCAAGCTGGCGGATCTGGAGATGGACCTGCTGTCCCGCTCGGTGACCCGGGCGGGGAGGGAGATCCAGCTGACCGCCCGCGAGTTCAAGCTGCTGGAGTTCCTGATGCGGCATGCGGACCAGGTGGTCACGCGCACGATGCTGCTCGAGGGCGTCTGGGACCTGCAGTTCGATCCGCAGACCAATCTCATCGACGTCCACATGAGCCGCCTGCGCCAGGCGGTCGACAAGGGCTTCGCCCGGCCGCTGATCCATACCGTACGCGGTGCGGGCTACGTGATCCGCGATGAAGATAAGTCCGCTTAGGACTTCCGCCGCCCGACTGGCGCTGGGCTATGGCGCCATATTCACACTGGGGGTCAGTGCCCTGCTGGGCACCGTCTACTTCCTGACCACCCGGGTGATCGAGAACGACGCCGATGCCGTCATATCCGCCGAACTCGAGGGCCTGACGGACGAATACCGCCGCGATGGCCTCTCGGGTCTCGCCGACGAGCTCAGCTTCCGCTCGGACAGCTGGTGGCAGACCGGCGCAGTGTACATGCTGGTCGACCCGAACCTGGGCAAGGAAGCGGGCAACCTCACCAGCTGGCCTTTCGATGGCATTCCCAACAGCCAGTGGACCCAGTTCGACCTGCGATCGCCGCGCGAGGGGGACAAGGTGCGCCTGCATCCGGTGCGTGCCAGCGTCTCGCTGCTGCCCGACAATCACCGGCTGCTGGTCGGGCTGGATGTGACCCAGCAGCGGCGCTTCGCCAATACCTTTCGCTACGCTACCCTGTGGGGCATCGGCCTCACGGCCCTGGCCGGCGCCATCGCCGGCTACTTCCTCAGCCGCAAGCTCACCCGCCGGGTGCAGAGCGTCGCGGCGACCTGCGATGCCATCGTCGGCGGGGACCTGGACCGCAGGCTGCCGATGGATGGCTCGCGCGACGAGTTCGATGCGCTCGCCCAGTCGGTCAACAACATGGTGGACCGCCTGGCCGAGAACGCGCAGCTGCTGCGCGCCACGTTCGACAGCGCGGCCCACGACCTGCGCGGACCGCTGTACCGGCTGCGCGGCCGGCTCGAGGATGCCGGCCGCATGCCGACGACGGAGCCGCCGGTGCGCGCCGGCATCGATGCCGCACTGACCGAGCTCGACAGCGTCCAGCGCACGCTCGCGACGCTGCTGCAGATCGCGCAGGCGGAGTCGGGCATGGCGGCCGCCAACCGCGCCACGGTCGACCTCGCCGAGCTGATCACCGACATCGGTGAACTCTACGAGCCCGCCGCGCGCGAGAAGAACATGGCGCTCAAGGTGGAGGCCACCGGCAACTGCCGCGTGAACGGCAACCGGCAGTTGCTGGCGCAGCTGGTGGCGAACCTGGTCGAGAACTCACTCAAGTACATCGCCGCCGGCGGCCACATCGTCATCCGCGCCCTGCGCGACGGGCAGACGGTATGGCTGATGGTCGCGGACGATGGTCCGGGCATCGCACAGGGAGACCGGGCCGCGGCGCTCAAGCCGTTCGTGCGGCTGCCGCAGTCCCAGTCCAAGGACGGCAGCGGGCTCGGACTGAGTCTGGTCGCGGCGATCTCGCGGCTGCACCACGCGCAGCTGCTGCTGGAGGACAACGAACCGGGCCTACGGGTTCGGCTTGGGCTGGCTGCCGGGACGTGAGGCGCCGCGGACGCGGCGCGCCATGCAGCTCTTGAGGAAGGTTTCGCGCGCCGTCGCCTGCAGTTTTCTGGCATCGGCGCTGGCATTGCAGCTGCGCATGCGCTGCTGGACGCTCCGGGATACCGGCGTCGCGGGAACGGCCTGAAGGGGCGGCGTCGCGGTCACCGGATGGGCCGTATTGACGGGATCCGCGTGGGCAAGGTGCATGCCCAGCATGATTGCGGCGGTCAGGGGAGCGAAGCGCGGACGCATCCTCAAACAATAGCGAACCTCGTCGTGCGAGCGGCTCGCAGCTGAATTAAGAATGCTTAACTCGTCATAATCCGCAGGATCCGCACGCCCCGCCTTCACTGCAGGGCGGCCAGTTCTTCGGCCTGGTGCTCCTGCTGCAGGGCCCCGATGAGTTCGTCGAGATTGCCGTCCATCACGTCCGCGAGCTTATAGAGCGTGAGATTGATGCGGTGGTCGGTGACGCGGCCCTGCGGGAAGTTGTAGGTGCGGATGCGCTCGGACCGATCGCCGCTGCCGACCTGGAGCTTGCGGGCATGAGCCTGTTCGCTGTGCTGCTTCTCCTGTTCCGCCGCCAGCAACCGCGCCTTCAGCAGTGACATGGCCTTGGAACGGTTCTTGTGCTGGGAGCGCTCTTCCTGGCACTCGACCACCAGACCCGTCGGAATGTGCGTGATGCGGATGGCCGAGTCGGTCTTGTTCACGTGCTGACCCCCGGCGCCGGAGGATCGATAGGTATCGATGCGCAGGTCCGCGGGATTGATCTCGATCCTTTCCACTTCGTCGACTTCCGGAAGGATCGCGACGGTGCAGGCGGAGGTGTGGATGCGGCCTTGCGCCTCGGTGGCCGGCACCCGCTGCACGCGGTGGGTGCCCGACTCGAACCGGAACTGGTGAAAGGCATTGAGGCCGGCGATGCGGCTGATCACTTCCTTGAAGCCGCCATGTTCCCCGGCGCTCTCGCTGATGATCTCGACGCTGAAGCCGCGCGCCTGCGCGTAGCGCGTGTACATGCGCAGCAGGTCGCCGGCGAAGATCGCGGCCTCATCGCCGCCGGTGCCGGCGCGCACTTCCAGGAAGATGTTCTTCTCATCACGCGGATCGCGCGGGATGAGCATGGTGCGCAGCTCGCGTTCCGCGTCCGTCAGCGCCGTGCCGAGGCGCTGCACTTCCTCCGCCGCCATCGCCCGCATGGACGGATCGGGGTCCTCGGCCATCTGCCGCGCCGTCCCGAGTTCCGACTCCAGGCTGCGGTAGGCCTGAAAGCCCTCGGTCAGGGGTCGCAGACGGGAGTATTCCATCGATAGATCGCGAAACTGCTGTGACCCGCCATCAGTGGCGGGGTCGGCCAGCAGGCCGCCGACCTCCTCGAAGCGGTCGACCATCTTTTCCAGGCGTTGGCGAATCGAATCCTTCATTGGGGTTACATAGGGTTACAGATCCAGCCCGATAATGGGGCGCGGCATTCTCAGTGATGCCCCACGCGGGTGACAAGGCGTGTGTGCGGGGCGTGACCCGGATATAGTGGGTGCATGGGTGCAACACGACTTTGGATGACGCTGCCCGGCGTGGCGGTGGCGCTGACGCTGGCAGGCGCCGCGAGCGCCGATTCCGCAGCTCCCACGAGTCCCGAACAGGCCAGTGTCGCCGGGGAACTCGCGCTGCAGCGGGGCGACTGCCGCACTGCGGCCGAGGATTTCGCGACCGCCTCGGCCGGCGCCACGGCGCAGATCGCCAGTCACGCGACCGAGGTCGCGCTCGACTGCGAGCACATTCCGGCCGCCTGGACGGCCGCCCAGAACTGGCTGAAGGTCGCGCCGCAGGATCCGCAGGCCGAACTGGTGTACGCCACCGTCGCCCTGAAGCTGTACCACATCCCCGAAGCCCGCGCGGCGATCACCACGGCGCTGGCGGGCGATGCCAAGGCCAGCGATACCGCGCTGGTCGGCTCCATGCAGGTCCTGGCGCAGCAGTCCGACGCCACCGCGGCGTTCGCCGCGCTGAACGATCCCATCGACACCCCCCAGCGATCCGCCACGGTGCTGACGGCGCTCGGCGATCTGGCGGTGGAGGCCTACGATTTCAAACGCGCCGAGCATCTGGTCCAGGAGGCGCTGCAGCGCGATCCGAAATCCACCGATGCCCTGCGCCTGATGGCGCGGATCGCGGTGCTGCGCGGCAACGCGGGTCTGGCCGAATCCACGGCCCGGCAGGTGATGCAGCTCGATGCCAGCGACGGTGCCTTCGAACTCGCCGAAGTGCTGCAGGATCTCGGCCGCACCGAGGATGCGCGCAAGGAACTCGAGCGGCTGCGGGCCGCCGGCGACATCGATTCCAACGAAGTCGACCGGCGCCTGGCGCTGCTCGCCTTCGACAACGGCGATCTCAAGCAGGCGCAGAAGCGGTTCACCGACCTGATGCGCAGCGGCGAAGCCGGCGAGGGCGCGATGTTCTATCTCGCCCAGATCGCCGAGGCCCAGGGTGACAAGGAGGCGGCGCTGGCGATCTACCGGCGGCTGATCGACTCGTCCATGGGCGCGCAGGCGCGGGTGGCCGCCGCGGGGCTGCTGCTGGATGCGAACAAGCGCGCCGAGGCCTTTGCGCTGATCGATGACCTGGGCAACCACGATACCCACGGTACCTTCGATCTGGTGGTGCAGAAGGCGCACCTGCTGGCGGACCATGGCGACGCCGACGGCGCGCTGGTGCTGCTGAATGCGGCGCTGGAGACCTACCCACGCCACCCGACCCTCGAGTATGAGCGCGCGACGATGCTGGAGCGCGCCGGCCAGACGCGCGAGTCGGTGCAGGCCTTCGAGGGACTGCTGGCACAGCGGCCGGAGGATCCGACGGTACTGAATGCGCTGGGCTACACGCTCGCCGATCACCAGCAGCAGCTGCCGCGCGCCGAAAAGCTAATCCGCCAGGCGCTCGAGTCGACCCCCGACAGCCCGGCGGCGCTCGACAGCCTGGGCTGGGTACGGCTGCGCCGTGGCGACTCGCGTGAGGCGGCAGGGATCCTCGAGCATGCCTACGCGGTGGGACAGGATCCGGATATCGCCGCCCACTGGGTCGAGGCGCTGTGGATGAGCGGCTCGCAGGCCCAGGCGCGCAAGGTGCTGACCGATGCCCTGGCCCGGCACCCGGACTCCCCGGCCCTGGAGGCCACGCGGCATCGTCTGGTGAAATGAGCCGTCCGCCGATGACCGCGGTGGGGCGGTCGCTGCACCGTCTTCCCCTGCTGCTGTTCGCGCTGCTGCTTGCGGCCTGCCACGCTGTGCCCACGCCCGTCGCACCCACCGCCGCGCCGGAACAGGTGCTTGCCGGCTGGCCCGCCCGACGCGCGCAGCTGCAGGCGCGGATGCAGTTCACCACCCAGGGCCGCATCGGCGTGGTGGCGGGTTCCGATGGCTTCAATGGCCGGTTGCGCTGGGTGCAGTCGGGTGGACGCAGCGCCGTGAGCCTGGATGGACCGCTGGGCGTGGGCGGCGTGCGCATCGTCGATGATGCGGGCGTCCTGGGCCTGACCACGCCCTCGGGCGAGGCCCTGGACAGCCAGGCGGCCCACGATGAGCTGGTGCGGCGCATGGGCTTCGAGCCGCCGCTGGCGAGCCTGCGGTACTGGCTGCAGGGCGTGCCGGATCCGGCGACGCCCAGCATCGAAATGCCCGGGGCGGCGGGGTATCTCGGCTCCCTGGTCCAGGATGGCTGGACGGTGACCTTCGGCGCCTACATGCAGACGGACGATGGCGCCCTGCCGCAGAAGCTGAGCATCGAACGCGGCGATGTCCGGGTGCGGCTGATCCTGGAAAGCTGGCACTCATGAGCGCGGCGCGCCACTGGCCCGCGCCGGCCAAACTGAACCTGTTCCTGCACATCACGGGCAGGCGCGCCGACGGCTACCACGATCTGCAGACGGTGTTCCAGCTCATCGACCTGTGCGACGACATCCACATCGAAGTGCGTGACGACGGCAGGATCGAACGGCCGGCCGGACCTGGCGAGGTGCCGCCCGAGGCGGACCTCGTGGTGCGCGCGGCACGGGCACTGAAGTGCGCCGCGGGCTCGCCCCTGGGAGCGAACCTGCGTGTCGCCAAGCGCATCCCCATGGGCGGCGGGCTGGGCGGGGGCAGTTCGGATGCGGCCACCGTGCTCCTGGCGCTGAACCGGTTGTGGGAGTGTGGACTGTCCCAGGACGAACTTGCCGCGATCGGCGTGACGCTCGGGGCCGACGTGCCGGTATTCGTGCGCGGGCGATCGGCCTGGGCCGAGGGGCGGGGCGAGCGACTCACGCCGGTGGAGTTGCCGCGGCGCTATTTCGTGGTGGTGCATCCGAAAGTCCACGTGCCGACGGCGGCGCTGTTCCAGGCTCCTGAATTGACACGAAATTCACCCCCCATCACAATGCGCGCCTTCCTCGAGACCGGTGGCCGGAACGACTTCGAGCCGGTCGTGCGCACACGCTATCCCGAGGTCGCGCGTGCGCTTGACTGGCTGGGGCAATTCGCACCGGCGCGGTTGACGGGGACGGGATCGTGCATATTTGCACCCTGCGCAGGCGTGGATGAGGCACGGGACATTCTGGATCGGGTGCCCGCGTGCTGGCACGGCGTGGTGGCCCGGGGACTGGATGTCTCTCCGGTCATGGCGGATCTCTAGCAACTGCACATTGGGGTGTCGCCAAGTGGTAAGGCAGCGGGTTTTGATCCCGCCATTCGTAGGTTCGAATCCTGCCACCCCAGCCAATAATTCACAATAAAAACAATATATTATGAGGTAATCTCGCTTTGGATCGGTCCCCCGAGATCCCCGTTTTTGGCCAGCGGGTGGCCACCAGCGATTCGCGCAACGATGATGAGGGGGGCGATGCGCGACTCGGTACCGAATAACCGACTGTTTTTGAAGGGAACAGCCCATATTCTTTTGGTCCGCACTCGGTTGGGGCGCGATCGGATGGCCGGATTTGACCCGCCACAAGAGAACAAAGAAAACGAGGGTGGTACGAGGACTAACGCATGTTTTGCACGATAACTTTCCAAATGTTATTGTGCTGAATAAATGTTAGAGCAACATCCTTCCCCAACCCAGACACTGGTGGCCACCGTCCAAGCGTATCTGCACGAGGCACTTGGAACGGACGCGCGCGTCCGCCCCTGGAGCGAAACGCAAAGCCTCCCATACTTCCTGCAGGATGCGTTCGATATCTATGAGTTTCAGTTGCGCGACAAAGCCATCTTGCTGGCCACGGCACGCAGGCAGCGATTGCCCCCACTACGTACTCTGCGCACCCAGATGGACAAGCTCGCGCAGATCACGGATAGACCCGTCGTGTTTGCCACGAGCACGCTCGCATCGTATGAGCGGCGGCGGTTAGTAGAGCAGAAAATCCCGTTTGTCGTCCCAGGCAATCAGCTCTATCTGCCCGATCTTGGCATCGACTTCCGGGAGTATTTTCGCCAGCCACCGGAAGAGGTGACCGGATTTACCCCCGCGACACAGGCGCTATTCATCGCCGCTTTACTCCGCAAGGAATGGCAAAGCCTATGGCAGCCGACCGATCTGATAACGGCATTGGGCTACACGACCATGACCTTGAGTCGTGCGATTCGCGAACTCACCGGGGCGGGGTTGATTACCGCTCAACGGGAAGGAGGAGTGCGCAGATTGCAGGTGAATCACCCGCCCGGCCAGGCGTGGGAGTACGCGACGCCATACCTTCGGACCCCAGTCAGGCGAACGGAATGGGTGGATGGCGAACTCGTTAAGGATTTTCACGCGCCCGTGGCGGGTCTAAGTGCACTGGCGTCCTATTCGATGCTGACGGAACCCCCGCAGCCCATCCACGCGGCCAGCGCCGCGCAATGGAAGCGTGCCCATAAAGCGAGGGTCCGGCACGAACTGGTGCCGGCCACGAGGGCGGTGCAGTGGCAGATATGGAGCTACCCGCCGAGCCTCTTGCCCGGCAGCCAAGTGGTGGATCCCCTGTCGCTGACCCTGAGTCTGAAAGACGAGCCGGATGATCGTGTTCAGCAGGCTCTCGATGAACTCCGGAACAAGTTCCCATGGTGAAAGGACTTGACGTTTTCCGCGAGCACTTCGCCCGGTACGAAGATCAGTACGTGCTGATTGGCGGGACTGCGGCGACGCTTGCGATGACCGAGGCCGGGCTTGAGTTTCGGGCGACCAAGGATCTCGACATAGTGCTTCAAATGGAAGCGCTCACCCCCGCCTTTGGCGCGGCCATCTGGGCATTCGTAGAGCGGGGCGCCTACGCGATCCGCCAAGCCGGTGAAACGGGAAAGCCGGTTCTGTACCGGTTCCAGAAGCCCGTATCCACGGGGTTTCCAGCGATGATCGAGCTGTTCTGTCGTGCCCCGGAGGGGATCCAGATAGCCGCTGGTGCTCATCTGACACCGATTCCCTTTGACGAAGTGGTTGCGAGTCTCTCCGCCATTCTTCTAGACGATGTGTACTACAGGTTCATCATGGACGGCCGCCGGACCATCGATGGCCTGCCCTGGATTGGCGCTGAGCAACTGATTCCATTGAAAGGGCACGCCTGGCTCGACCTCTCCGCACGCAGGGCGGCCGGCGAAGAAGTAGACGCGAAGAACATTCGCAAGCACGGGAACGACGTGATACGGCTGATGCAACTGCTAACTCCGGATGTGCAACTTCGCATCGCTCCGAAAATAGCGGATGATCTCGAGACGTTCCTGACTCGCTTGATCGCCGATGGAACCTACGATCCCACACATATCCACGTCGAACTGCCACTTGCCGAGGTCGTCGAGCGGCTCCGACGTGCGTATCGTCGTTCGGGGACAAATGATGAGCAGTCATCAGAGTGAGACTCGGCCGAGAATGGAGGCATTCGATCAGAGCGTCTCGGCGAACTGTCTCATTCACTTCGATCCCATCGAACTGAGAGTGGCGGGCTGGAGAAATTCGATCGGGAGCGACAGACGGAGCGGATCGGAACTTCATGGACGCTGAGATTCGAGAGCGTACGGAAACATACATCCATGCCAGGCATCACCACCCGGCTTGGCAACTCTTGGCTGCACGACGCGCGCCGCTGATCCTGAGTTGCCTGCAGACTCTCTTCGAGCAGAGCCAGGACGGCGTCGGCTTCGATGACGCGCTCCGTGCCCTGGCAGAGATGCTTGCCGACCGCGGGAATGCTGGGGAATTTGAGATCAGCGACGAGGACTTTGCCGCGCAGGCACGCAAAGAATTGAGAAGCTGGATCAAGCTTTCGCTGGTCGTGGAGCGGGAAGGGCGCGTGTACGCGACCGACGCCTTCGAGGAGGCGTTGCGCTTCGTGACCGCACTCGGCGGGCGGATCATGACCTCGACAGCGTCACGCCTATCGGTGGTACAACGAGAGGTCGAAGGCCTCGAGTCGAGCCTCAATCCCGACCCCCGGAGCCGTACTGTCCACCTGCGGCACAAGATCGCCGAGCTAGAGCGCGAATTGGCGGCCGTCGGGCGGGGTGACTTCGTCGTGCTGCACGGCCCCGAGGCCACGGAGCGTATCCGTGAGGTCTACTCGCTGACGACCAGTCTCCGGGCTGACTTCCGCCGGGTCGAGGACTCCTGGCGCGAGGCCGATCGGCAACTGCGTCAGACCATCGTCAGCGAGCAGATCCACCGCGGAGAGATCGTGGACAAGCTTCTCGATGGACATGACGACCTGCTCGATAGTGCCGAAGGACGCGTCTTCCACGCGTTTCATCTGCAGCTCGGGCATTCCATCGAGCTGGACAACATGAAGCAGCGGCTGCGCACCATCCTGCGGCATCCTGAGACCCAGTCCGCCTTGACCCGGGCGCAGCAGGTGAACTGCGCCTCGAATATGAGGCCAGGACCACCAAGCCCACGGTCGCCACGCTCACCAATCACGTCTATTTCAACCTGGCCGGAAACGGCAGCGGCAACGTCTACGGGCAGCAATTGCGGGTCATGGCGGATGCGTACACTCCGACCGATGAGGATCAGATACCCACGGGGACACTCGCGCCGCTTGCCGGGACCGCCCTGGACTTCCGCCACCTGGCGCCGATCGGCAGGGGCATCGCCTCGAGCGAACCGCAGATGCTCCTGGCGCGGGGCTATGATCACAATTTCGTGCTGCGCAAGCCGCCAGGCGAGGCGCTGCCACTGGCCGTGCGGCTGTACGACCCGGTCAGTGCCCGCCTCCTGGAGATCCGCACCACCGAGCCGGGGGTGCAGGTCTATTCGGCCAATGGCATGAACGGGTCGCTGGTCAGCGCTGCCGGCACGACCATCCGGCAGGGCGACGGACTGGCGCTGGAGACGGAGCATTTCCCGGACAGTCCCAACCGGCCGTCCTTTCCCTCGATCCTGCTGCGGCCGGGCGAGGTATTGCATTCCATCACGGTGTACCGCGTGACGGTTGCCGCTGTGGCGCCACGCTAGAGGCTCATGCCGCCGTCGATCACGAGGTTGGCGCCGGTCATGAACCTGGCCTCATCCGATGCCAGCAGCAGCGCCACCGAGGCAACTTCGTTGGCCGTTCCGAGTCGCCCCATGGGCTGGCGCGCAATGAAGCCCGCGCGGGCCCGCTCGAAGTCCCCCTGAGCCGCCATCCGCTCGTACAGGGAGGGAGTCTCGACGGTGCCGGGACTGATGGCGTTGCAGCGTATTCCCTCGGTGATGAAGTCCCGGGCCACCGCCAGCGTCAGGCCGATGACGGCACCCTTGGTCGTTCCGTAGGCGTAACGGTTGGGCGCACCCATCACCGAGGACACCACGGATGCGATGTTGATGATGGAACCGTCGCGGCGTGCGCGCATTCCCGGCAGGAAGGCGCTGATGAAGTTGTGCATCGAGACCACGTTGATGGCAAAGGTCTGCTGCAGCAGACCGACATCGGTTTCGAGCACGGTCCCCGTCGGCACCCGGCCCACGCAGTTCACCAGCACCGAAACATTCGGGAAACGCCGCTGCAGATCCGCGACGGCCTGCTCGTCCAGGGCATCGAGCACCGCCATGTGGGTCGCGCCCAGGGTGCGCAGCGGTTCCTCCTGCAGATCGATGGCGATCACTTCGGCGCCTTCACGAAGAAACGCTTCGGCGATGGCACGCCCGATACCCTGGGCTGCAGCGGTCACCAGGCACGTTTTCCCGAGAAGCCGTCCAGGCATGTGCATTCTCCGCGGGCATTGCAAGCGTGCCGTTGAGTATACAATGCCGAGACAACACCTGAATGCGCATCCAATGGCACGCCGTCCGCTGATCTTCATTGCCTCGATGCTGGCCCTGGCGCCTGCGATGGCGCAGGTCCGCGGCGATGCACCCGTGAATCCCTTCGGCGGCGATGCCGCGGCGGTGGCCGCCGGTAAGGTGCTCTTCGATTCCACCTGCGTGATCTGTCACGGCGCGGCCGGTGCAGGCGGTGCGCGCGCGCCGGCGCTCGACACCGGCAGGTTCACCCGCGGCGCGGATGATTTCAGTCTCTATGGGACCATCCGGCACGGCCTGCAGGGCACGCCGATGCCGGCTTTCGCGATGTTGTCGCGCGATGACGTCTGGAGGCTCGTCACCTATCTCAGGAGCCTGCCCCGCGCGGGCGGGAACTCCGGGATAGCGGCCGGCGACCCGAAGCAGGGCGAGCGGCTGTTCTTCGGCAGCGCCGGCTGCGCGGCCTGCCATGAGATCAACGGCCGCGGCGGCACGCAGGCGGCGGATCTGTCAGGCGTGGGCCAGCGCGATCCTGCCGCGCTCGAGGCGGGCGTGAAGCATGAGTTGCCCCCACCGCAGCCCTGGGATGTGCCGCCGATGTCTGTCGCCGCCGTGCTCGATGACGGCCGACACGTCAGGGGCCGGGTGAAGGCCGAGGATGGATTCACGCTCGTTCTGCAGCGTCGCGCGGGCGATTTCGTCTCCCTGGACAAGCTCGCCATCCGTTCGCTCGAGACCCTGCCCGGGGAGGCCTTCCCGACGGATGTCGGCCGCCGGCTCTCGTCGGCGCAGATCGGGGATCTGCTGGCCTTTCTCGCCCGGCAGAAGCGGCGCGATCCCGGCAAGACCTCCAGGGTCCGGATCGAAGGCGGCCTTGCGTTCGGGCGGCTGGTGAATGCCCGGCAGGAGCCGCAGAACTGGCTGACGTACTGGGGCGGCTACGACGCGCATCACTTCAGCGAGCTGCGGCAGATCTCCCGATCGAATGTTCACACCCTGCAGGCGCGCTGGGCAGTGCCGCTGGGCGGTGAGTCGCCCCTGGAGGCGACGCCGCTGGTGGTGGACGGCGTGCTGTACGTCTCCGGATATCCCGGGGACGTCTACGCCATCGATGCCCGCAGCGGCCTGCAACTGTGGAAGTTCCACCGGCAGCAACGGGTCACGAGTCCGTTCCAGATCAATCCCTACAACCGGGGCGTCGCGGTCCTTGGCAATCGCGTGTTCGTCGGCACGCTGGACGATGCGCTGCTGGCGCTTGATGCGCGAACCGGCAGACCGCTGTGGGAGCGGAAACTGGCGGACACGATGGCGGGCTACACGCTCACGGGGGCACCGCTCGCCCTGGAGCATGCGGTCATCGTCGGCGTGTCGGGCGGTGAGCAGGGCATTCGCGGTTTCATCGAGGCTTACGATCCCGCCGATGGACGCAGGCTGTGGCGCTTCGACACCATTCCGGGTCCGGGAGAGCCGGGTCATGAAAGCTGGTCCGGGGATTCCTGGAAGACCGGCAGCGGCGCCACCTGGCTCACGGGCAGTTATGACCCGCAGCTGAACCAGCTCTACTGGACGGTCGGCAATCCGGGACCGGATTTCAACCCGGTGAGCCGCCAGGGCGACAATCTCTACACCTGCTCGGTACTGGCGCTGGATCCTGCGACGGGCCATCTGCTGTGGCATTACCAGTTCTCCCCGCACGATACCCACGACTGGGATTCCGAGGAGGACCTGATCCTGGCGGACAAGGTGGTGGCCGGAAAGCGACGCAAGGTCCTGCTGCACGCGGATCGCAATGGTTTCCTGTACACGCTCGACCGGACCAACGGGAAATTCCTGTCGGCGACGGCCTTCGTCAGGCAGACCTGGAACAAGGGCTTCGGACCGGAGGGCCGGCCCGTCGTTGACCCGGCGTCGGTCGCAACCGAAGAAGGCCACCCGATCTTTCCGGCCGTGGGCGGCACGAATTTCCAGGCACCCTCGTTCGACGAAGCCTCGGGCCGGCTGTTCCTCGCCTATGAGGACTCCCAGGGGTTCTCATCCTACGGACCCGTGCGCTACCAACCCGGCCGGCCGTTCTACGGCGCCGGCATCCGTGTGAACGGCAACGCGCCCGCGCCGGCCTCCGTCCAGGGAATCATGGCGCTGGACCCGGACACCGGCAAACCGCTCTGGACCCATGCGCTCGGGCGCGCCTCCCTGCAGGCAGGCGTGCTGGCGACCCGGGGTGGGGTGGTGTTTGCAGCGACCGGGGAATCCAATCTCATCGCGCTGGATGCCGACAGCGGCCAGTCCCTGTGGCATTTTCAAACAGGCGCAACCATGCTTGCATCGCCGGTGAGCTATGCGGTCGACGGCCGCCAGTACGTGGCGGTCGTCGCCGGCAACATGCTCTACAGCTTCGCTTTGCCCGACCCTGAGGAAGGCCCTCGATGAAACCCGTGAACCGGCTCCGTTTCGTAGTGACCTCCTGGATCCTGGCAGGCCTGTCGTGCGCCGGTGCCGCGGCAGCGGACCCTCCGCTGCAGATCGTTTCCATCGACGTGGAGGGCGGCGCCGCCACGCTCTATCTCACGCCCGAAGGCAAGTCGCTGCTGATCGACAGCGGCTGGCCGGGCAGCATGGGCGCGACCTCCCCCAGCAGTGCCGAGCGCATCGTCGCGGCCGCCCGCAAACTGTCGTTGCGCAAGATCGACTATCTGCTGGTCACGCACTATCACGTCGACCACGTGGGCGGGGTGCAGGAGCTGCTCGGCAGATTCCCGGTCGGGGAGATCCTGGATCATGGTCCGAATCGCGAAGTGGCCGCTGCGGACACCCCGCAAGCCTATATGGCCCTGCAGCCGCAGACCCTCTATCCCGAGTACCTGCGCGCGATCGCCGGTCACCCGCATCGGTCGCTGAAGCCGGGCGACACCTTGAGGATCGGCTCGCTCAACCTCACGGTCGTGACCAGCGACCGGCAGGTGCTGGCGAAGCCGCTGCCGGGAGCCGGGCAGGCCACCCCTGAATGCGCGGGCATGACGGACAAGGACATGGACGGCGGCGAGGAGAATCCACGCTCGGTGGGCGTCCTGCTGACCTTCGGCCGCGCCCGCATCGTGTCGCTGGGCGATCTGACCTGGAACGTCGAAAAGGCGCTGGTGTGTCCCACCAACAAGGTGGGGCACGCCGACCTGTTCTTCGTCTCGAACCACGGCACCAATCTCAACAACAGTCCGGCGCTGCTGCACGCGCTGTCGCCGCGGGTCGCGATCATGGGCAACGGCGCCCGCAAGGGCGGCGATCCCGAATCCTACGACACCGTTTCCGGATCACCGGGTCTGGAGGGCTTCTTTGAGCTTCACTATGCGGAGAAGGGCGGCCCGGAGCACAACCCTCCCGAGGCCTATATCGCCAATCCCGATGCGAAGCATGACCAGCACCTGCCGCTGCACGTGGCGGTGTTCGCGGATGGGCGCCTGGCGGTGACCAACGAGCGCACCGGGCGCTGCTGGACCTTCGGGCCGCCTCGGTGAGCCGGGCAAGCTTCCCGGGGTGCCTGCTGCTGGGGGCGGCCGCGCTGCTGCCGCAGCAGCCCGGGCATGCCGCAGCTTCCGCCCTCGAGAGGGCGCCGGCCGAGCCGCGCGCCATCACCGTGCGGGGCAAGGCCGATGGACGGGCGGACGATACGGACGCGATCCAGCATGCGATCGATCAGGCCGCCGCAGCAGGCGCGGGCGGCATCGTCTTCCTGCCTTCCGGGCGCTATCGCATCAGCCATACCCTGCTGGTGTGGCCGGCGGTGCGCGTGTTCGGTACCGGCCCGACGCGCCCGGTGCTGG
>DATJTJ010000073.1:0-96227 GCA_035503515.1 Steroidobacteraceae bacterium
AACCGCGGCCCGGTCAGTGCCCCCGAACAGCTGCCGATCCATCGGGCGCCGCCGGCGTTCGACGAGCAGGCGGGCGGCCAGGACCTGCTGGTCACGGGCATCAAGGTCATCGACCTGCTGGTGCCGTTCGCCAAGGGCGGCAAGGTGGGCCTGTTCGGCGGCGCAGGCGTCGGCAAGACGGTGAACATGCTCGAGCTGATCAACAACATCGCCAAGCAGTACAGCGGCCTGTCGGTGTTCGCGGGCGTCGGTGAGCGCACCCGCGAGGGCAACGACTTCTATCACGAGATGATCGAGTCGGGCGTCATCGACAAGGACACGCTGTCGAACTCCAAGGTGGCGATGGTTTACGGCCAGATGAACGAGCCGCCGGGCAACCGCCTGCGCGTGGCGCTGACCGGCCTCACCATGGCCGAGTACTTCCGGGACGAGGTGCGCGAGGACGGCGGCAAGGGGCGCGACGTGCTGTTCTTCGTCGACAACATCTACCGCTACACGCTGGCCGGCACCGAGGTGTCCGCGCTGCTGGGCCGCATGCCCTCCGCGGTGGGCTACCAGCCGACCCTCGCCGAGGAAATGGGCGTGCTGCAGGAGCGCATCACGTCCACCAAGACCGGCTCGATCACCTCCATCCAGGCGGTGTACGTGCCCGCGGACGACCTGACCGATCCGTCACCGGCGACGACCTTCGCCCATCTCGACGCAACCGTCGTGCTGTCGCGCCAGATCGCCTCCCTCGGCATCTATCCGGCGGTGGATCCGCTGGACTCGACCAGCCGTCAGCTCGATCCGCTGGTGATCGGCGAGGAGCACTACAACACGGCGCGCGGCGTGCAGGCCGTGCTGCAGCGGTACAAGGAACTGCAGGACATCATCGCCATCCTCGGCATGGACGAACTCTCGGCCGAGGACAAGCAGACCGTCTTCCGGGCCCGCAAGGTGCAGCGGTTCCTGTCCCAGCCGTTCAACGTCGCCAAGGTGTTCACCGGCCAGGACGGCAAGATCGTGCCGCTGAAGGACACCATCCGCGGCTTCCAGGGCATCCTCAACGGCGAGTATGACCACCTGCCCGAGCAGGCCTTCTACATGGTCGGCTCGATCGACGAGGCCGTCGAGAAGGCCAAGACCCTGCAGTAGGGTGCGAGGGGATCCATGGCGCAGGCTCATACAATCAAGGTCGACATCGTCAGCGCGGAAGGCGAGATCTTCGCTGGCGACGCCACCATGGTGTTCGCTCCGGGCACCGAGGGTGACCTGGGCATCACGCCCCGGCACACCCCGCTGCTGACCCTGCTGAAGCCGGGAGAGGTGCGGGTGCAGACCCCGGACGGCGCGGAGCAGACCTTCTACGTCGGCGGCGGGGCGCTCGAGATCCAGCCCAACCACGTGACCGTGCTCGCGGACACCGCGCTGCGGGCCAAGGACATCGACGAGGCGGCGGCGCTTGCCGCCAAGCAGCGCGCCGAGGAGGCCCTGCGCGACCGCGCCGGCGCCATCGATCTGGCCGCTGCCCAGGCCGAACTCGCCCGGGTCGTCGCGCAGCTCAAGGTCCTCGAGCGGCTGCGCAAGATCCGCGGCTGATGCGCGCCGCGACCTTAGTCGCGGCGCTGCTGTTGGGCCTGCATGCCGGCCAGGTGCCGGCGGCGCCCGATCCACAGCTCAAGGCGCCCCCGGCGCGCGTCCAGCGCCAGGCGCTCCTCGCCACCGTGTCGCGAATGCAGCGCGGCGATGCCGCTTCCGGCGACGTCTACTTCGTGGGCTTCGCGGGGTACGGCGAGCAGCAGGTGTTCCGCAAGGAGGCGCAGCTCGCGCAGCGCGTCTTCGGCGCCCGCTATGCCACGGGGTCGCGCTCGCTGCTGCTGGTGAACGACATCCATGACCGGCGGACCTATCCGCTCGCCACCTTCGACAACCTGCGCACGGCCGTGGACGCCATCGGCGCGCGCATGCACCGCGACCGGGACACGCTGGTCCTGCTGCTGACCTCGCACGGCAACGACACCGACGGCGTCGCCATCACCAATGGCCGGATGCCCGAGGATGCGCTCTCGCCCAAGGACGTGCGCCGGATCCTCGATGAATCCCACATCCGCTGGCGCATCGTCATCGTGTCGGCGTGCTATTCGGGCATTTTCATCCCGGTGCTGAAGAGTCCCGCGACGCTGGTCATGACCGCGGCGGACGCCCATCACAGCTCCTTCGGCTGCGACGATACCCGCGACCTCACCTACTTCGGCGAGGCGCTGCTGCAGGATGCCCTGCCCCACGCCTGCTCCCTCACCGACGCCTACGCCAGCGTGGCCGGCATCATCCGCCGGCGCGAGAGCGCCGAAGGCGACATCCATTCCAATCCCAGGCTGTTCGTCGGCGCGGACATCCCGGGCAAGCTTGCACAGCTGGATGCCCCCGCGGCCCGCAGCTGCACCGCGCAGCCCGCACCCCCACCACGACATTGAGGCGCACACCGTGGCGTTGAAGCAATCCTCCCGCAAGACACCGGCGAAGCGTGCGGCGCGGGCCGCCGCCGCACCGCAACCGCTGGTGGTGATCATCCTCGCCGCCGGCGCCGGCAAGCGCATGAAGTCGGCGCTGCCGAAGGTGTTGCAGCCGCTCGCCGGCCGGCCGCTGCTGCAATACGTCCTGGACACGGCCCGCAGCCTGGAGCCCGCCGCCATACACGTCGTGTACGGCCATGGCGGCGAGGCCGTGCGGGCGGCCTTTGCGCATGAGCCGGTGTCCTGGGTGCACCAGGCGCAGCGGCTCGGCACCGGACACGCCGTGCAGCAGGTGGCGCCGCTGCTGTCGGCCAACCAGCGGGTGCTGATCCTGTATGGCGACGGGCCGCTCCTCACCACGGAAACCCTGCGGCAGCTGCTGCAGGCTGCGGGCCGCGACGGCGTCGGGCTGCTGACGGTGAATGCCAGCGATCCTGCCGGTTACGGCCGCGTGCTGCGCAACGCCCGCGGCGGGGTGCAGGGCATCGTCGAGGAGGCGGATGCCACCGCGAAGCAGCGTCGCCTGCACGAGTGCAACACCGGCGTCATGACGCTGCCCGCCGCGGCCCTCGGCCGCTGGCTCGCGCGGCTGGGCAACCGCAATGCGCAGCGTGAGTACTACCTGACGGACGTGATCGGTCTTGCGGTCCGGGAGCGGGTGGCGGTGCGGCCGCTGGTCGCGGCGGATGAGCAGGAAGTACAGGGCGTCAACGATCGCGTGCAGCTCGCGGCGGCCGAGAGTGCCTGGCGGGCCCGCCAGACGCGCAGGCTGCTGCTCGACGGCGCAACCCTCGCCGATCCGGCGCGCGTCGACGTGCGCGGCACGGTCAGCGTCGGCGAGGATGTGCAGATCGACGTGAACGTCGTGTTCGAAGGCGACGTCCGCCTCGGGCATGGCGTGAAGATCGGCCCCAATTGCGTGATCCGCAGCGCACGGATCGAGGCGGGCACCGAGGTGTTCGCCAACTGCATCATCGATCGCGCGATCATCGGACCCCGGTGCCGCATCGGGCCGTTCGCGCGCATCCGCCCCGAGACCGAACTTTCAGAGCAGGTGCACGTCGGCAACTTCGTCGAGGTGAAGAAGTCGCGCCTGGGCGCGCGCACCAAGGCCAATCATCTCACCTACCTCGGTGATGCCGTGATCGGTGCCGACGTGAACGTCGGGGCCGGCACCGTCACCTGCAACTACGATGGCGTCAACAAATCCGTGACCACCATCGAGGATGACGTGTTCATCGGTTCGGGGAGCATGCTCGTGGCGCCCGTGCACATCGGCGCCGGCGCGAACATCGGTGCCGGCTCGACCATCTCGCGCTCGGCGCCGGCCGGACAGCTGACGGTGGCGCGGACGCGGCCGGTAACCATTCCCGGCTGGAAGCGGCCCAAAAGACGCGATACGTAGGCGTTTCATGCAATGACCGTGTAGCACATCGGGGCTATGATGCACGCTCCTGGCAGAATGCGAGAGCGCAGCGTCGATGCAGACCACACGACAGCGTTGCGAACCTGGCGGTGAGGACAAGGACCTGGACGAGGCCTGGCGGCGCTATTGCGCGGCGATCCGCGAGCTCGAGATGACGCCAGCGGAACTGGAGGCCCTGCGCCGTGAGCGCCTGCAGCGGCCGGCGGGGACTGCAACGAACGTGTAGCAGTATCCGGCTACCATCAGGCTCTCGCGACTTCCCGGAGAGCGCCGATGAGCACGGAAACTGCGGTCCAGTCCAGCGGTCTCAACGCGGATTTCTGGGAGCTGCTGGGACGCCTCGAACACCAGCATGCGCTCACGCTGTGCGAGTACGAGTGCGTCCGGCGCCAGCTCGACCGGACGGATCCGGAACGGCTCCCGGAGTTCCGGGCGGCGTGGATCCGGTACAGCGAGGCCATTGCCAGGCTCGATCGCGCCATCGGTGAACTCGACCTGCTCCAACCCGGCCTCTGACCGGTGCTGCCCCGTCGCACGATGGCGAGATTGCGGACGCTGCAGGCCGATGTCGCAGGCAGGGCGATAGACCGGAACCGGGCGCTGCGCATGTTCCTGGCGAGCCGGCATGTGACGACGGCGCCGGCGCAGCGGGAGTTGTGGCTGGAGTTCTCGTGGGCCGAACAGGAGTACCGCAGCTCGGTCCACACGCTCGCCGTCTTCTGCCGCGCCGTCCGGTACACGGAGGCGGACGCGGTCATTCCTTCCTGGCGAGACCTTTGATCCGTTCCACCAGCGCCGAGGTGGACTTCTGCGGCAGCAGCGGCACCAGCGCGACGCGTCCCCCGCCGGCTTCCACGATCTCGCGTCCCACGACCTGGTCGGCCGTGTAGTCCGCGCCCTTGACCAGGACATGGGGACGCACGGCCTCGATGGTGGCGAGCGGAGTGTCCTCGTCGAACACCGTCACCGCATCCACGCAGCCGAGCGCCGCCAGCAGCGCAGCCCGTTCGGCCTGCGGGACCAGCGGCCGCTCCGGGCCCTTCAGGCGTCGCACGGACGCATCGCTGTTGATCGCCAGCACCAGGATATCGCCCAGTTTCGCCGCCCCGTGCAGCAGTGACAGGTGCCCGGCATGCAGCAGGTCGTAGCAGCCGTTGGTGAATACGATGCGCTTGCCGGCGATCCGCCAGGAGGCGGCGCGGGCGGCCAGTTCCGCGCGCGGGAGGACCTTGGCCTCGGGAGAAGCGGTGAGTTCGCTGCGGATGCTGTCCGCATCCACGGCCACCGCGCCGACCTGCCCGACCGAAACGCCCGCGGCCGCATTGGCCAGGCGCGCCGCGGCGGCGAGCGGGGTGCCGGCCGCCAGTGACAGGGTGAGCACCGCGATGGCGGTATCTCCGGCGCCGGTCACGTCGAACACCTCGCGCCGGCTGGCCGGCACGGGAATCGCCGGACCCGCGGCCGGCACGACCAGCATGCCGTGTTCGCTCAGGGTCACGACCATCGAGGACAGGCCGGCGGCGGCGATCAGGGGCCGCGCCGCCGCGGCCACCGTGTCGGCCCGGGTGGGATCCAGCGAGACGCCCGAGGCCAGCTCCAGTTCCCGAAGGTTCGGCGTGACGGTCGTCGCGCCGCGGTAGCGCGTGAAGTCCCGCGACTTCGGGTCCACCACCACGGGCGCCTGTCCCGCGCGGCGGCAGACGGCGGCGATGATCTCGGGAGTGAGGACGCCCTTGGCATAGTCGCTGAGGATGACCGCATCGGGGGCGGCCGCGCCCAGTGCCGCCAGCAGCTGCGCGCATACCGCCGCATCGCAAGGATCCAAGTCCTCCCAGTCCAGCCGCAGCAGCTGCTGACTGTGACCGAGGACGCGCAGCTTGCGGGTGGTCCGGCGCTTCGCCACGCGGACCACGCCGCGGGTATCGATGCCGCTGGCCGCGCACAGCCGCAGCAGATCGGCACCCGCCGCATCCTCGCCGGCGGTGCCGGCGAGGATCACCTTCGCCCCGAGGGCGGCTACCTGGCGCGCCACGTTGGCGGCGCCGCCGAGACGCAGTTCGGTGTCGCGTACCCGCACCACCGGCACCGGTGCCTCGGGCGACACCCGGTCCACGGCGCCCATGACGTATTCGTCGAGCATCAGGTCCCCCACCACCCATACCGTCAGGTTCGGGTAGCGGTCCAATGCCGACAGCAAAGGGGACAGGTCCGCCTGTTCTGAATCGCTCATGGGGTCATCCGGTCATTCAGGAAGTCGCGCGCGAAGTGTGCCAGATCCTCGAAGACGGGCAGCAGCTCACCGCGTTCGCGAAGCTGCGCCGCCGCCCGTGCTCCCTTGCCGGTGCGGACCAGCACCGCGGCGATCCGTGCCGAGCGCGCCGCGAGCACGTCGCGCCCGTCATCGCCCACCAGCAGCGTCGCGCTTGCCGGAATGCCGGACTCGCGCACCGCCGACAGGAGCAGTCCGGGGGCCGGCTTGCGGCAGTCGCAATGGGCTTCGGGGGCATGCGTGCAGACGAACACCGCGTCGATGCGGGCCCCGGCCGCGCGCGCCTGGCTGCGCATCGTGGCCAGCACCTGATCGAGGTCCTGCGCCGTCATCAATCCCCGCCCGACACCGGACTGGTTGCTGGCGATGCTGATGCGCACGCCCTGCCCGGACAGTGCCACCAGCGCCTCGAGCGCTCCGGGCAGCCATTTGAACTGCTCCGGTCGCAGGATGTAGCCGTGATCCGGGGCCTCCTCGTTGAGCACGCCATCGCGGTCCAGGATCAGATGCCGGATGTCCCTGGCCCGCGGCGCTGCCACGCCCATCAGCGGTAGCGGTCGGGCTGGGACAGGAAGCGCTGCACGTAATCGCGTACGCCGTCCTCGAGGCTCATGAAGGGCCGCGTGTAACCCGCCGCGCGCAGCCGGTCCATGCGCGCTTCGGTGAAATACTGGTAGTTCGGACGGATCGCAAGCGGGGTGTCGACGAACGTCAGCCGCGGTTCCTTGCCGGCCGCGGCGTACAGGGCCGTGGCCAGCTCCGCGAAACTGCGCGCCTTGCCCGTCCCGAGGTTGAAGATGCCGCTGACCCTGGGGTTGGCGAGCAGCCACTGCATCACCTGGACACAGTCGGCGACGTACACGAAGTCGCGCTGCTGGCCGCCGTCGTTGATCCCCTCGCGATGGGAACGGAACAGCGTGACCGGTTCGCCGGCCGCGGCGGCGGCATACTTCTGCGCGACGACGCTCTGCATCCCGCCCTTGTGATATTCGTTGGGCCCGTAGACGTTGAAGAACTTCAGTCCCACCCACTGCGCGGGCTGGCCGTTGCCCAACGCGACCTCGCGCACCGCCCAGCGGTCGAACAGCAGCTTGCTCCAGCCATAGGCATTGAGCGGGCGCAGGTGCGACAGGGCCACCGGCGAGAAGTCATCCTCGAAGCCCGCCTCGGCGCCCCCGTAGGTCGCGGCGGAGGAGGCGTAGATGAAGCGCTTCGCCTCCCGCGCGCACCAGCGCCACAGCATCTGCGACAGGCGGAAGTTGACCTCGACGATGAGGTCGGCATCGGTTTCGGTGGTCGCCGAAATCGCGCCCATGTGGACGATGGCATCGAGCGCGTCGCCATGCTCCGCCAGCCAGCCCTCGAGCTGCTCGGGGGCCACCAGATCGCGCAGTTCGAGCTTGCTGATGTTGCGCCATTTGGAACCCGCACGAAGCCGATCGCAGATGGCAACGTTCACCCCCTGCTCCGCGAGGGCCGCCGCGAGGTTGGAGCCGATGAAGCCCGCTCCTCCGGTAATCAGGATCATGCCGGGAAATTCTCCGAGGTGCGCCGCGGACACCAGGTCGTGGCCGCGGCATTATACGTAAGAATCAAGAGGATACACGGGTCATGGATCAGCGCGAAAACAGCGGCCGGGCGGCGTCCTTGAAGGCCGCATTGCTGGCGGGGCGTGCGTAGAACATGTGTCCGCCGGGGAACACGGCGAGTCGCACCCGGTTCGGTTCGCCGAAATCGGGTAACTGGTCGATGACCAGGCGGGAGGTGAAATAGGGGCAGGCCAGATCGTCGTAGCCGTGCGCGATCAGCACGCCCATTTTCGGATCGTTGGCAACTGCCCGGCGCAGATCACTGACCGGACGATCGTTGGTGTCGCCCTGTACCCAGGCACTGTTCACCGCCTCTGACAGCGCCTCGTAGCGCGCCTCGGTCTTCCAGCCCACCTCTCGGGTGATGAAGTCGACCATGGCGCTGGTGAGCGGGGCGATTGCCGCATTCAGGATCGGATCCCCGCCGCGCAGCCGCAGGCTGCCGGGGAACGGATCGTAGGAGGTGACGTTGGGATCGTAGACGCTGCCGATCTGATGCTCGCCGCGGTGGAACTCCCGCAGGAACGTTTCGACGTCGATGCGGCCCTGCCGCCGTGCGACGAGCGCCGGGTCCAGCCCCGTGTACTCGGCCACCTTCGTCACGATACGCCCGACGGCCTGGGCATCGGCCGTGCCGGCCAGGAAATCCGTCACGAACTGGGTCCGGTCATATTGCTCGACCGCCGCCATTTTTTCCGGGGTAACAGGGCCGGTGCGCTCGAAATTGGCCGCGGCCATCGAGGGCAGGTTGATCATCCACGGCAGCGGCGACAAGGCGTCCTCGACGCCGACAGCGGCCGGGTCGAGATACGGGGAGACCATGACGACGCCCGAGATGCCGACGCCGAGGTCGGTCTGAAGCTTCAGTGCGATCCGTGGCGCACGGTAACCGCCGTAGCTTTCGCCGATGACGTACTTCGGGGAGGTCAGCCGTCCGTACTTGACCAGCCAGTCATAGACGACCCTGGAGAGATAGTCGATGTCAGCCTGAGCCGAGTAGAAGTCCTTTTTCGACTTGTCGGCATCCTCCTGAGAGCGCGAGAAGCCGGTACCGACCGGATCGATGAACACCAGGTCCGTCATGTCGAGCCAGGTGTTCGGGTTGTCGCCGATCTCCAGCATCGAGGGCGAATCGCCCTGCTCGCCGAATTTCACGCTCCGCGGGCCGATCGCCCCCATGTTCAGGAACACCGAGGACGCGCCCGGACCGCCATTGAATGCAAAGGTCACCGGCCGGTGGGGCGTGCCCGGTGTGATGTAGGCCGTGTAGACCACCTGCGCGATGACCTTGCCCTTGGTATCCCGCACGGGAAGTTTGCCCACCGTGACGTCGTAGGCCAGTGCCTTGCCGTGCAGCTGGATCATCTGGTGCAGGCTCCGGTCCTGCGGCAGCGCCGGCAACTCCATCTTGTCCTTATCCTTGTCCTGCCCTTGGCTTTGGCCGGGCAGCTCCTGGCCATCGGGCGTCGCCGGGTCCGCATGGCAGATCATGGGGCCGCTCACGAGCCAGCAGAGGGTGGCGAAGACCAGCGGGTATTTGGGCGTCACGTTCTGATCTCTTACCGGAGGACGAATGTCGGCCCTATCATGGTACCGCCAAAAATCCTCGGGAGCGGGCCGGCAAATGACACTCCTTGCCCGGATCGTGGCAACGTCACAGCGGATTGCGGCAGCATCGGCACGGACGGCGAAGGTGCAGGAACTCGCCGCCTGCCTGCGGCTGATTGCGCCCGATGAGATCGAAATCGGCACCCACTATCTGTCGGGAGAGACGCGCCAGGGCCGCTTCGGTATCGGCTACGCGGCGCTGGCCGCCGCTGCGGCCGGCGTTGCAGCCCGCGAACCGTCTCTGTCGCTGGCGGACGTGGACCGTCGGCTCGAGGGCATCTCCGGCCTGCGCGGGTCGGGCTCGGCCGGCCGGCGGTCCGATGCCCTGCGGGAGCTGTTTGCGCTGACCACGGCCGACGAACAGAACTTCCTGCAGCGGCTGCTCGTGGGCGAACTGCGCCAGGGCGCGCTCGCGGGCATCATGATCGACGGCATTGCCGCCGCGGCGTCCCTCCCGGTGGAGCAGATCCGGCGCGCGGCGATGTACTCCGGAAGTCTGGGGGCGACCGCGCATGCCGCCCTGGTGGAAGGCGGCGCCGGGTTGACTCGTTTCCAGCTCGAAACCCTGACACCGGTCCTGCCGATGCTCGCACAGACGGCGACGACTCCCGCCGAGGCGCTGCGGCAGCTCGGAGGCGAGGCGGCCTTCGAGTGGAAGCTCGACGGCGCGCGCATCCAGGGGCACAAGAGCGGGGAAGTGGTGCGCGTCTTCACGCGCAACCTGAATGACGTGAGCGCCGCGGTCCCCGAGATCGTCGAAGCGCTGCGCGCGCTCCCGGTCAGCGACATCGTGCTCGACGGCGAGGCCATCGTGCTCGATCGCGCCGGGCGTCCGGTTCCCTTCCAGGTCACCATGCGACGCTTCGGTCGCAGGCTGAACGTGGGTGAGATGCGCACGCAGCTTCCCATCCAGGCGTTCTATTTCGACTGCCTGCGCCTGGCGGGCCGGACGCTGGTCGACAGTCCCGGCCGCGAACGTGTCGCGGCGCTTGCGGGTACCCTGCCGGCATCACTGCTGATGCCGCGGATCGTGACCGGTTCGGAACAGGAGGCGCGCCAGTTCTATGAAGCGGCACTGGCGGCGGGACACGAAGGCATCATGGCCAAGGCGCTCGATGCGCCCTACGAGGCGGGGAATCGAGGCGCGGGCTGGCTCAAGATCAAACGGGCCCATACCCTCGACCTGGTGGTGCTGGCCGCGGAATGGGGCCACGGACGACGGACGGGGAAGCTGTCCAACCTGCATCTCGGGGCCTTGGATCCCGTGACCGGTGAATACGTCATGCTCGGCAAGACCTTCAAGGGACTGACGGATGCGATGCTCGAGTGGCAGACCACCGAGCTCCTGGCCCGCGAGATCCGCCGCGATCGCCACACCGTGTTCGTGCGGCCGGAACTCGTGGTCGAAATAGCCTTCAGCGATCTGCAGGACAGCCCGCGCTATCCCGGCGGCCTGGCGCTGCGGCTGGCAAGGGTCAAACGCTACCGCGGCGACAAGGCGGTCGCGGAGGCGGACGACATGCAGGCCGTGCGACGCATCCACGCCGGGCAGGGCGCGCAGGCCGGATAGGTCGGCCCGCGTTCAATGCCCATTGCGGTGCAGGAATCTGAGATAGAACGCCCCGAAGAGCAGCACCAGCCCGACGTTGGCCATCAGCCGCTCCCAGAAGCGGCCTTTGAAGAATGCAATGTCGACGGACACGATGATGGCCACCATTGCGACCCCATACACCACGAGCGCGATTTTACCGCTCATCGGCCATGTCGCTCATGCGGGATGGTGCGGCCACTACGCATGACTCAATCTACCTCAATTCATTGACCCGCGCGCGGCGGCCGTGCAATTGGCCTGCCCGAGTGCCAGAATTCGCGCCAACTCTTCAATCCGGCCGGGGAGTGGCGAATGCAGACCGACGTTCACGAGATCTCAAGCGGGATCTACCGCCTTTCGACGTACGTGGCGGATGCCGCCCCCGGTGGCTTCACCTTCAACCAGTTCCTGGTGGACGCCGACGAGCCGCTGCTGTTCCACACCGGCCCGCGACGGATGTTCCCGCTGGTGTCGCAGGCCATCGAACGCATCATGCCGCTGGCACGGCTGCGCTGGATCACGTTCGGGCACGTCGAATCGGACGAATGCGGCGCAATGAATGCGTTCCTGGCGGCGGCGCCCCGCGCCGAGGTCGCACATGGCGCGCTGGGCTGCATGGTGTCGCTCGATGACCTGTGCGATCGTCCGCCGCGGCCGCTCGCAGACGGGGAAGTGATCGATCTGGGCGGCAGGCGCATGCGGCATATCGACACGCCTCATGTGCCGCATGGCTGGGAGGCGCGCGTGCTGTTCGAGGAAACCACGGGCACACTGCTGTGCGGCGACCTGTTCACCCACACCGGGCGCTGTCCACCGCTCACCGACGATGACATCGTGGGTCCGGCGATGGCCGCCGAACGCCTGTTCCGGGCGACGGCGCTGTGCACGCAGACGGTGCCGACGCTACGCAGGCTTGCGGCGCTCGAACCGCGGTCGCTGGCCCTGATGCACGGCGCCTCGACGAACGTGCGTTGTGGCGAATCGCTGCTGCTACTGGCGGACGCCTACCAGGAGATGATCGCGCCGGAGGATTGAGTTCTACGGCCTCGCCTCCAGCACGATGTTGAAGGGCGTCTCGGTCGCCCGGCGCATGACCGAGAAGCCACCCTGGCCGACCATGATTTCGCGCAGCCGGCGCTCGCCGGCCTGGGCACCCAGGGCCGGTCCGTTGCGGGCCAGCGAGACCGGTACGCATACGAGCGAGGAGGCGCCGTAGTACAGGCGCCCGACGGGATTCAGGTTGCCGGCCACATCATCCGCCGCGAAGGGTTCGACCAGCATGCACGTGCCATCCTGCTTCAGCGACTGCCGCGCGTGGCGCGCGGCCCCTGCCGGATCGGCCATGTCGTGCAGGCAGTCGAAGAAGGCAACGAAGTCGAAGTCCGATTCGCGGAAGGTCGTCGCCTCCGCCACTTCGAAGCGGGCGTTGGCCGCGCCGGCGTCGCGGGCGCGCTCGCGCGCCGTCTCGATCGAAGGTCCGTGATAGTCGAAACCGACGAACTCGGATTTCGGGAATGCCTTGCCCATGAGGATGGTGCTGGCGCCCCGGCCGCAGCCGATGTCGGCGACCTTGGCGCCCCGCCTGAGTTTCGCCTCGACGCCCTCGAGCGCCGGAATCCAGGAGGTGAGCAGGTGTGCGTTGTAGCCGGCCCGGAAAAATCGCTCCGTGCCGTGGAACAGGCAGGAGTGATGTTCGCCCCATTCCATGCCCTTGCCGGTGCGGAAGTTCTCCACGGCCCGATCGCGCACGTAGAACAGATCCTGCATCAGCAACGCCGCGCCGGGCAGGTCGACGGGTCCGTTCGGATTGGCCAGGCACAGCGCCTGCTCCTCGCCGAGCGAGTAGCGGCCGGTCGCGGAGTCGTAATCCACATAGCCGCCCGCGGCCTGGCAGTTGAGCCACTCGCGCACGTAGCGTTCGGCCGTGCCGGTATCACGCGCCAGTTCTGCCGGAGTGCGGGCCGCGGCGGCGAGGGACTTGTAAAGTCCCAGTTCATCGCCGAGGGTCATCAGGACGGCGTTGACCGCGCCGCCAAGATCCACGAGCGCTCTGCCGAGAAAGGCCTGAAGCTTGTCGTCGTTGATGGCCATGGGATGCTCCTTCGGGGGTAGGAGGCGCACGGATCGTACTCCCCGCATCCAGGGACCGCCAGCTGCCCAGGTGCGGCAGCGCAGTAGTTGAGTGCCTCGGGGTGCCGTGGCAGGTTCAACTGTTCTGGAACAGCCGGTAGCGCTCCTTCAGGATCTGGAACAGGCCATAGGAAATGAGCCCCGCGGCGATGACGCCCAGCAGCCACAGTCCGCCCGGCCAGCCCTGCATGGTGCGCAGCGCCATGCCGATGCCATTGGTGTAGTGGGGATCGAAGCGCCAGGCGGCATCGAGCACGTACAGTCCCACGAAGACGAACAGAAAGCCGCGGCTGAGATAGCCGTAGGCGCCGAGTGCGTTGAGGATGCCCCGCAGCCCCGTGTGCGACAGGTCGACCCGCTTGCTCTTGTCGCGCGTCACGGCACGATAGAACTGGTTCAGCGCGAAGATCATGATGCCGGCACCGACCAGGCCCACGGCCACGCGCCCCGGCGGCCACTGCAGAATCCAGGCCCCCCAGCGGACCGCGAACCGGTTGCCCGCCCCGCGATACCCGAGCGCGCTCCAGATCGCCTCGCCGACCAGGAAACTGTAGAAGAGTCCGCTGCAGAAGTGCCGCCCGCGCACCAGACAGCGGCCGAGCGTCGACGGGATGCCGCGATGCTCCGGATCGATCAGGGCCAGCACCAGCTGCCACAGCACGAACGCCGCCAGCCCCAGGGCCAGCAGCGCCAGCAACGCCTTGCCGAGGGACGTGCGGCCCAGTTCGGCGAGCGCGCCCTGGGAACCATTCGGCTGCCGCCGGCGCTGCACATCGGCGAGCAGCACCACGATGCCCAGCACCAGGTAGACGACGCCTTCGGCTACGTAGCCGATATGACCGGTCCACAGTTCCCAGCGTCTGAGGGCACCGGTGCGCTCCACCGGCCGCGCCTCATTCCAGCGATTTCAGGACGTCATCGGGCACGCCCGTGTCCTGGGGCCGGTCCCAGCCCTTCTCGAAGTACTGCTCCCACACCTGCGCCCAGGGTCGGCCGTAGTAGTCGATGAAATCCGGATCGCCTTTGCTCAGCTGTTTCGGACGGCCGTTCACGTTCTTGATGTTGGACAGGCACTCGATGAAGGTGTAGCGGGCCTTCGGATCATTCAGCAGGGCCCGGCGCAGGAAGCGGTCATGGATCCACACCGGCTGCACCAGCGCCTCGGGATCGTAGAAGACCACCTCGTTGTCCAGTCCGATGAACTTGCCCCTGGCATCGAGCACCGGCTTGAAGGTTTCGACCGTTTCGAGCTTGCCGCTGTTCTCGTACAGGGTGTGCTGGGTCCAGGCCTGGATGTCCGCGGTCCAGGCGACGAGCGTCGTGCCGTCCCAGAAGCCGACGGTTTCCCCGTACCACTGCGGAACCTTCTGCACATGCTCGCGGCCGATCAGCACCTGGCGCAGGAAGTTGTCTGCGATGCCGGAGATGAACTGGACCTGGGCGGGATTGACCGTCAGCTGGAACTGGTCACCCCGCGAAGGCCAGGCCCACCAGCGCGTGAACCCTTCCGGGTAGCAGAACTCGGCGTTCCATTGCTTCGAGTTGTCGACGCCCTCGTGATAGAGCATCTGCACGTAGCGCTTCTGGTACTCCGGCGTCAGCAGTGACACGATGGTCGAGGGCTGATTGATGCCGCCCCAGAACCAGCGCTCGTTGGTCAGGTGCAGGCGCTGATAGAACCCCGGGCCCGCCTTGTCGGGCGCCACCAGTCCCGGCGTATCGGTGGCCGACTGGTCGCGACTGTAGAATCCGTCCCAGTCCGGCGTCGTCGCCTTGGTGTAGATCGTCGGCCCGCCATGCGCCCTGGCCGCCGCCAGCAGCGCCTCGTAGTGTTCCCTGGCCGTCCGGTACGGGTAGGGGCTGACGATCTTGCTGCGCGGATAGTCGAGCCCGCAGTCGCCCCAGGATGCCGTCACCGGGGGATTCTTGCCGATCCGGCCGCTCTCCCACAGGGACTCCACGATCTGCCGCGGGGTATTGCAGCGGTAATAGCGCGGATCGGACCAGGACTTGCGGTCCTTGTAGAAATTCTTCGAGGTGAACAGGTCGATGGCCAGCGGCTGGACCCCGGCCGGGGGCCCCTGGAAAGGCGGGATGGCCCGCGTCTGCAGCGGCCCCCCGCCCTGGCCGCCCAGCGCCTGGGACGCGCCCGGGGGAGTCTGCGCCACCGCCCATCCCAGCGTGCAGGTCAGCGCCAGGGTCCCGATCAGCAGTCGCAGGCGGGGCAGGGTCTTCACTTCGTCGCCGGTGCGGTGCTGTGTGGTCCGGGCGCCGGCGCCGAGGCCGCACCCGAGAGGAAATCGTCGAAGTTCATGGTCGGGGGAGGAGCCTCCTTGGCCTCGGCGCCGGTGGTCGTGAAGCCGATGACGCGGCCGGCCACGATGATGGCGATCCACAGGCAGATCGAGGTCGCCGCGGTGATCCTGCCGGAGCGCGGCGCGCAGGGGGCCCGGTCCCAGCTCGGTGCGCTGCGGCCGGCGGTGAGGTGAAAGGCGGCCATGTTCAGCCCGGCCAGCGCCAGCAGCACCATCTTCACCCGGAACGAGGTGTTGTGGGCGTAGACGCGGGCATTGGTGATGAACATCAGGGCACCGGTCGCCGCGGAAACGGCAAAGGCCGCCCAGGTCAGCCGCAGCAGCTCATGGGAAAGCCGGGTGAAGGGCCGCTCGCGCGAGGCGAGTCCCAGGGCACGCAGGTCGACCACCACGATGGTGCCGAAGACCACGGCGAGCGCCATGACATGGATCGATTCCAGGAACGGGAAGTAATAGAGAGAGGCGCGCACGGCATGCGCCGCGCCCGAATCCTCGAGACTCTTCAGAAAGGCGGTGAAATCCACGTTCAGGTCACGCCTTGGTCGCCGGCGAGAGATGACCCCAGATGTGGTCGTAGGCGATCAGCCGGCCGAGGATGATGATGCAGCCCCAGAGCACGAAGGTCAGGACCGCGGCCAGCCGCACCGAAGGACGCCGGGCCAGCACCTGCTCCCAGCGTTCCCCGTGGGCGCGCACCGAGCGCTGGAAAGCCGCAAACACGACGACCATGGTCGCCACGCAGGCCATTTTCAGCCAGAACGAGAAGGTCACGAGTTCGCGGACCGGCTCGGCCACGATCAGCAGGGCGCCGCTGCCGAGGAGCAGGTACAGCGCTCCCGTCAGCCAGGGTCCGAAGCGCCGCTGGTTGGCGAGCAGCGACTGGTCCGTCCCCGCCCATCCCAGCAGGCGCAGCGTCATCATCAGCGCCGAACCGACCGCAAGGCCGATGCCGGTGATGTGAGCGGACTGGATGACCGGGATCATCCACGACTCATGCAGCTGTATGAAAACGCTGGGGAACGTGGTCGACAGCCACACGGCGAAATTGTTCAAGACGCGGTACCGCTAAAACTTCGGTGCGCCGAGGAGCTGCGTGCCCTCCACGGTGTCGCAGGTCTTGCCCGGCGCGGGGGGCATCTTCCAGGGACACTTGGCGATGGCGCTGTTGCCCGACTTCGATCCGAAATCGGTGCCGTCGCGCAGGGGGTTCACCTTGAAACTGATGATGGTGCCGGGGGGCAGCGTATCGGCCGTGATGCCCTGTTCGGCCACGGCCGCGGCGCCCGCCATTTCCACGCCATAGGCGTGCGGCTTGCCGTCCGAGGTCTTCTCCAGCTTGCCGTCCGCACCGATCAGGTAGACATGGACCTCGGCATGGTTGGCCTGGGCCACGAACTGATAGACGACGCCGGTCAGCGTGAGCGTCTTGGTCTGGTCGTACATGGCGAACGAATGGTGCGCCTGGACCGGAAGGGCTGCCCCTGCGGCGACCAGCGCCGCACCCGCGGCCATCCGGGTCATGATCGATCGAATCTCCACCGTGCCCCCACAAAAAGTTGCCGAATCAACGTCGCCCGCAGCTTATCTTGACGGTTAGTCACCCCGCGTTCAACATGCCGGCTCGGCTAATGTGCTTTGGCCATTGACAGCCGCTGCCCCCTACACGCAATACAAGCGCAGCGGTGCCGTGGCACTTTAGACGCATGCACGTTTTTCGGGGAGGAAAAGTGCAAGAGAATCGGTCGGTTCCGGTCGGCGGGTAGGCGCGCCCATGCCCGCCCCCATGGCTTCGCTGCTGAACCTGCAGTCCGTCGGCGCCGCCCAGCGGGCCTCGCTGTGGGCGCGCAGCGCGGAAGGGTTCTTTCCGGGTCTGTCGGTGCGCAAGCTGGACAACAGCCCGCAGGTCGGCCGTATCGGCAGCATGCCCTTCGGGCCGGGCCGGATCTGGTCGGTCCTGTCCCCGCCCCTGGTCGTCAATTACGACCCCCTCCTGACCCATGACCGGCATCTGTTTTCGGTCATGATCCAGCTGACGGGCACCACCGAAGCCCGCCAGCAGCGCCGCTCCTGCCTGCTGCGCGCCGGGGACTGCTGCGCGATCGATAACGGCGCCCCGTTCGAACTGGAGGTGCCCAGTTCGTCCTCCTACATCGTCTTCGTGCAGATGCCGCGGCTGTCGGTCCTGGCGCGGCACCCTTACCTCGAGCGCCAGACGGCCGAGCGGTTCGATCCCCACGATGCCGGCACCGGCCTGCTGCGCGGGCTGCTGATGAACGTGCTCGACAGCGCCCCGGTGCTCGATGACTACCAGCGCAGTTCGGCGCTGGCGGCCATCATCGAGCTCATGGGCGTCGCGATGCCGCCGAAATCGGAGCAGGCCGAGGCCGCCAACTGGCGGGTGCGGGCGGCGCTCAAATGCATCGGGGAACGGTTCGCCGATGCGACGCTCACCGCCGAGCAGGTCGCGAAGGCGCAGGGCATCAGCCGTCGGCGCCTGGACAAACTCATGGTCGATGCCGCCTGCGACACCCTCAGCGCGCGGATCTGGAGCCGGCGCCTGGCGCAGGCCGCCGCGGATCTCGCCGATCCGCGCTGTGCCGTCCGCAGTGTCTCGCAGATCGCCTTTGCGGCAGGATTCACCGACGCGGCGCATTTCAGCCGTGCCTTCAGACAAGCCTTCCAGTGCACTCCGCGCCAGTGGCGCGAACGCCGGACGGTGCTTCCCAACCCTCCACGTGCGGTAGTCGGCCATTAAGAAAGGCGGCAATCATGAACTCGATTCAGGCGATCAGGGCGTCTGGGCTGATTCTGATTCTCACGACTGCGGGCGCCGGCGGGCCCGTGTCCGCGCAGTCATCGGCGCCCGCGCCGGTGGCCGCTGCGCCTCCTCCGGTCACCATCAACGTCGCCACCGAGGACATCACCGTCGGCAAGGACGGACTGGAAACGCAGGTCTCGCACTACGAGATCACGCCATCCAATGATTCGGTGGCCAAGGCGCTCGGGCAGCAGGGGTTTGCGTACAGCGAGGCCCTTTCGGACCTGCAGGTGACCGAGGCCTACACGCGCAAGCGCGATGGCACCAGGCTCAAGGTGGATCCGACCCACATCTTCGTGCAGGCACCGCAGGGCGCCGAGCAGGCGCCGATGTTCAACGACCTCAAGCAGAAGGTCGTGGTGTTCCCCGACGTGGCGGCCAACGACACGATCGTCTACACCCTGACGCGCCATGCCAAGGAAGCGCAGTTTCCGGGCCAGTTCTTCTTCGTGAGCGAGTTCTCGCGCCTGGTGGCCTGGAAGGACGTGCGCGTCACGGTCACGGCGCCGAAGTCGCTGCCCCTGAACATCGAGAACCACGAGGTGACGGCGACGCAGCAGGCCGAGGGCGACAATATCGTCTACCGCTGGACTTATGCGGCGCCCGTGCCGCTGACCGAAGAAGTCGCCGCCCTGGCCCCCGTGGACCGGGAGCCCCGGTTCTTCGCCTCGACGTTCAAGAGCTACGACGATCTCGGCCACGCCTTCGCCGCGCAGGCGCTGTCGAAGGCCGCCGTGACTCCCAAGGTCAAGGCCCTCGCCGAGCAGGCGACCCTGGGCGTCACGGACCGGCGGGCCCAGGCGCAGAAGATCTACGAGTGGGTCAGCAGGCACATCCGCTATGTCGGCATCGAACTCGGTCGCGGAGGGGTCGTGCCGCACGATGCCGACGTCGTCATCACGAATGGCTACGGGGACTGCAAGGACCATGCGACGCTGTTCGCCGCCCTGCTGCAGGCCAAGGGCATTGCCAGCGAGGAAGTGCTCATCAACGCCTCCAACAGCTACGCGCTGCCGGTGGCGCCGACACTCGCGCAGTTCAACCATCTGATCACCTACATCCCGGAGCTGAAGCTGTACGCGGATACCACCGCGGCGGTGGCCCCGTTCGGCACGCTGCCCTTCGTCGAATACGGCAAACCGGTGGTGCACGGCGTGGCGCGCGGGGCGACCCGCCACACCGTGCCGCTGCTGTCGGCCGGGGATGCGACGATGTCGATGAAGACCGTATCGCAGGTGACGGCCGATGGCGGGCTGAAGAGCCAGATCACCATCAGCGCCACCGGCCCGTTTTCCGTCATGCTGCGACAGACCGGTGCCGCCATAGAAGCCGCGGGCGCGGACCGGGCCGTGAAGTCGCTGCTCCAGCGCGGCGGCATGACCGGCAGCGGCGATATCGACTTCGGTACCCCGGCGGACCTCGCCCCGCGTACACCATCAAGGCGCACATCGAGTCGCAGCCACAGGTGCCCTACACCAGCGGCCAGGGTTTCCCATGCCGCCCGGCCTGCGCCTGATGCCCTCCGCGGGAGACCTGCTCGTCGGGCCGCTGTTCGTCCGGAACCTGCCCGCGACCGAGTCGACGCCGTGCTGGAGCGGCAGCGCCGTCGAGGAACTGTCCATCGAGCCCCCGCCGGGCAAGCACTTCGCCAGGCTGCCCCAGGATGTCACGGTCAGCGCCGAGGGCCTGACCTTCACCGCACACTGGTCGCAGGCCGACCGCACGCTCAGCGTCCGGCGCGAATTCACCAGCAGGATGGACCAGGCGCTGTGCACGGCGGCGCTGCGCCAGAGCGTTGCCGCAGCGCTGCCGAAGATCGCCGCGGCCTATCCGGAGCAGATTTCCCTGGTAGACGACTCGGGAGGCCCTGTTCCGGTAAATTGACGCCATGCGTCGATTCATCCTTCCGGCGGCCGCGATGGCCGTGCTCTGCGGCGTGGCCCGTCCCGCCACTCCCCCTTCGGCCCCGGCCCCCGTGGCCCAGAGCGCCGAGGAGGCTCCCCAGGAAGTCGAAGTCACCGGCGAGCGGCCGGGACCGCGGCTGTGGCGGGTCTCCAGGGGTGACCACGTGGTATGGCTGCTCGGCACCCTCGACCCGCTGCCGCGCAGGATGATCTGGCGATCCAAGGAAGTGGAGAGCGTCCTCGGCGAGGTGCAGGCCGTCATCCCGACCAACCCTTCCGTCAGTGTCCATGCCAATCCCTTCACCTGGGTCCGCCTGTACTTCCAGTGGCGCGGTGTCCAGGTCCTGGACGACAACAAGCGTCTGCAGCAGGTGATTCCGCCGGGCCTGTATGCGCGCGTCATGACGCTGGTCGGCCGCTACGACCATGGCGATCGCAAGATCGAGCGCATGAAACCCATATTCGCGGCGCTGCGGCTGTACCGGCAGGCCCTCGACTTCGCCTACCTGGTGCCCGGCAACCAGGCGCAGGACGAGGTGCTGAAGATGGCGCGCCGGCGCGGCGTGCCGATCGTCCAGGCGAAACTGAAGATCGAGGAGCCGCGGGATCTGCTGGCGCAGATCGGGCAGCTGCCGCATGACGCGCAGGTGAACTGCCTCGCCGCCGTCGTCGAACGCCTGGAAACCGGCATGGAGCCCATGAAGCAGGAGGCGGCGGCCTGGGCGATGGGCGATGTGGCCGCGCTGCGCCAGCTGATGGTGCCGAAGACCATGGACGTGTGCACCGCCGCGGTCTCGCAGTCCTCGCAGACCCGCCAGCTCATCGACACGGCCAATACCGGCTGGGATCACCAGGTGGACCTGGCGCTCATGAACAACCGCTCGACCCTGGCGCTGAAGCCCATCCACGAGCTCATCGGGACCCGCGGCATCCTCGCGGCCTTCAAGGCCAAGGGCTACGAGGTCGAGGGACCTTAGAAGGGCCTAGCTGTCGATCAGTTCCAGCTGCAGCCGGCGCATCGAGGCGAGTTCGTGCAGGTCAAGTTCCTGCTCGAGTGCCCGGTAGATTTCATCCTCGACCTGGCATTCGTGGCGCATGCGGCGCAGGAGTTCGCGCTGCAGGGCGATCGCGTTCACCCGCAGTCCGTCCAGGCGGCCCGGCCGCAGCGCCGCGCGATGATCCGCGAGCTCCAGTTCCAGCTCCACCCGCAACTGGCGCGCGACGGCATCGTCCCGCCCCGCAAGCGATGCCATGGCCGATTCGGTCAGCAGGATCCTGACCCGTGCCTTCTCCCGTTCCCGGGCATCATCGGCCGGGAACTTCAGGAACCGGATCAGCGGTTCGAGCGTCGCGCCCTGCAGCACCAGTGTACCCAGCACCACCGCCAGCGCGCTCAACACCACCAGGTCCCGCTGCGGGAATCCGCCCGGCAGGGCGAGCGCCGCGGCCAGGGTCACCATGCCGCGCATGCCACACCAGGCGGCGACGACGCCCTGCTTCAGGGTCGGACCGCCGGTGCCCCGCCAATGCCGGATCAGTCGCTGCACGGCGCGGTTGTAGGTCATCACCAGCACGATCCGCACGCCGATCACCAGGGCGAGCACGATCCCGGCGAAGCGCAGGTCCTGGTGCAGCTGCGCCGCGGGCAGACTGCGCACGATGCCGCGCGCCTCGAGGCCCACGAACAGGAAGGCCAGGACGTTGAGGACGAACACCACCACGACCCACACGGCATTCGAGTGGATCCGGTCGAGCGCGGCCATGCGGCCGTCATGCTGCGCGACCGTCATGGCAGCGGCGACCACGGCCAGTACGGGCGACACGCCGAGGCGCTCGGCGACCACCCAGGTGGCGAAGGTCACCAGGAACTGGAACAGGATGCCGCCGAGGGTGCCGATCAGGAACCGCATCACGAACATCGCGAGCTGACCGGAGAGGAACCCCAGCAGCAGGCCGCCGGGAATGGCGAGGGCGAGGCGCGGCAGCGCGTGCGCGACCGGTCCGCCGTCGGTGGCGACGCTCAGGGCCACACCGAAGATCAGCAGCGCGACGGCATCGTTCAGCAGGCTTTCGCCCTTGAGGACCGTGGCGGTGGAATGGGGCAGGTCCGGCCGATTCAGCATCGCCGCCGCCGCCGCCGCATCGGGCGGTGAGACGATCGCCCCGAGCACGATCGCCGCGGCCAGCGGCAGGCCGCCCAGCGCCACGCCGGCCCAGGCCACCACCGCGGTGGTCACGAGCACGGCCACTACCGCCAGCGCCAGCAACGACAGCCAGTAGGTGCGGATCGCGCGCAGCGGGAAGTCGAACGCCGAATCGAGGATGGCCGGGGCGATGAACAGCGCCAGCGCCAGCCCCGGGTCGAAGGACACCGCGGCCGCCCAGGGAAGTGCCGCCACCAGCACCCCGGCCACGGCGAGCATGGTCGGATAGGGGATGTGCAGCCGCCGCGAAGCCTGCAGCAGCAGCACCGACAGCAGCAGCAGCGTCAGGATGCTTTGGAACAGCGCCATGCACTGATATTAACCGGGGCTTGCGCAAGTGCCACCGCGGGCCCGACACTGGGTCCATAAAGATGAGGGGGTGGCATGAACAAGCAGCTGTTCGCCGAGTACATCGACAGCTTCAACCGCGACGACTTCGAGGGCTTCAGCAAGTACTACGCCGAGGATGTGGTGCTGGAGCTGGGGAAGCGCAAGACGCTGCATGGCCGGCAGGCCATCATCGACTTCTACCGCGAGGTCAAATCCAGGATCCGCGAAACCCTGGTCATCCGCAACGTCGTGGCCGACGAGGACGGGCTCGCCGCGGAAGTCGCCACCGAATTCCACGCGCTGGCCGACTGGCCGGATTTCATCGCAGGTCCGATCCGCAAGGGAGAGAGCATCAACATCGTGAGCTGGGTGTTCTACCGGATCGTGAACGGCCGCTTCCAGCACATCCGCTCCACGCGCGTGTGAGCATGGCGGGTTTCACGGGCAGCTACGATTACATCATCGTCGGCGGCGGGTCGGCGGGCTGTGTGCTCGCGGCCAACCTGAGCGCGCAGACCGATCGCAGCGTGCTGCTGCTGGAGGCCGGCGGCCCGGACGATCATTTCCTGCTGCGCATGCCGCTCGGATTCCTGCGCGCCCTGTTCCGCCCGGAATTCTCCTGGGGTTACTTCAGCGAACCCGAACCCCATCTGGGCGGCCGGCGGGTGTGGCTGCCGCGGGGCCGGGTGCTGGGCGGTTCGGGGTCCATCAACGGCATGTTCTACATGCGCGGCCACTCCGGCGACTTCGACGAGTGGCGGGATCGCGGCTGCACCGGCTGGGGCTACCGGGACGTGCTGCCGTACTTCCGGCGCATGGAGAGCAGCTGGCGCGGGGCAGGTCCCTATCATGGCAACGAGGGTCCGCTGCCGGTCACCCCGATCGACACCCGCCGGCTGCTGCACGAGCCGCTGATGCAGACCGCGGCCGCGGCCGGCTTCGGCGTCACCGAGGACCTGCACGCCCAGCTTCAGGAAGGCTTCGCGCGCGGCGAGATCAACGTCGATGCGCGCGGCCGGCGCGCCAGCACTTCGCGGGCGTACCTGCACCCGGTGATGGGCCGCGGCAACCTGACCGTGGAACTGAACGCCATGACCACCCGCGTGCTGTTCAGCAACGGCCGGGCAGGCGGCGTCGAGTACGTGCAGGACGGCCACGTGCACCAGGTCTGCGCCGACCGTGAAGTGATTCTGTGCGGTGGCACCTACAACACGCCACAGCTGCTGATGCTCTCCGGGGTCGGGCCCGCCGCGGAGCTGGCCCGCCACGGCATCGGCATCGTGCTCGACCTGCCGGGCGTGGGAGAAAACCTCAGCGAGCACCCGCACGTGCCGGTGGAGTTCGCGGCGCGGCGCCCCGTGACGTTCCTCAACGAGCTGCGGTTCGACCGCATCGCGCGCCACGTCGCGCAGTGGCTGATGTTCGGCACGGGCCCGCTCGCGACCCAGATCAACAGCTGCAACGTGGTCATCCGCACCCGTCCAGGCCTGACGCGGCCCGACGTGCAGCTGATGTGCAATCCGGTGCGCATGGACGCGAAGATCTGGTTCCCCGGATTTTCGCCGCGGCAGGAGGACCGGATCACCGCCGGGGTCGTGATCCTGCACCAACGCAGCCGCGGCCGGGTGAGCCTGCGTTCCGCGAGTCCCGGGGATGCCCCGCGGATCGAGCTGAACCTGTTCTCGCATCCCGATGACCTGGAGACCGCCAAGTGCGGCATCGAGGCGGCGCGGCATATCTACGGCACCCCTCCGCAGGCGGACCTGGTGGCGCGCGAAACGGCGCCGGGGGCGCAGGTCAGGACCGATGCCGATCTCGAGGCCTACATCCGGGCCACGGCGAGCGTCACCCAGCACCCCGTGGGAACCTGTGCGATGGGGGTCGGCCCCGAGGCCGTCGTGACCCCGGAGCTGCGGGTGCACGGACTGGCGGGCCTGCGGGTGGTCGATGCCTCGGTCATGCCCAGCGTCGTCGGCGCCAACACCAATGCCGCCGTGATCATGATCGCGGAGAAAGCCTCGGACATGATCCTGGGCCGCCCGCCGCTGGCCGCGGGAGCCTGAACATGCGCCTGTACCTGGTCCGTCACGCCATTGCCGAGGAGCGCGATTCGCGGCGCTGGCCCGACGACCGGCAGCGGCCGCTCACCGCGGCGGGCAGTCGGCGTTTCAGGCGCGCCGCGAAAAGCCTGGTGGCCGTCATCGAATCCGCCGGCAGCGTGGAGCGTCTGCTCACCAGTCCGCTGGTGCGCGCCCGCGAGACCGCGAGCCTGCTGCATCGGGCCGGACTGCCGCAGCCGATCGAAGAGTCGGTGCTGGCCCCCGGCCGGACCGCGGCGCGGGTGCTGGCGGTGCTGCGGGCCCACGAGGCGCAGTCCCTGGTGCTGGTGGGTCACGAGCCGGACCTCGGCAGGCTGCTCGCGGTCTGCATCGCGGGGCCTGGCGCGAAACCGTCCCTGCGCTTCAGGAAGGGCGGGGCCGCCTGTCTTTCTTTTGCGGGCGCGCCGCGGGTCGGGGAGGCGACGCTCGAGTGGCTGCTGCCGCCGAAGGCGCTGCGCGCCTTGCGGAAGTCGCACTGACGGCGAGTCTCGCGGTCAGGTCGTAGGCGTCGGCGCCGGTCACGGTGACCTGCGCGAACTCGCCGGCCTCGAGCGCGCCGCCGTCGGTGATGCGCACGATGCCATCGATTTCGGGCGCGTCGGCCGCGCTGCGCGCGATCGCCATCGGGCCGTCGATGGCATCCACCAGGACCTGCTGGGTGCCGCCGATCCGCTGCCGCAGGCGGGCGGCACTGATCGACTGCGCGTGCTGCATGAAGCGCTCGTAGCGCTGCTGCTGGATCTCGGGCGGAACATGCGGCCCCAGCGCGTTGGCCGCGGCGCCCGCCACGGGCGAGTATTTGAAGCAGCCGACGCGGTCGAGCTGCGCGGCGCCGAGCCACTGCAGCAGTTCCTCGAACTCGGCCTCGGTCTCGCCGGGAAAACCGACGATGAAGGTGCTGCGCAGGGTCAGTTGCGGGCACTCCCGGCGCCAGGCCCGGATGCGGTCCAGCGTGTCCACGGCATGCGCCGGCCGCCGCATGCGCTTGAGCACCGCGGGGCTGCCGTGCTGGAAGGGGATGTCGAGGTAGGGCAGGACCTTGCCCTCGTTCATCAGCGGGATCACTTCATCGACGTGCGGATAGGGGTAGACGTAATGCAGCCGCACCCACGCCCCCAGTGAGCCCAGGCCGCGGGCCAGGTCGATGAATCGAGTCTGGTACTCGTGGCCGCGCCAGCGGGCCGCGCGATAGCGCAGGTCGCTGCCATAGGCGCTGGTGTCCTGGGAGATCACCAGCAACTCGCGCACCCCGGCCTGGACGAGGCGTTCGGCCTCCCGCAGTACCTCGTCGATGGGCCGGCTGGCGAGCAGCCCCCGCAGCGCCGGGATGATGCAGAAGCTGCACTTGTTGTTGCAGCCCTCGGAGATCTTGAGATACGCGTAGTGACGCGGCGTCAGCCGTACGCCCTGCGCCGGCACCAGGTCGACGAACGGATCGTGTCGCGGCGGCAGGTGCTCGTGCACGGCGGCCATGACATCCTCGTAGGCATGGGGACCCGTGACTTTCAGGACGCTCGGATGGCGTTCGAGAATGCGCTCCGGGCGCGCGCCCAGGCATCCCGTCACGATCACCCGGCCGTTCTTCTCGAGCGCCTCGCCGATCGCGTCGAGGGATTCGTCCACCGCGGCGTCGATGAAGCCGCAGGTATTGACCACCACCACGTCCGCCCGCTCGTAGGTCGGGGCGACCTCGTAGCCTTCGGAGCGCAGGGTGGTGAGAATGCGCTCGGAATCCACCAGCGCCTTGGGACAGCCGAGGCTGACGAAGCCGACTTTCGGAATGCGGGCCATTGCGGAGGGGGGGCAGTGAACGGGGGGCGGATTCTACGGTATCCCGGCGCTGCGTACATGGTGGAGCACCACGAACAACGCCAGGACAACCATCGGCATGACCAGCCAGGGCCAGATGGCGTTGCGTCGCAGGGCGGGGCGCCCCTGGGTGCGGGCCCGGTGGGTGGTCATGGGCCCGCAATGTACCCGGGCGCTGCCGGCGCAGCAATGGCGCGGCGGCCGCCTCGCCAACGCGGGCTGGACTGTTGCATAGTGCCTCGCGAGGGCCCACCCGGAGGCTCGCCATCGATGCGGTGTGACGTTGGCTTTCGATCAGGCGTATTACCAGAAGTACTATTTCGACCCGCGCACCGCGGTCATCACCCGGGCGGAAATGAAGGCCCGGGCACGGCTGATCATCGCCTATGCCGGCCACGTCGGCCTGCCGGTGAAGCGCATCCTCGATGCCGGCTGCGGCACCGGGATGTTGCGCAAGCCCTTCCTGAAGGCTTTCCCGAAAGCGCGTTATGTCGGCCTGGACGTGAGTGAATACCTGTGCAGGCGCTACGGCTGGGAACACGGCACCGTCGACGGCTGGCGCAGTGCGGTACCGTTCGACCTGGTGGTCTGCTACGACGTGGTGCAGTACCTGGATGACCGGGCCGCGACCCGCGCGCTCGCGAATCTGGCGAAACTGTGCCGCGCCGTGCTGTATTTCGGGGCCCTGACGCAGCTCGACTGGCGCCGCAACTGCGACCGCCGCCGCACCGACGCCGACGTGCACATGCGCAGCGGGGACTGGTACCGCACCCGCCTGAAGCGCTACTTCCACGAAATCGGCGCCGGATTCTGGTTGCGGCGCAGTGCGCCCCTCACCGTCTGGGAGCTCGAGACCGCGGGTTGAAGGTGTCGTCGCCGTCGCAAATCCTGCAGTTCGCCGGGCCGGTCTCCCGGGAACCCGGTCCCGGGGCCGGGGGCCTCACCCTGGTGGGCAGCCTCGGCGCTCCCCCTGTTCCCGCGCAGCTGTCGCTGATCGGCGCGCGGCCGCCGGCGCCCCCGCTCCCCCGGCGCCTCACCGGTGTGACCGTGGAACTGACCGCCCCCGGCGCAATCCTGCTGCGCACCGACGCCGGAGAATGGCGCATTGCGTGCGCGACCTGGCAGCTGCACCAGGACGCGGGCGCGGTGTTCCAGGCGGCCATTCCGCCGCGGCCCACGCCCTGGGCCCGGCGTCTGGGCTGGCGGGTGCTGCTGAGCTTGGCCGCCACGGCGCCGGGTCGCGCGTTGCTCTCACGGCTGGCGAAAAAGTCAAATTCTCCCTAGAAATTGGCTTTGTGCCGGCAGTTCGGCCAAGATGGCCGGCAAACAAAGACGAGCAGATGAGGGAACAGCATGACCGTCGAGAGTCAACGCCCGACACCCGAGCGTGGCGCAGGTACCGCGGTCCGCGACCGGACGAACGCCCGCCGCGGCCGCTCGCGGATGCTGGACGCATACCTCGGTGACATCGAATACCTGATGCGCGAGCGGCTGTGGAGCGAGGCGGTGCCCCTGGCGCTGGCGCTGCCGCACATCTGCGTCGCGATCGGCGACCCGCAACTGCGCAGCTCGCCGCATGACTACTTCGAGTGGTGCCAGAACTGGGTGCGCCCCTTGCAGACGGAGTCGGCGTCGACGGTGCCGACGGCGGATGCGCTGTTCAGGATGGCGCAGTCGCGCGCCGAAGTCCCCGATGACGAGTCCGGCACGGCCGTGCCGGCCGACGCGCTGCGCCGGCTGCGGTTGCGGCGGCTCGCCCGCGCCATGCCGCTGCGTCGCCGCAGTGCCTTGAGCGAGCTGGTGCGCATCGATGCCGCGCAGGAACCGGAGCGGGAGGCCGCGCTCGCGCTGGTCGAGGCCGTGCGGCGCTGGTACGCCGACCGCGGCGCGCAGGATCCCACCGTGCAGAGCAACCTGGCGCGCCTGGCCATCCTGCGTTGAGTCGTGGCGGGTCGGCACCTTGAGGGGTTGCTGACTCGGGGCACCCAGATCCTGCCGCCGGAGCGGCGCGCGGTGCTGCTGGCGTTCAGCTGCAACTTCCTGGTCCTCGCCAGCTACTACATCCTCAAGCCGGTGCGCGATACCGTCGCGACGGTGTTCGGCACCGATGAGCTGCAGCTGCTGTTCACCGGCACCTTCATCGGCACCCTGATCGCATCGCCCATCTACGCGGCGCTCGCCGCGCGGGTGCGGCTGAACCGCCTGCTGCCCGGTGTGTTCTGGTTCTGGCTGCTGAACGTGCTGCTGTTCTACGCGCTGTTCAGGGTGGCCCCCGCCAACCGCTGGGTCGGCGGCGGTTACTACATCTGGTTCAGCGTCGTGAACCTCTTCATGATCTCCGTGTTCTGGACGCTGATGTCCGACCTGTTCAGTCCCGGGCAGGGCACGCGGCTGTTCGCGCTCATCGCCGCCGGCGGCAGCACCGGTGCCATCGCCGGGCCGCTGATCGTGCGGTTCGGCGTGCACGCGGTCGGCCTCGGCGGCATGCTGCTGATCGCCGCCGGCGGGTTCCTCGCCGTCATCTACCTGGTGCACCTGCTGATGCGCGAGAAGGCGCACCTGCAGCGCAGCGGCGGCGGCCAGCCCACGACCCTGGACCACGACCTGGCGGGCGGCGCGCTCGATGGCTTCCGCGAACTGCTGAGGTCGGCCTACTCGCGCCGCCAGGCGGCCTTCATGCTGCTGATGACCTGGGTCAATACGGTCGCGTACTTCCTGCAGACCGACGTGGTGGCCCGGGCCTTTTCGGCCGTCGCCCAGCGCGCCATCGCGATCGCCGACATTTCACTGGTCGTGAACGTGCTGGCCGCGATCATCCTGCTGTTCGGCCTGGGACGGTACGTGCATCGCTTCGGCGTCACCGCCGGGCTCATCCTCAATCCCATCATCATGGTCGTGGCCTTCATCGCCCTGGCGCTGTCGCCCACGCTGCTGATGATCCAGGCCCTGCAGGTGATCCGGCAGGTCGGCCAGTACGCCATCGCCCGCCCGACGCGCGAAATCTGCTTTACCGTGGTGCCACAGGCGGACCGCTACAAGACCAAGAATGTCATCGATACCGTGCTATACCGGCTCGGTGATCTGAGCGGGGCCTGGATGGAGACCGGACTGCGGGCGCTGGGCCTGCGGGTGGCGGGTTCCGCGGTCGCCGGCGTCGGCGTTTCCATAATCTGGGGCGCAGGCGCACTGCTGCTGGGCCGGCGGTACGAGGCGCTGCGGGCCCGGCAGGAAGCGGCGCAGCGCGCGGGCCCGCTGCCCCAACCGGCACCGGGCTTGCTATAGTCGCCGCGCCTGCAATCACCCTGATTTTTCTGCCATTTCCGACGCTATCAGGACGCAACATGTCTGACCGCAACAACCCTTCGCTGTTGGCCCGCATCCTCAAGTCGGTGGCGGGCGTGGAGCCGCACGAGGTGTCGGCGGTGCTGCTGAGCATGGTGTACTTCTTCTTCCTGTTCGGCAGCTACTCGGTGGTCAAGCCGGTGCGCGATGCCATGGGGACGGTGTATGGCATCAAGCACCTGAATGAACTGTTCATCGGCACCTTCATCGGCACGCTGATCCTGGCGCCGCTGTACGCCGGACTGGCCTCGCGCATCAAGCTGTCGAACTTCCTGCCCTGGGTGTACGGCTTCATCGCGCTCACCATCCTGGGCTTCTACGCGCTGTTCTCCGGCGGCAAGGTCTCGGACCGGTACGTGGCGGCGGGGTTCTACATCTGGGTGAGCGTGTTCAACATGCTCATCATCTCGGTGTTCTGGAGCTTCATGGCCGACATCTTCTCGCGCACCCAGGCGAAGCGGCTGTTCGGGTTCATCGCCGCCGGCGGCACGGTCGGGGGCATCGCCGGTCCTGCGATCGCAACCTTCCTCGCCAAGGGCGTGGGCAATGACGGGCTGATGCTGATCTCGGCGGCGGGATTCGTCGTGACCGGGGTGCTGGTGAAGCTGCTGGCGGGCGCGCGCGACAGGCTGGTGGCGGCCTCGGGCAACGAGGGCCAGCGCACCAACATCAATCACCGGCTGGGGGGCCGGAACCCGCTGGATGGCTTCATCCTGCTGCTGAAATCGCCCTACCTGCTGCTGATCGCAGGGTTCCTGTTCCTGATGACCTTCATCTCCACGATCGTGTACACGCAGCTCGGCGACCTCATCACCAAGGCCTTCACCGACCACAACGCGCGCACCCAGGCCTATGCCACCATCGAGCTTGCGGTGAACTCCCTGGCGGTGGTCATCCAGCTGATCGGCACCGGGCGGATCATCCAGCGCTTCGGGGTGACCCTTGGGCTGATGCTGAACCCGGTGATCATGGTGTTCGCGTTCCTGGCGATCGCGTTCTCACCGGTGCTGATGATCCTGGGAGGACTGCAGGTGGTGCGGCGCGTCGCCGAGTACGCCGTCGCCAAGCCCACCCGCGAGATGCTGTTCACCGTGGTGGACCAGGAGAGCAAGTACAAGGCCAAGAACGTCATCGACACGGTGGTGTACCGGGGCGGGGACATGCTGGCGGCACAGGCCACGGTCGGAGTGCTCAACGGCTTCGGCGACGTGGGACTCGCCATCCTCGGCATCATCGTTTCGCTGATCTGGTTCCCGATGGCCTGGATCCTGGGACGGCGTTACGAGAGCGCGCGCAGCACCGATGGCCTCAAGACCGCGGCCGTGCCGGCCGCCGGCCACTAGCCGCGGTCAGGCGCGGCCGTCCTGCAGCGTCGTCATGTCGATGACGAAGCGGTAGCGGACGTCGGCCTTCTCGACCTTGTGGTACGCATCGTTCAGTTCATCGATGCGGATCACCTGGATGTCCGGCGCCACGTCGTGCTCCGCGCACAACTGCAGGACCTCCTGCGTTTCTCGCAGGCTGCCGATGAGCGAGCCGGAGATGGCCTTGCGGTGCAGGGCGACCTCGGTGTTGTCGACCGGGTCCAGAGATTCCAGGCAGCCCACCACGCAGAGGGTCGAGTCGCGCTTCAGCAGCGCGACGTACGGGTTGATGTCGTGCCTCCGGGGGACCGTCGAGAGGATGAAGTCGAAGCTTGCGGCAGCGGCCCGCAGCGCCGGCTGGTCGTCCTCGATCAGCGCCGCAAATCCCATCTGCACCGCCTCTTCGGCCTTGTTGTGCCCGCGGGTGAGGACCGTGACGTGCGCGCCCATCGCCCTGGCGAGCTTCGCGCCGATGTTGCCCAGGCCGCCGAAGCCCACGATGCCGACGTGGGTTCCGGGCCCGACGCGCCAGCGCTTCAGGGGTGAATACGTGGTGACGCCGGCACACAGCAGTGGCGCGGCCGCATCGGGATCCAGCGCCGACGGGATCCGCAGCGCAAAGTTCTCCTTCACGACCAGGACGTTGGAATAACCGCCGAAGGTATTGTCGGTGCCGTAGATGTTGACGTGGCCGGGGGCCCGGGCGGCCGGGATCCTCGGTCCGTTGTAGGTGCCGAGCCAGCCGTTCGGCGATTCACAGTAGTTCTCGTTGCCGCTGCGGCACGGCTCGCACTGCCCGCAGCTGTCGAGCATGCAGCCCACGCCCACCAGATCGCCGACCTTGTGCCGGGTGACGCCCGGGCCGATGCGGGTGACGCGGCCAATCACCTCGTGGCCGGGCATGCACGGATAGACGGTGTTGCGCCACTCGTTGCGGACCTGATGGATGTCGCAGTGGCAAACCCCGCAGTACAGCACCCGCAGCTCGATCTGCCTTTCCTGCGCCGCGGTGCGCTCGAACTCGACCGGCTTGAGATGGCTGAAGCGGTGCCGCGCGGCATAGCCTACGGCCTTGATGCGTGCCTGCGGTCCCTCGATCGCATCCGCTTTGATCACGCTGTTCATCGGTGCTGCTCGCTGTCGGCGGTCACAGAGCCCGAGGCTGCAGCAGCGGCCGCGCCGCCAGCAGCGGTGAATCTCGCGCCACGCTGTCAGAGGCCGCCGGACGGGGACTTGCGGCATGACCTTTGCGATTGCCGTCGGGTCAGTGAGAGGCCTTGCCGCTGGCGACGCCGGGTTTCACCAGCAGGATGAGCGGCAGCAGGCACAGGAAGATCCAGGCGAAGGCCTGGTAGGAATCCAGGTAGCTCAGCAGCTGGGCCTGCCGGGTCGCCGCCTGGTAGGCGCGGGCCATGATCATCATCGAACCATCCGCCACGTGCGTCACCTGCGCCAGGTGCTGCGTGAAGCCTGCCAGGTTCGGGTTCATGGGCTGCAGGTGCTCCACCAGCCGGCTCTGGTGGAACTGTTCGCGGCGCGTCACCAGGGTCGAGGCAAAGGATATGCCGATGCTGCCCCCGAAGTTGCGCGCCAGGTTCACCAGCGCCGAGGCGTAGTTGGTGCGGTCGGGCGGGATGTCGCGGAAGCCCAGGGCATTGATGGGCAGGAACAGGAAGGCCAGGCCGAAGGACTGCATGAGCCGGCCGGCGGCGAGCGCGGTGAACGATGCCGCGAGATACAGGTTCGTCATCCACCACAACGCCCCGGCCGAGCAGACCACCCCCGTGGCGATGATGATGCGCAGGTCCACCTTGCCCACGAGCTTGCCCATCAGCGGGAACATGACCATGAGCAGCAGGCCGCCGGGCGCGATCACCTCTCCGGCCTCGGTCGCCCGATACCCCATCAGCGATTGGGTGTAGGCGGGCAGCAGGTAGGTCGTGCCCAGGATCATGAAGCCGAAGAAGGCCATCAAAATGAAGCCGATCGTGAAATCCCGATATTTGAACAGCTTGAGGTCCACCATCGGATTGCGCTGCGGCCACTCCCACCACAGGAACAGCACGAAGCCGACGCCCGAGGCGACGGCGAGGCAGGTGATCAGGCCGCTGGCGAACCAGTCGTCCTGCTGGCCCCGGTCGAGCACGATCTGCAGGCACCCGAGCGCGATGGCGATGAACGCGAAGCCGCGCCAGTCGACCTTGCCCTCCGCCCCCGAGCGGCCCTCGTTGGGCGTGCGGATCAGGAACCCCAGCAGGAACAGCAGCACCACCCCGACCGGGACGTTGATGAGGAAGACCCATCGCCACTCGTAGTTGTCGGTGATCCAGCCGCCCAGGGTCGGCCCGATGGCCGGGGCCGTAACGGCCGCGACGCCATAGATGGCCGTCGCGATGCCGCGCTTCTCGGCCGGAAAGGAATCGGTGAGGATGGCCTGTCCGGTGGGCTGCAGCCCGCCGCCCGCCGCGCCCTGCAACGCCCGCAGCATCACCAGCACCGGGAGGGTGGGCGCGAGCCCGCACAGCAGCGAGGCGAGGCTGAAGCCCGCGATGCAGGTCAGGAAGAACTTCTTGCGGCCGAACTTGCCGGCGAGCCACCCGGAGATCGGCATCACCGCGGCGTTGGTCACGAGGTAACTGGTCAGCGTCCAGGTCGACTCGTCCTGGCTCGCCGACAGATCCCCGGCGATGTGCGGCAGCGCGACGTTCGCGACCGAGATATCGAGGATTTCCATGAACGCCGCGACGGCCACCACCGGCGCGACCACCCAGGGATGGATGCCCGCATTGCCGCCCTTGCTCACGGCACGACCCGCGCCACGTCGGGCGAGTCCGGCGCGCGCGCGCCTTTGAGGTTGTCATCGAGGATGCGGCGTATTTCTGCATCCACGCCGGCGTCCTGGGAGGCATACACGTTGGTGCGCATGTCCGCCGGCCAGGCCGGCCGCGCCGACAGCGACGCGCCGCTGAGGTCATGCACGTCGATATCCACGTCGGTCGAGAGGCCCAGGAACAGCGGGTGGTTGGCGAGTTCGCGCGGATCGAGGCCGATGCGCACCGCCAGGCGCTGCACGATCTTGATCCAGTTGCCGGTGGCGTTCTCCGCCGGCAGCACGGCAAGCGCCGAACCGGTGCCCGCCGACAGCCCCAGCACCCGCCCGTGGTATCGGAAGGCGGACCCATAGATGTCGGCCGTCACCGTGACCGGTTGGCCGATCCGGATCTTCTCGAGCTGCGTTTCCTTGAAGTTGGCGTCGATCCAGACGCGGTCGAGCGGCACGATCGCGATCATCGAGGTCGCGGGGTTGACCTGCTGGCCGAGCTGGACGCTGCGGCGCACGACATAGCCCGCGATCGGCGACAGCACCCGGGTGCGGCTGCTGGCGAGCCACGCCGAGCGCAGGTTGGCCTCGGCCTGCAGCACCCGGGGGTGATCCTCCGGGTCGGTATTGGCCACGGCCGCATGCGTGGCCGCATAGGCCGCCCGCGCCTGGCGAAGACCGGCGATGGCATTGCGTTCGGCCTCCTGGTCGCGCTGCAGGTCCTGTTCGGACACGCCGTGGACCCTGATCAGTCCCTGATCGCGCTGCAGGTTCTGGCGGGCGAGGATCAGCTGGGCCTCCTGGGCGGCGATGTTCGCCGCATCGCGGGTCTGCTGCGCGAACAGCTGCACCACGTCGCGCACCGTCTGCGCCAGGTTCGCCTCGGCCTGGGCCAGGGACACCGCGGTGTCCTGCGGATCGAGCCGCACCAGCAGCTGACCGCGCTGCACCGCCTGGGTCTGGTCGGTGGTGATCTCGGCCACCGTGCCGCTGACCTGCGGCGCGAGCAGCACCAGGTCGCCGTTGACGTAGGCATCCTGGGTGGCGACGTAGTAGCGACCGACCGCCAGGTGATAGATCAGGATGCCGACGCCGATGATGACCAGGACGGCCGCAAAGATGCCGATGAACAGCCAGTTGCGTTTGGTGTCGTGCTGCTTCTTCTTCGCCCGTTCGCCGCCATCGTCCTCCTCATCCTCGTCATCGTCTTGCTCGCGATCCGAATCGGAGTCCGTCATGGCGTCGCCCTCGTGGGATCCGGTGCATTCCACCAGCCGCCGCCGAGCGCCCGGAACAGTTCGGCGGCGTCGGTGAAGCGCTGGGCATCCGCCTGGACCGCCGCGAGCGCGGCGGACTGGTACTGCTGTTCGGCGTTGAGGACGACGAGTTCATTGACGGCGCCGTGCTGGAACTGGTCGCGTGCCAGGTCGCGGTTGGCCCGCGCCGCCTCCAGGGCGGCGATGTGCGCCGAATAACCGTCCGCGTCGTGTTGCAGGGCGTGCAGCGCATCGGTGACTTCCACGAAGGCACCGATGACCGTGCTGCGGTACTGGGCCTGAGCCTGGGCGAAACGCTCGCGCGCTTCCTGCTCGCGTGACCGCAGCGTCCCGCCCGTGAACAGCGGCGCGGTCATGTCGATGCCCGCACTCCAGATGGAGGCGGGGTAGGTGAACAGGTCGCTGGTCCTGATGGACTGCTGCGCGAACTGGGCGGTGAGATTGAAGTCCGGGAGACGGGCCGCCTCGGCGATGCCGATGTTGGCGCTCGCCGCATGCAGCAGATCCTCGGCTTCGAGGATGTCGGGGCGCTGCCGCACGAGTCTCGCGGGCAGCGAAACGGGCAGTGTCTGGGGCAGCGTGAAATCCTTCAGGGAGATCAGCGGCACATCGGCCTGCTGCGGGGCGACTCCGGTCAGCCGGATCAGTGCATCGCGGAGCATGTCGCGCTGCTTCTCGATGGCCGGCAGTGTGGCGCGGGTGTTCTCGAGCTGCGCCTGCGCCTGCAGCGTATCGCTGCGGATCAGCTTGCCCGCGTTCTCGAGCGTGCGGGTGAGCTCGTACTGGGATTCGAGGTCCTGCACCAGCCGCCGCGTGACCTCGAGCTGTTCGCTCTGGGCCGCATAGCCGAAGGCCGTCACCACCACCTGGTCGACCAGCGTGACGTAGACATCCAGCACCTGGCGCTGCACGCTCGAAGTCCGGGCGGCCTGGGACTCGATCGTGCGCCGCAGCCGTCCGAACACATCGAGGTCGTAGGCCAGCGAGGGTCCGAGGGTGTACTGGTTGGCCGTGACCTGCAGGGCTTCGTCCGGCTCGTACAGCAGGCTGCCGTTGACCCGCGAGCGGCTGGCCTTCGCCGCCAGGGTCACCTGCGGCAGTGCCGTACCGGCGACCGCGGCCAGTTCGTATTGCGCCGCCCGCAGGCTGTGGCGGGCGCCGTCCAGGCCGGGATTGGAGCGCAGGGCCTCGCGCACCAGGTGGTCGAGGGCGGCCGAATGGAACAGCGAATACCATTCGGCCTCCACGTCGCCCCCGTACTTCATGCCCTGGGCGGCAATGGCGGCAGGCGGCGGAGCGTATGCGGCATGCGGGGCTGGCGGCGGCCTGAAATCGGGCCCGACCGTGCAGCCGCAGAGCCAGGCGGCGATGCACGCCCAGGGGAGGCCGGATGTGCGCATCCTAGCTCATGCGGGATTTCAGGCCGCGGAGGCGTTGCGGGGGCTGCGGGGGGAACTCGCCTCGGTCGTGGAGGCGATGTCCTCGGCGCGCGTTCCCTTCAGCAGGCTCTTGGCACGGTCGACCTGGTCGGCCGTATCGCAATGCACGGACAGCAGCGTGCCGCCGCCCTTGACGCGGCCCTCGTAGCGCTTGGCCTCGTACTCCGGAATGCCCATGCCCATGAGGGCGCCGACGAAGCCGCCCACCGCGCCGCCGACGCCCAGGCCCGCCAGACCCGCCACGATGGGGCCCGCGGCGATCAGCGGTCCGACGCCCGGGATGGCGAGCGCGCCGACGCCGGCGAGCACGCCCAGGACACCCCCGATGGCGCCCCCGGCCGTGACGCCGACGGTCGCGCCTTCGGGCGCCTTGGTTTCCTTCACGTGGGCGAACGCCTGGGTACTGTCGTTGTCGGGCAGCAGCACGGAGATGTCGGTACTGCGGAAGCCCGCGGCGATCAGCGCGTCCACCGCGGTCTCGGCCTGGGAGGACAGCGGGTAAATGCCGAATACAGCCATCTTCTTGCTGGTCATGGACGACTCCTTGGGAGATGCGCGGGATGTGTGCGCTATGGTGAACGCGCGCGCAGCTCGGGCAAATGCCCGCGGGCGCGTGCATTTGTCAGCGCAATCCCCGGCAGCCTGTAGGAATCGCCAGCGCGGCGCGCGCCTTCAGCGGCGTGAGCCTGTGCGGCACAGGGCGCGCATGCCGGCGAGGGCTTCGATGGCCTGTTCGGCGCTCGCGAAGCGCTCGTCCCGGGATTTGGCGATGAAGCCCTCGAGCAGCGCCTGCAGGTGCAGGTGCGAGGGCGGCAGCTGCGGCAGCGGAGCGGTGACATGCTGCTGCAGCACGTCGATGGCCGAGAGTCCCGAGTAGGGCTTGCGGCCCGTGATCATTTCGAAGAACAGGATGCCGAGGCTGTAGAGGTCGCTGCGACCATCGAGATCCTCGCCGAGGGCCTGCTCGGGGCTCATGTAGAACGGCGAGCCGCGCAGCACCCCGGTGCGGGTGAGGTTGGCGGCGCCGCTGAGATTGCGCGCCAGCCCGAAGTCGATGAGCACCAGGGTGTCGTTGTCCCGCAGCATGAGGTTCGGCGGCTTGAGGTCCCGGTGCAGGATGCCTGCGGCATGCACCACCTGCAGGGCGCGCGCAATCTGCTCCAGGTACCGCAGCGCGTCGGCCTCGAGGATGCCGCGCAGCAGCCGCGCCTTGAGATCGCCCCGCGGGAAATACTCCATCGCGAGGTACTCGCGGCCCGCGTTGTTGCCATAGTCGTAGATGGTGACGATCGAGGGGTGGTTCAGGGACTTCAGCGCCTCGTATTCGCGCGCGAAGACCCGCTGATCCTCGGGGTCGTCGATTTCGCTCTTGGTGACCTTGAGCGCCACGTCCGCTTTCAGTAGCTCGCTGTCCGCCAGGTACACCAGCGCCTTGTCCGATTCGCCGATGGTCTTGCGGATGCTGTAGCCGGGAATGGGGTCGCGCAGCGATCGCGCCGACTGCGAAGTGCCCGCGTCGGCCGCCTCCGGCGCCGCCGGTTGCGCGCTACCCAGTTCGATCCGGCGCAGTGCCAGCTTCACGGCGGTGCGCAGCCGCTCGGGACTCACCAGTCGCTTCGGCAGATAGTCCAGGGCGCCCAGCTGCAGCGCCCGCACGGCGGTGAGTTCGTTGCCGTCCTCGGCGACCGCGATGAGCGACGGGAATCCGGCGCGGTCCCGTACCTGCCGCAGCCGTTCGAGGCCTTCGGAACGCGGATCCTCGGGGCTGTAGCCGAACTGGGCGACGAACACGATGAGATCGATGTCCTCTCGGGACAGTCCCTCCAGCCGCGATTCGAATTCGCGGCCGTCGATGGCGGTGACGGAACCTTCGGGAAACAGCACCCCCAGGTGGTTGCGCAGCCACTCGCGGTAGCGCAGATCGCGATCGACAACCAGCAGGCGCGCGTTCATGACCCTGAGGCGATCACCGGTACGCGAAGTTCAGCCGCAGCCGGGCGTGCTCGCTGGCCGGCTGACCGTCGCGCAGCACCGGGCGGTAGCGCCATTGGCTCACGGCCTCCACCGCGGCCTTCTCGAACACGTCCCGGGGCTCGGCCTTGAGCACGCTCACATCCGTGACGGTGCCGTCCGCATTGACCGTGAACTCCAGGTCGACGTAACCGGAGAGGTCGCGCTCGCGCGCGATTTCGGGAAATTCGGGGTCCACCGAATAGACCCGCTCCAGGATGACGGCGGCGATCGAGGTCGGATCGCGGGCTTCGCTTGCCGGCGGCGTCGAGCTGGGGGCGAGGAAGGTGGCGCTGACCGCCACCACCGGCAGCGGTGCGGGCGCCGACGTGACGGGGGTGACGCGGGCGGCCGCCGCCGCGTCGGCGCGACGGCGCGCGGTCCGCTGCGCCTGCTCAGGCTTACGCGCAAGCGCATTCACGGCGGCGGGGACCTCGGGGAGTGGGAGGGGAATGGCCCTGGGGGAGGCCGCCGGGGGTACGTTGACCTCATGCGGAGTCGCGCGCAGCAGCAGCCACGCCGCGCCGGCGCCGAGCGCCACGGTGCTCACCAGCACGGCGGGCCAGGTGAAGTCACGCGCCGGAGTGGCCAGCGCGGCGGGCGCCGCCACGGCAAGGTTCGACAGCGCCGGATAGGCACCGCTGCCGCTGGCGCCCTCGCGCCTGCGCCAGGCGGCATCCACGAACAGCTTCACGCGTTGCGCGGAGACCGGCTGGTGCGCGAAGCGGTAGATCGTGCCATCGCCCACCTGCGCGGCCAGTTCGCTCTGCGCGGCCCCATCGCCGGCGACGACCAGCACTACGTCGGGAAACTGCTGGTGCAGTCGCTGCGTGAGTTGCGCCGTGGCGCCGGGCACATGGGCCATGCCGGCATCGAGGAACACCACACCCACCAGGCCACCCATGAGGTGCTGGCCCAGGGAGGCCTCATCGGCGACGACCGTCAGGGATTCGGCGGGTACGGCGCCGGCCAGCGCCTCGACCAGCGAAGCGTCCCGGGTCAGCAGCACCAGATGCTCGGCGACACGGACGCGGCCTGCAGGCGGCACTGGGCCGGCGGTGACTTCCGCAACCAGGTTTTGATGGGGTGCAGGCATGGGCTTTCGCGTCAAACATGACGGAAGGCCGCCGGAATGTCGCGCGGGAGCACGGAATCTGTGAATCCGGTCTCCCGGCCGCCGCCGGGGGGGATCTTATGGTCTATTGGCGTTGCAACATGAACCGCGAACCGTGCCAGGACAGGATGGCGCCTTCCGGGGTGATGGACTCGACCCGGACCCCCTGCGGCGAGGTCTCCCCTTCCCTGAGTTTCGCCATGTTCAGGAAAATGAAGCGGTCGGCGGGGTTGGTGGAATAGGAATGCAGGTTGAGGGTGAGGTCCGGCAGGGAGGCGCCGGGCGCGGCCGCGGCCTGCTGGTAGGTCTGCACTTCCCCGCTGTTGCCGCCCGTGCTCTCGACGCCCCCGACCGTCGGCGGCGCCTCCCCGCTGGCACCGCGCGGCGGCTCGATGGCGGGCGCGTCATCCGCCGACGCGGCCACCGCGGGCGGCGCGTCCTGAGGGGTAACCACCGGCGGCGGCGGCGTGGCTTGCACCGGCGGCGCAGAGTTCGCGGTGGCCGCCGGCAGAGGGGGTGCGATGGGCGGAGGGGCCGCTGCCGTCACCGGCGTGGCCGGCGGTGCCGCCGGCGGCGTCGCAACGGTGTCGCTCCCCGCCGGCGCCGAACCATGCGTGCCGCGGATCAGGACGATCCCCAGGACCACCACGTTGATCAGCAGCAGACCGCCCAGCACCAGCAGCCACGGTGCCACGCCGTGCCGGGGTGGGGCCATCTTCACTTCGTACAGCGCCGGCGCATCGCCGCGCTGGCGTTCGGTCTCCGACTTCTTCAATGCGTCGAGGATGAAGGACATGCTCAGATCCCGTGTGCCGGAAGCGCCGCGAGCTGCGGCGAGTCCGGTCTGGCCAGGGCGCCGTTGAGGACCACCAGGGTCTGCACCCCGGCGACGCCGTCGGCCGTCAGCCGGTGTGCGCGCTGAAAGTCTCGCACGAGTTGCGACAGCTCTCCATCGTAGACGTCGCTTGCGCCGGGGGGCGCGGGCCTGCCGCTCAGTTTCGCCAGCTGCAGTCGCAGCTGCAGGACCTCGGCGCCGTGCATCCCCGGTCCCAGGGGCTTCGGATCGCGAGTCCCCGGACGCCACAGCAGGATGAAGTCGCCGAACCAGTAGCGGGACAGGTCCCCGATGCTCACCTGCTGTGCGCTGCCGCCGATATCGACGTGCGCCTCTTCGTCGCCCAGGGCCGTGAGCACGATCTGGCGGGCGGTGTCGGCATCATCGGTGAGCATCAGGATCGCAGGGCGGTTGTAGAGCCGCAGCTGCGCAATCGTGCCCTTCTGCACGTAGCACTCCAGTCCCTGCGCGGAGGCCTGCGTGCACGGATCCGCGGTGCCGGCCTTGTAATGCGCACCCCAGATGCTGAACAGTTCACCGAAGGCGGCGTCGGGCGTGGTCGCCGCGCTGTGCTCGGCGAGCAGCGATCCGAGCGTCGGCGCCGGTGCGCTCGCGCTCGCGGTGCTCACTGCCACCGGCGCCGGTGCGGAAACCGGTGCCGCGGCCCGGGCCGGTGCCGGGTGGCGGGTGGCGGCATGCGCGCGCAGCGGCGTGGCGCGGTCCCAGACGCCCAGGCGCCAGGCGGCGATGAGTCCGGCGGCAACGACCAGCACCGTCAGGGCCGCCGCGCCCCAGGGCAGCCACCAGGGCCACAGCTGCCGGCCGAACACTTCCATGGCGCCGCGGCGCACGAATGCGGCCCCGACCTGGTGGCGGTCCTGCGTATAGGCGCCCAGCAGCGCCCGATCGCACAGCACGTTGATGAGCCGCGGCACGCCCCGCGACAGGCGGTGCGCCTCGCGCAACGCCGAAGGGGTGAACAGATCGGAGGTGGCGCCCGCGACCCGCAGCCGGTGCCGGATGTAGGCGGCCGTCTCGGAGGCGGTGAGCGGACAGAGGTGGTAGCGGCCGGTGATGCGCTGGGCAAGCTGGCGCAGCTCGGTGCGGTCGAGCAGCTCGCGCAGTTCGGGCTGCCCGATGAGGATGATCTGCAGCAGCTTCTGGGTGTTGGTCTCGAGATTGGTGAGCAGCCGCACCTGTTCGAGCACTTCGGGCGCGAGGTTCTGGGCCTCGTCCACCACCAGCACCACGCGCTTGCCGTTGCCGTGCGCGCGCAGCAGGTAGTGGCTGAGGATGTCGACCAGGTCCTTGAGGCTGTTGGTGGCCTCGTCCTGCACACCGATCCCGAGCTCCTCGCAGATCGTCAGCAGGAACTCCGGCGCGGTCATGCGGGGATTGAGGATCAGGGCGATCTCGGCATGCTGCGGAGTCTGCGCCAGCAGCGAGCGCACCACGGTGGTCTTGCCGGTCCCGACCTCGCCGGTGAGCTGGATGAAGCCGCCGGCCTCGGTGACACCGTAGAGCAGATGCGCCAGCGCCTCCGCGTGTCGCTCGCTCAGGAACAGGTAGCGCGGGTCCGGGGTGATCGCGAAGGGCTTTTCGTTCAGCCCGAAGAAGGCCAGGTACATGATGCAATGCTACTCAAGACTGCTGGCGCGGCGCAGCGCCTGTTTGCCGAACCGCTCGCGGATGGCATCGACCGCCGCATCGACTCCGGCCGGCTGGGTGTCGAACAGGGCCAACTGAGTGGCCGGCGTGAGCTGTCGCAGGGCGACCCCGAGCAGCCGCAGCCGGGCCCCGGGGTGCTCGCCGAGCCATTGGTCCAGGAGTTCGACGGCCACCGCCGCGACGGTGCGCCGGTCCTGGGTCGCCGGCTGCACGGCCTTCTGGCGGGTGACGGTGGTGAAATCATGTTCGCGGATCTTGATGGCGATGCAGCCGGCCGAAAGTTCCCGGTCGCGGGTTCGACTGCAGGCGAGGTCCGCCAGTTCCGCAACGGCCCGGCGCAGCCGGCGCCGGTCCTGGATGTCCTCGTCGAAGGTATCCTCGGCGCTGATCGAGAGCTCCTGGCGTTCGTTCATCACCGGGCGGTCGTCGATCCCGGCGGCCCGGTCGCGGATGGCCTGCGCATGGCGGCCGAAGATCGGCCACAGTCGGGCATCGGTGGCGACGCGCAGCTCCCCCAGGGTGTGGATGCCCGCGGCCGTCAGCCGCAGACCGGTCTTGCCACCGAGGCCCGGCAGCCGGCGCACCGGCAGCGGGTCGAGCGTCGCGCGCAGCGTGGCCGGGGTCACGATGGTGAGGCCGTCCGGCTTGTGCAGGTCGGAGGCGATCTTGGCGACGAGCTTGTTGCCCGCGGCGCCCACCGAGGCGGTGAGGCCGGTGCAGTCGCGGATCCGCCGCTTGATCCGGGCGGCGATCAGCGGCACCGGCTCGCGGCTGGCGGTGACATCCAGGAAGGCCTCATCCAGCGAGAGCCCCTGCACCAGGGGTGTGAACTCGTTGAAGACCGCGAACACCTGGTGCGAGATGTCCTGGTAGCGCGCCATGCGCGGCCGGATCACGACCGCCTCCGGACAGCGCTCCAGCGCCTGGCGCATGGGCATGGCCGAGCGCACGCCATACCGGCGTACTTCGTAACTCGCGGCGGCCACCACCCCCCGGGGCCCGTTGCCGCCGACGATCACCGGCAGACCGGCCAGGCGCGGGTCGTCATGCTGCTCCACGGACGCATAGAACGCGTCCATGTCCACATGCAGAACGGCCCGCGCGTCCACCCGCTACTCGACGGTGATGGTGATCTTCTTCGACACCAGCGGCGGGCTGTGGGGGATGTGACTGGCATCGCCCATCACCAGCTGCAGCGTGTGCTTGCCGGGAGGCAACTTGGTCGCATCGAGCGTCACTTCGGTCTGCGCCTTGCCGTAATGCAGGATGTGATCGTCCGCAGGCAGCGGCACGCTCAGGTCAGAAGGCAAGGGCTGGTCGATCAGCAGATGGAAGTGACCGCTGTCGGGAGTCTTGTCGCCCGCGGGCGCCACGGCGATACCCTTGTGACCGAATTTGATGGTGACCGGGCTGGTGACCTTGGCGCCGGACTTCGGACTGATGATGTAGATCCTGGCACCCTTCGGCCAGAAGTGGTCGTCGGCGGCGAGGGCGGCGGTGGTCGTGGCGGCGGCAAACAGCAAGGCGGCGAGAGCGAGGGTACGCATGAGAGCTCCTTGGCGTGTGGGGCGCACAGCTTAGGCAGTATTGCGCGTGAAAGACAAACCGGGGGTACTCAAGGGTTGCCGGCCGCCAGTTCGTGCGGCGCAAAATCGTCCACGCGCACGATCTGCATCACCTTGCGATCAAACTCGAGCAGCCGCGCCCCTTCGGTCTCGGTCAGTATTCCCGCGGCAACCGCCTGGGAAATGCGGCCCGGAAGATCCAGGGCGGTCACCCGCCCCGGCTTCACGCCCTCTTCCCGGATGCGCTTCTCCAGCACTTCGGCGGCATCGGCCAGTCCCAGCACCTCCTGCAGGAGCCCGAGCGGACTGCGCTCGTTGAGCGTGGTGTAGGCATGCACGCCCAGTCGCCGGCGCGACGGGGTGTCGGCCGTCACCAGTTCGGCGACCCGTCGCGACAGCCGGTCCGAGGGGGCGAAGTAGGTGAGGCCGCGGGGGAAGATCAGGAGCCGCATCAGCCCGGCCAGGAAGCGGTTCGGGAAATTGCGCAGGAAGCCGTGCAGCTGCTCCTGCGCGAAGTACAGCAGGTTGCGGCAGGCCCATTCCACGATCGGCAGGTCGGCTTCGGGACGACCCTGGTTGTCATAGTGCTTGAGGACCATCGAGGCCAGGTACATGGCGGAGAGGACATCCCCCAGGCGCGCGCTCAGCGACTCCTTCTTCTTGAGGTACCCGCCGAGGGTCAGCATCGCCACATCGACGGCGAAGGCGAACGAGGCGCTGAAGCGTTCGACATGCTGGAAGTAGCGGCGGGTCGGCCCGTGATCGGGCACGCCCCGCCAGCGCGCGAAGGTCAGCGCCATGATCAGCGAGCGCACCGCATTGGAGAGGGTGAAGCCGATGTGACCGAACAGCGCCGCGTCGAACTGCGCGACCGCGGCCCGCCGGTCCGGGTTGCGTGCCGCTTCCATTTCGCGGCGCACGTACGGATGGCAGCGGATCGCGCCCTGGCCGAAGATGATGAGATTGCGGGTGAGGATGTTCGCGCCCTCGACCGTGATGGCCACGGGCACCGTCTGGTAGCCGCGGGCCAGGTAGTTGTTCGGCCCCAGGCAGATGCCCTTGCCGCCGTGCACGTCCATGGCATCGTTGGCGACCATGCGCCCCATCTCGGTGACGTGGTACTTGAGCATCGCGGAGGGCACGGAGGGTTTCTCGCCGCCATCGATGGCGCCGGCCGTGACCGATCGCGCGGCATCCATGGTGTAGGTGAGGCCGGTCATGCGGGCGAGGACCGCCTCCACGCCCTCGAAGCGCGCGATCGGCAGATTGAACTGCCGGCGCACGCGGGCGTAGGCGCCGGTCGCCCAGACGGCGGCCTTGGCGCTGCCGGTGGTGTTGGACGGCAGCGAGATGCAGCGGCCGACCGAAAGCTGCTCGACCAGCATCCGCCAGCCCTGGCCCGCCATGGCCGCGCCACCCACCAGGCAACTGAGCGGCACGAACACGTCCCGGCCCTCGATCGGGCCGTTCTGGAACGGGATGTTCAGCGGGAAATGGCGGCGGCCGATGGAGATGCCCGCGGTCTCGCGCGGGATGAGCGCGACCGTGATCCCGAGGTCGGTGCGCTCGCCGAGCAGGCGCTCCGGATCGAACATGCGGAAGGCGAGGCCGATGACCGTGGCGATGGGCGCCAGGGTGATGTAGCGCTTGGCGAAGTTCAGTCTCAGGCCGAGGATTCCCTGCTCCCGGCACACGATTCCCGTGTCCGGCACCGAGGCCGCATCCGACCCGGCGCGCGGCCCGGTCAGTGCGAAGCACGGAATCTCCTCCCCGCGGGCGAGCCGCGGCAGGTAGTAGTCCTTCTGCTCCCGGGTGCCGTAGTGATTGAGCAGTTCCGCCGGCCCCAGGGAATTCGGGACGGCGACGATCGAGGAACAGGTGGTGCTGCGGCTGGCGATTTTCGCAAGCACGCAGGAGTGCGCGTAGGCCGAGAATTCCAGGCCGCCGTAGGCCTTCGGGATGATCATCGCGAAGAAGCCCCGCGAGGTGAGGAACGACCAGACCTCGGGCGGCAGGTCGGCGCGGCGGTGGGTGATGTCCCAGTCATCCAGCATCGCGCACAGCTCCTCGCAGGGGCCGTCGAGGAAGGCCTGTTCGGCCTGCGAGAGCTGCGGGGGCCGGGCGCTCAGCAGCTTCTGCCAGCGCGGGGCGCCCGTGAACAGTTCACCGTCCCACCACACGGTGCCCGCCTCCAGCGCCTCCTTCTCCGTCTGCGACATCGAGGGCAGCAGCCGCCGGTAGGATTTGAGGAACGGACCGCTGATCAGCGCGCGGCGCAGGGGCCGCACCGTGAGCAGCCACAGCAGCGCGGTGAGCGCCCAGAGGATCGCCTTCCAGGTGGGTGCCGGTGGGGCGAGGAAGCAGTACAGCAGCAGCAGCACGGTGAGCGTGCCGCAGAACACGACCAGGCCCCGGCGCAGGTAGGTCAGGCCGACGACCGCCGCCAGGAACAGGACCGTGAGGATGGCGCCGTACATTATCCCAGCAGGTCTTTGACGCCCTCGCGCTCTTCCTTCAGCTCGTTCTGCGTGACGGTCATGCGCTTGCGGCTGGCCTCATCGACGGCCAGGCCCTGCACGATCTGGTACTCGCCGTTGCGGCAGGTCACGGGATAGGAATAGATGAGCCCTTCGGGAATGCCGTAGCTGCCATCCGACGGCACGCCCATGCTGACCCAGTCGCCTTCGGCGGTGCCCAGTGCCCAGGTGCGCACGTGATCGAGCGCCGCGGAGGCGGCGGAGGCCGCCGAGGAGGAACCGCGCGCCTTGATGACGGCCGCGCCGCGCTGCTGCACGACCGGAATGAAGGTCTCGTCCAGCCACTTCTGGTCCACGAGACCCTTCGCCGGCTTGCCGCCGACCGTGGCATGGCTCACGTCCGGGTACTGGGTCGCCGAGTGGTTGCCCCAGATGATCATCCTGCGGATCTGGTTGATGTGGGTGCCGGTCTTGAGGGCCAGCTGCGCCAGCGCGCGGTTGTGGTCCAGGCGCGTCATGGCCGTGAAATTGCGGGGGTTGAGGTCGCGCGCGTTGGCGCGGGCGATGAGCGCATTGGTGTTGGCCGGGTTGCCGACGACCAGCACCTTGACGTTGCGGTCCGCGGCTTCGTTCAGCGCCCTGCCCTGAGCGGAGAAGATCTGGGCGTTGGCCAGCAGCAGATCCTTGCGCTCCATGCCGGGTCCGCGGGGACGGGCCCCGACCAGCATCGCCGCATTGCAGTCCCGGAAGGCCACCCCGGCATCGTCCGTGGCGACGACCTTGTTCAGGGTCGGAAAGGCGCAATCGTCCAGCTCCATCACCACGCCCTGCAGGCCGGGCAGCGCCTGGGGAATCTCCAGCAGGTGCAGGTTGACCGGCTGGTCCGCGCCGAACATCTGGCCGGAGGCCACCCGGAACGCCAGGGCGTAGCCAATCTGGCCGGCGGCGCCGGTGATCGCGACATTCAAAGCTTGCTTCATGACGGGCTCCACGGAAGGTGACCGCCGATTCTACCGGGCCGGCCCGGACCGTGGGCCTGGGCAGGCCCCCTTCGGATCCGTGAACTGCATCTCACGTGTTGGGGCTTGACACATAGGTAGTGTTGTAGTTATATATAACACCAAGACGACCGGCCAGGCAGGGTGCCTCCCGGCGGCGATGGAAGGAGAAGGGATATGAACGCGAATACGGTGAACCTCAAGATCCTGGTCTGCGCGCTGATCGCGATGGCCCCGAATGCGCTGCTGATCCATGCGCTGAACGTGACGACCAAGGAGGCCCAGACCATCGGTCAGACCTCTCCCACGTCCGAGCACGCGGTGGACTCGTCAACGGCTGCCACTGTTCTGGTAGATTAGAACGCTACTAGCCCGACACGGGCGTCTCGGAGCGTTCATGGACCCGCAGTGGGAAGACAGTGTGCCGATATACCGGCAACTGCGGGACCGGGTGGTCGCGATGATTCTGGACGGGATCCTCAAGGAGGGCGACGCCTTGCCATCGGTGCGCAGCGTCGCCTCCGAATTCCGCCTCAACCCGCTGACCGTCCTCAAGGGGTATCAGCAACTTGTCGACGAGCATCTCGTCGAGAAGCGCCGCGGACGCGGCATGTTCGTCAGCAGTGGCGCCGGTGCCGCCCTGCTCAAGGACGAGCGCCAGCGCTTCCTCGAGGACGACTGGCCCAAGATCCACGCCACGATCGTGCGCCTGGGACTCTCCGCCCCCGACCTGCTCGGCGGCAGTCCCGCCAAGTCTGCATCCCCTGGAACATTACCGGACACGAACGATGACGGCAGTCATTGAGGCCCGCGGGCTGTCCAAGTCCTATGGGTCCAATCGGGCGCTCGACGATGTGACCTTCAGCGTCGCCCCGGGGCGCATCGTCGGCATGATCGGCGCCAACGGTGCCGGCAAGACCACGGCCCTGAAGGCCATTCTCGGCCTGACCAGCTTCAAGGGCGACCTCACGGTGCTCGGCCGCAATCCGCGCACGCAGCGCAATGACCTGATGCGCGACGTCTGCTTCGTCGCCGACGTGGCAGTGCTGTCGCGATGGCTCAAGGTCAGCCAGGCGCTCGATTTCGTCTCCGGCGTCCATCCGCGGTTCAACCGGCAGCGCGCCGAGGAATTCCTGCGGCACACCGACCTGAAGATGAACAGCCGCGTGCGCGAGCTGTCGCGGGGCATGGTGACGCAGCTGCACCTCGCGCTGATCCTGGCCATCGACGCGCGGCTGCTGGTGCTGGATGAGCCCACGCTCGGGCTCGACCTGCTGTACCGGCGGCAGTTCTACGACACCTTGCTGAACGACTACTTCGACAAGGAGCGCACCATCCTGCTCACCACCCACCAGGTGGAGGAGATCGAGCACCTGCTCACCGACGTGCTGTTCCTGCGGCATGGCCGGGTGACCCTGGCGGCCCCGGTGGAGACCCTCGCCGAGCAGTACGTGCAGCTGACCGTCGGGCCGGCGGAAGTCGCCGCCGCGCGCTCGCTGCGGCCGTTCTACGAGCGGGAGATCTTCGGCCGCACGGCCATGTTCTTCGAAGGCCAGACCCACGAGACCCTGGCCCAGCTGGGGGATGTGCGCACGCCCTCGATCGCCGACCTGTTCGTGGCGAAGATGCAGGCGGCATGAACACCCCGGAGCCCATTGACACCCCGGTCGCCGAACGGCATCCGCCGGTGCTGCGCACGCTCATCCGCCGCGAATTCTGGGAACACCGGGCACTGTGGATCGCACCGCTGTCGGTCGCGGTGCTGCTGCTGGTGCTCGCCATCATCGGCAAGGTCAGCTTCGACTCGAGTCTCGCGGCGCTGCCCGAGCAGCGCCGGGCGCTGTTCCGCGTCTCGATCTCGTACGCGGCCATCCCGCAGTTCGTGACCCTGGGGTTCATGATGCTGATCTACGCCGGGGACTGCCTGTACACCGAGCGCAAGGACCGCAGCATCCTGTTCTGGAAGTCGATGCCCGTCTCCGATGCCCTGACGGTGCTCGCCAAGGTGCTGGTGGTCATGGTGATCGTGCCGCTCGGGGTGTACGTGGTCTCCGCCATCACGACCCTGCTGATGTCCGGCATCTACGTGGTGCGCGCCTGGCAGGACCATGCGGGCGAGGTCTTCTGGGACGCCGGCACCTGGCTTCGGGTCCAGGGCGTCACCCTCGCGGCCGTACTGGCGGGGGTGCTGTGGTACGCGCCCCTGACCGCCTACCTGATGCTGCTGTCGGCCTGGGCACGGCGCAGCGTGTGGCTGTGGGTGTTCCTGCCGCCGGTGATCCTGATGATGGTCGAATGGTTTGCACTGCACTCCACCCACGTGATGGACCTGCTGTGGTACCGGATGGGCCGCGTGTTCGCCAACGGCGGCCCGGCGCTCCCCGGCTACGGCGATGCCGGCGCGCAGCACTGGACGCTGAACCTGCTGTTCGTGAACGTGAATCCGTTCCCGGTATTCATGAACGTGGACCTGTGGCTCGGGGTGCTCCTGGCCGCGCTGTTGATTGTCGCGACCATCCGCATCAGGCAGTATCGGGACGATACCTGATGTTCCCCAACCTTCCGTGTACCTGGAAAGCCGCCGCACAGCGCAGGGCATCGAACTCCACCTGACCGGCTCCTGGCGCGTCACCCACCTCGACGCACTGGAGCGCGAACTCGCGGCCGTCCCCTGCGGCGGCGGCGAGCACATCCTGATCGATGCGGCCGCGGTCGAGGCGCTCGACCTGTCGGCGAGCCTGAAGCTGCGCGATTTCCTGGGGCGCGCCGCCGCTGCCGGCGCCAGCGTCGAGTTCGCGGGTGCGCCCCCCGAGCAGCTGGCGTTGATCGCATCGGTCGGCGCCGCGCCCGCCGCGCATCCGGGCTTGCCCGGGCCGCACCACATCGAAGAGCCGGTCGAGGCCCTCGGGCGACGGGTGGTCGGCGGCTGGGACGACCTGGTGAGCGGCCTCGCCTTCCTGGGCCGCATCGCGGTGACCGCGTTCGGGGCGTGGTGCGCGCCGCGGCGGCTGCGGCCGATCTCGATCGCGCGACATATCTACGACACCGGCATCACCGCCATACCGATCGTGACGCTGATCGCGTTCCTGATCAGTGTCATCGTGGCGTACATGAGCGCGCAGCAGCTGGCGCGCTTCGGCGCGGAGCTGTTCGTCGTAGACCTGGTGACGATCGGCGTGCTGCGCGAACTGGGCGTGCTGCTGACGGCCATCATCGTCGCCGGCCGCTCCGGCAGCGCATTCGCGGCCGAAATCGGCGCCATGCACCTGAATGCCGAGGTCGACGCCCTGCGGGCCATCGGCGTGGATCCCTTCGAGGCGCTGGTGCTGCCGCGCGTGCTCGGTCTCACCATCGCCCTGCCGCTGCTGGCCGTGATCGCCGATGCGGTGGGTCTGACCGGCGGGGCACTGCTGTGCAGGTACCTGCTGGATATCCCCCTGCCGCAGTACCTGACGCGCATGAACGAGGCCATCGCGCCGACCACCTTCTGGGTGGGCGTGGTGAAGGCGCCGGTGTTCGGCATGCTGATCGGCCTGGCGGGCACCTACCGCGGCATGCAGGTGCGCGGCTCGTCGCGGGAGCTGGGCCGGCTGACCACGGTCGCCGTGGTGCAGGCCATCTTCGTGGTACTGCTGGCCGATGCGCTGTTTGCCGTGCTGTTCATGGCCATGGACATCTGATGGCGCCGCGCGTCGAAGTGCGGGGCCTGGTGAACCGCTTCGGCAGCCAGGTGGTGCATGACGGGCTGGACATGACCGTCGAGCCGGCCGAGATCTTCGGCATCGTCGGCGGCTCGGGCGCCGGCAAGTCGGTGCTGCTGCGAAGCATCCTCGGCCTGCAGCAGCCGATCGCCGGCAGCGTGCGCCTGAACGGCGTCGACGTGACCGGCATGACGCGCCGCGAGCTGCGGGCGGTGAAGGCCGGCTATGGGGTCACGTTCCAGGAGGGGGCCCTGTTCAGCGCCCTGACCGTGCGCCAGAACGTGCAGCTGCCGATGCTCGAATACCTGAAGCTCTCGGACGGCGACCTGGACGAGCTCGCCATGCTGAAGGTGCGCCTGGTGGGACTGCCCGCGGAAGCCGCGGACAAGTTCCCCGCCCAGCTCTCCGGCGGCATGATCAAGCGCGCCGCGCTGGCGCGGGCGCTGGCCCTGGACCCGCAGCTGCTGTTCCTGGACGAACCGACCGCCGGGCTGGACCCGATCGGCGCCGCGGCGTTCGACGAACTGCTGCTGTACCTGCATCGGCACCTGCACCTGACGGTGGTCATGATCACCCACGATCTGGACACGATCTTCCGTACCTGCAATCGTGTCGGGGTGATCGTCGACCAGCGCATGGTGAGCGATACCCTCGAGGGCATCATGGGCAACCCGCACCCCTGGATCCAGGCGTACTTCCACGGCGTGCGGGCCCGCGGCTACGGCGCGCGCGCCGGAGGAACCGATGGAGCGTGAAGCGAACTACGCGGCCGTGGGCGCCTTCGTGCTGCTCATCACCGCCATGGCGGGCCTGTTCGTGTACTGGTACACCGACGCGCGCGAGCACCGCGATTTCACCCGCTACGAGGTCTACTTCGATGGCAGCGTCAGCGGCCTGACCCCGGGCGCGCCGGTGCGCTATCTCGGCGTGAACGTCGGCCGGGTGGTGTCGATGTACATCGACCACCGCAACGCGAGCCGCGTGCAGGTGATCGTCGACATCGACTCCGCGACCCCGATCTCGGACCAGTCCGTCGCCGAACTGTCGCAGCAGGGCGTCACCGGCGTGCTGTTCATCGACCTGCTGCGCAACGCCCCCAACAAGCCGCTGCTGGAATCGGTGCCGAGCGAGCGCTATCCGGTCATCCGCTCCTCGCGCTCCAACATCGATCTGCTGCTCGCGAGCCTGCCGGAGATGGTGGGTCGCGCCACCGAGGTGCTGGGCCGCGTCGACCGGCTGCTCAACGAGGACAACCTGGATTCCATCTCGCATGCGTTCGCGAACCTGGACCACACCACGCGCGATCTGCCGCCGACGCTGCACGACCTGCGGGCGCTGATCGCCGACCTGCACGAAACCTCGGAAGAGTTCCGCGCGACGGCCGCCAGCGTCCGCGGCGTGACGGATGCCGCGGGCCCGCAGCTGCGCGATGCGGTGAACCACATCGCCGTGGTCGCGCAGCAGCTGAGCGATGCCACCTCTAACCTCGATCAGATGATCCGCGACAACCGCAGCGACGTGCGCGCCTTCACCCGTGACAGCCTGCCGCAGGTGCAGCGGCTGCTCGGCGACAGCCGCGCCGCCGTCGGCGAGGTGCGCGAGCTGGCGCACAGCCTGCGCGAGAATCCCTCGCAGCTGCTGTTCGAGAAGCCGGACCAGGGAGTGGCGATTCCCCCATGAAACACCTGCGCCTGCCGCTCGTTCCGCTGACCCTGGCACTGGGGGGGTGCTCGGGGCTGTTCCACAGCAGTGCACCGCAGCTGCAGCTGTATGTCCTGCAGGCGCCGGCGCCCCAGGCCGCGAACGCCGCACGGTCCGCGAGCGGTCCCACCCTGCGGCTCGCGCTGCCGCTGCCGGCCCCGGGCCTGGATACCGATCGCATCGCGCTGACGCACCCGCAGAACCGTCTCGACTACTACGCGCGCAGTCGCTGGAGCGCGCCGCTGGGCGAGGTGTTCGCGGACCTGGAACTGGCCACGTTCCGGGGCCGCCCCGCCTGGAGCGCGGTGGCGGATGACCGCAGCACCCTCAACACCGACTACCTGCTGCAGACCTCGATCGACCGGTTCAACGCCGAGTACGCCGCCGACTCCTCCCCGCCGCGGGTGCGGGTCGAGCTGCACTGCCTGCTGATCCGGCGCGGCGACGGCGCGCTGCTCGGCAGTTTCGGCAGCAGTGCCGACGTGCAGGCGCAGGCGAATCGCATGGGCAGCGTCGTGGCGGCGTTCTCGGCCGCGGCGGATGCGGCGCTGGTCGCGGTCGCCGACCAGGCCCAGGCCATGCTCAGGTCCGCGAAATCCCCAGCAGCTCCATGACGCGGTAGGTCCAGTAGCGCAGCTGCGAGGGATCGGTCCAGGTATCCGCATCGGCGGTGTACTCGATGCCCGGCGGACCGCGCTCGTTCCAGAGCGTATCGAAGAACGCCTGGGCGCTGGCCAGCGGCGCCGCCGTCGGCGGACCGGAGACGGCGGCATCGAGCGCCAGGTCGTAGTCGCCGAGGTCCCGGCGGGTGAGACTCGCCGAACCCGTGGCCAGCCAGGTCGGCCGCCTGCCGTGGATCAGGACCAGGGCGGCGCGGAACTGCTCGGTGTGGGTGCGGTACCAGGCGACGTGGATCCGCCCGTCGCTGGCCGCGAGCAGTTCGCTGCCCACGGACTGGTTCGCGCTGCGCCACAGCGATGCGTTCTTCTGCGGGTCGAGGATCATGCGCACCATGGCGCCGCGGCGGCTCGCCGCGAGCAGCGCCGCGATCACGCTGCGCTCGGAGAGAGCGTCGCTGGCGATGTCGATGCTGTCGCCGCTGCGGGCGGCGGCGATGTGCGACAACACCGCCGTGCGGATCGCGCCTTCCCCCAGCCATTGCAGCTGCAGCGCCTCGCCGCCGGCCGTCGCGGCCAACGCCGGTGGCGTCTCGCGCGGCGTGAGCGAGCCGCGCCAGCCGAAGGCATGGGCCAGGGCCAGTTCGCTCGCGAGCAGCGGTTCGACCACCACGCCCCGGACCTGCAGTGCCGTGACGGTGTGGATGCTGCTCGCCATGGCGGGTTCGGCGCTGCCGACGAGCGCCGTGAGCTCGCCGTGCGCGTCGTCGGCGATGAGGAGGCGGCGGTCGGAGGACTTGAGGTTGGCCAGCTGCGCCCAGGCGCGCGCCGTCAGCGGCGGCCCGTCATCACTGAAGGGGTTGGGCAGCCAGCCGTGGGCGGCGTCGGGCTCGCCCCACCACCGGAAGGTCAGCCGCCACAGGCCCGAGTACAGGATGTTGCGATCCCGCAGGCGCGCCAGGTCCGCGGTCACCACCTGCACGCCGGCGGCGCGCAGCCGCGCGAACTGCGGCCCCGGGGCGGATCCGTACAGGTCGTTGACCGGATCGGCCATGACCAGCACCTGCAGCCCCGGCACCGCGGCCTTGCGCGCCACCAGCGCATCCATCAGCTGCGTCGCCATGGGCGTGAGTGCGGTGACGGCGTCGGGCGCCGTGCGGTGCATGTCGTTGCAGAGATGGCAGTCCAGGATCAGCAGGTTGCGGGCTTCGCCGATGCTGTGGAGCATGGCGTCGAAGATGGTATGGGTGTTGAAGCCGCGGCCGTAGGCGTCGGCTCCCGTGATGTCGTCGAGGAAGGTCACATCGCCCGCCGCGACCGCCTGCGGGGTACTGGCCAGGCGCGTACCCGGGGGCAGGGGGCGGGTGGCGTTGTACGCAGTGACCGCGACCCACACCGCCACGAGGGCGGCACCCACCCAGCGGGCCCACGGTGCCTTCATGCCCGCCTCAATTGCGCGACATCATGCCCGGCGGCTCGCCAGTCCCGTGCGGTGGATGAGATTGCCGAACGGCGCCTCGCCCGCCGCCTGCCGCGCCAGCAGCGCGAGCAGGGCGTCGATGGTGTTGGCGTCGCTGAAGAGCTTGCCCTGGCCGTACTGGCAGCGGTGCTCGCACAGGAAGTCGAGATGGCGTTGCGACTCGATGCCTTCGGCCACCACGTCCAGCCCGAGGCTGCGGCCCATGTCGATGATGGTGCGCACGATGGTCGCGTCGCCGGCGTCCTCGGAGACATCGCGGACGAAGGACTGGTCGATCTTCAGCGTACCGATGGGGAACTGCTGCAGCGCCGACAGCGACGAGTAGCCGGTGCCGAAATCGTCGATCGACAGGTGCAGCCCCATTTCGTGCAGCTCCCCCAGCAGCCGCACCGTGCGCTGCGTGTCGGCCATCAGGGTCGACTCGGTGATCTCCAGTTCGAAGTGGCCCGGCGACACGCCGTGGCTGCGGAACACCGAGCGGCAGCGCAGGATGAAGCTCGCCTCGCGCAGCTGCTTGAGCGACAGGTTCAGCGAAATGCGGCCCGGATCGGGGACCTCGGCCTGCAACCGCCGGTAGTCCATGCAGACGCGGTTCAGGACCCACTCGCCGATTTCCAGGATCAGGCCGGTTTCCTCGGCCAGCGGGATGAACTGACCCGGGGAGATGTCGCCATGCCCCGGCAGGCGCCACCGCAGCAGCGCCTCGGCGCCGATCACCCGGCCGTCGGACAGGTCCACCTTCGGCTGGTAGTGGATCATCAGCTCGTCGCGCTCCAGCGCGCGGCGCAGCTTGCTCTTGAGCATCAGCCGCTCGACCGCGGCGGCGTTCATCTCGGGCGAATAGAACGCGAAGGTGTTGCCGCCGTTCTGCTTCGAGTAGTACATGGCCGCATCGGCGTTGCGGATCAGGTCGATCACGTTCTCCGCGTCGCGCGGGCAGAAGGCGATGCCGATGCTCGCCGAGAGGAACAGTTCGTGCTGGTTCAGCTGGAAGGCGCGGTTGATCTCGGTGAGCACCGCGCGGGCCAGGTGCGCGATCGGGCCGCGGTTGTCGGTGTCCAGCGGCAGGCCTTCCATGAACACCGCGAACTCATCCCCCGCCAGCCGTCCCAGTACCGCGTCCTTCGGCAGGGACCGCGTCAGGCGCTCGGCCAGCACTTCCAGCGCGCGATCGCCCGCGCCGTGACCGAAGGTGTCGTTGAGTTCCTTGAAGCGGTCCAGGTCCAGGTACAGCAGCGCGACGCCCTGGTTGTTGCGCACGCCGCGGGCGATGGTCTGCTGCAGCAGGTGCTGGAACTGCATGCGGTTGGGCACCCGGGTCAGCGTGTCGTAGCGGGCGAGATAGCGGATGCGGCGCTCGGTGCGCTTCTGCTCGGTGATGTTGCGGGCGACGAAGATGTAGCCCTGGAACTGCGGATCATCGCTGGCCAGCTGCGAGCCGGTCAGCGACACCGGGATGCTCGGCCCGCCGCGCGTCAGGACCAGGGTCTCGCGCGACTCGCGGGCGGCGCGGGCCAGATCGAACGCCGGACGCTCGCGCTCCTCGAGGATGAAGGTGATGTTGCGGCCCTGGATCTCCGCCTCGCTGTATCCGAGCAGCTTGCAGGCGGCCTGGTTGACGATGCGCACCACGCCGTCCGGGGAGCTCACGAACACCGCGTCGGTCATGCCGTTGAGCACGCTGGTGAGGTAGTTCTTGGTGATCGTGGTCTGGCGCAGCTTGTAGCGCATGTGTTCCAGCGCCTGCTGCAGGTCGCCGAGTTCGTCGCGGCGCACGATGTCGACCGGGCGGGTGTAGTCACCCTGGCCGAACCGTTCGGCGCTGCGGATCAGGGCGGTGATCGGCTGCTCGAGCCGGAACCCGGCGCGCCAGGCCAGCCACGCGGCCACGAGTCCCGCGGCACCGGCCAGGATCGCGGCCAGCGCGAGACCGGTGAGCAGGTCGCTCTCGCCGACCAGGTGCAGGCGCCGCAGCAACTCGCCCGATGCCGCGACGCGGGCCGGAGTGACCACCGGCGCCGGGCCCGGCGTCACGGTCGCATGGACCGCGGCCTGTGCCAGGGATTCGACGCGCTGCGAGTGCACATGCAGCTGCCAGGCGAAGAGGCCGATGATTGCAAAGGCCGCCAGCACCACTGCCAGAAAAGCGGTGCTGGCATACTTGAGTTTCAGGCTGACGGCATTCACGGAATCTCGCCCGCCGCCGCGCCTGTGACGCACAGCGACACTTCCCCCTTTTTTCCAAACAATCCTTGGGTTTTGGGGATCTTACCTGCGAGAGCAGGATGGCGCTACGGCTCAGCGGCGCTGGGCCCAGGCGTTGCGGATGTAGCCGACCATCAGGTTGCGGACCGTGGCCATGGGGTCGTCGAGGGCCGAAAACACCTGCGGATTGCGCCGCAGGAGGCGCCAGTTCTCACTGCGCAGCACCCGGTTAAGGTAACCGAGGTTGCGCTCGATCATGTCCATGTAGGGGTTGTGGCCGCCGTAGAGGGCCTCGACGTTGTGATAGGCGCCGTTGAAGGCCCCATCCAGTCGTTTGGCCCGGGTTTCCGCCACGAATTCAGGGGTTTGCCGCAGTACGTCCAGTCCCGACGCGTAGCGCACCTGGCGCCCGCCGTTGGAGCTGATCGGCAGCGCCATGCCGCCCAGGACGAATTCCGGGTAGAGCCGGTCGCGGCATTTCTCCAGGTAGCAGCGATCGGCCATCTGGCCGATCATGTCGGCGGTCCCGATCAGGTGTCCCAGGGTCTTGTCCTTGGGGTCGGCCACGACGATGCGGTCGAAGGGCACCTCGTAGCCGGTGTAGTGGATGACTTCCCGGGCGACCGGTGCCCAGCCCGACATCTGGATGCGGGGCAGGTAGTCGGCCAGGAACTCGGCGCCGCGCGAGACGTGCACGCGCGTGAGCTCGGCACCGTGGCGACAGTCGCTGTCGTCCTTGCGGCGCAGATACCCCACGTCGTGGAACAGGCCGATGACGAGGCCCGCCGCCGCGCGCTCCGCGCCCAGCTGCTCGGCGGGCGCATGGCTGCGGTCATAGCCCGCCACCAGCCGCGCCAGGGCCAGCGTCACATCGAGGGTGTGCTGGCGGTCGTGGTAGACGGTATCGACGCCGTAGTAGTCCGGCACGTTGCCGGCGAACATGCGGTCGAACTGGTCGAAGGCGCGCGTCAGCGGCTCGAAAGGGAAGTCCTGCCAGGTCGCGTGGCACAGTTCCTCGACCGCCTCGCGCACCGCAGCCGTCGAACTCACCTGCACCGTGCCCGTCACGTCGAAGTCGTTTAGCCGCGCCTTGCCCATGATTCTCCCGAATGGCGCAGCATAGGCACGCCCCGCGCACGTGACCAGCGAACTGCGCACACTTTCAGGCAACGGACCGATATGTAAAAGGCTCAGCTCACGCCGCAATCCCGTGTTGCCGCAGCAGCGGCCCCACGTCCGGCCTGCGTCCGCGGAAGGCCACGAAGGCATCCAGCGCGTCGCGGCTGCCGCCTTGCGAGAGGATGCAGTCGACGAAGCGCCGCGCCGTCTGCGGGTCGAACACATCGGTCTCCTCGAACGCCGCGAAGGCATCCGCGGCCAGGACCTCCGCCCACTTGTAGCTGTAATAGCCGGCCGCGTAGCCCCCCGCGAAGATGTGACCGAAGCTGTTCGCGAACCGGTTCCATTCCGGCACGGCGATCACGGACACCCGGGCACGGACCTCCTCGAGCACGGCATTGATCCGGGCGCCGCGCGCGGGGTCGTAGCCGGCGTGCAGCGTGAAATCGAACAGGGCGAACTCGAGCTGCCGCAGCATGTGCAGGCCGGCCTGGAAACTGCGGGTGCGCAGCAGCTGCGCGAGGGTATCCGGCGGCAGCGGCTCGCCGCTCGCGACGTGCACCGCGATCCGGCGCAGCACGTCCGGGTGCCAGGCGTAGTTCTCCATGAACTGGCTGGGCAGCTCGACCGCATCCCAGGCGACGCCGTTGATGCCGGCGAGGGTCGGATAGCCGACGCGCGTGAGCAGGTGGTGCATGCCGTGGCCGAACTCATGGAACAGGGTGACCACGTCGTCGTGGGTGAGCAGCGCCGGCTGCCCGGGCGCGGCCTCGAGGAAATTGCACACCAGGTAGGCCACCGGCAGCTCGGTCGCCCCACCCATGCTCTTGCGGCCCACGCACTCGTCCATCCAGGCGCCGCTGCGCTTGTTCGGCCGCGCGCACGGGTCGAGGTAGAAGCTGCCGCGGGCCGCGCCATCGGCATCGTGGATCTCGAAGTAGCGCACGTCCGGATGCCACACGGGAACCGCGGCGCGCTCCACGATGCGCACCCCGAACAGGCGCTTCGCCACATCGAACAGTCCGTCGAGCACCCGCGGCAGGGCGAACCACGGGCGCAGCTGCTCCTGCGACACGGAGTACCGCTCGCGCTGCAGCCGCTCGGACCAGAAGCTCATGTCCCAGGGGGCGAGCTTCGCGCCGGCGAATTGCTCCAGTTCGCGCAGCTCCCGCTCGGCCGCCGGCCGGCTCGCCGCGCGCAGCTGCTCGAGGAACGCGAACACCTCGGCCGATGTTTTCGCCATGCGGGTGGCGAGGGCGTAGTCGGCGTAGCTTCCGAAGTCCAGCAGGCGCGCCAGTTCGTGGCGCACGCGCATGATGTCCTCCATCACCGACGCATTGTCCCAGCGGGCCCCGTCGGATGCCCGGTCCGAGGCGCGTGTGGTCCAGGCTTCGTAGAAGGTCTGGCGCAGCGCCTGCGATTGCGCCTCCGACATCACCGACACGTATACCGGCTGCTCGAGGCCGAGGCGATAGCCGCCCGCGTCGCCCGCGGCGAGCCGCGCGCGTTCGACGATGGCGGGGTTGAGCCCTGCGAGCTGCGCGGCATCGGTGAGGTGATGCGACCAGGCATTGGTGGCATCGAGCACGTTCTCTTCGAATTTCGCGGTCAGCTGCGTCAGTTGCTGCATCAGCTCCTTGAAGCGCGCCTTGCGCGGCGGATCCAGGGTCACGCCGGCGAGGCGGAATTCGCGCAGCCGGTGCTCCAGCACCCGCCGCTGCGTCGCGTCCAGCGTCCGGTCGGTGTCGCTGATGTGCTGGCAGGCGCGCCACAGCGCCTCGTTCTGCGCAAGGTCCGTCTGCCAGGCCGACAGCAGCGGCAGGCAGGCGTTGTAGGCTTCGCGCAGGTCCGGGGAATTCAGCACCGCGTTCAGATGGCTCACCTGCGACCAGACGCCCGCCAGCTCGTGCTGCGAGTCCTCGAGCGGTTCGATGAGCGACCGGAAGGTCGCCACCGGCGCCGCCAGCAGCGCGTCCAGCTGGGCGCGGTTGCGTTCCAGCAGCAAGCTGATCGCGGGCAGCACGTGCGCGGCGCGGATCTCGCCGAAGCGGGGCAGGGGGTTGCGCAGCAGCAGCGGGTTGTCGGTGGGGTGGATATCGCTCGACATGGGAACTCCTCCAATGCAGCCCTGATTCTAGCCGTCGCTGCCCTCAAGTGCCTGTAATATGGGCCGATACAGTGTGCACAAGTGGCGATGGAGCCTTTGGATCAATGACCGACCAGTACGACCTGATCGTGATCGGCGGCGGCAGCGGCGGGTTGGCCTGTGCGCAGCGGGCCGTGGAATACGGCGCGCGCGTGCTGCTGGCCGAGAGCGGGCGCCTGGGCGGCACCTGCGTGAACGTGGGCTGCGTGCCCAAGAAGGTCATGTGGAACGCGGCCGAGATCGGTGCCGTGGCCGAGGACAGTTCCGGCTACGGGTTCCACTTCGGCGCCGTGGCCCACGACTGGGCCATGCTCAAGGCCGGACGGGATGCCTACGTGCATCGGCTGAACGGCATCTACGAAAGGAACCTCGCGCATCGCAAGGTCCAGCTCGCCCGCGGCCATGCCCGCATCACCGCACCCCACAGCGTCGAGATCGACGACTGGCATGCCACCGCGCAGCACATCGTGATCGCCACCGGCGGCTCGCCGCAGGTGCCAAATCTCCCCGGCGCCGAGCTGGGCATCACCTCGGACGGTTTCTTCGAGCTGGAGGAGCGGCCGGCGAGCGTCGCCATCGTCGGCAGCGGCTACATCGGCGTGGAACTGGCCGGCATCATGGAGGCGCTGGGGAGCGAGGTCACCCTGATCGTGCGGGGTGAGTCGGTGCTGAGGCATTTCGACGCCATGCTGGGCGCCTCGTACGTGGAGATCGCACGCGACCACGGCATGCACATCGTCCACAACGCGCTGACCGAGGCCGTCACCCGCAACGGCGATGGCAGCCTGCAGATCCGACTGGCCGGCGGCCGCCAGGTCGGACCGGTGTCGAAACTGATCTGGGCGGTCGGACGCACGCCGCGCACCCGCGACCTCGGGCTCGAGAGCGTCGGGGTGAAGCTCGACGATCATGGCTTCGTGCTGACCGACAAGTTCCAGGACACAAACGTCCAGGGCATCCATGCCATCGGTGACGTGACCGGCCGGGCGCAGCTGACCCCGGTCGCCATCGCGGCCGGCCGGCGCCTCGCCGACCGGCTCTGGGGCGGCCAGCCGGAGCGTTTCCTCGACTACCAGAACGTGCCCACCGTGATCTTCGGCCATCCGCCCATCGGTACCGTCGGATTGACCGAGGCGGAGGCGCGTGCCCAGTACGGCGCCACCGTACAGGTCTACCTCTCGGCGTTCGTCCCCATGTACCACGCGCTCACCACCCGCAAGCCGCGCACGCACATGAAACTGGTCTGCGCCGGGCCCCGGCAGCAGGTCGTGGGCGTGCACGTCATCGGGGCCGGCGCCGACGAGATGATGCAGGGCTTCGCGGTAGCGGTGCGCATGGGCGCGACCAAGAACGATTTCGACGATACGGTGGCGATCCATCCGACCAGCGCCGAAGAGCTGGTCACGATGCGCTAGGCGCCGGCCGCAAGGGCCGCGAGCACCGCTGCCGTGTCGGGGCGCACGCCGCGCCACAGCTCGAAGGATTCCGCGGCCTGCTCCACCAGCATGCCCCAGCCCTGCGCCAGGCGGCTGCAGCCGTGCTGCTTCGCCCAGGCCAGGAAGGCGGTGCCGCCGCGCGCGTACGACATGTCGTAGCAGAAGGTGGTCGCGTGCAGCACCGTGGCCGGCACGGCCGGCACCTCGCCTGCAAGACCCGCAGAAGTGGCATTGATGACGATGTCGAACGCCCCACGACCGGCCAGCCGATCCAGGCTCGAGCCCTGGACCGGACCCAGCGCGCCGAAGACCCGCGCCAGTTCCTCGGCGCGCCCGCCGGAGCGGTTCGCGATCATGACCCGTTCGGGGGACTGGTCCAGGAGCGGGGCAATCACGCCTCGCGCGGCGCCGCCGGAGCCGACCATCAGGATGCGGGCGCCCGCCAGGTCCACCTTGAGGTTGGCCGTCAGGTCCCGGACCAGCCCGGCGCCGTCGGTGTTGTCACCGGTGATGCCATCGGCGTCCATGAGCAGGGTGTTGACCGCGCCGGCGCGCGCGGCGCGTTCGCTCATGGAGCGCACCATGGCGACGGCGCCGACCTTGTGCGGCACGGTCACGTTCAGCCCCGCCCCGCCGCGTCGCCAGAACTCCATGACGAAGGCGTGCAGGCCCTCGGGCGGGACGTCATGCGGGCGATAGACCATGTTCTGCCCGCGCTGGCGCGCGAACATGCCATGGATGAACGGTGAACGGCTATGGGCCACCGGATGGCCGATGACGCCGTATTCGGTGGGTGATTCAGCCATGCATGGTGCTCCTCGGGTCCGGCGTCTCCTCGACCAGGCAGCCCCCGGTGCCGGCGGCGTCGAGCGAGTCGACCAGCCGCGGCAGCCACAGCCGCATGCGTTCGGCCAGCTGGTAGGGCGGATGGATGATAACCAGGCCGGATCCGTTCAGGGCAACGCGCGAGTCGCACGGATGCAGCCACAGCTCGCTGACCAGCGCCGGTTGCCGCAACGCGCCGAGCAGCCGTCTGCGCCACGGCTGGCTGTCGCGGGCGTCCTTGATGGGATACCACAGGAAGATGACGGCGGTGGCGAAGCGCCTGAGGATGTCATCGATGGCGGCGCGGGCCTGGCCGAAATCGCGGGAGCTCTCCTCGTACGGCGGATCGATGAGCACCAGTCCGCGCCGCTCGGCCGGCGGCATGTGGGCGCGCAGCTTCTGGTAACCATCGCCGATCTCGACCCGCACGTTCGCGCGGTGGGCGACGGCACGTTCGAGCGCATGCGCTTCGGGCGGCTGGATTTCGACCAGCACCGCGCGGTCCTGCCCGCGCAGCGCCGCGGCCGCCAGCAATGGTGAGCCCGGATAGGCGTTGCGGTCGTTCAGGAGTTCGCGCCAGTGCCTGACGGCAGCGCCGTAGGCGATGAGTTCCGGGAACTCGCCCGGATCGTGCAGCAGTCGCGTCAGGCCCGAGCGCGAGGCGCGGCCGGCCGCGGACTCGGACAGGTCATAGGCGCCGCGTCCGGCGTGGGTCTCCAGGTACAGGAAACCCTTGTCCTTCTTCTGCAGGCCCGCGATGCCGGCGAGCAGCGTGACGTGCTTGTGCACATCGGCGAAGTTGCCGGCGTGGAAGCTGTGCCGGTACTTCACACCGGCAACTTAGGCCTCGGCCTTGGCGCCGCGGGCCGGCGCCTTGCGGCGCGCTGGCTTTGCGGCGGCCTTCGCCGATTTGGCCGACTTCGCCTTTTTCTTCTTCCTGACCGGCGCGGCGGCACCGTGGGTCGCGCCGTTGGCTTTCGCGCCGGCCGGCGCGGCCGCGACCCTGCTGCCCTTGGCGCTGCGCTTCGCGCCCGTCTCGCCGGATGCTCTGGCCGCCGGCGCCGCCGCGGCCCCGCGCCTGCCGCGGCCGAAGCGATTGCCGCGCACCGGGGCGGCGGCGAGCAGTTCGCGGCATTCCTCGAGGGTCAGGGTCTTCGGGTCGCGTTCCTTCGGGATCCGGGCGTTCTTGAGCTTGTCGCTGATGTAGGGCCCGTAGCGGCCATTGAGCACCTGGATGTTGTCGACGCCGAAGTCCCTGATGATGCGGTTGGCATCGGCCTCCTGCTTCAGGCGGATCACTTCCAGGGCCCGCTCCAGGCTCACCTCGTAGGGATCGTCGTCCTTGAGCGAGACGTACTTGTCGCCGAACTTGAGGTAGGGGCCGAAGCGGCCGATGTTGGCGACGATGGCTTCGCCCGCCTCATTGGCACCGAGGGTGCGCGGCAGCTTGAACAGTTCCAGCGCCTGGGCGTGCGTGATGGTGTCCATCTTCTGCCCGGGACGCAGGCCCGCGAACTTCGGCTTTTCCTCGTCGTCCTTGGTGCCGATCTGCACGAACGGCCCGAAGCGGCCCATGCGTACCGTCATCGGCTTGCCGGAGACCGGGTCGGTGCCGATCTCGCGCGCCTGGGCGACCTCGTCGCGCGAGACGGTCTTCTCGATGGTCTGCACCTGGTGGATGAACGGCTTCCAGAACTTCGACAGCGGCGTGACCCATTCTTCCTCGCCGCGCGATATGGCGTCGAGCTCGTCCTCCATTTCGGCCGTGAAGCCGTACTGCACGTACTGGTTGAAATGCAGGGTGAGGAAGCGGTTGACGATCTTGCCGATGTCGGTGGGGATGAAGCGCCGGTTGTCCATCTCGACGTACTCGCGGTCCTGCAGGGTCGAGATGATGGACGCATAGGTCGAGGGACGGCCGATGCCGTATTCCTCCAGGGCCTTGACCAGGGAGGCCTCCGAGTAGCGCGGCGGCGGCTCCGTGAAGTGCTGCTCGGCGCGGATGCCGAGGAGCGTCACGGTCTCGCCCTCGTTCATGGCCGGGAGCACGTGGTCGGCGTCGTCCACCTTGGCGTCGTCGGCGCCCTCCTGGTAGACGGCGATGTAGCCGGGCTTGACCAGCGTCGAGCCGTTGGCCCGCAGCAGATGACGCCGCTCGCCATCGGGGCCGGCGAGCAGGTCCACGGCCACCGTATCGAAGGTGGCATGGGTCATCTGGCAGGCCACCGCGCGGCGCCAGATCAGCGAATACAGCTTGAAGAGGTCCGGCTCCAGGTACTTCTCGATGTCGGCCGGGACCACTGCCGCCGAGGTGGGACGGATGGCCTCGTGGGCTTCCTGGGCATTCTTCGACTTGGTCTTGTAGAAGCGCGGTTCCGGATCGATCGCCTCCGCACCGTACAGCTTCACCGCCACCTGGCGGATCTCGCCGATCGCCTCGGCGGCGAGCGACACCGAATCGGTACGCATGTAAGTGATGAGACCGACCGCGCCCTCGCCGATATCGATGCCCTCGTAGAGCTGCTGCGCCAGCCGCATGGTGCGCCGGGCGTTGAAGCCGAGCTTGCGCGCGGCTTCCTGCTGCAGGGTCGAGGTGGTGAAGGGCGGTGCCGGGTTGCGCCGTCGCTGCTTGCGGTCGATCGCCAGGACCGTGAGCGCACCCGGGGTGCCGCGGCCCTCGTACTGGAAGCCGCCGCCGGCGGCGGTCTGGATGGTGCGCTCGACCTCGCGCGCCATGGTCTCGTTGGTGAAGCTGAACTGCTCGACCTTGGCGCCGCCGTACTCGATGAGCTTCAGCGGGAAGGACTGCCGCGAATGCTCGCCCTCGCCATCGAGGGTCCAGTATTCCTGGGCCCTGAAGGCCTCGATCTCGGCCTCGCGCTCGCAGATCATGCGCAGCGCGGGCGACTGCACGCGTCCGGCCGACAGGCCGCGCCGCACTTTCTTCCACAGCAGCGGCGAGAGATTGAATCCGACCAGGTAGTCCAGGGCGCGCCGCGCCTGCTGCGCGTTCACCAGCGGCGCGGAGACCTCGCGCGGTTCGGCCACCGCCGCGCGGATCGCATTCTTGGTGATCTCGTAGAAGGCGACGCGGTGCACGGCGCGCGGGCCGATCTCGTCGCGCTCCTTGAGCATCTCCAGCAGATGCCAGGCGATCGCCTCGCCCTCGCGGTCCGGGTCGGTCGCCAGGTACAGTGCCTTGGCCTTGCGCAGCGCCCTGGTGATCGCCTCGACGTGGCGCTCGTTCTTCTCCAGCGCCTGGTAGCGCATCGCGAACCCATGGTCGGTGTCGACCGCGCCTTCCTTGGGCACCAGGTCGCGCACGTGGCCATAGGAGGCGAGGACCTCGAAGTCCTTGCCGAGGTACTTCTTGATCGTTTTGGCCTTGGCCGGCGATTCAACTATGACCAGATTTTCAGCCATGCGCGCGTGCAGTCCCGTTAGACGAAAAACCGCGGACCAGGCCGCGGATTGATGAGGGTGACTTGAGAGCCTTCAGGTCATGCGCTAGTGGGGCGGATGTCCCGCGGAGTCCGTGACCAGGTCTTCCATCCGGGCAAACGCCTGCTCCTGCCCGGGCTGACTGGAGAGCACCATCAGGACGACCCATTTGATCTGCTCGGTGTCCAGTTCCTCCGAGTCCAGGGCCAGGAGCCGATCCAGCACCACTTCACGCTGGGCCGGGGTCAGGATTCCATGCCGTTCCAGATCCAGCAGGAAGCCCCGGGATTCGGTGGACAGGCGGGTCAGTTCCCCGTCGCTGTACAGCCGCAGGCTCGGCACGCCCCGACGCGGTTCCTCGGCGGACTGCAGGCGCACTTCGGCGAGGTCGGCAAGCCAGTCCAGGGCACGCTCGACGCTCGCGGACCCGAAGCCCATCAGTTCCAGGTCGCGAGCGAGGTCGTCGCGTTCGGGAACATCGTTGGTGTCCTCGAGCATGTAGCGGTCAAAGACGTATATGAGGATATCGAGGACGCTGGTGGTCATGAGCCGAAACGAACTTACGACAGGCGGCAGTACCGGCCGCCAGGCTGGGGCGCGACGCGCCCCTGTAGTTCGAGCAACAGCAACATCGAGGTCAGGACGGGTACCGGCCAGCCGGTCCGCAATGCCAGTTCATCGATGTCCACCGGCTCAAAGCCTGCGGCATCTAACAGCATTTCGTATTTGTTGTCCAATGGCGGGCCCGGGTCGGGCGCCGCCCGCACGGCTGCAAGGCCTTGAATATCGGTTAAATTCAGGTCCGCGAGAATCTCCGCCGGCTCCTGCACCAGGGTTGCGCCACCCCGGATCAGCAGGTTGCAGGCCCGGGCATGCGGGTCGCGGATGGAACCCGGTACCGCAAACACCGGGCGCCGCAACGCCTGCGCCCGGGCCGCGACGCCGAGCGCTCCGCCGCGCGCATCGGCCTCGATCAGCAGTACGCCGACGCTGAGCGCGGCCAGCAGGCGGTGCCGGATCGCGAAGTGATAGCGCTGTGGTGGCGTGCCCGGCGGGAACGGACTGATCACGCAACCCGCCGCGGCGGCTTCGGCCGCCAGTCGCGCGCTGGATGCGGACCGGATGCGGTCGAGACCGGTGATGGCGACCGCGATACAGCCGCCGCCGGTGCGCGCCGCTCCCGCCTGGGCCGCGCTGCCGATGCCCTCGGCCAGCCCCGTGGCGATGCCCAGCCCCGCCTGCGCGAGCCGCGCGGCGAATGCCCGGGCCACGTCGGTGCCGGCGGGCGACGGCACGGCGGCGCCGGCAATCGCCAGAACGGGGCGGGCCAGCGCCGCGGCATCGCCCCGCAGATAGACGGTGGCGGGTGCATCGGGCAGGGCGGCCAGGGCGGAGGGGAAGCCCGGGTCCAGGCTGCACAGGATCTGGCAGCGATTTTCCTCGATCGAGCGCAGGTCGGAGTCGATCAGGCACCGGCGTGGCGCCTGGAGCCAGGCCCGGGTGCGGTGGGGGAGGGGCCGCGCGAGCAGCGCCGGCACCAGCTCGGGGCCGAGGCCAAGGCCGGTTTCGGCGAGCGGATCGAGATGCCGGACCGTCAGGCCAGGGGTCCTGGCGAGGACGGCCCGCACGGCGGCGGGCTCCATGACGAGGAGCCTGCGCCTGCGGCCGGGATATCCGGTCGGAAGTGTCTAGGGGTTACGGACGACGTCCGCGATCCGCATGGGCGTCGAGGCACCCACGATCAGGCCGTAGCTCATGTCGTCGTAGGTCTTGAACACCAGCATCGTGCCGGCCCGTTCGGACGGCAGCTTGACCTGCTTGGCGAGCCCCAGGATGTTGCCGGTGTCCGTGTCCGCATACGAGGCCGGACCGCGGTCCGTGACCACATCGCCCGCCTGGTCGATGGCCAGGACCGTGCCCGGGACCACGCCGTCATGCGCGCCGCGGTTGATGGCCACGATGTTGTACTGGCCGATCAGGGTCTCGCTGTCGACGATGGCGATGATCTGGCCCCGCACGCTTCGGCTGGGCGCCCGGGGCGTGAAATTCAGGGGCGTCGTGGTCGAGTCCGGCATCAGGCAGTCCCCGCGCAGGGTCTCGCGGGCCGCATCGACCAGCACCGTGCGGGTGACCCGGGCGGGCCGCTGTACCACTGCGGTCGAGGCATAAATGCCCATGTAGCCCAGGGTCCTGCCGCTTTCCGGATCGACGATGGGCTCGCCCACGTGGATGACGCTGTAGCGCGCGCCGGTGGCGGCTTCGGCCAGCCCGCGCATGTAGACGACCTGGTCATCGCCGGCGGCCTGGTGTTCGTCCGGGAAGCCCAGCACGTACGGGGCATGCTTGACCTCGTCGCTGGACAGCAGGGCCGGCCGGGACAGGAACGCGGCAATGGACGCGTAGGGAATGGTCGGGATGGCATTGTCCAGCGGCGAGCTGCGCAGCGCCGGGTTCAGCCGCAGGGCGCTGCCCTGCTCGATGCTGATCTGGGGCCGGCCGTCGCTGTTGTAGCCGAGCACCAGCACGTCGCCGGGATAGATCAGGTGCGGGTTCGCGATCTTCGGGTTGACGTACCAGATCTCCGGCCACTGCCAGGGATTCTTCAGAAACAGGTTGGCGATGCCCCACAGGGTGTCGCCGCGCTTGACGGTGTATTCGGTGGGCGCGGTCGGCTTGACCATGTCCGCCGTGGGCGCGGGCGCGGCAGACACCGCGGCGCTGCCGCCGCCTTCGCTTGCCTTGATGGCCGCCTCGGTCGCCGTCAGCTGCGGCTCGGGCGCCGCAGGCGCCGCCTCCGGGGGCGGGGCGGCGGATTCCTCGATGGGAGGGGCATGGTGGAACATCGCACAGCCGCTCAGGGAAATGGCGGTCGCAACGATGTTTACGGTCAGCCCGGTCTTGAAAGCGCGGTTGAAAGTCACGTTCCCCTCCTCAACCATTGGGGGTGGGGCAGCAGCACGGCTGTTATAATTGGCTGCGGCGGTCGGCACACGACGTATTGTCAAGTTTGTGCGCTGGATCACGCGCCCACAAGGGGGGCTTGCAAAGTCCCCACACTAGAGCACGAAACTGATGTCGCGTCTAACCATTCTCGAATACCCCGACCCCCGCCTGCGCACCCGCGCCCGCCCCGTGGAGCGCTTCGACGAGGCGCTCGGGCGGCTGGTCGATGACATGTTCGAGACCATGTACGCAGCCCCCGGCATCGGGCTGGCGGCCACCCAGGTCGACTACCACCGCCGGCTGATCGTCATGGACGTGTCCGAGGACAAGACGGACCCGCTGGTCTTCGTCAACCCCGAGATCCTGGCGCGGGACGGGTCGGTGAAGACCGAGGAGGGGTGCCTGTCGGTGCCCAACATCTTCGACGACGTCCAGCGCGCCGCCCGCATCCGGGTACGGGCCCAGGACAGGACCGGCACCGTGTTCGAGCGCGAGCTCGAGGGGGTGGTCGCCGTGTGTCTGCAGCACGAAATGGACCATCTCGAGGGCCGGCTGTTCGTGGACTACCTCTCGGACCTCAAGCGCGACCGGATCCGCAAGAAGCTGGACAAGGACCGCAAGGAGCGTACCGCGGCGCAGCATCGCGGCGGCGCGGCGCGCAGCGCCAGCGCCCGCTAGCGCCTCCACGGCCCATGGCGACCTTCCGCCCGCTGCGCGTGGCCTTCGCCGGCACGCCGCAGTTCGCCGTGCCGCCGCTGCAATCGCTGCTGGCCTCGCGGCACCGCGTCGTCGGCGTGTTCACTCAGCCGGACCGGCCCAAGGGCCGCGGGCGGCAGCTCTCCGCAAGCCCGGTCAAGCAGCTCGCGCGGGCGCATGGGCTCCCCGTCGCCCAGCCGCCGACCCTGCGCGATCCCACGGTCCGCTCCGACCTCGCGGCCCTGCAGCCGGACATCATGGTGGTCGTGGCCTATGGCCAGATCCTGCCGCCCCAGGTGCTGACGCTGCCGCAGCTGGGATGCCTCAACATCCACGCCTCGCTGCTGCCGCGCTGGCGCGGCGCGGCCCCCATCCAGCGGGCGATCCTCGGGGGGGATTCCCACACCGGGGTCACCCTGATGCGGATGGACGAGGGCCTGGACACCGGCGGCATCCTGGCGATGCGCAGCCTGCCCATCGATGACCGCGCGACCAGCGCCTCCCTGCACGATGCGCTCGCGGCACTGGGTTCGCAGTGCCTCATCGAGGTGCTCGACTCGCTCGCGACCGGTCCGCTGCAGGCCCGTCCTCAGCCGCAGGAAGGCGTCAGCTACGCCGGCAAGATCGCCAAGTCCGAGGCGATCATCGACTGGACGCTGCCGGCCGCGGCGATCTCGCGCCAGGTGCGGGCCTTCAATCCCTGGCCGGTGGCCGAAACGCGCTTCGCCGGCGAGCAGCTGCGGATCCATGAGGCGTACGCGCCCGGCGCCACCGGCCCGGCTGCGGCCGATCCGGGCACCTGGCTGGGTCTGGCGCCGGGGCCCTCCGGCGAGGTGCTGCGCGTCGCCTGCGGCGCGGGTGAACTGCAGGTCACACAGCTGCAGCGCGCCGGCCGCAAGCCCGTGACCGCCCGCGAGTTCGTCAATTCCGCGGGCGCGGACGCGGGGCGCTTCGGGTGAGCGATGCGCGCACCGACGTCCTGGCCAGCGCCGCCCGGGTGCTGGCCGCCGTCATCGACCAGGGCGCCTCCGCCGATGCGGCGCTGGCACGCGAGGCGGGATCCGCGCCGGCCAGCGCCGTGCGCGCCGTCGTCCTCGGCAGCGTACGCTGGTACCTGCGGCTGTGGCCCGCCCTCGCGGGCCTCCTGGATCGCAAGGCCGGGCAGCTGGCGCCGGAACTGCGGGGGCTGCTGGTCGCCGCCGCCCATCAGGTCGAGTACTCGCGCAATCCGGCCCAACTGACGGTCAATGCCGCGGTCAACGCGGCCCGCAAGCTGGGCCAGGCGCGGGCCGCCGGACTGGTCAATGCGCTGCTGCGCCGGCTGGTGCGCGAGCGTGAGACGCTCTTCGCCGGGATCGATGCGGATCCGGTGGTGGCGGCGGCGCATCCGCGCTGGCTCGCCGCGGCCCTGCACCGGGCCTGGCCCGGGCAGGCCGCCGCGGTGATGGCGGCCAACAACGGCCATCCGCCGATGACCCTGCGGGTGGATCTGTCCCGCATCGACCGCGAGGCCTACCTGGGCCGGCTCGCGGCGGCCGGCATCGATGCGCAACCCTCGGCCTGGGCGCCGGCCGGGGTCGGGTTGTCCGCGCCCGTGCCAGTCGATGCCCTCCCCGACTTCGATCGCGGCTGGGTCTCGGTCCAGGACGGCGGCGCCCAGCTGGCCGCGCCACTGCTCGATGTCCGCCCCGGGATGCGTGTCCTGGATGCCTGCGCGGCCCCCGGGGGCAAGGCCGTGCACATCCTGGAGCGCGCCGGCGGTGATTGCGAACTGGTCGCCGCCGACGCCGATGCCGCGCGACTGCAGCGCGTGCGTGACAACCTGCAGCGCTGCCAACGCCACGCCGCCCTGGTGGTCGCGGACCTGCGCAGCGGCCGCGCCGCGGACGGCACGGTGCCGGACGGGCTGGCGCGCGGGGGCTTCGATCGCATCCTGCTGGATGCGCCCTGCTCGGCCACGGGCGTCATCCGCCGGCATCCGGACATCCGCCTGCTGCGCCGGGAGACGGACATCGCGACGTTCGCGGCGACGCAGCTGGCGCTGCTCGACTACACACTGACGCTGCTCGCGCCCGGGGGCCGCCTGCTGTACTGCACCTGCTCGGTACTGCCGCAGGAGAACGACGAGGTGATCGGGCGGTTCCTCGGCGGCGCACGCGGCGTCCGGGTCGTGCCGCCCGCGCAACTGCTGGCCGATGCCGGGCTGTCGGTGCCCGGTGCCGAGGTCTGCAGCCACGGGCTGCAGCTCTTGCCGGGGGGCAAGGCGGGCACCGACGGCTTCTATTATGCTTGTGTGCATAAAGACACACCCGGAACGCATTGAAGTGATGGCTCGGTCTCCGTGGGTAACGCTTGGCGCGGCCTGGCTCGCGCTGTGCGGCGTCGTGGCGTCGGCGGATGCCCTGGATGGCGTGCTGCAGGTCCGCTCGGCCTTCGTGGACCTGGACCATTCCGTATTCCAGCTGCATGCGCGCATCGACTATCCCATGACGCCGGCCATCAGCGACGCGCTGCGCGACGGCGTCGACCTGCTGTTCGACGTCGACGCACGGGTCGAGCGCGCGCGCCGGTTCTGGTTCGACAGCACCGTCGTCGATGTCACGCTGCAGCGGGAGCTCGCCTATCACACCGTCAGCGACCGCTACGTGGTGCGCGACCGCGTGACGGGCGACCAGCAGACCTTCGCGACGCTCGATGCCGCCCTGCAGTATCTGGGGGCGGTCGACGCCTGGCCGATCCTGGTCGAGCCCCAGCTCGAACCGGGGGCCAAGTACGTGATCAGCGTGCGCGCCGGGATCCACCGCGGCCATCTTTCGGCCTCACTGCGGGCGCTGCTGTTCTGGACCGATGACTGGAGCCGGGTCAGCAGCTGGTACACATGGTCACTGACAACCTGACAGCCACGCGTCGTCCCTGGGGCAGCTATGCCCTGATGCTGCTGTGGGCGGCGATCGGCACCAGCGCCCTGCTGATGCTCGCCAAGAGCGTGCAGCACTCCTCGGATTTCGGCCGGCTACAGCCCTGGATCCTGCTGCTGAACGTCATCGGCGTGATCGGCCTGACGGTGCTGATCGCCCGCAAGATCTGGCAGCTGGTCAGCGAGTTCCGCCACAACGTGCCCGGCTCGCGGCTCACGGCGCGCACCGTCAGCACCTTCGGTGCGCTGGTGATCGCGCCGCTGCTGATCGTGTACCTGTTTTCCCTGGACTTCCTGAACCGCGGCATCGACAGCTGGTTCCGGGTCGAGGTCAAGCAGGGACTGCACGATGCGCTGCTGCTGTCGCGCGCCGCGATCAACGTGCGCATGCGCGAGTACGGCGCGACGACCGAACGCTTCGCGCTGAACCTCGCCTTCGCGCCGCGCGACCAGCTGGTGCCGAGCCTCAACGCCGAACTGGTGGCCACCGATGCCGCCGAGATCGTGCTGTTCGATTCGGACCAGCGCGTCCTGGCCTTCAGCAGCGACAACGCCATCGAGGTGACTCCCACGCCGCCGCCGTCGGACGTGCTGCGCCAGATCAGCCAGCACCGCCCGTACGTGGGCATCGACCCGCAGGCCGGCGGCCGCTACCTGATCCGCGTCGCGGCGCCACTGTCCGAGAGCAGCAACTCGAGCGACCGTCGCTACGTCTACGCCGTATACGAGGTGCCGCAGCAGCTTGCCCAGCTGTCGGATGCGGTCCAGCAGACCTATTCGCAGTACGGGGATCTCGCCGCCCTGCGCGAGCCCCTCAAGAACAGCTTCCGGCTCACCCTGACGCTGGTGCTGCTGCTCGCCATGCTGGCGGCCATCTACGGCGCCATCTATTCCGCGCAGAAGCTGATCCGGCCGGTGCAGGACCTGATCGCCGGCACCCGGGCGGTGGGCAAGGGCGACTTCGGGACGCGGCTGCCGCTGCCCTCGCGCGACGAGCTGGGGTATCTGGTGCATTCCTTCAACGACATGACCAAGCGCCTGCGGCGCGCCCGCGAGGAGACCTGGCGCAGCCAGGAAGCCGTGGAGCGCGAGCGCGGCCGGCTGGCGGTGATCCTGGCGCGGCTGTCGACCGGGGTGCTGGCCGTGGACCGGGAGCTCACGGTGCGCATCGCCAACGAGGCCGCCGGCCAGATCATGGGGGTCGACCTCACGCAGGCCACCGGCCAGTCGCTGTCGGCGCTGGCGGCCGGCCAGGAGCGCTTCAGCCAGTTCGTGGCGGCGCTGGTGGTGCGCTTCGCGGCCGGCCGGGAGGAATGGCGCGAACAGATCGACCTCGACGGCGGTGCCGACCGCCGGGTGCTGATGTGCGCCTGCACGCCGCTGGGGATAGACGGTGCCGAACGCGGCTACGTCATCGTGTTCGACGACATCACCGCCCTGCTGCAGGCCCAGCGCGATGCGGCCTGGGGCGAGGTGGCCCGGCGCCTGGCCCATGAGATCAAGAACCCGCTGACCCCCATCCAGCTGTCGGCCGAGCGCATGCAGCGCAAGTTCCACGCCAGCATGAGCGCGGAGGACGCACAGCTGCTGCAGCGCTCCACCGACACCATCGTCCAGCAGGTGGAGACCATGAAGCAGATGGTCAACGCCTTCAGCGAATACGCCCGGGCGCCGGACGTGAAGGTCACGGGCTTCGCGCTCAACGACCTCGTCGCCGAGGTGGTCGAGCTGTACCGCTCTCCCGAGAGTCGGGTGCAGATCCGCCTCGATCTGGATCCGCAGTTGGGGATCATCGAAGCGGACCGTGGGCGCGTGCGGCAGATCCTCAACAATCTGCTCGTCAATGCGCTCGAGGCGCTGGAAGGTTATGATCCGGAGGATAAGAAAGGGATCGTAGACATCTCAACCCGATTGCTGCAGGGCCAGAGCCCGGAATGGGCCCACGGCGTCGTCACAGTCTGTGATAATGGTCCGGGGTTTCCCCGCGAGCTGATCGCCCGGGTATTCGATCCGTACGTGACCAGCAAGCCGCGGGGCACCGGACTGGGGCTCGCGATAGTGAAGAAGATCGTCGAGGAGCATGGGGGTCGCATCGAAGCCGACAACCGCCCCGAGGGCGGTGCGAGCGTGAGGGTGACGCTGCCGTTGCGTGACAGCACGCGCGCAGCCCATCCGCATCGCGTGCTCGGCGGCCGCCCGGCAATGCGCAAGGAGAGTCTTTCGTCATGAGTGCGATGCGGATCCTGGTGGTCGACGACGAGGCCGACATTCGCGGGCTGCTCAAGGAGATCCTGTCGGAGGAGGGCTACACCGTCGAGGTGGCGGCCGACGCCGAACAGGCCCGTGCAGCGCGGGCCCGGCAGACGCCGGACCTGGTGCTGCTGGACATCTGGATGCCCGGCGTGGATGGCATCACGCTGCTGCGCGAGTGGTCCCAGAGCGCCAGCGACGGGGTCCAGGTCGTGATGATGTCCGGGCACGGCACCATCGAGACGGCGGTGGAGGCCACGCGCCTCGGCGCCTTCGATTTCGTCGAGAAGCCGCTGTCCATCGCCAAGCTGCTGCGCACCGTGGAGCGGGCGCTGGAGGCCGGCAAGCGCAAGCGCCAGCCCGCGCGCATGGCGCCGAGCCAGATGCAGATCCCGGCAGGCAAGAGCCGCGTCATCCAGCAGTTGCGCACCGACCTGCAGCAGCTGGCGACCAACCGTTCGGCGGTGCTGCTGATCGGCGAATCCGGATCGGGGCGCGAGGCCTTCGCGCGCTACCTGCATGCCGAGAGTCCCCGGGCCTCCTCGCCCTTCGTCACCGTGATCGCCAGCACGCTGCGCGAGGCGGACGCCGAAGCGCTGCTGCTCGGCAGCGGCGATTCCAAGGGCCTGCTGGAGCAGGCCGGCGACGGCTCGCTGTTCATCAACGAGATCGAGGACCTGCCGCAGATCGCGCAGCGCGTGCTGATGGGCGTGCTGGAATCCGGCACGTTCTCGCGGCTCAAGTCGGCGGCCGTGCAGCGCTTCGAGGCGCGCGTCCTGTCCTCGGCCCAGCCCGGCATCGAGGGCCGCGCCGGCACGCTGGGTTCGGAATTCCGGCGCGACCTGCTCGGGCACCTGAACACGCTGATCGTGCGCATTCCGCCGCTGCGCGACTACGCCGAAGACGTACCGGAGCTGTTGCGGCACTACGTGGACCGCGCGGTCGATGCCGAGGGACTGCCGTTCCGGCGCTTCAGCGTCGCGGCGCAGAACCGCATGCGCAACTACCCCTGGCCCGACAACCTGCGCGAACTGAAGAACCTGGTGCAGCGGCTGCTGATCCAGGGCGGTCCGGAGGAGATCCGGCTCGAGGAGATCGAGCACGAACTCGCGCTGCAGGCCGTGCCCGGCGAACCGCTGGTGAAACAGGACCTGCTGGCGCTGCCGCTGCGCGAGGCCCGCGAGCAGTTCGAGCGCGCCTACCTGCAGCAGCAGCTGCTGTTGTGCAACGGCAAGGTCGGGCGGCTCGCCAAGCGGGTGGGCATGGAGCGCACCCACCTGTACCGCAAGCTGCGGTCACTGGGCGTGGACTTCCGCGCCACGGCCGACGACTGAGGCGGCTCAGTCGCCGACCCGGATCACCAGCGCGTCGACGTCGGCCGCCTGCAGCTGATGGCGGACCTTGTTGAGCATGGCCAGGTCACTGATCGGCCCCACGCGCACGCGGAACCAGACATCGGTATCCAGTGCCACGCGCTGCACCTTGGCATCGACCCCCTGCAGCGTGAGCTGGCGCGCCACGCGGTCGGCGTCGGCCTGGTTGCGGTACGAGCCCGCCTGCAGCACATAGGAACCGGGTTTCTCGATCCTGACGGTCGGCAGGTCGCGCTTCACGTCGCGGTCCTTCTCCGGGACGACCACCTCGAAGTTCGGCAGCATCGAGTAGAAATCGTAGTGCTGCGCTCCGGACGACTCCGCCGGCCCTTCGGCGGGCGGCGGTTTGTGCGCTTCGGGCTTGGGGGCATCCACGGGCACGGGCGTGTGCTGGCCCTGGTGCAGGAACGCCCAGGCCATGGCGCCGACCACCGCGCCGGCGAGCAGGCCCATGGCGAAATCCTGCCAGCGGGCGCCGCCGGCGCCGCGCGGCCGTGCGGACTTGTAATCGCGCGCGCCGTGACGCGTCACATGCTCTCGGGAGCGCCCACGCCCAGCAGCGTGAGGCCGTTGCGGATGACCTGGGCGGCGGCGCCCACCAGGGCCAGCCGCGCGTTGCGCAGCGCGGCTTCCGGCACGATGAACTGCTCGGCGTTGTAGTAGGTGTGGAACGCGTTCGCCACCTCGCGCAGGTAGTGCACGAGGATGTGCGGGGCCCGCTGCGTGGCCGCCTGCGCCAGGCTCTCCGGAAAGCGTGACAGGCTCTGCACCAGCGCCTGCTCATGCGGCCCGTTCAGCAGCGCCGCATGGGCCAGGCCCTCGGCCAGGTCGAACGACAGTCCCTTGGCGGCGAGCTGCTTGAGCACGCTCGCCACGCGGGCGTGGGCGTACTGGATGTAGTACACCGGATTCTCGTTGGTGCGCGACTTGGCCAGTTCCAGGTCGAAGTCCAGCGGCTGATCGTGGCTGCGCATGAGGTAGAAGAACCGGCAGGCATCGTTGCCCACCTCGGCGCGCAGTTCGCGCAGCGTGACGAACTGCGCCTCGCGCTTGCCCATCGGGATCTTCTCGCCGCCCCGGAACAGGCTGACGAACTGGATCAGGCTCACCTCGAGGCTCTCGCCCGGTTCGCCCATCGCGGTGAGTCCCGCGCGCACGCGGGCGACGTAGCCATGGTGGTCCGCGCCGAGCACGTCGAGCAGCCGCTCGAAGCCGCGCTCGCGCTTTTCCAGATGGTAGGCGATGTCCGAGGCGAAGTACGTGGCGACACCGTTCTCGCGCACCACGACCCGGTCCTTCTCGTCGCCGAAGGCGGTGGCCGCGAACCACTGCGCGCCATCCTTCTGGTAGATCTGCGACTGGCCGCGCAGCCGCTCGAGCGCCCGGGCGATGGCGCCGGAGTCGGCGAGCGAGCGTTCCGAATACCAGCGGTCGAACTCGACGCCGAAGCCCGCGAGGTCGTCGCGGATGTCCGCCAGCATCAGTTCCAGGGACAGTTCCAGCACCCGGCGCAAGCCCTCCTCGCCGATCAGTTCCCGGCACCGCCCGATGAGCGCATCGATGTGCAGCTCCTTGTCCCCCGCGGGCGCATCCGCCGGCAGTCCCGCCATGACGACGGCGGCCGCGGCGCGCAGCTGCTCTCCCTCCCGGTCCCTGAGCGCCCGGGCGAGCGGACGCACGTAGTCGCCACGGTAACCGTTGCTCGGGAAGGGCAGGCTCTCACCCCACAGCTCCAGGTAGCGGATCCAGGTGCTGACCCCCAGGATCTCCATCTGCCGCCCGGCGTCGTTGATGTAGTACTCGCGCGCGACTTCGCAGCCGGTGGCGGCGAGGATGTTCGCGAGCGTTGCGCCGTAGGCCGCCTGGCGGCCGTGCCCGACGTGCAGCGGGCCGGTCGGGTTGGCGGAGACGAATTCCACGAGCACGCGCTCACCGCCGCCGGCGCGGCTGCGACCGTATGCGGCGCCGAGTTCGTGGATCCGTGCCAGCTCGCCGGTGCTCGCGGCGGCCCTGAGATGGAAGTTGATGAACCCGGCGCCCGCGATCTCGGTGCGCTCGACCAGCTCGTTCGCCGGCAGGGCCGCGATGATCGCCGCGGCGAGTTCGCGCGGATTGCGGCCGGCCGGCTTCGCCAGCCGCATGGCGACATTGGTCGCGAAATCACCATGGCGGGCATCGCGGGTGCGCTCAACGGTGATCTGGGAGGCCTCGGGGGCCGTCGGTAGCACTGCGCCGACGAGACCGCTGACGGCCTCGCGCAGGAGCTGCTCGAGCTGTGGCTTCAATTGGGGGGAACATCCGGAACTGGTGGTAGCCGGCAATGTTACCGCAGAACCCAACCCTTTCCCCGGCCGCTCTAGAAAAGGTCGAGCGGATCGACATCGAGTGCCCAGCGCACCGGGCGGGCCGTCGGCAGGTCCGCGACGCGCGCCAGCCACTGCCCGAGCAGCCGATGCAGCGCCACGCGGTCGGAGCTCTCCAGCAGTAGCTGCGAGTGGTAGCGCCCCGCGCGACGGGCCATCGCCGCGGGCACTGGCCCCAGCAGTCTGACGGCGCGTGGTGATCCTGCGAGGCGGCGGGCGTCCGTCAGGAACTGCAGCGCCGCCGGCGCGCTCAGCGCCGAGGCGCGCAGTACCGCGAGACGGCTGAAGGGCGGCCACGCCGCCGCCTGGCGCTCGGCGAGCGCGGTGCGCGCGAAACCATCGTAGCCCTCGGTCATGAGGGTCTGCAGCAGCGGATGCTCGGGATAGGCCGTCTGGATCAGCACCTCGCCGGGGCGCGCGCCGCGCCCGGCGCGGCCGGCCACCTGCACGATGGTCTGCGCGAGCCGCTCGGCGGCCCGGAAGTCGGTGCTGAACAGGCCCTGGTCGGCGTTGAGCACCACGACCAGCGTCATGTTCTGGAAGTCGTGGCCCTTGGTGACCATCTGGGTTCCGACCAGGATGCGGGCGGCGCCGCTGTTGATGCTGTCCATGGCCGCGTCCATGTCGCCGCGACCGCGCACCACGTCGCGATCGACGCGCACCAGGGGAGCCTGCGGGAACAGTTCCCGCAGGCGCTCCTCGACGCGTTCGGTGCCCTGGCCGACGGGGCGCACCGCGAAGCCGCACTGGGGACAGGTTTGCGGCAGGGGCGCGTCGGCGCCGCAGTGATGGCAGCGTAGCCGCGCCGAGCGCTGGTGCACGGTCAGCCGCGCATCGCACTCGGCGCAGCCGGCGACCCAGCCGCAGGCCGTGCACAGCAGCGTCGGCGCGTAGCCGCGGCGATTCAGGAATGCGAGAACCTGGCCGTCGGCGGCGAGATGCCGCCCGATGGCCTGCACCACCGGGGTCGCAAGACCCGAGGTGACGGCGTGCGCGCGCAGGTCGACCAGCGCGAGTCGCGGCGCAAGTGCCTGTCCGGCACGCCGCGGCAAGGACAGCCGCCGGTAGCGTCCGCTGACGACATGCTGCAGCGTCTCGAGGGACGGGGTGGCCGAGCCCAGCACCACCGGCACCTGCGCGCGCTGCGCCCGCACCAGCGCCAGATCGCGGGCCGAGTAATGAAAGCCGCCCTCGTGCTGCTTGAAGGAAGCGTCGTGTTCCTCATCGACGATGATCACACCGAGATCCGGGACCGGCGCGAACACCGCCGAACGCGTGCCGACGATGATCTGCGCCGCGCCGCTTGCGGCCGAGCGCCAGGCCGCGAGCCGTTCCACATCCGTCAGTCCCGAATGCAGCACCGCGGGCGCGGTGCCGAGACGCCGCGCGAAGCGCTGGACCAGCTGCGGCGTGAGTCCGATCTCCGGCACCAGGACCAGTGCGCGCTGGCTGCGGGCCAGCGCCGCCTCGATCACCTGCAGGTAGACCTCGGTCTTGCCGCTGCCCGTGAGTCCGTGCAGGACGAAGGTCGAAAAGGCGCCGAGGGCCGCGGTGATGGCGGCCACGGCCGCCGCCTGTTCGGGCGTGGGTACCGGCGCAGTCACCGCCGCGGCGGCGGGAGCGGCGGGCAGCGGCGGCACGGACACGCACTGCCGTAGCAGCCAGCCGCGCCCGCGCAGCGCCAGCGCCGCGGGCCGCCAGCGCGGCGCACGCCCAGCCAGTCGTCCGTTCAGGGCCGCCTCGCGCAGTGGGCCGTGCGCGCCGATGAGTTCCAGCAGCTCGCGCTGCGCCGGCGCGCGCGTGAGCCTGCCCGTCTCGAGTGCCTCGCGACCCGCATCCGTGACGGACCACTCCTCCTCCAGGGCGAACAGGCCCGCGCCGCCGCGCACGGCTTTGGGCAGGGCGGTGGCGATGACTTCGCCCAGCGGGTGGTGGTAGTAGTCGCTGGCCCAGCGCGCCAGCTCCAGCACCGCGGCGCCCATGACCGGTGCGCCGTCCAGTACGGCGGCGATCGGTTTGAGACGATCCGCGGGCAAGTCCGAGCCCGCGGCGAGCTCGATCACCAGGCCGATCAGGCGCTGACGGCCGAAGGGCACCCTCACCCGGGCGCCGGGTGCAGGTGCAGCAACGCCCTCGGGCAACCGGTAATCGAACAGGCGGTTCAGGGGCACGTCGAGGGCGACGCGCGCGATGTTGCCGGCGGGCGCGGTCGCGCTCATGCGCAATGGAAGATCGTGCTATTCAAATCAATGACTTGTACACTGTCGGCAAATCGCGCCAGGTGGGTCAACCAGTGCCCGACTCCCCGCGTTATACCTCGCATGAGCGCCTTTGCTAGTGTCGCGCCGCCTTATAACATGCCCGCCACATCGCGCGGCGACACCCTATTGAATGACACTGCCGAGGCCCGATCGCGAGCGCTCAACCAGTTTCTGGCGAGCGTCGAGCTGAAGGCCTACAAGATCGCGCAGGCGGGCCTGCGGCACCAGGACGATGCGCTGGACGCGGTGCAGGACGCCATGCTGCAGCTCGCGCGGGCGTACGCGGACCGGCCGCCGGAGGAGTGGAAGCCGCTCTTCTACCGGATTCTGGAAAATCGCGTCCGCGACATGCAGCGCCGGCGCACGGTGCGTGGCCGGGTGATGGCCTGGCTGCCGTTCCGGCGCGACGAGGACGACGAGGACGCCGACCCGATCGCGCAGGCGCCCAGCCAGGAGCTGCCGCCGGTCGCGCGCCTGGAACTGGATGAGGCGATGACGGCGCTGGATGGCGCGCTGGAACAGTTGCCGGACCGGCAGCGGCAGGCCTTCCTGCTGCGCAACCTCGAGGGCCTGGACGTCGCGCAGACGGCGCAGGCCATGGGTTGCTCGGAAGGCAGCGTCAAGACACACTATTTTCGGGCGCTGCAGGCGCTGCGACTGAAACTCGGAGATTTCGAAGTATGAACGCCAGCGACGGCGAACCCTCACAGAGCACGCTCTTGCAGAGCGGGCTGGAGGTGCGTTCGCGCCTGGTGCTCGAGGAAGGACTGTCGCGCATCGATGCGCGCACCCGCTCGCGCCTGAACCAGGCGCGCCAGGCCGCGGTGGCCGCGGCGGCCAGGCCTTCCGCGCTGACGTGGCTGTACCGGTTGTTGACGCGCAATGCGCTGATGCCGGCGGGCGCCGCGGCGGCGGCGGCGCTGATCGCGGTGCTGATGCTCAGCAGTGGACAGCGTCCGGCGCAGCCGGTGGCCGAGAATCCCGCCGCGACGCTGGATGTGTTGGACCTGGTCACGGACGACGATGCCATGAAGCTCATGGAGGACAATGACAGCTCCTTCTATGAGTGGGCGGCAGCGCAGGCCGACGCTCCGGCTGGCGGGGCGACGACCTGATGCGATCTTCCGGCGGGCCACGGCCCGTCCGTGCGGGGTTTTGCCTGGGGCTGCTGCTCGGGCTGCCGCTGCTGCTGCGTGCGGCGGAACCCGCGCCGAAGACGGTCGAGCCGGCGGATGACGATCTGATCGAGTTCCTGGGGTCGGTGGACTCCGACGACGAGGGTTGGAAACAGTATTTGAGGCGCGCGGGATTGCAGCAGCCGGGCCGGAAGAAGCCGCCTCCGGCGCCGCCGCCCCCCAGCAGCGCGCCGCCCGGAAAAGACGATGCGAAAGATGTGCACTAAGCCCGGTCTGCTCGGGGCGCTCGTGCTGACAGGACTGCTGTCGGCCGGCGTGTGCCTGCCGGTGAGTGCGCAGGGCGTCAATCCGCCGATGGCCGCACCGGCCGCTGGCGGCGTGCCGTGGAGTTCGCTGTCGCCGGACCAGCAGCGTCTGCTGTCGCGGCTTTCGGGCCAGTGGGACCAGCTGCCGGCCCAGCGCCAGCAGTCGCTTGCGAGCGGCAGTCAGCGCTGGCTCGGGATGTCGCCGGAGCAGCGCACCCAGGCGCGCCAGCGCTTCAGGCAATGGCAGCAGCTGCCGCCGCAGCGTCGTGACCAGCTGCGCAAGCGCTGGGAGGAATTCCGCTCCCTGCCGCCGGCGCGCCAGCAGGCCGACCGCGACAACTACCGCAGGTTCCAGCAGCTGCCCCAGCAGCGCCGCCAGCAGCTGCGCCAGCGCTGGAAGAACGCCACTCCGGCGCAGCGCCAGGACATGGTCGACCGCGCCCGCGCGCGTCGCGGCCAGCGTTCGCCGAAGCTGCGCTAGGCATCCTGGCCGGAAACCGCCGCCGCCCGATCCGGTGGCGCGAGCTTCCAGCGCCGGTGCAGCCACATCCAGTCGGCGGGCGCCGCCCGCACTTCGCGCTCGACCGCGCGGGCATAGCGCTCGGTGATGTCGCCGCTCGCCAGGCGCGCGCCCTCGGGCGCCAGCAGTTCGCAGACCACTTCGTAGTGTCCGCGCGCGCGCCGGCGCATGCCGGCGAACACCACCGCGAAGCGCGTGGCCTGGGCGATCTTCTCCGGCCCCATGTAGAACGCGGTGGGTTGCCCGAGGAAGCCGGTCCAGTATTTGAAGTCGCTGCTGACCGGCGCCTGGTCGGCGACCATCGCGATCGCGCGCGCGTCCCGCCGCCGCAGCAGGCTCCCCAGCAGCTCCTTCGCCGGCACCAGCTCCGCGCCGAACCGCGAGCGCAGCGCGCGCATCAGCCGCTCGCCGAGCGCCCCGCGCAGCGGCTTGTACGCGGCCTGCACGGGAACCCCCAGCTGCGACGACAGCGCCAGCAGCTGCCATTCCCAGTTGCACTGGTGGGCGCACACCACGAGCACGCTGCGCCCGCCGGCAACGATGTCGCGCACCAGCTGCGGATTGGTGAAGTGCACGCGCCGCTGCAGTTCCTCCCGGTCGAGCGCCCCCATCTTCAGGACCTCCGCCAGCACCTCGGCGAGGTTGGCGTAGTAGCGCGCTTCGATCCGGCGCCGTTCGCGCGGCGGCAGCTGCGGGAAACTGCGCCCGATGTTGGTGCGCACGACCGCGATCCGATGGCGCACGAGATGACGCATCACCCACGTGGCGGTCGAGGCTACGGCATACAGAACGGGCAGTGGCAGGCGGGACAGCAGCCTCAGCCACCGGGGCAGGGGCAGTGCTCCGGTGCGGGACGGCCCCGCGTACAACGGTGCTGACATGTGCCCGGGATTGTAGGACATCTGCGCGTGACCGGCCGCTCCCGGGCGTCGTATCATCTGCAGTTCACCCACGTGCAACCCCACCCAATGCCGCGGAGGCGCCCATGACCAAGTACGTACTGCCTGATCTGGCCTATGACTACAGCGCACTGGAACCGCATGTCTCGGCGCGCATCATGGAGCTGCATCACAGCAAGCATCACAAGGCCTACGTGGATGGCGCCAACAAGACGCTGGAGCAGCTGGCCGAGGCGCGGCAGAAAGGCGCGCTCGACGGCGCCGGCACGCTGGAGCGGACGCTGGCATTCCACATCTCGGGCCACGTCATGCACAGCATCTTCTGGCAGAACCTGAGCCCCAAGGGCGGCGGCAAGCCCACGGGCGAACTGGCCAGCGCCATCGACCGGGATTTCGGCGGCTTCGATTCGTTCAAGACGCAGCTGAACAAGACCGCCGCGACCATCCAGGGCTCCGGCTGGGCCGCGCTGTACCTGGAACCGCTGACCCAGCAGCTGATCATCGGCTCGGTGCACGACCACCAGCAGTTCTCGTTCCAGGGTTCACTGCCGCTGATGGTGGTGGATGCCTGGGAGCACGCCTTCTACCTGCAGTACGTCAACGAGAAGGCCAAGTTCTTCGATGCCCTGTGGAACATCTGGAACTGGGCCGACATCGGCGAGCGGTACGCCGCGGCGAAGGGCGCGAAGCTCAGCCTCAAGGGCGTGACCGGCTGAAGGTCGGTCGGGCGGATCTGGCCGCTACCTACAGGATGTAGCGGCTCAGGTCCTCGTCCTTGACCAGATCGCCGAGGTGGCCGTCGACGTAGGCCGCATCCACGGCGAGTTCGCGATGCGCGGCGCCCGCCGCATCGTAGGAAACGCTCTCCAGCAGCCGTTCCATGACGGTATGCAGGCGCCGCGCGCCGATGTTCTCGGTGCGCTCGTTGACGTGATGGGCGATCTCGGCGAGGCGGCGCACGCCGTCGGCTGCAAAACTCACGGTCATCCCTTCGGTGGCCAGCAGCGCCTTGTACTGCGTCGTCAGCGAGGCATCCGGTTCGGTCAGGATGCGCATGAAGTCATCCACGGTGAGCGAGTCGAGTTCCACGCGGATCGGCAGCCGGCCCTGCAGCTCCGGAATCAGGTCCGAGGGCTTGGACAGGTGGAACGCGCCCGAAGCGATGAACAGCACGTGATCGGTCTTCAGCGGACCGTACTTGGTGGACACGGTCGAACCTTCGACCAGCGGCAGCAGGTCCCGCTGCACGCCTTCGCGTGAAACGTCCGCGCCGATGGTCTCGCCACGGCGCGAGACCTTGTCGATCTCGTCGATGAACACGATGCCGTTCTGCTCGGCATTGTGCAGGGCGCGCACCTTGAGCTCCTCCTCGTTGACCATGTGGCTGGCCTCATCCTCGACCAGCAGCTTCAGTGCTTCGCTGACCTTGAGCTTGCGCGGCCGGCTGCGCTGTCCGCCCAGGTTCTGGAACATGGACTGCAGCTGCTGCTGCATCTCCTCCATGCCGGGAGGTGCCATGATCTCCACGCCGGCGGGCAGGGCCCGCAGCTCGATCTCGATCTCCCGATCGTTGAGTTCGCCCTCGCGCAGCCGCTTGCGCAGCTTCTGGCGGGTCTCGGCATCACGGGGCTGCGCCGGCTCGTCGGTGGAGAAGCCCATCATGCGCGGCTTGGGAAGGAGCGCATCCAGGACCCGCTCCTCGGCGGCCTCGGCCGCGCGTTCGCGCACCTTGCCCAGCTCCTGCTCGCGGGTCATCTTCACGGCCACGTCGGCCAGGTCCTTGACGATGGATTCGACGTCGCGCCCGACGTAACCGACCTCGGTGAACTTGGTCGCCTCGACCTTGACGAATGGCGCGTTGACGAGCTTCGCCAGCCGGCGCGCGATCTCGGTCTTGCCGACGCCGGTCGGCCCGATCATCAGGATGTTCTTCGGCGTGATCTCATGGCGCAGCGGTTCCGGAATCTGCATCCGGCGCCAGCGGTTGCGCAGGGCGATCGCCACCGCCCGCTTCGCGGCCTTCTGGCCGACGATGTGCTTGTCCAGTTCGTGCACGATCTCCTGCGGAGTCATCGACTGCGCCGCGGCGTGCGCGGCGGCCTGCGCCGTGCTGTCATTCATTGGGTTCACCATTTACTTGATCTCGTCGATGAGCAGGTTGCGGTTGGTGTAGATGCAGATGTCGGCGGCGATGTTGAGCGAGCGCTCGACGATGCCGCGGGCATCAAGATCGGAGGACTCCACCAGCGCACGGGCCGCGGCCAGGGCGTAGGATCCGCCCGAGCCGATGGCCGCCACGTCGTATTCAGGTTCGATCACATCGCCGTTGCCGGAGATGACGAAGAGCTTCTCCTTGTCGCCGACCAGCAGCAACGCTTCCAGGCGGCGCAGGTAACGGTCGGAACGCCAGTCCTTGGCGAGCTCGATGGCCGCGCGGGTGAGGTTGCCGTGCTTCTCGAGCTTGCCCTCGAAACGTTCGAACAGCGTGAACGCATCGGCGGTGCCGCCGGCGAATCCTGCGAGCACCTTGTCGTTGTAGAGCCGGCGCACCTTGCGCGCGTTGCCCTTCATGACGGTCTGGCCCAGGGTCACCTGGCCGTCGCCGCCGATGGCCACGCTGCCGTTGCGGCGGACCGCGAGAATGGTCGTTCCGTGGGGATCGAATGTGGTGCTCATGCTAGGGGGTGCTCTACGCCTTCTTACGCGCTCGGGGGTGGGTAGCGTCGTAGATGCGGGCCAGGTGCTGGAAATCAAGGTGGGTGTAGACCTGGGTGGTGGCGATGTCCGCGTGGCCGAGCAGTTCCTGCACCGCGCGCAATTGTCCGCTGGATTCAAGGAGATGCGAGGCGAACGAGTGCCTGAAGAGGTGCGGATGGACGTGCATCGGCAGGCCCTGGCGCACCGCCCAGTATCCGACTCGCTTCTGGATGGCGCGGGCCCCCAGCCGCCGGCCGCCCGTGCCGACGAAGACCGCGCCGTTGCCCTCCCGGACCAGGTCGCGCCGCGCCTCGAGCCAGGCGGTCAGCGCGGCGAGTGCCTTGCCGCCGACCGGCACCACCCGGGCCTTGTTGCCCTTGCCCAGGACCTGCACCGTGCGGTCCGCGAACCGCAGGTCCGGTAGGTCGAGGCCGACGAGCTCCGCCAGGCGCAGCCCCGAGGAATACAGCAGCTCCATGATGGCGCGGTCGCGGATCGCGAGCACGTCCTCGGTGGGGATCTCCAGCAGCCGGCCCATGGTGTCCGCATCGAGCGTCACCGGCAGGCGCCGCTGCCCCTTCGGCGCCCGCACCTCGACGGCGCAGTTGTGCCTGAGGACGCCCTCGCGGATCAGGAAATTGAGGAAGCTGCGCACGGCCGACAGGCGCCGCTGGATGCTGCGCGGCCCCAGACCGGCCGCGTGCGAGCGGGCGGCGAACAGGCGCACGTGGTCGTGCCCGAGCTGCGGCCAGTCCTCGATCCCCTGCTGGCGGCAGAACTGCGTCAGTGCCGCAAGGTCACGGGCATAGTTGCTGTCGGTGTGGACCGAGAGCCGGCGTTCCCGGGCGAGGTAACGGCGAAACGCGGCGATCCGCTCGGCGGCCTCGGGGTTCACGGCCGGCCGCCGGCGCCCGGCGCGGGGTCAGGGTCGGGCCAGCACATCCGAAATGAGGTCGGCGAGACGGCCCAGGAAATCGGTGCTCATGCCCGGGTGGAAGCGGTCGCGGTCGGTGCTGCCCAGCGCCAGCACGCCAAGGCTTCCATGGTCGCCCAGCGGCACCAGCGCCACCGAGCCGATGTCCGGCGAATCGGCGCCGAACAGGAAGTCGCGCTGCGAATCACGGGCCTGCCCGCAGCGCGGCTTGCCGCTCGCGAACAGCGATTCGAAGGACTTGAGGTTGGCGTCGTCGGCGCCGATCAGGCGCACGAAGCGCTGTGGTACGACCCCCTGCGGTTCGCCGATCAGGACCAGCACCGAATGGAAGGCGTCGAAATCCTCGCGCAGGCTCGCCTCGAGCTGCTCGATGGCGCTCTGGCGCGACTGCGCGCGCAGCAGCCGGCGGGTGAAGCGGTGCAGTTTCTCGGCGACGGCATCGTTGGCCCGCGCCACGGTGACGAAGTCGGCGAGTTTCTGTTCCAGCGCCGCGTGCCGCTCGCGCAGGACCTCCACCTGCCGTTCCACCAGGGAGACCGTCGAACTGCCGCGGGCGTGCGGCAGCCGCAGCCGCGCCAGCAGTTGCAGGTGGTTCTCGAAGAACTCCGGATGCTGCGCAAGGTAGCGGGCCACCGTCTCTTCGTCGTCCTGCTGTGCCGGGATCCCCCGGGCCTCTCTGGTGCTCATGTCACTGCGACCCTCAGGCGTTGGATGTGATGTCAGTCTTCAAGTTCGAAATGACCTTCGAACGCGATTTCGGCCGGCCCGGTCAGCCATACCGGCTGGTCCGGACCCGCCCAGTCTACGCGCAACTCGCCGCCGCGTACCTGCACCCGCACCCGCGGGTCCAGCAGTCCGCGCTGCCGGCCCACGATCACGGCTGCGCAGGCACCGGTGCCGCAGGCCAGGGTTTCGCCGGCGCCCCGTTCGTAGACCCGCAGGCGGATGTCGCAGCGGTCGACGACTTCCATGAAGCCGACGTTGACCCGCCGCGGAAAGCGCCGGTGGCCCTCGATGGCGGGTCCGAGGCTTGCGACCGGCGCCGTGTCCACGGCCGCCACCTGCAGCACGGCGTGCGGGTTCCCCAGGGAGACGGCGCCGATTTCGACCGTGCCGGTGCCGGCATCGAGTGCGTAGCGCTCCTGGCGCCGTTCGGCCTGGAAGGGCAGGGCCGAAGGTTCGAACGAGGGCACGCCCATCTCCACGGAGACCAGGTCCGCGCTGTTGACGCGGGCCCGCACCTGACCGCCCCGGCTGTCCATCACGAACTCCGGGGCGGACACCCGGCCCTGCCGGTACAGGAGCGAGGCGATGCAGCGCGCGCCATTGCCGCACTGCTCGACTTCGTCGCCATCGCTGTTGAAGATCTGGTAATAGACGGCCGTGCCGGCGCGCCGGGCCGGATGCAGCACCAGGGCCTGATCGAAACCGATGCCGGTGTGGCGATCGGCGAGACTGCGGAACCGGTCGGAACTCGGCAACGGCACGTCGCGGGGCGCGTCGAAGATGATGAAGTCGTTGCCCACGCCGTGCATCTTCGTGAAGTTGATGCGCATCGGCACAAGAATACCGCAATCCAGCGCGGCCGGCCGGCCCGCAGCGTGCATAATCGAGCGGTGCAAATGGCCGCGAAGCACACCGTCCGCATCATTCCCCACGAGCGCAGCATCAGCGTGCCGGAGGATCTGCCCGTGCTCGCCGCCGCGCAGCTCGCGGGGCTGCCGCTGCCCCACAGTTGCCGTTCGGGCCGCTGCGGGTCGTGCCGCGCGCGGTTGCTGCGCGGACGCGTGGAATATGCCGCGGGACCGCCGCCGGGGCTCACGGCGCAGGAGTGCGATGCGGGCTACGTACTGCTGTGCCAGGCGCTGGCGCGCAGCGATCTGCTGATCGAGGCCCACGCCGTCCAGAGCGTGGCGGAAGCGCAGATCAAGACCCTGCCGGCGCGCATCGTGCGGCGGGTACCGCTCGCGGCGGATGTCATGCAGCTCATCGTGCGCGTGCCCGCGGTCGAGGCCCTGGAGTTCCAGGCAGGCCAGTACCTGGACGTGCTGCTTGCGGGCGGCCAGCGCCGCAGCTACTCGGTGGCCAATGCGCCCCAGGCCGGCAGCCAGTTCGAGCTGCACGTGCAGCGGGTTCCCGGTGGTCTCTTCAGCGAGGCCCTGTTCGGGGGCCTGCGGGAAGGCTCACTGCTGAAGGTCGAAGGGCCGCTCGGGCGATTCATCTACCGGGAGGGACCCGAACCGGTGATCTTCGTCGCCGGCGGCACCGGCTTCGCGCCCATCAAGGCCATGCTCGGACAGGCCCTCGCCGCGGCCCCGGGACGCGCCCTGCGTCTGTACTGGGGCGCACGCCGCCGCGAGGGCCTCTATGAGGAGGCGCTGGTACGGGAGTGGGCCGGCCGGCACGCCCGGCTGAGCGTGCACCTGGTGCTCTCGGAGGAGACGGCCGCGGTGGCGCACCGGCACGGGCAGGTCCACGAGGCGGTGCTGGCCGATCATCCCGACCTTTCGCCCTTCGTGATCTACGCCGCGGGCCCGCCGGCGATGATTGCGGCCATCGCGCGGGACTTCCCGGGCCGGGGCGCGCAGGCCCAATGCCTGTTTCTGGACTCATTCGACTACGCCGCGGCGCCATGAGTCGTACCATGCCGGCATGAGAATCCTGGTCGTCGAGGACAATGACCTGGTGGCCGATGCCCTCACCCTGGGACTGCAGGCGGCGGGCTTCGCCGTCGACCGCAGCGCCAGCGCCGAGGCCGCCCAGCACGCCCTCGCCGCCGAACATTTCGATCTGCTGGTGGTCGATGTCGGGCTGCCGGGCGAGGACGGGCTGTCGCTGGTGCGGCGCCTGCGTGGCCAGGGTTCGACCCAGCCGGTACTCATCCTCACCGCCCGGGACACCCTCGCCATCAAGGTCGAGGCCCTCAACCTCGGTGCCGATGATTTCCTGTTGAAGCCGTTCGAGCAGGACGAGCTGACCGCCCGCTGCCGGGCGCTCATCCGCCGCGCCCATCTGTATGCCGGTGAGCAGGTGAACCTGGGAAGGCTGCGCCTGGATGTGGCGGGCCGCACCTTGCGCATCGACGGTGAGCCGGTGGAACTCACCGGCCGGGAATGGCTGGTGCTCGAATGCCTGGTCATGAGTTCGAACCGGGTGGTGTCCAAGGAGCGCCTGCAGCAGGCCATTGCGGGCTTCGATCAGGCGCTGACGCCCAACGCCGTGGAGGTCTACGTCTCGCGCGTGCGCGCCAAGGTCGGCGACGCCGCAGTCATCCGTACCGTGCGGGGTCTGGGGTACCGGCTGGATGAGCCGCCTACCTGACCCGGCCTCCTCGATCCAGCGGCGCCTGCTGTGGTTCCTGCTGCCACCGCTGGCGGCGCTGATGCTCGCCGGGGTCTACGCCAACTACCGGGCGGCGACGGCGTTCGTCGAGTCCGCCTACGACGAGCGGCTGGGGGATGCGGCCATCGCGCTCGCCGGCAGCGTCCTGAAGGTCGGCCCGCAGCTGCAGGTGGACAGCGGCGCCACGCCGGCGGGGGCCCATCGTGCCGATCATCTGGTGACCGTGCGTTATGCCATCGTCGGCTCGGCCGGTCAGCTGCTCGCGGGCAGCCGCGATATTCCCGCCGCGCCCGCCTCGGTCAGTGCCAATCCGACCTTTGCGGATGTCGTGGTGGGCGGCGAACGGCTGCGGGTCGCGAGCTACCGGTTCGGCATCGAGAATGCCCGCGCGGTCACCAGCGTGGCGGAGCCTGCCGCGCAGCGCGCCGTCCCCGGCCGCTTCATCGCCACCGCCACCTGGCTCATGGACTTCATCCAGCTCGACGTGACGCTGCTGATCGTGTGGCTGGGCGTGCATTTCGGCCTGAAGCCGCTGCTGGCACTGCGCCGTCAGATCGAGGGCAGCTCACCGCGCGAACTCAAGCAGCTCGATGCGACCGCCGTGCCGGCGGAAGTGAGGCCACTGGTGGATGCGCTGAACGCGCTGTTCGACGTGCTGGCCGAAGCCGCCCGCTCGCAGCGGCGGTTCGTGGCCGACACCGCGCACCAGCTGCGCACCCCGATCGCGGGCCTGCTCGGCAATCTCGAACTGCTGATGAAAGAGGCGGCGGCACTGCCCCTGGCGCCGCGCCTGCAGGCCCTGCACAGCGGCATGGAAAACCTCGCCCGCTCGGCAAACCAGCTGCTGGCGCTGGCGCGGGCCGATCCCTCCACCAGTTTCACCGAGCAGTTCGAGCCGGTCGACCTGCAGGCCCTCGCCGGGCGGATCGTCGAGGGCAACCTGACTCGCGCGCTGGCGGCGGGCCTGGACCTTGGAGCCGAGACTGTGCCCGTCGTCGTGCGGGGCAACCTGCGGCTGCTGGAGGATCTGCTGGGGAACCTGGTCGACAATGCCATCCATTACACCCCCCGCGACGGACATGTGACGGTGAGCGTCAGCCTGCGTGGGGGCCGGCCGTGCCTGGCGGTCGAGGATGACGGGCCGGGCATACCGGAGGAGGAGCGGCCCCGGGTGCGGGAGCGGTTCTACCGGCTGCCCGGGTCCGCGGGCAACGGCTGCGGCCTGGGGCTGGCGATCGTGTCGGAGATTGCCGAGGCCCACGGCGCGCAGTTCATCCTCGAGGCCGGCGCCGGGGGCCGGGGTACCCGGGCCCGGGTGCTGTTCCGGTCCGCGGTAAGTGTGACGCGGTTATCAGTTTGAGCATCCGGCCCCCCGGCCGGGGCCCCTGAGCCGGATCGTCAGATTCAAGCAAGCTTGGCTGCCTAGTGTCCGCAGCATGCCAAAAGCCCCCCTCCATCGCATGCGCGGCGTGTCCCTGCTGGAACTGCTGGCCGTGATCGCCATCGTGGGCATCCTGATGTCCATCGGCGTCACTTCCTACCGCAACATCACGATCTCCTACCGGATTTCCGGGGAGATCAACGGGTTGCTGGGCGACATGCAGTACGCGCGCGCCGAGGCGATCAAGGAGGGGCAGAACGTCGTGATCTGCGTCTCCAGCAGCGGCACGGACTGCACCGCGAACGACACCAACTGGAACCAGGGCTGGATCGTGTTCGTGGACAGTGCCGGCACCGGGTCGACGGGCGGCAATGCCGCCCTGGTGCTGCGGCACCAGGTCGCCTTCTCGAGCAACAGCGCCGGCGGCACCAGCGACACCATGAGCGACGGGGTCACGAGCCGCGTGTCGTTCGATCGCGAGGGCCTTGCCCTGGGGTTGCTCACGACCATGAGCGGCGCCGGCGGCGCGCTCATCCCGCTGCATGATCCGACCAGCAATGCCACGCGCACCCGCTGCCTGCAGATCACCAATGTCGGCAACGTCTCCGTGCAGCAACCTTCCTCGACTTGCACCTGAAAGCCATGAAACCCACCGTCCATACCATGCGCGGCTTCAGCCTCATCGAGGTCATGGTCGCACTCATCATCATCGCCGTGGGCATGCTCGGCATCGCGAAGATGCAGGCGCTTGGCCTGTCGACCACCACGTCGTCGGGCTCCCGCTCGCTGGTGGCGATCGAGGCCGCAAGTCTTGCCGCCTCGATGCACACCAACCGCGACTACTGGGTGAGCGGGCCGCCGCCGGCGGTGACCCACATTACCGTCACGCCCACCGGCCCGCAGGCCAACAACGTCAACATCGACGTCTCGGCACTGTCCGCGACGCAGAATTGCGCGACGACCTCGGTCTGCACGGCAGCGCAGGTCGCGGCCTACGACGTGCAGGCCTGGGCCAGCGCGCTCGGGCAAGTGGTGCCGGCCTCGCAGACCACCATCACCTGCACTCAGGGCGTCACGCCCGTGGCCTGCACCATTCAGATCAGCTGGCAGGAAAACGTGACCAGCACCAACAACACCACGGCTGCGGCGAGCTCCACATCCGGGGCCCTGAACCAGCCGCAGTACACCCTGTACGTGGAGCCGTAGCGATGCCGCGCAACTTCATCTCCCGATGCCATCCGCGCCGGCAGCGCGGCTTCAGCCTGATCGAGCTGACGATCGCCGTCCTGATCGCGCTGTTCCTGCTCGGCGGCCTCGTGACCCTGGTGATGGGCACCCGCCGCAATACCAGCACCCAAAGCGGCCTGGAACAGCTTCAGGACAACGAGCGCATCGCCATGACGCTGATCACCAACATGGTGCAGAAGGCCGGCTATTTTCCGTACCCCATAACGCAGCAGTTGAGCATGTTCAGCTCCGAGACCTTGAGCGGCGTCACCCTGGCGCTGTCGCAGGTGGTGGGCGGTACCTACAGCGGCTCGGCGCCCGGGGATACCTTCGCGGTGCGCTTCCTGACCCCCGCGCCCGACACCACGGCATCCGTCATCAACTGTGCCGGGCAGAGCAACAGCGCGGGCGTGGCCAATCTCTGGTACACGAACCTGTTCCAGGTGGCGAACGTGGGGGGCACCTACTGGCTGCAGTGCCAGGCCCGCAGTGACACCAACGGCGCGCCGAGCGGCACGGTCTATACGCTCAACCTGGTGCCCAACGTCACCAACATGTCCGTGCTGTACGGAGTCGGGACGAACGCCGGCGCGGCGCTGAATGATTTCAGCGTGGTCCAGTATCTGAACGCTGCCCAGGTGACGGCAGCCGGGGCCTGGCAGAACGTCACCGCCGTCAAGGTGACCTTGACCTTCCTGTTGCCGCAGCCCGGCGCCACGGGCGGCCAGATGATGTCCGCCAGCGCGCCGAACAGTACGACGACGTTCACACGAGTCATACCCATCATGAGTCGCGGAGGGTTTGACGTCACATGAGCATTCGAGTGTCCCGCGGCCGCCAGCACGGCATCGTGCTGATCTCCAGCCTGCTGCTGCTGCTGGTAATCACCATTCTGGCACTGGCCATGTTCCGCAGCATGGGCCTGGCGGAGAAGATCGCCGGCAACGTGCGCGAGAAACAGCGTGCCCTGCATGCCGCCACGGTCGCCGAACAGTACGCGGAGTGGCTGATCGCCTCGAATAACATCTCGATGACGGCGGTGACCTGCAGCGCGACCGGCAATGCCAACAACACCACCTACAACACGGTCTCCGTCTGCAGCAATGCCCTCAACAATCATACGGACCCGACTACGCCCTATCCGGCCACGCTGCCCTGGACGGACGGCAACGGCAACGCGCTCGGCTACACCTACACACTGCCTTCCACATGGGCGATGTCCCTGACCGCGGTGAACGGCAGCTACGAGAACTCCTACTACAAGGCACCGGCCTTCTATATCCAGTACGTCGGTCCCGCCGCGGATGCCGGCGGCAGTGTTTACCGGGTCGACGCCGTCGGGTATGGCGGCAGTCCCCTTTCAGTCGCAGTCGTCGAGAGCATGTACGAAATCGGCTCAGGCGTTAAACCTCTGGATCAACCATGATGCGCAAACTCAAACCGATTCTGGCAACACAGACCCTGTCGCTGCTGGCGGCGATGCTGCTACTGGCATTGGGCGTGGCCCACGCACCGGCGGCCTCCGGGCAGACGCTGCTGCAGGAGGACTTCACGCATACCTGCAGCAGCAACAGCAATGACTCCGCCAGTACCACCGGCGTGCCGAGCTGTTCCACCGATGCCGGAGGCGTGGGCAACTGGCTGTTCTTCAACGGCGCCTGCCTCACGGCCGGCACCCGCACCAGCCTCACCTCGCCCGCGGATTCCATTCCCGCCTGCACCCAGGTCCTCAGTTCCTACTATGTCAACGCGCAGGACCATGACCAGTACCTGGTGGGCGGCCAGAACGGCTATCTGGGCGGCAGCACCGCTCCGACCTCACCGACGCTGCAGCAGGCCGATCCTGACGGCCAGGGCGCATTGCGCTTCACCAACGGCAGGCCGTACGGCAATCAGGAGCGCGGCGCCATCGTGTCGACCAACGCCTATTCGACCTCCTCGGGCATCCAGGTCACCTTCAAGACCGTGACCTACGGTGGCACCGGGGCGGACGGCATCAGCTTCTACCTGATGGACGGCTGCGTACCCGTTTCGGGGGCCATTAGGCCCAGCAGCTGCAATCCGACGGCAATCTATCCGTCGGGCGCCGCCAACGTGCCCGCCATCGGCGCCACCGGCGGTAGCCTGGCCTTCTCCTGCTCGGACACCAACGGCCCCGGGAGCGGCACCGGCGTGACCTACGACGGATTGACGGGCGGTTACCTGGGTCTGGGCATCGACGAGTACGGCAACTTCCTGAACCAGGGCGACAACACCGGTTCGGGCTGGGGCTTCCAGCCGGGCCGAATCGGCCTGCGCGGGGCCGGCGCGATTTCCTGGCCGGCGCTCAACAATGCCTACGGGACCAATCCCAACAACACGACGCTCCCCTACTATCCGGCGACCCTCGGCGCCACCTGCTCCACGGGCTCCCTGGATCCGATCAGCGGCACCTGCGGCGTATGCCCGACCATCGGCCCGACGAGCTCCACGACCGGCGGCGTCACGACGGCCACCTCGACCACGACCGTCTACACCAACGCCCTGTGCCAGAACACGACCACCACCACGGTCACGACGGACACCGGATGCGGCAGCAGCGGCTATTCGCTGGTGACCATCAACGGCGGTCCGAACAGCGGCACCGACATCTGTACGAAATGCACCTCCGGCACGTACTCAAACGCGGGGGATGCCAGCAACCCCAACGGCGCGTGCTGGACTTCGCCCACGCGCACCACGCCTTCGATTCAGTGCAGCAGCGGTTACAGCTGGGATTCGACTCTCAGCCTCTGCGTCAATTCCGGCAATCTCCGGACCAAGACCAATTTCACCA
>DATJTJ010000074.1:0-5012 GCA_035503515.1 Steroidobacteraceae bacterium
GCCGTGAGTCTGCTCGACACCTCCTGCGCCCGGGTCGCCGTCAGTCACCATGCGACGCCCGCGGAAGTCGAGGACTGCCAGCGGCGCATCGAGGCGCTGACCACCGAACAGGGCATCATCGGTCGCGAGGCGGCCATCGGCATCGACACGACCGAGCGGGCCCGGGCCGTGGCCGCCGCGCTCGAGCAGGAGAACACGCGCCTGACGGGACTGCGTGAGGCCTGGGCGCGCGAGAAGCAGCTGGTGGACGAGATCCTGGCGCTGCGCGCCAGGCTGCGCGAGTCCACGGCCAGGAGCGAGGGGACCGAGGCGTCGCCGCACACCGCGCCGGCCCCGTTGCTCTCGCCCGCCGAACAGCAGGAAACCCTGGCCAAGCTCAGATCGCTGCAGTCCGAACTGGACGGCGTGCAGGGCGACCGGCCGCTGGTGCTGCCGAGCGTCGATGAGCAGGCGGTGGGCTCAGTGGTCGCGGACTGGACCGGCATCCCGGTGGGCCGGATGGTGAAGGACGAGGTGGCCACGGTGCTGAACCTCGCCGCGACCCTCGGCCAGCGCGTCGTCGGCCAGGAACATGCGCTGGAGATGATCACGCGGCGCATCCAGACCGCCCGGGCGGGACTGGAGAATCCGAACAAACCCATCGGCGTGTTCATGCTCGCGGGGCCCTCGGGGGTCGGCAAGACCGAGACGGCGCTGACCCTGGCCGAGGCGCTGTACGGCGGGGAGCAGAACCTCATCACCATCAACATGAGCGAGTTCCAGGAGGCCCACACCGTCTCGACGCTCAAGGGCGCGCCCCCGGGCTACGTGGGCTACGGGGAGGGCGGGGTGCTCACCGAGGCCGTGCGCCGCCGGCCCTACAGCGTGGTGCTGCTCGATGAGGTGGAGAAGGCCCATCCGGACGTGCACGAGATCTTCTTCCAGGTCTTCGACAAGGGCATGATGGAGGATGGTGAGGGGCGGCTCATCGACTTCAAGAACACGCTCATCATCCTCACCACCAACGTCGGCACCGACCTGATCATGAACCTGTGCAAGGATCCGGAACTGATGCCCGACGCCGAGGGCATCGCCAAGGCGCTGCGGGCGCCGCTGCTGAAGACCTTCCCGCCCGCGCTGCTCGGGCGCATCGTGACCATTCCGTACTATCCCTTGAGCGATGCGGTGCTGGGCCGGATCATCCGCCTGCAGCTGGACCGCATCGTGGCGCGCATCGCCCGCAACCACGATGCCCAGCTGTCGTATTCGGACGAGGCCGTGAAGCTGATCGCGGCGCGCTGCACCGAGCCGGAAAGCGGCGGCCGCATGATCGACGCCATCGTGACCAACACGCTGCTGCCGGCCATCAGCCGCGAGCTGCTGGGCCGCATCGCCTCCGGGGAACCGACCCGCAGGATCAGCGTCGGCGTCGCGGACAGCGAGTTCGCGTACGCCTACGAGTGAGCTGCGAATGCCAGCGGACCAGGCCTCCCGGATCTTCCAGTTCACCTCGCCGCTCGGCAAGGACGTGCTGCTGCTGCACCGGATGACCGGCACGGAGGCCCTGAGCCAGCCGTTCCAGTGGGACATCGACCTCATCAGCGAGAAGGGCGACATCGACGCCGATGCCCTGCTGGGCAAGGAGGTCACGGTCGCCATGACCCTGCCGCAGGGGGGCACCCGCTATTTCCATGGCGTCGTGGGGGAGTTCTCGCAAAGCGGCTGGCTGCAGCAGTACTACCAGTACCGGATCAGCGTCCATCCCTGGTACTGGCTCCTGACCCGCACCGCCGACTGCCGGATCTTCCAGGGACGCACCGTCCCGCAGATCTTCGAGGACGTGGTCACCGCCTACAAGTTCACGGACTATGAGCTGCGGCTCTCGGGCACCTATGAGCCCTGGGAGTACTGCGTCCAGTACCGCGAGACGGACTTCAATTTCCTCAGCCGGCTGCTCGAACAGGAAGGCATCTACTACTTCTTCGAACACGAGGAATCCAAGCACACGCTGGTGCTGATCGATGATCCCAAGAAGCACAAGCCGATCCCGAAATACGAGAAGGTTCCCTACTACGCCGCGGGCGGCAAGGACACGCTCCGGGAGCGCGATCACCTCGAGAGCTGGGCCTACACCAAGTCGGTGATGCCGGGCTCCTACGCGACCACCGACTTCGATTTCGAGAAGCCCCGGCTGTCGCTGGCCGGCAGCGGCACCATCACCCGCAAGCACGAGCAGTCCTCGTACGAGATATTCGACTACCCGGCCGAACTGAGCGCCATGACGCCCAAGCAGTCCGAAGTCACGGCCACCGTGCGCATCGAGGAGCTGCAGTCGACCTACATGGTGGCCCACGGCCATGGCAACGCGGCGGGGCTCGCCACCGGCGCCCAGTTCACCCTGGAGAAGTTCCCGCGTGAGGACCTCAACATCGCCTACATCATCACCCAGGCCCACTACAACCTGGCCGGCGATGTGTTCGAGTCGGGCGGCGAATCGCAGGACGAGGTGTTCTCGGTGTCGATCGGCGCGGTCGATGCCAGCACCCATTTCCGCCCGGCGCGCCGCACGCCCAAGCCCACCGTGCAGGGCGCCCAGACCGCCATGGTGGTCGGCAAGTCCGGCGAGGAGATCTACACCGACAAGTACGCGCGCGTGAAGGTCCAGTTCCACTGGGACCGGTACGGCAAGCAGGACGAGAACAGCTCCTGCTGGGTGCGCGTGGCGCAGCTGTGGGCCGGCAAGGCCTGGGGCGGCATCCACATCCCGCGGATCGGCCAGGAGGTGATCGTCAGCTTCCTCGAGGGCGACCCGGATCAGCCGATCATCACCGGGCGGGTCTACAACGGGGACTCGATGCCGCCCTACGGCCTGCCGGCCAATGCCACCCAGAGTGGCATCAAGAGCCGCAGCAGCAAGGGCGGCGGGGAGGCCAATTTCAACGAGATCCGCTTCGAGGACCTCAAGGGCTCCGAACTGCTGCACATCCATGCCGAGAAGGACCAGTCCATCGAGGTCGAGCACGACGAATCCCAGTCGATCGGCCACGACCGCACCGAGACCGTGGGGCACGACGAGACCATCACCATCGGCAACAACCGCACCGAGAAGGTGGGCGTCAACGAGACCATCACCATCGGCGCCAACCGCAAGGAGTCGGTCGGCGCCAACGAAACCATCGACATCGGCGCCAACCGCGCCATCACCGTCGGCGCCAGCGAGAGCGCCACGGTCGCCCTGCAGCGCACCCACAACGTGGGGGTCAACGAGACGATCAACGTCGGGGCCGCGCAGGAGATCAACATCGGCGCGGCGCAGACCATCACCGTGGGCGCCGCGCAGTCGACGACGGTGGGCGCGGACCAGACGGACACCGTCGCCGCGAACCGGTCGGTGACGGTTGGCAGTGATCAGACGGTGAACATCGGCGGCAACCTGTCGATGACCGTGGGCGCGGACGAGTCCTGGTCCGTGGCGGGTGGCAGGACTGCGAGCATCGGCAAGGACGACTCACTGGCCGTCGCCAAGAACCTGGCGGTGACCGCCGGTGACTCGATCACCTTCAGCACCGGGGATGCCAGCATCTCGATGAAGAAGGACGGCACGATCACCATCAAGGGCAAGGACATCACGATCCAGGGCAGCGGCAAGATTAACGTCAAGGCCGACGGTGACATCGTGATGAAGGGCTCCAAGATCCTACAGAATTAGCGGAGTAGGCGTGAATGAATTCCATTGAAATCGATACGAGCGAAGAGCAGGCAGATTCACCCAGGTCAATCAACTCCGTTCTGATCGGTGCTCTGATCGGCTTCAGGGAAGATGGGCGGGTGCCCCTTGTTCTGTACCCCGGACAGCCAGGCTCCGCCGCGCTGCCCGCGGCAACCACCGTCGATGTCCACGGTAGTCACATCGGCCGCCAGGTTGTGCTGCTGTTCGAGAACGGGGACCCGCGCCGCCCTCTAATCGTAGGCTTGTTGCGATCGGAACGCAGTTGGCCGATCTCCAACAAGCCGGCCGAGGTAGAGGTGCACGCCGATGGCGAACGGCTGGTCATCAGTGCCAAAGAGCTACTCGTGCTTCGGTGTGGCAGGGCGAGCATTACGCTCACTGCCGCCGGCAAAGTGCTGATCGATGGCGCGTACATATCAAATCGTTCATCCGGCGTTGTACGCATTAAGGGCGGCGCAGTGCAGATCAACTGAAGATTGCCATGGAACTCGTCAATGCAACCCGCATGGTCGCGGGCTATACGATGGGTATGGAGCCTTCCGGCCGCGAGCTACTGGTCGTCGTGGTCAAAGGTACCTTCCATATGCCGCGGGTTCCTGGCGAGCGGTTACAGCTCGATGTTGAGCAGGCACCGCTTGTGATGGGCGATGTCTTCTTTGGCGAGGCTGGGCTGTCTGCACCAAGATATGAAGTGGACCTGGCGCCGCGCAAACTGCGCTGCGACATTCTCCTTAACGGCAGTGCCTATGCGCCGGGCGGACGGCCGGTCACTCGGGTAACTGTCGGCCTGCAAGTGGGCAACTGGTCAAAGTCGTTGAGTGTGATCGGGAATCGATTCTGGTTTACCCATGGAGGGGTTCGTGCGACTGATCCGGAGCCATTCCTGTCCCTGCCGATCACTTACGATCACGCCTTCGGCGGAACGGATCTGCGTCACGAGGATCCAGCGCAGCACGCCGCCTACATGGCAAACCCGTCAGGGCGAGGCTTCCACAAGCATCTGATATCGCAGTGGCTGGAGGGTTCCCCGCTCCCCAACACGGAGGAACCAGGGCAGCCAGTGATACAGCCGGACGGCAGCTACAGACCTATGTCGTTCGGACCGGTTGGCAGACATTGGGACCCCCGTCGGGCATTTGCGGGAACCTACGACCAAGCGTGGCTCGATCACAGGTTTCCGTTTCTGCCGGCAGACTTCGACGAGCAGTACTACCAGTCGGCTCCCCTCGATCAGCAGTTGCCCAGGCCATTGGGTGAGCAGACGGTGCGCCTCATGAACCTCACTCCGGAGGGCCGGGCCGAG
>DATJTJ010000075.1:0-23333 GCA_035503515.1 Steroidobacteraceae bacterium
ACATCGTGACCATGCAGCGTCACGGCACCTCCTTCAACCTCGATGGGATCTGGAGCGGCAACATGTTCCCCGGCGGCTCCGGCGCCATCCTGCCCAACACCATCACCTCCAAGCACAACATCCGCTACGTGCCGAACATGACCGGCCCGGACATCGTCAAGAAGCTGCGCGCCTACCTGGACAAGGAGGGCTACAAGGATGTTCAGATCCACGTGGTCGGCGATGTGCCTTGGGCCAAACAGCGCCATGACACCGAGATCGCCAAGGCGGGCGACCGCACGCTGGAGGCATTCGGTTCGGCACGCCGCTCACCGCCGGTGGAGGGTGAGGCCAGTATCATGGGCGGTTACTGGCCGGCTTATCTGTTCTCGGGTGATCCGATCAGTCTTCCGATCGGCAATGGAGCGGTGGGATCCGGTGGCGGCGCGCACGCCGCCAACGAGTTCTATGTGATCGAAGGGTCTGGCAAAACATACGGCTATGCCGGCGCGGAGAAGTCCGTGGCGACCACGCTGTACAACTTCGCCGGGCTCAACTGAAGGAGATCCCCATGTCTGTCATATCACTTCGCAACCTGTCGAAGACCTATCAGCTGGGTGACAATACGGTGCGCGCCCTGCAGGATGTTTCGTTGGACATCGAGCAGGGCGAGTTCGTGACCATCATCGGACCGTCGGGCTCGGGAAAGTCGACGATGATGCACATCCTGGGCTGCCTGGATCGGCCCACCGGCGGGCAGTTCCTGTTCAATCGCCGCGACGTTTCGGCGTTGCCACGCGACGAGCTGGCGACGATACGCAACAAGCAGATCGGTTTCGTCTTTCAGGGCTTCAACCTTCTGCCGCGCACCACGGCGCTGGAAAACGTCGAGGTGCCCATGCTCTACAGTCATCCGACCGTATCGGTCGCGGACCGGCACCGCCGTGCGATGGCTGCGCTCGACGCCATGGGGTTGGCACAGCGGGCGGACCATCATCCCAGCCAGTTGTCCGGAGGGCAGCAGCAGCGCGTGGCGATCGCACGCGCCTTGGTGAACGAACCGAGCCTGATTCTGGCGGACGAGCCCACCGGCAATCTCGACACGAAGACCAGCATCGAGGTCATGACGTTGCTGCAGCAACTGCGCGAGCGAAGCAGCATCACCGTGGTGCTGATCACGCACGACATGGACGTGGCACGCTATGGGACCCGCACGGTGTCGATCAGGGACGGGCAGATCGTCAGCGACAAGCCCAATACGCCGCTGCACACCGCTCATGAAACCGTCGAACTGCGCAGTGTAGCGAACGGGTCCTGACCATGATCCCGGTCCAGCAATGCCTGCCAATGGCCCTGGGTGCGTTGAAGCGGAACCGCCTGCAGACGGCCCTGGCCATCATCGGCATGGGGGTCGGAGTTGGTGCGCTCGTGACCAGTGTAGCGCTGGGACGCGGCGCGCAGCAGGCCATCGATGACCAGCTGCGGGCGGCCGGCGCCAACGTCATCGTGGTGACGGCGGGGAACTATCTGCAGGGCGGCGGCAATGTGGGAACGCACGAAGGCGGTGGCGAGCTCAACGGCGTACCCACGGGCGCGAAATCAGGCGAGGATGCCACCGATCACAACGGCGCGCTGCTGCCGCAGCAACTGCAGCTGAACCGCCCGCCGACGCAATCCTGGGACGGGATGCTGCCAACCTCCGATCGGGATTTCGAGCGCCCGCCGCCGCGGATGCAGCGCCTGGATCTCGCCTGGGGCGCCGGCGGCGGCCTGCTCAAGGTGCATGAGGAGGATGACCCGTTCGCCGTGCACGATCATCCGACGGCGGCGCAGCGGCTGGGTGATTCCATGGCTGGGCTCGGTGCGGCCGCAACCCTGACGCGCAAGGACGCCGAGGCCATCCGCGCCATGTCGGGCGTGCAGTACGTGGCTTCCAGCATTCAGGAGGACCAGCGGTTGAAGGTGGATAACGGCGATACCTGGTTCACCTACATGCGCGGCACCGACGATACGCTGCCGCTGATAAGGACCGGGTGGGTATTTCCGTATGGGGCATTCTTCACCCCCGATGACGTGAAGGCCGCGCGCCAGGTGATAGTGCTGGGTCGAGTGGCGAGCGACCACCTGTTCGGCCACGACGTTAACCCTGTGGGTCACACGGTTGTGCTGTGGAATCAGAAATTCAAGGTCGTCGGGATGGTGAGCAGCCGTAGCTGGGCAGCGCAGCCCACCCCGGGCGACCATGAATTCGATGCCTTCTACCTGCCGGTCACCACCGTCCAGAAGCTGCTGGATCTCGGCAAACTGAACACCATCACGGTGACCACCTATTCGGTGGGAGAGACCAGTCTGATCTCGCGCGAGATCGTGGACCTGCTGCGGGCCCGCCACAAGATCAGCAGCCGCATGCCGGATGACTTCACGGTGCGCACCGAAGCCCAGCTGGCGATCGGACATGGCCTGCCGCCGACACTGGCGCGCGTATTGGGTGGCAACATGGAGGGCGTCGATCGGGTCACCATTGGACGCATCGCCGACTCCCTGAAGCGTGCCAACAACACCATGCTGAGTCTGCTGGCGGGCGTGGCCGCCGTATCCCTGCTGGTGGGCGGCATCGGCATCATGAACATCCTGCTGCTGTCGGTGACCGAACGCACGCGCGAGATCGGCCTGCGCATGGCCCTGGGCGCACGCCGCACCGATGTCATTTCCCAGTTCGTGGCGGAGGCCGTCCTGCTGTCGGTCATCGGCGGCCTGGTGGGCACGGCGGCCGGGGCGCTGGCATCCGGCAGTCTGCAGAAGTTCTTCCAATATTCCATCGACATCTCGCTGCTCTCCAGCGTGCTTGCCATTGTCGTGGCCGCGGTGCTGGGAATCATTTTCGGCGTTTACCCGGCGCAGCGCGCCGCCGGCCTGGACCCCATCGAGGCATTGCATCATGAATAGCAAATCCTGCCTGGCGCTCGCGATATCACTGCTGGCCCTGGGGGCAGATACGGCACTGGCACATGAAGGGCACGACGAGCATGCCGCGCACTTCGATGCCCCTCAACACGGAGGAGTGGTGCTTGAGTTCCATGACGAACTGCACTACGAGGTCGTGGTCGCTCAGGGCGGTCAGGAACTGCAGGTGTGGCTGGGCGACGCACATCGCCGGCCACTGGCCGCTTCCGAGGTCACCGACCTCGTGGCCGAGATCGGTCATGCGGACAAGCGGGTAGAACCGGTCGATATGCACATCAGCAAGGATGGCAACTACTGGACCGGCACCGCGCACCTCAAGGATCCCACCGACTTGGTGCGCATCGGGTTCACCTACCACTTGATGACGGCGACCAGCGCCACCCCGTACGACACGTTCCTCCATCCGCCGCACGCACCACACGCCTCGCATGCGGGCGCTCACCCGTGAGCGTCAATCTCCCGGGCTCGGTCAGGTCGCTGATGCGCAATCGTCTGCAGGCATCCCTGACTCTGGTCGGCATGAGCGTCGGAGTGGCGATGGTGGTGATCGTCTCCGGCCTGGGGCTGGGCGCGCACCGCAAGATCGAGGCCCAGCTGCAAAGCGCCGGCCCCACGCTGATCACCATCCGCTCAGGCAATTTCACGCCGGCGGGGGCCTCCAGCAGCGGTCAGGAGGACGGTAGCGGCGGCGAAGTCGGCCAGGGCGGCGGCGCCCTGGCCATCGGCGATGGCGCCACTGCGTCGGATATCAACGGCAACAACCCCAACGTCCAGGCGGCCCGGTCGGTGGTGAGGAAGAACCGCTTCCACACACCGGCGACCCCGCTCGGGGACCCCGAACTTGCGATGTTGAACGATCTCCGCGACGTGACCGCCGTGGCTGCCTCCATGGATGGCAACGTCAGCCTCGCGGAGGACGCAGGCACACTGATGAATGTGGTGCATCTCACCGGATTCCAGACCGCGTGGCCGGAGATGCAGGGCTGGAAGCTGGTCAGCGGCCGCTGGATCACCCCCGCCGAGCACAGCGCGGGCGCTGCGGTTGCGCTGTTGTCCGACGGCGCGGCGGCGCGGCTGTGGCCCGCGGCGGCAGTGCCGGTCGGGCAGATGCTGAAGTTCAAGGGCCATGCCGTGGAGATCGTGGGCACATTCACGGGAGCGGCGCAGGACGCGCACGGCATCATTCCCCAGGTATATACGGACCTGCCTCAGGCCCGGACCTTGCTGGGACGGTCCGACTATGACTCGGTCGTGGTGCGCGCCAGCGCGGTGGATCTGATGTCACCCCTGGCGGCGCAGATCACCGCCCGGCTGCGCCACCTGCACGGCCTGCCGGCCGACACCTTCGACGACTTCCGGGTGCAGACCCAGTCTGCCGCAGCCATGAGGGGCCTTGGGATGAGCCCGGGCATGGTGCGTTCGGTGCGCTCCAACATCTTCAATCTGGACCAGACATCCTACGAGCAGATGGCGCGCAGCCTGCGCAAGTCCGGCCGCACCTTCAGCCTGCTGCTGGCGGGGGGCGCTGCGGTATCGCTGCTGGTGGGCGGCATCGGCATCATGAACATCATGCTGGTGTCGGTCACCGCACGCACCCGGGAGATCGGCCTGCGCATGGCCGTAGGCGCGCGCACCCGGGACGTGCTGCTCCAGTTCCTGACGGAGGCCATCCTGCTGGCGGCGCTCGGCGGTCTGCTGGGCGTACTGATCGGCGCCGCCGGCCTCACGACCGTGAGCCATACGCTCCACTGGGCCACCGCGATCTCGCCCACGATGCTGGCGCTCGCACTGCTGATGGCAGCTATTACGGGCGTGCTATTCGGCTACGGACCTGCGCGCCGGGCAGCCATTCTCGATCCAGTCATCGCGCTGCGTGCCGAGTAGACCCCGTCACTTATGACCCTACGACCGAATCTTTTGCTGGAGGCCGTCCATGATAGCCCTGCTGCCCACCAACATCAGCCTGGCGCTGCGCTCGCTGAACCGCAACCGCCTGCGCACCGCGCTCACCATGCTGGGAATCATCATCGGGGTCGCGGCGGTGCTCACCATGGTTGCTCTCGGCGGTGGCGCGCGCGCCGCGGTGCAGAACAACGTGCAGAGTGCGGGTACCAATCTGGTGTTCGTCAAGGCCGGTAACTACACCCGCGGCGGCGAGAGCGTCGGCATCGCCACCGGGCTCGGGGCCGCAACGACGCTGGTTCCCGCGGACGCCAATGCCATTCGCGACAACATCATCGGCATCATCAACCTCTCGCCGCAGGTGGACACACGCACCTTCGTCGGCGTCGGCGACACGCGGGAATTCACACCGGTGCATGGCGTCGACGCGGCATTTGCGGACATGTATGCCTGGGAGTTCAAGCCGGGACGCATGTTCACGCCCCAGGAAGTGCAGTCCGCAGCGAGCGTCGCCGTGCTCGGCCAGGCGCTGGCGCAGAAGCTGTTCGCCAACGGCACCAATCCCGTCGGCAGCGCGGTGACATTGCGCGGCGCCGCCTACACCGTGATCGGCGTCACCACCGGCAGCGGCGAAGAGCAGACCAAGGAGCTGTTCATTCCCTGGACCACACTGCAGAACAGCCTGCAGATCAAGCACCTGGACGGCATCACGGTGGCGGCCAAGCGCGCCGGTGACGCTTCGCGCATCGCCGATCAGGTCAAGATGCTGCTGCGGCAGCGCCACGGCATCAAGGTCACCGATGCCACGACGTACATGGCCGCGGCCGGCAATGCCGGAGGTACCCCGGACGATTTCACGGTGCAGACGCAGGCCGCGCAGGCCATCACCAAGGGCCTCTATACCCCCGCCGCCGCTTTTGCCCTGGCCAACATGCCGCGACTCGATGAGGTGACCCTGGACTCGATGACCAACACCCTGGACCATGCCAGCGGCACCATGACCGCGTTGCTCGCGGCCATCGCGGGGGTTTCGCTGGTGATCGGCGGCATCGGCATCATGAACATCATGCTGGTGTCGGTCAATGAGCGCACGCGTGAGATCGGCCTGCGCATGGCGACCGGTGCACGGGGCCTGGACATCGCGCTGCAGTTCCTCGTGGAGGCGGTGATGCTCAGCGCCATCGGCGGCGTGATCGGGCTGCTGCTCGGGCTGATCTCCGCGCGACTGGTGGGCTGGACGCTCGGCTGGCCGACGACAGTATCGCTGAGCGTGATGGCGCTCGCGTTTGGAATCGCGGCCCTCGTGGGCCTGGTGTTCGGCGGCTATCCCGCGCGCCGGGCCTCGCTGCTCGATCCGATTCAGGCGCTGCGGGTGGAGTAGGACCCAATGCGCTGCCAGTTCGGCCGGCTGCGGTTCTACGGTGCGGCGGCTGCCATGATCATCGCCTGCAATGCCACGGCGGAAACCACGGATGCATCAGATCCCGTCGCGCGCCTTGGCCGATCCTTCGTGTCACTGGCCCTGCAGTTGGGGCAGGTTCCGGGTCACGAGGTCGAGGTCGATTCCTACTTCGGACCCCCGGCTCTGGCACCCGCCCCAACCGCGCCGCCGCAGACGCTTGCGCAATTGTCCGAGGCGGCGCACGTCCTGCAGGCGGACATCGGTCGGGAGCAGCAGGCAGCAGCCAGCGAGCGTGGCGAACGCCTGCTGGGACAGGCGAGCAGTCTCGCCTCCCTCATTGATGGCCTGCTGCAGCCGCATCTGAGCTTCGCGCGGGAAGCCTCCGCGGTCTATGCCATGAGCGTGCCCGCGGTCGACCCACGCACGACGCGGCGCACGTTGCGCGCGCTCGATGCTTTGCTGCCCGGTACCGGCGCCATAGCCGAGCGGCTCGCGACTTTTCAGGTCCGCTTCGTGATAGCGCCGGAACGTCGCAGAGCGGTGTTCGAGCGCGCCCTGCAGGGATGCCGCGAGCGCACGCTGCGCCATTGGGATCTTCCGGCCGGCGAGCGGCTGGATGTCGAATGGACCGACAGCGTGCCGGCCGCCTGGCAGCGCTACCGCGGCGGCGGCCGCAGCACACTGCAGATCAATACCCAAGCAGTGGCGCTCGTCGGGCAGGCCCTCGATGTGGCCTGTCATGAGGCCTATCCCGGGCATCATGCGCAGTTCCTGATGCTGGAGCAAAAAGCAGGCTCCAGGGGACTGGCGGTGGAGGATACGATCGCACTGCTGCACTCGCCGGCTTCCGTCCTGCGTGAAGGTGCCGCGAATTTCGGCATCGATCTGGCATTCCCGCTCGCCGAGCGTGTCGCATTCGACCGCCAGGTGCTGTTTCCGCTCGCCGGCATCGATCCGGCGCTGGCGCAGCGCTACGAACAGGTCAATGCCCTGGTGGCGGATCTGTCCGTCGCCGCCGTGCCCATACTCGCCGCTTACCGCGATGGACGGCTGCCGTCCGCCGTGGCGGCGGCAGAACTGGAGGATTCGGCACTCATCGGCAGTCCGCAGGCCCTGCTGCGATTTCTCGATGACGAGGGCGCCTACACGCTGGGCTATACCGCGGCACGGGACCGGGTCCGTCGTTACGTGGAACGGCACAGCGCCTGCACCGGCCAGGATCCCTGGCGGGTCCTGGCGGATGTGGTGTCCACGCCGCAGGTGGCGGTGCTGGACCAGGAGGCCGCGCAGTGCGCGGCGCACCCGGACGGGACGGGCTGACACAGGAGAGACCCGACATGCGTACCCAGCTTGCGCTGCTGCTTGTGCTGTGTGGGGTCGTGGCTGCTGTCACGCCGGCGCGTGGCAAGGCCACTGCGGAGCCGACCATAAGCGCATTCACGACCGATCACCACTATCGGATCGATGTGGTCGCAGTGCCGAATCCCATTCCCATGGCGACGTACTTCACGCTGCAGCTGGCGGTCTACGATGGCCACGCTGCGGTACGGCCGCTCAGCGACGTGAGCATCCAGGTCTCCGTCGGGATGATGCACGGCGGACACGAATTCATGCATGGCATGCAGAGCTCGCCGACGGTTGAGAAGCATCAAGGACGTTTCATCGTGAAAGGCATGATGTTCCACATGCAGGGGCCCTGGACGATGCGGGTGCGGGTGCGCGAAGGGACGCGCCGCGCAACTGCCGACGTCCCGCTGCAGTGCTGCGGCCGCTGACATGCGTGCCGGTCTGCGGGTTGCCGGGCTCCTGGCCCTCGCGCTGGTCGCTTGCATCGCGCAGTCCGCCGTCACCGTCTCCGAGGCCCCCTGCCCGGACGAGCGAATGCGCTATACGGCGGAGGAACTGGCCGCGATCTACCGCCACTCGCCCCTGGGCCGCCCGGCGCCGGACCCCACGAATGCCGTCGCGGACCTTGCGGCTGCAGCGCGTCTCGGCCAGGCTCTGTTCTACGATGCACGCCTGTCGGCCAATGGGCAGGTGGGCTGCGTCACCTGCCACCAGCCCGCGCGCGCCTTCACCGACGGCCTGCCGGTGGCCAAGGCGCTCGGCACCGGCACGCGCAATACGCCCTCCCTGCTCAACATTGCCTTCGGGCAGTGGTTCTTCTGGGACGGGCGCAGCGATTCGCAATGGTCGCAGGCCCTGCGACCTCTGGAGAATCCGCGCGAGGCGGGCAGCGATCGGCTGCACGTCCTGCATGTGGTATTCGCGGATCCGGTGCTGCGCGCAGCCTACCAGGCGGTTTTCGGCCCGTTGCCGCCCCTGGATGAGGGGCGCTTCCCGGCCCACGCCCGCCCGGACCCGGATCCGCACTCCGCGGTCAGCGCCGCCTGGAGGGACATGGCGGCTGCGGACCGCGCCGCGGTCAATCGCGCGTACGGCAATCTCGGCAAGGCGATCGAGGCCTACGAACGGCGGCTCGTGAGCGGGAACTCCGCCTTCGATCGCTATGTCAGTGGCCTCAGGTCCGGCGACGAGGCGGCGCGGGAGGCTCTGTCGCCCGCCGCCAAGCGCGGACTGAAGCTGTTCGTGGGCGCCGCCCACTGCGAGCTGTGTCATGCGGGTCCGGCATTCAGTGACGGCCAGTTTCACAATCTCGGTCTGCCGCTGCTGCCGGGAGCGGCCCTCGATCCGGGACGCAGTGGGGGTATCGAGCAACTGAAGGCCGATCCCTTCAATTCCGCGGGTGCCTTCAGCGATTCTGCAGGAGCCGCGGCACGGCAGCGCTTGCAATTCCTGCCCGCCCCGCACTCGATGCTCGGGGCCTTCAAGACCCCAAGCCTGCGCAACGTCGCCCTGACGGCGCCCTATATGCATGACGGCCGCTTCGCCACGCTGCAGCAGGTGCTGGACTTCTATGCCGCAGCCCCGCGATCTGATCAGGGTCACTGGATCGGACGGCGCGAGAAGACCCTGGATCTGATACCGCATCTGACCGCCTCGCAGAAGCAGGACCTGATCGCATTCCTCAGGAGCCTGACATCACCTCCACCGCCGGCAGGGTTGCTGGGACCGCCATGAGGGGCGACGGTTGTCATTACGTCTGCGCCGCCGCGACCGCGGCCGGGGTGTCTCTTCGCAGCCGCCGGCGCAGCGCGTCGAGATAGACGTAAATGACCGGCGTGGTAAACAGCGTCAGGGCCTGGGAGACGATCAGGCCCCCGACAATCGCGATCCCCAGGGGCTGCCGGAATTCAGATCCGGCGCCGCTGCTCGCGATCAGCGGAATACCGCCGAAGAACGCGCAGAAGGTGGTCATCAGGATCGGCCGCAGACGCTGCTGCGAGGCCTTCACGGCGGCCTGAAGCGGACTGAGTCCCTGATCACGTTCAAGCTTCAGGGCGACATCGACGATCATGATGCCGTTCTTCTTGACGATGCCGATGAGCAGGATCAGCGCGATGATCCCGATGACATTCAGCTCCTGGCCGGCAATGATCAGCGCCAGCAGCGCGCCGAGCCCGGCCGAAGGCAGCGTGGAAAGAATGGTCAGGGGGTGGATGAAGCTCTCGTAGAGCACTCCAAGGATTACATACACCGACAGCAGCGCCGTCAGGATGAGCACCGGCTCATCCGCCAGCGATTGCTGAAAGGCGCGCGCCGTTCCCTGAAATGAGCCGCTGAGGCTTTCCGGCGCGCCCAGGCGCGCGCGGACTGCCTCTATTGCCTGAGTCACATCCCCGAGTGCCGCCCCTGGCGTCAGATTGAAGGACAGGGTGATCGCCGGCAGCTGGCCCTGGTGGGAAATGATGAGGCTGCCCTGTGCGTTACTGTCGACCCGGATCAGCTGCGACAGCGGGACCAGCCTGCCGGTGACCGGGGACTTGAGGTAGATGGAATTGAACAGGTCGGCTGAAATCTGCAGATCCGGAGGTGCCTCGACGATGACGTGGTAGGCGTTGAGCTGCGTGAAGTATTGCGCCACCTGATGCTGGCCGATCTGATCGTAGATTGCCGCGTCGATGTCGGAGGGGGAGATGCCAAAGCGGCCGGCCGCGTCGCGGTTGATCGTCAAGTGCACCGCCGCGCCATTGGACTCCTGGTCGGTACTCACATCCTGCAGCTGCGGCATCTGCTGCAGCGCGGCGAGCATCCGGGGCGCCCAGCTGTTGAGTTCATCGAGGTCTGGGTCCGAGAGGGTGTATTGGTACTGCGCCTTCGAATTGCGCGCGCCGATGTTGACGTCCTGCTTGGACTTCAGCACCGTGGTCGCGCCGACGATGCGCGCCAGCTTGGGACGCAGCCGCGCGATCACCCGATCCGCGCTGACCGAGCGGCCACCACCGCGGACCCTCAAGGCGGCGTTGAAGTTCGACTGATTGAGGGCACCGTTACCGATGGTGAAGTGCACCTCCTCCACGTCCGGATCCTGCGCGATCAGGCGTCCGACTTCCTGGACCTTCTCCCGGGTCTTGTCGTAAGAGGCGTCCTGGGAAGTCTGGATCACGCCCTCCAGAAAGGACGTGTCCTGCTGCGGGAAAAAGCCGGTCGGCATGAGCGCGTAGAGCACGACGGTCAGCGCCGTGGTCACCGCGAAGATCGCCATGACCAGGCGCATGTGGCGCATCACCCCGTCCAGTGCACGCCCATAGCTGCGTTCCACGGCGTTGAAGCCGTGTTCGAGCATGAGCAGGAAGCCTCCCGTGGCCGGTTGCGGCGGCTTGAGGAAGCGGCCGCACAGCATGGGTGTGAGGGTGAGCGAGAACACCAGCGACATCATCACCGCTGCGCTCAATGTGATGGCGAACTCGCGCATGAAGCGCCCGATCACCCCGCCCATGAACATCACTGGGCTGAATACCGCAATGAGCGAGACCGAGATCGAGACGATCGTGAAGCTGACATCGCGGGCGCCGGCGATGGCGGCCTGCAGTGGTGCCTCGCCGCGCTCGATACGCCACCACACCACATCGAGCATCACGATGGCATCGTCCACTACGAACCCCGCAGCAATCGATAGTGACATCAGCGACAGATTGTCGAGGCTGAAGCCCAGCGGCAGGATCACCGCGGCTGCGGTCAGCAGCGACAAGGGCAGCAGGGCGCTGGGGATGAGGGTGGCCCGCATGTTGCGCAGGAACAGAAAGATCACTGCCACCACCAGGGCGATGGTCGTCAGGAGCGTGAGCTGCACGTCCTTCACGGATGCACGGATGGTTGTCGTGCGGTCGGCCACCAGATGCAGGGAAACCGCGGGCGGCATGCTTGCCTCGAGCTGCGGCAGCGCCGCCTTCACCCGCTCGACCGTCTGAATGACGTTGGCGCCGGGCTCCTTGTATATGACGAGTTCGATCGCCTTGCTGCTGTGATAGCTGGGGTCCGCATTGGCGCGTCCCGGAAACGTCCAGGCGCCGGCCTGATCGTTCTCCACGTCCGCGACCGCGTTCCCCAGGTCGCGGATGCGCACCGGGGCGCCGTTGTGATAGCCAACGATCATCTGATTCCACGCCGCGGTCTCGAACACCTGATCGTTGGCGTAGACCGTGTAGCTTTGCTGCCGCCCGATGAGCGTTCCCTTGGGCGCGTTGACGGTATTGGCCGCGATCTGGGTGCGCACCGCATCGAGCTGTAGTCCGAGCTCAGCGGCCTTGCGCGGATCGAGGCGGATGCGCACGGCGGGCTTGACGGCACCGCCGATGTCGACCTGGCCGACCCCCTCGATGCGCGAGATCTGCTGGGCCAGCAGGCTGTCGACGTAATCGCTCAGCGTGCGCAGCGGCAATGTGTCGGAGGTCAGCATCAAAACCAGCACTGGCACATCGGCGGGATTGACCTTGCGGACCGTCGGCGGGGATGGCAGGTTCGTCGGCAGCTGACCGGCGGCGGCGTTCATCGCCGCCTGCACGTCCTGGGCCGCACCGTCGATGTTGCGGGACAACGCGAACTGCAGGGTGATTTGCGTCAGCCCCAGGCTACTGGCTGAGGTCATCTCCGAGATCCCGGGAATCAGCGAGAACTGCCGCTCGAGAGGGGTTGCCACGTTGGAAGCCATGGTCTCGGGGCTCGCCCCCGGCAGGGTTGCGCTCACCTGCAACGTGGGGAAGTCAACCTCCGGCAGCGCCGACACCGGCAGGCGCAGATAGCACACGATGCCGATCGCCAGCAGTGCACCGGCCAGCAGCCAGGTCGCGACCGGACGGCGGACGAAGGGCTCGGAGATCGTCATGAGGTGGCCTGGCCCGCCTTGGCGGTGCTTGCCGACGCGGCGCTTTGGGAATCCCGATTGCGAACGATGACGGTGCTGCCGGGCTTCAACGACATCTGCCCATCGGTCACCACCGTTTCTCCCGGCCGAAGACCCGAGGCAATCACCGCCGTCGAGTCCTGCACCAGTTCCACCGTGATGGGGCTGACCGTTACCTTGTGGTCGGTACCGATCACGTAGGCGAACGTCGTCTGCGGTCCGTGATTGACCGCGGAATTGGGCACAGTGATCACGCCTCGCCGCAGGCCGAACGTGACTTGCACGTTCACGAACTGTCCAGGCCAAAGATTGCCGTTCACGTTGGCAAAGCGGGCCTTCATCTGCACCGTTCCAGTCGAAGCATCGAAGTGGTTGTCGGCCACGACGAGTTCCCCGGTACCCAGCGGCTCTCCGGTATCCTGACTGAGCGCAAGCGTGCTCAGAGGGTGTGCAAATGCATCAGAGGCCTGCGAGAGGCGGTGGAACTCCTCCTCGGAGAGCGCGAAAGTCACCGCGATCGGGGTGAGTTGGTTGATCGTGATGATTCCCCCACTGTCGGTGGTGGCCACCAGGTTGCCGGCGTCGACGAGGCGGACGCCAACGCGTCCCGTGACGGGCGAAGTGATCCGGCAGTAATTGAGGTTCACCTGGGCCGCATCAATGGCCCCCTTGTCCAAGAGGACGGTGCCCTCCAGTTCCAGGACCAGGGCGCGCTGTGCATCGACGGCCTGGACAGCAATGGAGTCTTGCTCGGCGAGCTGCACGTCCCGCTTGAGGTTCAACCGCTCAAGCTCGAGCTGCGCCTGGTCGCGTCTGAAGGCACCTTGTGCCTGGGTCAGCAGTGCCAGGTAGGGCGCCGGGTCGATGGCCGCGATCAGGTCGCCAGCCTTCACCTGCGAGCCTTCCCGGACCGCGACCTCCTTCAGCCGCCCATTCACCTGGGTTCGGATGACCACGGCCTGCCAGGCCTGCGCGGCACCGATCGCCCGGATGGAAATCGGCACGTCCGCCACAGCCACTTTCGCGGCCGAGACCGCCACGGCGTGCGGACTCGGTGCCTGCATTGCCCGATGGGGGCCGATTGCAAGCCACCAGCACAGTGCGGCCACGAGCACCGCGAGCATCAGAATACCCAATGCGAAACGGGCCCCAGGCCTGTTTCCGGCCGACGTCATCTCTGTTCTCCAGTACAACACGCACACAGAACGGCGCCCCGCGTATTCGGGGAATTGCGCCGCTCCCGCTGTATTGGTACCTGAGAGATTCCGCACTGCTCGTGCGTTGCCCCTTCGGCGGACGCGCGTCTTGTGCGCGCATCACTCTTCAGTCGGCTAACAGTCTTGCAGTACAGGGACCTGAGCGATCATGGGAGATTGCGCCTTCGGTGGAGTCCTGAAACGCCGTAGGTATGACTCTCTCTCCTGCAGGACATCAGTATCACGTTAGCGGTATCGTAATCGGTAACCCTCCGGTGGTGGCTGGCCATGTCGGTCTGGCGCACGTTTCTGTGCAGGAAATGCGCCAGGAGGACACCCCACTGTCCAAGATCAGCGTTTGCCCGCTTTCCTCGCTGATTCGCGTCGCAGGAGGAGGAGGCGCCGTTGAAACCCCACTCCACCGCCGACCCATTTTGGGCATTCACTCGCGCGCATGCGCCAGAATAGATCAGCAGCGCTCAGGCGCCGCTGGGGGCCCTCGCTCCGAGAAGTCACGTGGAAACTGATCCGCCAAACAACACGCCGGACAGGTCAGCGACGCGTCCTCCGGCGCGACGATCCTTTCGTGCCGGTGAGCGCTCTCGGCGCTGGCTTGCTTGGGCCGCACGCCGAACAGCGTTGCGTCTCGTCAAGCGGTACGCGACGTCACATGCCTTAGAACAATGCGGCGATCTTCGCCCGGTCGGGGCTTCGCACCACTCCCCTTTCCGTGATCAGCGCCGTCACCAGCTCGGCCGGCGTCACATCGAAGGCCGGATTCCGCACCGAGACTCCGGTTGCGGCCCACTGCACGTCGCCATGGCCCAGGACCTCGTCCCTTGAGCGTTCCTCGATGGGAATGCCGGAGCCGTCGGGTGTGTTCAGGTCTATGGTCGACAACGGGCAGGCGACGTAAAAGGGGATGTCGTGCCGCCGGGCCAGTACGGCGACCATGTAGGTGCCGATCTTGTTGGCCACGTCGCCATTGGCGGCGACGCGATCCGTTCCGACGACGACCGCATCGACCTGGGAGGTGGCCATCATGTGGCCGGCCATGTTGTCGGTGATGAGTGTGACCGCAATGCCATCCTGAAGCAGCTCCCAGGCCGTCAGGCGCGCGCCCTGCAGGAACGGCCGCGTCTCGTCGGCGAGCACGCTGATCCGCTTGCCGCTGGCGACGGCGGAGCGGATCACCCCGAGGGCGGTGCCATGCCCGGCGGTGGCGAGCGCGCCGGCGTTGCAATGGGTGAGGACCCGCGCACCGTCCTCGAGGAGCGTGGCACCGTGTTCGCCCATCGAGCGGTTGATGCGGATGTCTTCCGCGAGGATTTCCTGGGCCTCCTGCAGCAGTCTTCGGGCAATGACGACGGAATCCTGTTCCTGGCAGCCTTCCCAGATCCGTCGCATGCGTTGCAGGCTCCAGAAGAGATTCACGGCGGTCGGCCGGCTTGCCGCCAGCTGCGCAAAAGCCGCGTCCATCGCCGCGACGGCTTGTGCCCGCGGTTCATTCCGCAGTTGCTGGGCGGCCAGTGCCACGCCATAAGCCGCCGCGCACCCGATCGCCGGAGCGCCCCGCACGACCATGCTCCGGATACCCTCGGCCACGGCGGCGGCCGTGTCGTAGCTGCGATATTCGACGCGAGCCGGCAGCAGGCGCTGATCCAGCATTTCCAGCCGGTTGCCGACCCAGCGCAAGGTGTCGAAGGAGGTCGATGGCTGCGCAGTCATGGGTCGTCCCGCGCGCCCAGTACACGGCCCGCCACGGCCGCCAGTTTCTCGGCCATCCGGGGATCGCGGGCGGCGGGAGCCGTGAGCAGCGCATGTTCCAGCGCAAAGCGACAGCCGCAGCGGGTGGCCGCAGGATCGGCCGCCACCTGCGGCGCGACGGCCTTGACCAGGCTGCGCGCCCGGCCGGCATTCGCCAGCAGCACCTTGACGATGGCATCGACCGTCACGTCGTCGTGATTCGGATGCCAGCAATCGTAGTCGGTCACCATGGCCACCGTGGCGTAGCACAGCTCGGCCTCGCGGGCGAGCTTGGCCTCGGGCATGTTGGTCATGCCGATGACGTCGCAGTTCCAGGCGCGATACAGCTCGGATTCGGCGAGGCTCGAGAATTGCGGGCCTTCCATGACGAGATAGGTTCCGCCACGGGCCACCGTGATGCCGGTTTGGCGCGCGGCCCGCTCCAGCAGCGCACCGAGCCGGCCGCACACGGGGTGAGCCATGGAGACATGCGCGACCAGGCCCGGACCGAAGAAGCTCCTGGTCCGCGCATGGGTCCGGTCGATGAACTGATCGACGATGACGAAAGTCCCCGGAGGCAGGTGTTCGCGCAACGAGCCCACGGCGCTCACCGAGATCACGTCGGTCACGCCTGCCCGTTTCAGCGCATCGATGTTGGCGCAATAGTTGATTTCGGAAGGCGGGATGCGATGTCCACGGCCATGGCGCGGCAGGAACACCAGCTGCTGCCCGTCAAGTTCACCGAAGAGCAATTCATCGGAGGCTTCGCCGAACGGTGAATCGACCCGCTGCCATCGGGTATTGGTCAGCCCGTCGATATCGTAGAGGCCACTGCCGCCGATGATGCCGAGCACCGGGCGGCCGTTGTACCGCACGTTGTCATCCTGACTCACGCCTGCCCCCGGGGATCATCGAAGTCCGTCCCGCCGCGCACCAGATCGGGGTCCGCCGCATCCTGCCGACCATAGGTCTCAAACTTCCGCAGGACGGCCTGCATCTGCGCCTCGTCGAGCGGTTCGACGTTCCCGATGCTCAGCGCGGCGCAATACTGCGCCGCCAGATTTTCCACCTCCGCAGCCAATGCCATGGCCGCCGGCAGACTGTCGCCCAGGGCGATGACGCCGTGATTGCCGAGCAGGCAGGCCCGGCGCCCCTGCAGGGCGGCGACCGCCGCATCCGAAAGCTCCTGGGAACCGAACGTATGGTAGGGGGTGCAGCGGATATCGCCGCCACCGGCGACCGCCACCATGTAATGGAACGCCGGAATGCCGCGACCCGTGCAGGCGAGTGCGGTCGCGTAGCGGGAATGGGTATGGACGATGGCCCCGGCTTCCTGGCGCGCGCGGAAGATGTCGCGATGGAAGCGCCATTCGCTGGAGGGCCTGCAGCGGCCGAACCAGCGCCCGGTGTCGGCCAGCAGCGCAACGTCCGCGGGCTCGAGCGTTTCGTAGCGCATCCCGCTCGGGCTGATGAGGAAGCTTACTGCATCGCGGCGCACGCTGAGGTTGCCCGAGGTACCGTGCGTCAGCCCGAGGCGCGCAAGTTCGCGACAGGCCGCGACGATCTGTTCACGCAGTCGCAGGTCTGCCGTGGTGCCATCCGAAGCCGTCATCCGAGCACTATAACCCACCCGCGTTCCAACCGATCCGAGGCTGGCTTTCGCGGCGCGGACCGCGGCAATATGCACGTCGTCGGCAGGGGAGGTAGCTGCTTTTCGGGAGAGTCCGGATGATCAACTACGTCATGGTCGGAACGAATCGATTCGATGCCGCGGTCGCATTTTATGACGCACTCATGACCGCCATGGGCGCGACGCGCGTCTATGTCACGGAACGGAATGCGGGCTGGGGATGGGGGATCGGCACGGCGATGTTCATCATCACGAAGCCCTATGATCAGCAGCAGGCGAGCGTCGGCAACGGCTCCATGGTGGCCTTCGATGTGGCGACGCCGGAACTGGTCGACAGGCTGCACGCCATGGTGCTGGCGCTCGGCGGTAGCAGTAGCGGCGATCCTGGACCTCGTGGTCAACACCTCTATGCGGGTTACTGGCGCGACCTGGACGGCAACAAGTTCAACTTCATCTGTTACCCGGCGCAGCAGCCGGCAGGATGAGCCCATGAAGTGCATCAGGACCTTGACCTGCGGATGCCGGATCGCCGCGCTGCTGGCATTCAGCCTCGCCCCGGTTGGCGTCCCTGCCCAGCAGGTCTTGCCCGCGCCGCTGGCGGGGGGACCGCCCAGCGACGTGCCCGTGGCCGTGCAGATCCTGCGCTGGCACATGCTCGACAACGACGTGAGTTCGCTCATGTTCCGGAGCATGGATACGCTCTTCACGACCCGCACGGTGGCGCGCGGCGGCCCGGTATGGATCCTGCCGCACGACGATCAGCCGCTGGTCGTCGACTACAGCGTGCGCGGACAGCACTACTCGGCACAGCAGTTCCTGGAGCGCACCTACACCAATGCCCTGCTGGTCATGAAGGACGGACGGGTCGTCAGCGAGATCTACCGTAACGGCAGCAACGAGCGTTCACGCTTCATCGGTTGGTCCATGACCAAGTCCGTGACCTCGGTGCTGATCGGATGTGCGCTGGCGCAAGGGCGCATCGATTCGCTCGATACGCCGATTTCACGGTACCTGCCGGAACTGAGGGGAGGTGGCTACGAGGGGGTTTCGATCCGCCAGGTCATGCAGATGCGCTCCGGCGTCGATTACGAGGAGCGCTACGACTTCGATCATCCGGGGCGCGCGGCGAGCAACCATATCGCCTCGCTGGTCAGGAACGTCGCGCGCTTTGCGGACGTGGCCCGGAGGCTGCCACGGGTCCACGCGCCGGGCAGCTTCTTCCAGTACAAGACCATCGACACCGCGGTATTGGGCTGGCTGATCGAGCGGGTCAGTCAGGGCAGCGTTGCCGCCTACACGGCGCGCTGCCTGTGGGAGCCGCTCGGTGCCGAGTCCGATGCCTTCTACATCATGGACGGGCCGCCGGGGGTCGGTCGCGAGTTCAGCGGTGCGGGTTTCAATGCAACCCTGCGCGACTTCGCCCGCTTCGGGCAGATGGTGCTCAACGGTGGCGTCGCCGACGGCCGGCGCATCGTCCCTGCCGACTGGATCCGGCAGTCGACCCGGCCGTCCGGCCCCGACGACAACCGCCGCGGAGGCTATGGCCTGCAGTGGTGGACCTTCGGCAATACCGGAGCCTTTGCCGCGATCGGACTGCAGGGCCAGTACATCTACATCGATCCGTCGACCCGGACCGTCGTGGTCAAGCTCAGCTACTTTCCGCCCGGCGATGACAGTGCATTCGATGAGGAAACCCTGGCCTTCATGCGCGCCGTCTCGGCCTGGAATCCACGCCCGGATGCCGGGCTGGCCGTCAGTCCTCGCAACTGAAGCTGCCGGCGGACTCGCTGTCACCACTGCCCCGGTACTGGGCATGGCGGGGATAGGCGCATAGCGGCCGGCTGCGACCCGGAAAGTCCTTGCCGGTGGCGATGACGGCCTCCGGCGCCTTGCCGTTCTCGACCCAGTCGACGATCGCCGCGAGCATGTCGAAGCGGTCCAGGGTGGCTTCGCCGCCGCCGCAATGACCCATGCCGGGTACGAGGAAGAGTCGGCTCCAGCTGCTCACCGGGGCCTGGCCGTTGTCGTTTGACAGGCGCTCGTAGTACCCGAGCGTGTCGAGCGCGGAGAACCACGGATCGCTCATCCCGTGATAGAAAATGAGCTTGCCGCCATGCGCTGTGAAAGAGGAGAGATTGGTCCAGGCGTTGCTGTCGCCCGCCATTTCCTGCGGGGTCTGGGCGGCGGCGGCCTCCAGGTCCACGTTCATGTCGCTGTTGGTCGGGGAGGGGCCCACGGGGCTCAGTCCGCCGGACAACAGCCCGGGGATTCCCGCACCCTTGAACCCGATTCCCGTGTCGTACGGAAATCCCGGGTACACCTGGACGCCGGCGCTGGTCCGCGGTCCGGCAAATCCGCGTTTGATGGCTTCGACCTGGGCCTGCGACAGGCACCCATCCTGTTTGCCCGACCCGCACTGCAGGCGGGCGGGATCGAAGTGGCAGCCGCGCACGTTGAAGATCATGCCGTCCTTCACGCCATCGAGTGCGTCGCAGGCCTCCAGCAGCCCGTTCACCACCAGTTTGCGGTCCGAGTCGGAAAGCGCCTGGGCGGTCAGCGCATGTCCCTGCGCGTCCTTCGGCGCCACCGCATTCAAGGAGACCGAGATCCATTTGGTCGCGAGGTTCGAATAGCTGGTGCGCATGGCCGGCGATCCGGCCACGATGCCGTCGAACTCGTTCGGATAGCGCTGCGCGGAGATCATCGCTTCGCGGCCACCGGTGGAACAGCCGACGAAATAGCTGTGGGCGACAGGATTGCCGTAATGCGCGGCCACCAGGGGCCGCGCCACTGCCATCACCTTGCCGATCGACTGGTACAGGAAATCAAGGCTTGCCTGCTGGTCGGCCATGAATGAGGAATCGAATACGGCGCCTTCATGGCCGGAATCGCTGCTGACGACCGCAAACCCGCGGCTCAGCGCATCGGTGTCGCCCGCGGCAGTCGCGCCGATCGGGGGCTGGACCGAACCATTGAGTCCGCCGCCGCCCTGGTAGACCAGTCGGCCATTCCAGTGGGGGGGCATCGCCACGGCGAACCTGATGCCATAGGACTTGCCGTCCGGTCCGGTGTGTGCGCCGATGATGCCCTCGACGTGGCAATGCGCGGGGATCTGCAGCGCGGCCCCCGGGGCTCCGGGCGGGGCGGGAACCGTGCCGGCGGACACGTCGGCCGCCTTTTCGATTCTGGTATTCGCCGCCTGGTACTTCATCAGGCTGGCGCACTGTTCCGCCGCCTGCGTGACGCAGGGCAGCAATGCCGTGGCAAGCACGGCTGACAAGAGGCTCGGTGACAGGCGCATCTTCCCCCCTTTCAAGCCCCCCGGCACGTGCCGTGCGGGCTGCGCAACCCCATAGTAGCCCGCATGGACGCCAGACTGAAATCGATTGCACCCGGGGCGAAATATCCAGCGGGATCTACTATGTCTTCCATTCCAGTCAAGTCCCTCATTCCCAGTACCACTAGGATGCGTCGCCTGAATGGCATCCCAACGTGAGGGGAAACAGATGACCAGAATTCAATCCGGGCGGCCGTCGCCGCGAGTCCACGCGCGCACCGCCATTTCGCGGTGCGTGAGCGCACTGATCGGTGGCGGACTGCTGGCCGGGACGGCCTGGGGTCAGAGCGCACCCGCCACCGACAATTCCAATCCCAGCGCGGACACCGGGGGCCTGCAGGAGGTCGTGGTCACTGCCCAGTTCCACAATGAGAACCTGCAGCAGACGCCACTGGCTATCACCGCGATCACGGGTGACATGCTCACGCAGCGCAGCGCGACCAGTCTTTCCGACGTTGCGAACTTCGCGCCGAACGTGATCCTGCAGCCGACCTACGCCGGCACCGGCAACGCGATGCGCGCCCAGATCCGCGGCGTGGGCCAGACGGACTTCGACCCGGCGCTGGATCCGGGCGTCGGCGTCTACATCGATGACGTCTATTTCCCGACCCTGACGGGTTCGGATTTCGCACTGGTCGACCTCGACCGCGTCGAGATCCTGCGTGGCCCGCAGGGCACGCTGTCGGGAATGAACTCCCTGGGCGGTTCGGTGAAGCTGTATTCGAAGAAGGCGACGGGCGAGGATGATGGCTACATCTCCGGCACCTACGGCAGCCTCGATCGGGTCGAGTTCCACGGCAGCGGTGATTTTTCGCTGATTCCGGACACCCTGTTCTTCCGCCTCACGGGGGTGACGCGGCATAACAACGGCTATGTGACCCTCGAGGACTATGGTTGCAGTCATCCCGACGATCCGTACGTGATCTCCGGTGCATACCCGCGCGCGGGCTATACCGCGGACTGCAAGACCGGCTCGGAGGGCGGCACCGACTATACGGCGCTGCGCGGCTCCTTCCGCTGGCTGCCGGCCAAGGCGGTCGAGGTGAACCTGATATTCGATGCGACCCAGGACAACTCCGAGTCGACCGCCACCACGCTGCTGGGGACTCCGGCCTCACCGCTGTTCGCGGGCACTGCGCCGATCTGGTACGGCGCGCCCTACGACAGCCGCTTCATACCGACCAACCCCTACACGAGCTACGCGAACTTCCTGGATCCGGGCCTCACCTATTCGGCGATCAACGCGGCCGGCGCCGCGGGCACGAAGAACGGCCCGTTCTATGCCAATCCCAACAACACCATGAATTCCTGGGGCACGTCGGCCACCATCGACTGGACGATCAACGACAACCTGTCGGTCAAGTCGATCAGCGCCTATCGCCACTACAACAGCACCTTCGGCGATGACAACAGCGCCTCTCCGGTGCCACTGATCCTGGAGGAGGCCGACCTCAAGAATCACCAGGCGAGCGAGGAGCTGCGCCTGAACGGCATCTGGGGCTCGTTCCTCAATTGGACGTTGGGCGGCATCTACTTCGACCAGACGACCGCCTACGCCTCGCGCGAGGATGATCCGTCCTTCGGCATCATCTACGGCGGTCTGACCACCCCGACCTTCGATTTCCTGGGTGACGACGCCGCGCACACGAAGACGCACGCGGCATTCTTCAATGCGGGGCTGCATTTCACCGATGCTCTGACCCTGAACACGGGCGTGCGCTACACCTCGGAAACCAAGGTCTTCACGTACGAGAACGAAAACGTCGATGGGGTGACGCCCTTCTACCCGATCCCGCTGAACGGATCCTCCGGGGAATACTCAGGCTCGCACGTCGACTACCGCGTCGATCTCGACTACCAGTGGACGCCGACCCTGATGACCTACGCGGAAGTGTCGACCGGCTTCAAGGGCGGCGGCGTGACGCCGCGCCCGTACAATGCCGAGCAGGTCATCAGCTTCGGCCCCGAAACCCTCAAGTCCTATGAGCTCGGCCTGAAGAGCGAGTGGTTCAACCATTCGCTGCGCGCCAACCTGGCCGCCTTCTACGAGCTCTACGATGACTACCAGGCGGCCGCCGACCAGGCCAGCTGCGTGGACAAGAACGGCAATTCGCTGGTGGGGACTCCGTATGACATCGTCTGCGGCGAGTACCAGAACGTCGGCAATGCCAAGGGCAAGGGTGCCGAAGCCGAACTCGACTATCAGCTGTACGGCCTGACCGTGGACGCCTCGTTCAGCTATGTCGACCTGTACGTGACGAGCTCGCGTGCGACCGCGCTGGTCGTGGGGCAGGAGCTGCCAGATATCGGCAAGATCCGCACCAGCCTCGGAATCCAGTACCAGGTCAGCTTCGGCGACTACGGCTCCATCACGCCGCGCGTCGATGCGATCTACACGCCGGCCTCCTGCGGCGACATCACCTGCGATGCCGACGTGAACAACAGCCCCTACACGCTGGTCAATGCGCGCCTCACCTACGCCTTCCCGAGCAAGAAGTGGACGGCCTCGTTCGAGGTGACGAACCTCACCGACAAGCTGTACTACCTGAGCAAGGTGAACACCGGGGTGGGCTACCTCGATGGCCAGATCGGCGCCCCGCGGCTGTGGGCGCTGACGCTGCGCCGGGACTTCTAGACGTCCCGGCCGTTGCGGCTTCCTGGCGCGCGCGCCGACTAGCGCAGTGCGCGCGTCAGGAAGGGCAGCGACACGTCCATCCGATAATCGATGTCGGAGTGATCGTCATCGAATTCCTGATAGGTGTGCTCGATACCCGCGGCGCGCAGCCGCTTGGATAGGATCCGCGAGCCGTAGTGGATGTGATACTGGTCTCTGGAGCCGCAGTCGAGGTAGATGCCGCGCAAGCTGCGCAGGTTAGCCCGATAGCGGCTCACCAGATTGATCGGATCGTGCCGGCGCCACGCCGCCCAACGCC
>DATJTJ010000076.1:0-2037 GCA_035503515.1 Steroidobacteraceae bacterium
CCAATCGGGCGGCATGCCGAGGATGGCGCGGGAGCGGTCGATGATCTCGGCCAGCTTGGCTTTCGGGACGGTGGCTCGGTGGCTGCGTGCGAGCAGGGCGCCGTTCAGCGCGTCCAGGGTGAAGCCTGGGCGCTTGGCGCAGGGACCGGAGGAGAAATTTGGATTTGCCGGACGCACTTCCGGCATTGCGGAGGTCGACATGTTCGCTCTCCCTTTCAGAAGAGAAGCGCCCCGGTGGGGGGGCGTGGCCCGAGGCCGGCCCTAAAGCCTGGCCCGGATGGTGTCAACGGCTGAGTTGCGTTGCCCTAACCCCGTCTGTAGGTTCCGCCGCCGCCGATCCGGACAGACACATGGTCACCCTGATATTCGTGCTGTTGAACTACGCCCTGGGCATTTTCAAATGGGCCATCATCATCTCCGCGGTGATGAGTCTGCTCATTGCGTTCGGCATACTCGACAGCCGCAACCGCATCGTCTGGTCGATCGCCGACTTCCTTTACCGCCTGACGGATCCGGTGCTTCGTCCCATCCGCAACTTTATCCCCTATCTCGGCGGTATCGACATCAGTCCCTGGATCGCAGTGATCCTGATCCAAGTGATTCAGGGGATCGCGCTGCCGCGCATCTATGGCGCTATTGAATACGGCGCCTGGCAGCAGCTTGTGTTCTGACGAATCAGAAGTCGATACAGCGCCCCTTCACTTCCCAGTCGCCATAGCGTGTCGGCTCGGGTCCGGACGGTCCGCCGATCTCCTTCGGCTTCTTCGGCTTCGTCGCGTCCTCTGCCTTCGTCGGCGGTTTCGGCTGCTGGGAGGGCTTGATCTGTTCCATCCCGCCCATATCGGCTGGCGTCGCCATCACGGCAACCGTGGCCGATTGTCCCCCCGCGCGAACCGGCTAAAACGCCCGCTTGAAGAAAGGACAATCGGTGTCTGAGAACGCGCGAACGGTCATCGAACAGGCAAAGGCCTTCCTCGGGGATCGTATCACCACCAACGCCGCCCTGCGGGATCATCACTCGCACGGCCAGGATACCCAGCCGCCGCACCTGCCCGACGCTGTGGCCTTTGTCGAAACCACCGAGGAGGCTGCCCGCTTGGTTGGGTTGTGCAACGCCGCACGCGTACCGGTCGTGCCGTGGGGCGCAGGCACGTCGCTGGAGGGTCATGTGACTCCGGTCCAGGGCGGCATCACGGTCGATATGTCGCGCATGACCCGCATCCTGCAGGTCTCGCCCGAGGACATGGATTGCCGCATCGAGGCCGGGGTCACCCGGAAGCAGTTGAACGAGCATCTGCGCGACCAGGGCCTGTTTTTTCCGGTTGATCCGGGGACGGCCGATTGCACGATCGGCGGGATGTGCGCGACGCGTGCCTCCGGCACCAATGCTGTGCGCTATGGCACGATCCGGGAGAACGTCACCGGCCTGACGGTGGTACTGCCGGACGGTCAGGTCGCTCATACCGGTGGGCGGGTGCGCAAATCCGCGACCGGCTACGACCTGACGCACCTGTTCATTGGGTCCGAGGGCACGCTCGGGCTGATTACCGAGATCCAGCTTCGCCTGCATGGGATCCCAGAGGCGACCTCAGCGGCGACGTGCCAGTTCCGCGATTTGCGCTCGGCGGTGGAGACGGTGATCACCATTCTGCAGAGCGGCATTCCGGTGGCGCGGATGGAGTTGCTGGACGAGGTGCAGATGGCCGCCTGCATCGCCTATTCGAAGCTGCCGGACCTCGCCCCCCTCCCCAGCATCTTCTTCGAGTTCCACGGCAGCGAATCCGGCGTGACGGAGCAGGCGAAACAGGCGGAGGAAATCGCGGTCGCTTATGGGGCAAGCGGCTTTCGGTGGGCCACCGATCCCGCCGACCGGGCGAAGCTCTGGCAGGCGCGGCATGATGCGCTTTGGGCCTGCCTCGCCATGAAACCGGGCCACAAGGGGCTGGCGACCGATGCCATCGTGCCGATCTCTCGGCTGACGGAGGCCATTCTGGGCTGCAAGGAGGATATCGCCGCCTCGGGTCTGTCGGCGCCGAT
>DATJTJ010000077.1:0-13169 GCA_035503515.1 Steroidobacteraceae bacterium
AGTACCTCGCGCGGCTGAGGCTGCAGATGGCTGCGCGCCCCCGCGACCACGCGGATCAGCATGCCGGCCATCGCAGCGGAGGTCGGCTACGAATCCGAAGCCGCGTTCAATCGGGCATTCAAACGCGAACTCGGCGTGCCGCCGGCCCGCTACCGCATGCGCCCCAAATCAGGTGCAGCGCCACCGGCCGCGCCTGCGCCTGGTTGTAGGCACTGATTTGCGAAATCATATATGTACTGTTATATATCTTGTTATGGAACTCACCGATATCATCCGTGAACGCGGCCCGCTGTTTCTCGGCAGCCGCTTGAAACGACTCGCGGAGCGCATGCAGGCGGACGTGAGCCAGGTGGCGGCGCAGGCCGGCCTTGCGATCCAGCCCAGCCAGTATTCGCTGCTGGCGACGCTGGATCGGCACGGTCCTCTGACCATCGGTGAGCTCGCCCTGGCCACCGGACTCAGTCAGCCGGCCATCACGCGCATGGCCGGCAAACTGGTGGAGCTGGGGCTGGTCATGATCGACCGGCGGCACAAGGACCAGCGCCACAAGACCGTCTCGCTGACCGAGAAAGGCAAGGCCGATCTCGAGCACTCGAAAATTCATGTCTGGCCGAAAATCGAGTCGGCGGTGATCGGGATGCTGCAGGGACTGCAGGGGCCCCTGCTCGAGCAGGTTGCCGCCATCGAACGGATGCTGGCCGAGATGCCCCTGGATCAACGCGCCCGGGCGAGCGCGGAATCCGCGCAGGGCCTGACGATCCTCGAGTACGCGGATGCCCTGGCGCCGGACTTCCGGGACATCAATACGCAATGGATTTCGGCCATGTACCAGCTGGAGCAGGCCGATCGGGAAGTGCTGGATGCGCCGCGTGCGCAGATCATCGACCGGGGCGGCGACATCCTGTTCGTGGCGGCCGAGGGACTGGGCGTCGTGGGAACCTGTGCCCTGCGCAGGACCGGCGAGGACCAGTACGAACTGACCAAGATGGGTGTGCTCGAGTCCGCCCGTGGCCGCAAGGCCGGTGAGTTCCTGCTGAGAGCAACGATCGCGCGGGCCGAGCGACTCGGCGCGAAGCGGCTGTACCTGCTGTCGAACAGCAAATCCGCCGCCGCCGTTCACCTCTACGAGAAGCTCGGCTTCGTGCACGACGCGGGCATCATGCAGGAGTTCGGCGCGCGGTACGAGCGCTGCAACGTGGCGATGCTCTACCAACCCAGATACGCCCGGGTCGATGCACCGCCGCTGACGTTGCCCCGACGACAGTAAGGTTCCACCGACGGCAACTGGCGAGGTTCTGCGTCAACGCGACCGGACGGTTGCGGGAGGATGTTCACTCTTACCTACCGTAATAGTGGAACCTGCACATGAACCCGAACGAGATCGGCGATCCGCCCTCCCCGGTGCCACCGCGGGTGGATCCCAATCCACCGCCCGGTGATCCGGTGCCCGCGGATCCGGTCCCGCAGCCTCACGATCCAATACCCGGCAAGACACCCCCAGTACAGCCGCCGGTGCCGCCGCGCGACTGAGGCGTCAGTGGCTGTTTGCGGGGCTCCCCGGTGTGCCCGGGGTTCCCGGTGGGGGTGGATTGCCCGGTTGCCCGGGCGTGCCAGGATTTCCGGGCGCCGACGGATTGCCGGGCTCACCCGGAGTGCCCGGACGGCCCGGCGCGGCGGGATTGGCGGGTGAGCCGGGAGTGCCGGGTTTGCCCGGCGGTGCCGGATTAGCGGGAACTCCGGGACTGCCCGGAACACCGGGAGATGTGGGACTGGCGGGCATGCCCGGCCCCGTGGGTGTCACGCTCGATGTCTGAGCGACCGCCAGGGTTGCCGCGCCCAGGAAGCTTACCCACACCGCGGACGAATAACGCGTCGTCATGGGACAACCCCGCAAATTGCGCGCGAATCGAGGCTGTCATGCTGCGCCCGGCAGGACCGGGCTCTGTCGGCGGGCGCGGCGACCTCATGTAGGCTCAGGGCCTGATCGGATCTCCTTGATGCGGGCGCGGATCAGCTTGCGCAGCAGCGCCGTGGACAGCGGCTGACTTTCGGAAAAGTGCACGGCGCCCTTGGTCTGGCCGAAGGCCTTGAGGTCCTTGGCGAGCGTCTTCAGCGTCCGGCCACTGAACGGGTAGTATGAGCCGCCGCTCGCGGTTGCCGCGAACCCGGCCACGACTTTGCCCTCGAGACGGAACGCCGGGATGCGATAGCTGATGCACTCCTGCGCCTCGGGTACGATTTCGCGGATCCGGGCGCGCAACTCCACGAGCGCCCGTCGTCGTGGCGCCGGGACCCGCTTCAGGTAATCGTCGATGGTCGCGGACCGCGACACGAACCGACAGGCATCCCCCAACAGTGCCTTGAGATCCGCCCTGGAGATTTTCGAGAGCCGCACCAGGACCGTGGGATGGGACACGTAGTGGTCCGTGAGGTAGTACGTTCCGGGCTGCTGCCGTATCAGCTCGGCGCGGTGTTCGGTATCGATACGCACCATCAGGCTGTCGGCTTCGGCGGACTTGTTCCTGGGCACGCAGGCCACGAGCCTGCCGTCCAGTTTCAGGACGAGAGCCCCGTAGGCCGTGGCAGCGACGACGCCGGGAAAGCCCAGTCCCAATTCCCTGACGGTCTCGAAACTGTGGATGGCCATGCGAATACCTCGATTACTTCCGCGCTGGCAAAGCCCCGGCAAAGAAGTGCAGCGCGGTCTCGGTTGCGATCCGGTGGACCGGTGATTGTAACAGTGGCAGTCCGTCAGGGCGGTAGCGGCGGCAGCATCACGGTGGGCGAGGTATCCAGAGAGGCGACATCCGCCGGCGGCATGATCTGGGTGGGAGAGGCGTCCGCGGGTGGGCCGGCGCGCGGCTGAAACGGCTCCTGACTTCGCAACCGGTCCAGGGCTTCCTCGGCCTCGAGGGGCGCACTGAAAAAGTAGCCCTGGCCATACTCGCAGCCCATCTGCTGCAGGGTCGTGGCGGCGGCCTCCGATTCGATGATCTCGGCGATGGCGGTGAGCTGCAGGCTGTCGGCCATCTGCACCATGGCGGCCATCATGCCGGTGTTGGCCTGGTCGGCATCGTCGAGGTTGATGAAGGGTCGCTCTATCTTCACGAAGTCGAACGGAAAAAGGTGCAGGTTGCTGAGCGAGGTGAAGCCGGTGCCAAAATCGTCGAGCATGAGTCCCACGCCCAGCGCATGCAGCTGTTCGAGCGCATGCCGCGCCGCCCCCACGTTGCTGACGAGCGAGGCTTCGGTGACCTCGAACTTGATGGACGCGGCGGGTATGCCGGTATGGTGCAGCAGCGTGGCGACGTAGGCGGCGAGTTCGGGGTCACGCAGCGCGCTCGCGGACAGATTGACGCTGATGTAGAAGGTCAGCCCCGCGGGCATGCGCTGGCGCCAGTTCGCAGCGATCTTCAGGGCGCTCAGGATGACCCAGCGGGTGATCGGCACCATCAGTCCGGCATCTTCTGCAATGCGCAGGAAGCGATCCGGCGCGAGCACTCCCTCCAGGGGGTGCAGCCAGCGCAGCAGCGCCTCTGCCCCCACCATCCGGTAGGTGCGCAGGTCGACGACCGGCTGCAGCAGCAGGTGCAGCTGCCGCTTCTCGAGCGCGATGTGCAGATCGGCTTCCAGACTCACGAGCGTGGCGGCCTGGCCGCTCATGTTCGGCGTGTACAGGACCACCCTGGAGCTCTCGTTCTGTTTTGCCACCGAGAGGGCGATGTCGGCCTCACGCACGACGTCCTCGGCGCGCTGTTGCCCGGACTCGGTGCAGGTCATGCCGACACTCGCGGCCACGACCAACTGGTGGCGACGCAGTTGAAACGGAAGCCGCAGGCCCTCCATGAGCTGGGCGCCGATGTCCATGGCGGCGCGCGGCGACTCGACCTGCGGGAGCAGGACGGCGAACTGGTCGGCGCTCCAGCGCGCGAGTATTCCCTCGAAGCCCGCCGCCGTGCCCTCGAAGCGGCGCGCGGCCTGCACCATCAGTTCGTCGCCGGCAGTGTGCCCGAGCAGACCCCCGATGAGCTTGAATCGGGCGATGTCGATGAGGAGCACTGCAATGCGCGCGCGCTGTTTCCTGCGGATGTCCCGCAGTGCACGGTCGAGCCGGTCCATGAAGTAGCGCCGGTTGGGAATGCCCGTGACGGCATCGTGGAAGAGCGCATGCGAGTAGGTCTCCTGCAGGGTCATCCGCTGCTGCATCTCCTGGGCGAGTTGCTGATTGACGGAGTGCAGCCGGCGCCGCGCCGCCGCCAGGGCCTGCCGCGAGCGCTGCAGGGCGTGACTCAGGTCGTGCGTGCCGAAGGCGAGCAGCCAGGCCAGGAATGCGAACAGGGCCAGATCGGCAATGAGCAGATTGACGGGATACCAGCCGGCGTGTGGCCGGATGACGAGTTCGAGAGCGGTTCCGGGAAGGGTGGCGAGCGGCAGCGGCACGCGGATGGCCTGGGCGTCCGGCAGGGGCTCCAGGCTCGAGCCCAGGAAGATGCGCGGCTGGGCGCCGCCGGGCAGGGCCTGCGCCAACTGGAAGTCATAGCCCATGCCGGTGAGGCGGCCGAGATGGGCGTTGGCGATGAGCATCTCCAGGTCCGCATAGGCGACCCACCAGCCGGCCCCGGCCGCGGTATCGCCACCGGGAATCGGGGCCGCCGGTATCCTGGCGGCAACGATCCAGCGGCTGCCGAGACGCATGGGCCCGAGGATGGCTGCGGCCGGCAGCGCGTGCCTTGCCTCCGCCGACTGCCATTCGCTGGCAATGTCCTTCCCCAGCGCACCGCCACTGGCGGACGCGTCGAGGAGGGCATCGTTCGGTGCCATCCGCAGGACGTGGATGGGGTGGCCGGTCCCGGACGCGGCGGCCCGCGCCGTATCGGTCAGGGCCGCGAATGCCGGTTTGAGCCTCGCGGCGAACAGTGCACCGATCCTGCCCGCCGCCTCACGGGCGACCTCCGTGTGATGCTGCACGCTCAGGTACATGAGCCGGCCGCCCGCCGCCACGACCACGATGAGCACCACGACGGTCGGCAGCGCGCCGGAGACGGAGGTCCGCAGGCGCGATCCGCCCTTCATCTCGCCGGACTCGTGCCGACGTGGAACACGCAGGCGAGCGTCACGATCACGCGCTTGGTCCCGGACAGGTCCTGGTAGTCCGCGGTCAGCGTGAGATCACTGTGGAGGCTGCGGAAGGGCCGGGCCACACCGAGGTAGGCTTCCTTCAGGCGACGGACCGGTATGGTCAGGTCGATGCCGAGCACGGCCGCGGCGGCCGGGCCGTAGGCGGCTCCGGCGGTATAGGTCACATCGTGGCCGTAGGCGTCGATGCGTATCCCGGGCAGCCGGGTGCCGAGATTGCCCGACAGGGAATATGAGTAGGTGACGGACGTCTGCAGGCGCGGACTCCACAGGTACGAGAGTCCGACCTTGGGAAGATTGCCGTGGGTCGATTCGACGTTGATCTGCTTGTCCTCCAGCTGCGCGGTGAACTGGCGGAAGTAGAAGGCGTCGAGACCGAGGGTTTCGATACGGTAGTGAAACGGATGCGGGCCGTCGTCGCCCGCGCCCTCGTGGGCCTCGGCATAGACGGAATAGCGCTGGTTCTCGGGACCGAACGACTGGGAACCATTGGCCGAGGCGAATGACCAGTGCGCGGCGGACAGTTCCTGGTATTCGGCGGCGATACCGACGAGCGTGTCGGCATCGAAATTGTGCAGCCAGCCGAGCGAGGCCCCGCCGCCGCCATGGGTGCCCGAGAGCGTGGAGCCGTCCGCGCTGAATACGATGCGATCGTCGCTGGTGTCCGCGCCTGATGCGAGGCCGCAACCCAGGCCGATGACCCCGATCAGGACCGGGGCAAGTCGCCGCACGCTCATCGCAATGTCCTCACGGTGCCCGTAACGATGGTCGCATTGGTCGCCTGCGAGTCCGCGGTCACGCCGCTTCCCACGGGCAGGAACGACACGGCAAAGATATCGGTGTCCTCACCCGGCAGCGGGATGGCCGAGGCGGTGAGCTCGTAGACCCGCGATCCGATCTGCATGTGTGACTTGCGCCGTCCGGTCAGGCCGGGCTCCCACCAGCGCAGGCCGGGGGCGACCGGCGGCAGCAGGCTCTCGGCCTCCATGCCGACCCTGGCGCCGGCCAGCAGGCCCGCGAGCAGCCGGTTGAATGCCAGCACGCGCCCGTGGGGGTCGATCACCAGCGCGGCGTATCCGGATGAGTCGAGTGCCGAGCGGACACAGAAGATCTCGGTTTCGTCCTTGATCGTCAGCAGCGCCAGGCGGCGCTCCCGGTGCATGACGTGCAGCACCTTCACCAGGGTGAGCCGCAGGCCCCCTCCGATGCGCAGGATGGTCGATGGCGCCTCGCCGTCGGCGCCCGTGATGAGTTCCTGGATGATTTCGGGATAGGAGAAATCGAGTACCTCGAACGCCGGCCGGCCCTCGCGGATCGCGCCCGGGTCCAGGTAGCTGCGCGTGGCCTCGCTCACCGCAACGATGCCCAGCGACGTGGGATCGATCAACAGGGCCGGCAGCGGCAGGTGTTCCACGAGCCGCGACCACAGTGCCTCGTTGCGTTCGGCCTCGGCGCGGGCGACGGCCGCGTCCTCGGTGAGCCGCCCGAAGACGATGCCCACGTATTCGGCCGCCACGGCGCAGGCGATGAGACCGACGCAGAACACCTCGAGCAGCACCACCAGATAGTTGATGGGCGCGGAGAAGGCGGAGAAGGCGGGCTCGGCCGTGGCGGCCCCTCGCCCGAAGAGCCAGGTCAGCCACTGATCGCTGCCGGTCACACCGCCCGCGAACCAGCGCAGTTCGGAGGATTCGCTCAATGACATCAGGCCGACCGTCACGATGGCGACCGCCGCCAGCAGGTAGGGGTGCCAGCGCGAAAGGAAGATGCTGCCAATGACGGGCAGCACGAACACGATCAGGAACAGCGGATTCTGCAGGGCACCGACGTGGTCCCAGATGAATCCCAGCAGCCCGACCCCCGCCACTTCCAGGACGCTGACCGCCCGCCCCTGCCACACGGTCTGTCGTCGCTGCGGAGCGGCGATCAGGGTCAGGGCGACATGCACGACGCCCAGGACGAGCAGGCCGCAACTGGCCGGGACGATGTCGACCTGGAAGTCGCTCACCAGCCAGGGCAGGCCCGTGCCGACGAGCACCGCCAATATCGTCATCAGCCAGATGTCATTCAGCAGCTGGATCTGGGAGTTTTTGGAATTCATGGACTGCGTCCCTTGCCGTCGCCGAAGCTGTTGCCGTCGAGGAACGGTTGCGAGTGCACCTTCGGTCCGGTGGCCGGCTGCACGTCCTCGACATGCAGCGCGAGTGCATGGGCCCGCAGCACCTGGTTACCGCGCAGGACCGGGGAGTCGCCCATGACGTCGATGCCGTTGAACTTCGGCTCGATGATGGTGTTGTCGACGGCGGTATTGGCGTTGCGGGTATCGCCGAGCACGAAGGCGAGGCCGTAGCCGCAGTTGTGCACGCGGTTGCGTTCCACCAGCGTGTCCGAGGAGCCCCGGACCATCACGCCGTACGCCGTGAGTCCCTCGAATTCGTTGGAGTCGATGACGGCGCCCCGGGCGTTTTCCACCACGACTCCCATCGACGCACCGCCGTCGATCCGGTTGCCGCGGATCACCGCCCCGGCGCCGACGATGTGCACGGCCGCGTCGTGGTCGTTGACGAAGTCGTTCTTCTCGGCCAGCACCGGGACGTTGCCGACGACCATACCGGCACCATCCTCGGTGAACCGGTCATTGCGGATGACGATGGGCTCGTCGTGGGAGTCCAGGGAGCGGCGCACGGCCCACAGACCCGCATCCTTGTCGTGGTCGAAGTCGTCGTGGGTGACCGTCGAATTGCGGCCGGCGGCAGCGAAGCGCGCACCGATGCGGTCATTGCGGAAGTGATTGCGGTCGAGCAGCGTGTCGCTCGCGTTCTCGGCCACGTCGACGCCCACGTCGCAGGAATCCACGGTCGACTCCGTGAGCCGGAAGCGCAGGCTGCGCACCAGCACGGCGGCCCCCGGGCAGTTGCGGATGATGACATGTTCGATGGAGGTGCCGGGGCCGGACACGTTGAAGACCGGTCCGGAAGCGAGCGCATGCGCATCGATCAGCGTGTCGGCGGCCTGGCCGGCCAGGCGGATGCCGCGGCCATTGACGAGATCCGGCAGGGCCGTCTGCAGCGTGACGAGCGGTACCTCGAGCGAAATGGTGGTCGGGCCGGTGGCCGTTGCCACGATGAACAGCGCCTCGCGCAGGGTGCCGGGTCCCCGGTCGCCGCCATTGGTGACGTGTACCAGGACCTCCCGCTCGGCGGCACGCCGGGGCTGCGCGCGATGCAGCTCGTACCATCGTCCGAGGACCACCACGGCCGCGAGTGCGACCACGACTGCGGCGGCCACCAGCGGGCGGGTTCTAGTGGCCACGGGCAGGCCCCGGGGACTGGGGTCCGAGGACGAAGACGGCATGCCAGGACCGGTTCACGGCGCGGCGCCCCAGCAGGATGTTGAGGGGGAGGGAGATCGCGGTCGAAAGCCACAGCAGGGCGCGCGACAGCATGCGCGGCAGTCGGCGGACATAGGGGAGCAGCAGGGGCCGGAAGGGCGCGGGATCCACGCCGGTCACCACCTGAACGTCCAGACCGTGCTGCCGGAACATATCCAGGTACACCTCGCGCCGGCGCGCGTTGAAGACGGTCGTATCGCAGCGCGCGGCCCGGGCCGTGGGCGCCGCCTCGAGCAGTACCAGGCGTCCCCCGGGGGCGAGATGGGCGCGCAGGGCCGCGAGCGCGGCGCGGAACGACTCAGGATCCAGGATGTGCTGCAGGACGGTCACGCCCAGCACGAGGTCGTAACGTTCCCCCCTGTCCAGCGTGGCAAGGTCCTGGACCAGGAACTCACAATGCTCACCCAGGTGGGCCGCCCGCGCCCGCCGCCGCGCCTGCGCGACCATCGTCGGACTCAGGTCGATGCCGGTGACCCGGGCGCCCCGGGCCGCGAGCAGCAGGCTCCAGCGTCCGACCCCGCAGCCTACGTCGAGAACGCGGACGCCCGGCCGGACGCGCAGCCACGGTTCGAGCGCGCGCCGCTGCTCCAGATGGATCGCCCGGTTGTAGAACTCGGGCATGCCGTACGCACAGACGGCCGCCAGACCGTGGCCTTCGACGGCAAAGCGCCGGGCCCGCTCCTCCCAGTAGTGGGCGGGCTGGTATTGCGCCGGGGCCGGATCTCCTCGGACGCTCATTCCGCCCACTTCGCCATTTCCACGGCGCCGCGCGGATCCGCCGGACTTTCGTAATGGTCCTGATAGAGGCGCCGTCCGAAGAGCTTGAGTGCGAAGAAGTTCCCGAACCCCACCGTGATCGGCGCGATCTGCACGATGGCGTAACACAGGTACAGCGGCACGATGGGAGCCGTATAGGCGCGCTCCGCCTTCGGGACGCTGGTGAACAGGGCGATGACCCCCAATGCCAGGTAGCTGCTGATGGCGGCCACGAAATATTCCGGATTCGACAGGACATTGAAGGGGCCGGTCTCGGCCAGCAGCAGGACGTCGAGACCCCGCAGGAAGCTCGACAGCAGCAATGCGGCGCTGACGATCTTGACCAGGTGGACTGCGATCGACAGGCCGCCGACGTAGAAGAGATAGTGGTACGCGGCGAAGGGCGAGCGGCGGCTGATCCGCAGGATCTGGGGGAATCGCTCGACATAGACCTTGAGCAGGCCGTGGTACCAGCCGACCCGCTGCGAGAACCAGCGCCGCAGGGACCCCGGACCCTCCGTGCTCACCACCAGCCGGCCGTCGTAATAGATGTGCTCGCCGTGGCTCAGCAGGATCACCGCGTTCTCCAGGTCCTCGGCGTAGACCGACAGGGAGTGGGCATCCAGGGCGCGACTCAGTGCCGCGCGCCGGTAGCACGACACCCCGCCCGAGGTGATGCTGAAGTCGGCCAGGCTTTCACGGCCCACGCGGAACGCCAATGCGTACTCGAACGCCTGGAACCGCGCGAGGAAGCCGTCCGGTTCGATCATGATGCGGGGACAGGCCGCCGCGGCCCCGGACTGCTGGAAATCGCGGACGAACTGGTCGAGGTCGATGGTGCTGCCGTCATTCAATCCCCGGATACGGACGTCCGGGTCGATCACGACCACCGTTTCGATCTCCTCGGGCAGCTGCCTGAGCAGGCTGCGGATGGCCCCCGGCTTGCGCCGGTTCGTACCGTCATCAATGCATCGCCAGCCCGCCTGGCGAAGTCGCAGCACCGTGTTGTCGGTGGACCCGTCGCTGATGAGCCAGACCCGGTTGCGGTACGGGCCCAGCGCCGCCATGAAGGCGTCGACTTCCTCCTCGAGGTTGTATATCGAGGCAATGATGGCGTAGGGCGACGCGGGCAGGATGCGCAGCGCCGGGGATGGCAGCAGCGCCGACAGATTGATCGACAGGTTGCCTCCCGCGGGGTTGCCGGCGAGCGCGCCGGCGGTGACCGTGTGCCGCCGCCGCATGTACAGGCGCAGGGCGAAATCCAGAGCGTCCGTGTAGACGATCAGGTTGGCGAGCGAGAACACGAAGATGGAGAAGCCGTAGGCGTGGGATGTGGACAGGGACAGTGCGATCCATCCGGCCAGGAGTCCGCAGACCGCGAGCAACGGCAGCATCGACCATATCCGCTGGGCGTTCATGCGGTCGCGATGGCGCGCACCGGGCGCCGGGACTCGAGTGTCGGCAGGCGGGCAACGAGTTCGGCCCGTACCTCGCGCTCATCGGCAATGTACTGCCCATGGGCCTGCATGACGGGCAGGGAGCCCAGGATCCACAACAGGGAGCGCACGCGTGAAGGCAGGTGGGCCACCTGCCGCTCCAGCGCCCCGAGCAGCACCTCGAAATTGCTTTCCATGCCCAGAATGGCATCGGCGACGACGGGATCCTTCGGCAGGATCTTCACCGGTTGCTGCCAGGCGACGGCGGTGCCGGCCACTTTGCGCTGGGCATAGTGGGTGTAGGGCAGCAGGCTGCCGTCACGCGCGAGTGCGGAGCCGGAGAACGGAATGACGTATGGATACATGCCGATTTCGCAGCCGCGCCGCAGCCACCGGTATGCTTCGCGAAGCGTCTCGGCCACATCCGCCAGCGAGGCGTTGGGTGAACTGAGGATCAGATCCAGGAAGGGCGTCACTCCGGCTGCGAGAGCGGCGGAGAGCATCGGCTGGATGTGCCGGTGAATCTGTGCCTTGTTGAACTCGGCGAGTACGTTCCTCGAGAAGCTCTCGATGCCGAAACCCAGGACGCGGAAGCCGGCGCGGCGCATGGCGGTGATGCGCTCGAAGGTCATGGCATCGATCCGGTTGGTGCTGATGAACTGCAGCTGCGGCGGGATGCGGCCCGCCTGTTTCGCGGCGACGATTCCCTCGCACAGCGGCAGGATCCGCCGGTCGCGCGTGAAGGTGAAAATGTCGTCCTGGAAGATGACGGTGCGCACCCGCGGATGCGCGGCCACGATCCGCTCGATCATGCCCAGGCATTCATCGGCCTCCAGCCGCGCAAGCGCGGCGACCTCGCCTTGCGCCTCGTGCAGAAAATTGGTCGAGGAACAGAACGAGCAGCCCATTGGGCAGTAGTTGAGCGTGATCAGCCGCACCGAGCGGATCTCCGCCAGATGCGCTTCGCGTGCCGCCTTGCTGGGCAACCCGCCGATCCGGTATGCCGACTCGAGCCGTTCCCAGTAGGCGGCATACGGCATCTTGTCGTAAGGCGTGTTGCGGATGGCATCCCGCAGCTGCCCGTGGCTGAGGGCGCGCTGCGGAAGGCGGATGATGCGGCCATCGCGGTTGCGTTCGGCCGTGCCCGCAATCCCCTGCAGAGGTTGGCCGCTGCGGAAGCGCTCCATCACGGTGAGCAGGGGACGCTCGCCCTCCCCCAGCACCACGAGATCGAACGGCCCGAGGTCGAACATGAGCTCGGGCCGGAAGGTCGCCTCCATGCCACCGGCGACGAGCACCGTACGGGGCGCCAGCCGGCGCACGAGATGCGCGAGCTCCAGGTCGTAGCGCAGCGTCATTCCGGTCGTCGAGATCCCGACGATGTTCCAGGCGCCGGTTGCGAGTTCCCACGCCAGTGCCGCCTGGGGCGATTCCCCGCAGCAATTGGGATCGAACACCTTGGCCGCCATTCCGGCGGCGTTGACGACGCCGGCGAGGCGCCACACTCCGAGCGGCGGCGCCAGGAAGGTGTATTCGCCGCAGTGCGGGTCGTAGGGACCGACCAGCAGCAGCCGCGGCGTGACTTGCGTATTGGGATTAATGGCGCTGTTCCACTCTTGTTTCCGCGTCGCGAGCCGGCGCGACGAAAGCCGCTCAGGGTTTCCCCTCCGCTCGGGGACCATCGCGGGGGCAGTGGAGGAGCTTGACGGAGATGCGGGCCTACATGCGCGCGGGGTTCCCGCCGACCGCCGTAAGAACCAGCTGACTTTGGTGCATGTGACGTAGGCGCGGCGAAGGCGCAGGTTCCGCCCGGAGCGGCGGCGCACATAGGAAAACGCCCCTGAAGTCCTTCGACCTCAGGGGCGTTCGTTTGAGAGCCTGGCAGTGACCTACTCTAGCATGGCAACAGGCCACACAACCATCGGCGCAGAGCGTTTTCACTTCCGAGTTCGGAATGGGATCGGGTGGTTCCCGCTCGCTATTGCCGCCAGGCAAACCGTTTTGAGATCAATGTGCCGGTCCGTATGACGGGACCGGCCCACCGTTCTCCAATCCTTCAAGTTCTTTGTACCGACACCATGTCGCGTTCGAAATGGAACGAATTCCACTCCATACATGCATCGATCGATAACCATCTTCGGAGTGGCCGACTCTTTGCGAGTCAACCAAACCCCTTGAGGTTATATGGTCAAGTCTCACGGGCAATTAGTACTGGTTAGCTGAGGCCATCACTGGCCGTACACACCCAGCCTATCAACCACGTAGTCTTCGTGGGCCCTTTAGGAGAGTCAAGCTCTCAGGGAGATCTTATCTTGGGGGGGGCTTCCCGCTTAGATGCTTTCAGCGGTTATCCCGTCCGCACATAGCTACCCGGCAGTGCCACTGGCGTGACAACCGGAACACCAGAGGTGCGTCCATCCCGGTCCTCTCGTACTAAGGACAGCTCACCC
>DATJTJ010000078.1:0-11557 GCA_035503515.1 Steroidobacteraceae bacterium
TGAAGTCCCGGATCATGGCGGTGTCGTGCGGCTTCAGCACCTCGGCGAACGAGGCCATGCCGCGTTCCGCCAGCAGTCCCTTGAGCACGATCGAATCGAAGCCTTCCTGCGACCACAACAGTGGCGTGCGCGTGAGATCCGGGAAGTTCGCGCCCCGGGTCTGGCCACGATCGCCGTGGCAGGCCGCGCAGTTGCGGGCATAGAGCCGTTCGCCTTCCTTCACATCCGCGGCTGACGCGGTCGCCGGCGGCGGCAGCAGCGCGCGCGGCGTGTACGGCTGCACCGGCGGCAGCTGCGTCGTGCCGCCGAGGCTGTACACCAGCATGCGCGAGTGGTTCGGAGCGTAGTAGTCGCCGCCCTGCACGGCACCGCCGACGCTCACGGCGACGTACTGCTTGCCGTCCACTTCGTAGGTGATGGGCGCGGCGAGCACCGCCGCCTGGGTCTGCGCCGTCCACAGCACCTTGCCGCTTTGGGCATCGAAGGCACGGAACTCATCGCTGGTGCCGCCGCCCTGGAAGACCAGGCCACCCGCCGTCGCCACCGCGCCCCCGGTCGGGCCCTGATTCTGCGGTCCGCCCCACACCTTGCGTCCCGTCGCCGGATCCATGGCCTGCAGGTAGCCGACGAACTTGTTCGGCGCCTCGGGATGGGACTTGTAGAACGTGAACTGCGCGCCGAAGTCTATCCCCAGGTTGTAGCCGACCGGGTTCGGCGTGTACGTGGGATCGAACACCATCGGGAAATATGCGATCTGCGTCGGCACGTACAGCAGGCCGGTCTGCGGGTCGTAGGCGTTCGAATGCCAGCCGTGCGCGCCCTGCACGCCGGGACTGAGATCGAAGGGCTTGCCTTCCGGATAGCGAGCCGCCGGCACCGTCCGCGGGCGACCGGTCTTCATGTCCACGCCGTTCGCCCAGTTCACATCGACGAAGGGTTTGGCGAGCAGCAGCTTGCCGGTGCGCGCGTCGAGGACGTAGTAGAAGCCGTTCTTGCTCGGCTGCAGCAGCACGCGCCGCACCTTGCCATCGATCTTCAGGTCGACCACCGCGATGGGGCTCACGGCATCGTAGTCCCAGGTGTCCGCCGGGGTCTCCTGGTAGTGCCACACGTACTGGCCGGTGTCGACGTTCAGCGCGACCACCGAGGCCAGGAACAGGTCGTCGTTATTGGTCGGATCGCGGTAGTGATCGTTCCAGGGCGTACCGTTGCCCACGCCGAAGTAGACGAGATTGGTGACCGGATCGAACACCACGGCGTCCCACACGGTGCCGCCGCCGCCGAGTTTCCACCATTGCCCGCCCCAGGTCTTGGCGGCCATGGCCATGGCCGGATTCTCGAAGCCCTTCTGCGGGTCGCCCGGGACGGTGTAGAAGCGCCAGTCGAGCTTGCCGGTCCGCGCGTCATAGGCGCTCAGGTAGCCGCGCACGCCGTATTCGCCGCCGGACTCGCCGATCAGCACCTTGCCCTTGGCGATCCGCGGCGCGCTGGTGATGGAATAGTGCTGGCTCTGGTCGATGGTCATCACGGACCAGGCTTCCTTGCCGGTCTTGGCATTGATCGCGATCAGCCGCCCATCGAGCGTGCCCATGTAGATCCGGCCGTCCCAAGCCGCGATGCCGCGGTTGACGATGCCGCAGCACACATTGCGGATCCAGGTGCCGGGCACCTTGGGGTTGTATTCCCAAAGCGTCTTGCCGGTGCGCGCATCATAGGCGTAGAGGTGGTTCCAGGCCGTGGACACGTAGATCACACCGTCGATTTCCAGCGGCGTTCCGGCCTGCGTGAGGTTGGTATCGTAATCGGAGAACCAGGCGAGGCCCACCTTCCCGACGTTGTCCTTGTTGATCTGGGTGAGCGTGCTGTAGTGCTGCTCGGAGTAAGTGCCACCGTAGCTCATCCAGTTGGCGGCCGTGGCCGCCGGATCCGCCATGCGTTTGGCATTCACGTCCGCGGCACCGTTCGCCGCGAACGCGCCGTGCGCCCCGATGACCAGCGCCATTGCGACCGCTGCTGCGCCCGGTACCGGCAACCCCTTCCATGTACGAATCGGCATCATTTCCCATCGCTCCGTCAGCACGCGCCACAGATACGCAGCCAGCAATTGTACTCCGCGGGCCGTTTCCATGCGGGACTAGAATGGCCGGCACGGGCAATTGCCCGTCAGACAGGCCATCAAGGAGCACCATGCTGGTCGTGACCACGGAAAATGTCGCAGGTCATCGCATCCGCGAGAGCAAGGGTCAGGTGTTTGGCGTCGTGGTCCGCAGCCGCGGACTGGGCGGCAACATCATGGCCGGCCTGCGCTCGCTGGGCGGCGGGGAGATCATCGAGTACACGCAGATGCTCGAGGAGGCCCGGCGCCACGCCGTCGACCGGATGGTGAAGAACGCCCGGCTCATGCAGGCCAACGCCATCGTCATGATGCGGTTCGACTCCTCCGAAATGGGCCAGACGATGAGCGAGGTGGTCGCGTACGGCACCGCGGTCATCATCGACCCGCTGCCTTAAGCATCATGCTGCGCAGGTTCGTGCTCGCCGTGGCCTTGCTGCTCGCCGCCGTGGGTCTGTGGCTGGTGAGCCGCCGTATCTGGGCTCCGGGGGTGCAGCTCCTGGTGATCGCCGCGCTGGTGTTCCTCGGCACGGCGTTCGAGAGCTGGCGCTACCGCAAGGGGCCGGCCCCGCCCGGTGCCCAGTGGCAGCAGACCGGGGAGAGATTCGTCGATCCGGTCAGCGGCGAGGAGCTGGAGGTGCAGTACGACCCGGTCTCCGGCGAGCGCCGCTACCTGCGGCGCTGATCACGGCGCGTGGTAGCGCCTGACGCGCTGGCGCTGCTCGCCCAAGCCGTCGATTCCGAGCCGGATCTCGTCGCCTTCCTTGAGGAAGACCGGTGGACTGCGGCCCATGCCCACGCCGGCCGGCGTGCCGGTGCTGATGATGTCCCCGGGCTGCAGGCTCATGAACTGGCTGACGTAGTGCACCAGGAACGGGACGTTGAAGATCATGTCGCGCGTGTTGCCGTCCTGCATGCGCTCGCCGTTCACGGAAAGCCACAGGTGCAGCGCGTCGAGGTCGCCGGCCTCATCGAGGGTCACCAGGTAGGGGCCGAAGGGACCGAATGTGTCGCAGCCCTTGCCCTTGTCCCACTGGCCGCCGCGTTCGGTCTGGAAGTGCCGTTCCGACAGATCGTTGCAGACACAGACCCCGGCGACGTGCTCGAGCGCCCGCTCCCGCGGTACGTAGCGGGCCTCGCGCCCGATGATGATGCCGAGTTCGACTTCCCAGTCCGACTTGCGCGACTCAGGCGGCAGCAGCACATCGTCATCGGGACCGATGATGGCCGACGTCGCCTTCATGAAGATGATGGGCTCGGCCGGAATCTTCATGTTCGCTTCGGCCGCATGGTCGCGGTAGTTCAGGCCGATGCAGACGAACTTGCCCACGGCGGCCACCGGCGGCGCCAGGCGCGCATCTGCGGCCACTTCGGGCAACGCCTCGGCCTGCAGCCCCCGCAAAGCCGAAAACCCCGAAGCCAGCAACGACCGGTCGATGTCACCGATGGTGCCCGACAGGTCGCGGCGCCTGCCCTTGCCGTCGAGTATTCCGGGCCGTTCCCGACCAATGGCCCCATGACGAAACAGTTTCATGCCGACTCCCCCGCGGATCGCTTAGCGCCTGCGCACCGGTGCATCCAGTATCGCCCGGGTATGGTCCCGGATGACAGTCTTGAGCATCTGCAGGCGCTGTGCATGGTAGTCAGGCCATTTCAGGGCATCGAGCGTGCTTTCCCGGTTGGTATGGAAGGTCGTGACCTGGCCGAGGATGGCAGCGGCCCTGATGCGCGTCAGCTCATCCGCCGGGTCGGCAGCGGTGATCAGCGCGATCAGCGATGCCACGGCCTGGAAGATCGGCGTGCCGATATTGTCCCGCAGCATGCCCATCGCCGGACCCGCGCCGTCGGCCTTGCCGCGGGTGATGAAGCGGCTCCAGCTTTCCGAGCCCGCGGCCACCAGACCGTCCGCCATGGCATCCAGCAACGCGCACAGCGCATCGATCGCCTGCTCGCGGCGCGCCGTGCGCTTCAGCTCCCGCGCCCGGACCAGGGCCGGTGACACGATGCCCAGCATGCGATCGATGATGAACTGGGCGCAGGCGCGGTGCAGACCCTCCTTGCCGCCGAAGTAGTACTGCAGGGCGGGCGGGTTCACGCCGGCGTCGGCCGCGATCTGCCGGGTCGAAGCCTTGTTGAAACCCTCTTCGCCGAAAACCCGCAGTGCCGTAGTGATGATGCGCGCGCGGGTCTCTTCACCTCGGGCATAGCCGCCCGCCTCGGGATGGCGGCGCTTGACGCGGGTCATGGGCATGCTGGTCCTCCTCGACGCCAATGTATTCCACTTGACACAAAAGTTCCAGCCGGACAACATGTGCCATACGGAATACTTCTGACGGGACCACCATGGCCGACGCGTCCTCCACTGCTCCCTCTTCCGCCCCGGCGACCCAGGCCAACGGCGATGGCAACCGGCGCATCCGCATCGGGTTGTTCATCGTGCTCGGCATACTGGCGGTGCTCGCCATCGGCTATGGGGTGCGCTGGCTGGTCTACGGGCGTTACATCGAATCCACGGACGATGCATACCTGCGGGCGGATTCCGTCACCGTCTCGCCGCGGGTCAACGGCTACATCGACCAGATCTACGTGGTCGACAACCAGTCCGTGAAGGCCGGTGACCCGCTGGTGCGCATCGACGTGCGCAACTACCGGGCCGTCCTGAACCAGCAGGACGCCTCGGTCGCGGCCCGCGACGCCGACATCCGGGCGGCCGAGAACCAGATCACGCAGCAGCAGGCCGCCGTCGAATCGGCGCAGGCCCAGCTGGTGGGCGCGCGGGCCAACGCCAAGTTCGCGCGCGACGAGTCCGACCGCTACAAGAACCTGCGCGACCAGGGCGTCGAAACCGATGAGCGCTATGCCCAGGCCGTCAACGAGCGCAACCAGACGGCGGCCGCCGTGCTCGGCGCGGAAGCCAACGTGAAAGTGGCCGAGCGGCAGCTGCAGACGCTGGACAGCCAGATGGCGCAGGTCCGGGCGCAGCTGGAAGCGGCTAAGGCGGCCTCCAACACCGCGAAACTGAACCTGGACGATACCCTGATCCGCGCCAGCATCGATGGCCGCATCGGCGACAAGACCGCGCAGGTCGGGCAGTACGTGCAGCCCGGTACCCGGCTGATGTCGGTGGTGCCGGTGCAGGATGTGTACCTGGTCGCGAACTTCAAGGAAACCCAGGTGCGCCAGATGCGCATCGGCCAGCGGGCCACCGTCAAGGTCGATGCCATCGGCGGCGAGGAGATTCCAGGGGTGGTCGTGAGCTTCTCACCCGGCACCGGCGCGCAATTCGCGCTGCTGCCGCCGGAAAACGCGACCGGCAACTTCATCAAGATCGTGCAGCGGGTGCCGGTGCGCATCAAGCTCAATCCTCCCAAACAGATCGCGCCGCGTCTGCTGCCAGGTCTGTCCGTGACCGTCGACGTCGATACGCGCAGCAGCGAACAGCGGCAATGAGCGCGGCCAAGGCACATGCCGAGCCGAATGCCACGACCCAGGACTGGATTGCGGTGTTCGCCGGCGCGCTCGGCGCCCTGATCGCGACGCTGGATATCTCGATCACCAACTCGGCGCTGCCGCAGATCCAGGGGGAGATCGGCGCCACCGGCACCGAGGGCACCTGGATCGCGACCGGATACCTGGTGAGCGAAGTGGTGATGATTCCGCTCACCGCCTGGCTGTCGCGGCTGCTGGGCATGCGCAAGCTGCTGCTGACCTGCGCCATCGCATTCACGTTCTTCTCGATCCTGTGCGGCGCCAGCCACGATCTGACGACCATGGTGATCGGCCGCGTCGGACAGGGATTCTTCGGCGGCGCCCTGATTCCGACCGCGCAGACCATCGTCCGCACCCGCCTGCCGCAGCATCAGATCCCGGTCGGCATGACGCTGTTCGGGCTGATCGTGCTGCTCGGGCCGCTGATGGGTCCGGTGATGGGCGGCTGGCTGACCGAAAACGGCAGCTGGCAGTGGTGCTTCTTCATCAACATCCCGGTGGCCGTCGGACTGGTGAGCCTGCTGCTGATCGGCGTGCCGCCGCAGCGGGCCAATATCCACGAACTGGTCGAGGCCGACTGGCCGGGCATCGTCGGCATGTCCGTGGGCCTGAGCTGCCTGACGATCGTGCTCGAGGAAGGACAGCGCGATCAGTGGTTCGATTCGAACCTGATCCGCTGGCTGACGGTGTTCGCGGTGCTCGGCCTCACCACCCTGGTCATCACGCAGTTCACCAGCAAACGGCCGGTGCTGAAGCTGCGGCTGCTGAACAACGCCACCTACGCCAGCGTCATCGTGATCATCATCACCGTCGGCATGGTGCTCTACGACATCCTGTACGTGCTGCCGCAGTTCCTGAGCGGCGTCGCCGGCTACAACGCATTCCAGTCGGGACGCATCCTCGCGCTCTCCGGTCTGCCGGCCTTCGCGCTGATGCCCGTGCTGCCGCGGATCCTGCGCGTGGGCAACGTCAAACTGGTGGTCGGATTCGGTCTGCTGTGCTTCGCGGCCAGCTGTTTCATCGACATCCATCTCACGGCCCAGTCCAGCGGCAGCGACTTCGTCGCCTCGCAGCTGCTGCGCGGCGTCGGCCAGATCTTCTCCTTCATGCCGTTGAACCAGATTTCGGTGGGCGCGGTCAGCCGCAGTGAAACCGCCGACGCGGCGGGCCTGTTCAACATGGCCCGCAACCTCGGCGGTTCGATCGGCCTGGCGCTGCTGGGCGTGTTCATCGACCGGCGCACGGAAGGCCATGCCGATGTGATCCGCGAGACCGTGAACGCCAACTCGGTGATGGTCCAGGACCATATCGCCCGGCAGGCGGCCGCTTTCGGGGCACAGTCCGGGGATCTGGTCTATGGCCAGCAGCAGGCGATCGCCTCGCTCGCGGGCCAGATCCATCAGCAGGCGATGGTGATGACCTTCTCGGACTGCTTCTGGATCCTCGGCGTGGGACTGGTGGTGATGATGCCGCTGCTGTTCCTGCTGCGTGCCCCGAATCCCATGAGTCGACCCGCCCCGGCCGAAGCGCACTAGCCATGCCGGTTTCACAGGACAAAGTCATGCCAGCGTCCCGAAGTTCCCTCGTTGCGGCCTCCCTTGCGCTGCTGCTCGGCGGCTGCGCGGTCGGTCCGAACTACCACGGCGCACCGCAGGTGGCCGCCGGGGAAAAGGCCTTTCAGCGCGCCGACGCCGCCAGCACCGCCGTGAGCGAACCGGTCGCGCAATGGTGGACGGTGCTCGATGACCCGCTCCTCACCCGGCTGATCGATGAGACGCTCGCCGGCAATCCCGGCGTCGAGGGCGCCCGCGCCCGGGTGCGCGAAGCCCGCGCGGCCCTGCGCCAGCAGCGCGCGGCCGGCCTGCCGAGCACCGGTGCCGATGCTGCATACCTGCGCACCGCCAATGTCGCATCGCTGCTGGGTTCGGGACAGTCGGGCGGGTCCGGCGGCAGTGGTTCCAGCAGCAGCAGCAGCAGCAGCAGCAGCGGCAGCAGCGGCGGAGGCCTGAATCTCTACGTCGTCGGCTTCGATGCCAGCTGGGAGCTGGACATCTTCGGCGGCAACCGCCGTGCGGTCGAGGGCGCCTCGGCCGCGCTCGATGCATCCGAGGCCAGCGTCGCCGATGCCATCGTCAGCCTCACCGCCGAGGTGGCCCAGTCGTACATCCAGCTGTGCGATGCGCGCCAGCGGCTGGCCCTGACGCAGCAGAACATCGACATCGAGTCGCGGCTGGTCGATCTGATGAAGGCGCGCCGCGCCGGCGGCGCGGCCACCGACCTGGATGTCATCCGCATCGTGAACCAGCTGGACACTACCCGCTCGCAGGTGCCCGCCCTGAACGCCATCATCAGCGAACAGCTGAACCGTCTGGCGGCCCTGACGGCGCAGGCGCCCGGAGCGCTGGACGCACAGCTGGCCAGGGTCGGTACCGTGCCCGCGCCCCCGGCCTCCACCAATATCGGCGATCCGGCCTCGCTCCTGAGGCGCAGACCCGACATCCGCGTGGCCGAGCGCCGCCTGGCGCAGCAGACCGCCGCCATCGGCCAGAACATCGCGGCCGAATTCCCCAAGGTCGATCTGCTGGGTACGGTGGGTTTTGCCGCCACCCATCCCGAGGATCTGTTCAACAACGGCAATTTCACCTACCTGGCCGGCCCGCTGCTGCAGTGGACGCCCTGGGATTTCGGCCGTATCCGGGCGCGGGTCGCCCAGGCACGCTCGGCCCGCGACGAGGCCGAAGCGAATTACCGGCAGACGGTGCTCAACGCGCTCGCCGACGCGGAGACGTCCCTGGCCCGCTATGGCCAGCAGCGCGACGCGGTGACCATCCTGGGGCGCGCCCGGGCCTCGGCCGAGGAAGCCTACCGGTTGACCGAAATCCGGCTGCGCGGCGGGACCGCCGCCACCACCGACGTGCTGGATGCGGACACGCGCCGCAACCAGGCGGACCTGAGCTATCAGCAGGCGCTCGCCGAACTGACCCAGGATTACGTGGCGCTGCAAAAGAGCCTCGGCCTGGGGTGGACACGACCCGCGGGCGGCTGAGGCGCAGGTGACGCGGCCCCCTCTGCCCGGCATGATGTGCCGCCAGATCAATACCAGGGGAGGGGTTCATGAACATCAGATCATCAGGGCTGCTCGGCGCCGGCGTACTGGCATTGTCGCTGTACGCGGGCGGTGCCTGCGCCGCGGACTACGCCGTCCTGCACCTGCATACCGACGTCGACCAGCCGGCGGATGCGGTGTGGAAGAAGGTGGGCGGCTACTGCGACATCGCCGCGTGGCTGAAGGTGACCTGCGATCTCACGTCAGGCTCCGGAGATGTCGGCACGGTGCGCCACCTGACCATCCGCGGCAATTCGGTGGATGAGGTGCTGGTGGCAAAGACCGAGCACTCCTATACCTATACGCAGCCCAACACCACCATCCTGTACCACGGCACGCTGGCAGTGGTGCCCAACGGCAAGGGCCACTCGCGGCTGCTCTACACCCTGATCTGGGACCAGTCGGCCGAGGCCGGCGAGGACGCCAGGGCCAAGGACCGCGACGGTCGCGCCCGGACGTTCGACAACGCCCTGGCCAGCATGAAGGCCATCGCCGAAGCCAAGTAGCCGACGCCCCCCGGGAACCGGCCGGCGGGTCAGGGCCCGCCGGTTGCCCCTTGGCACTCGCCCCGCCAAGTGTGAAGCAGTTCTCGGTTCGGTGTACGGCACTACCGTATTGACGGGCGGCGCCGGAAATAGCGGACCTGTAGCACGCGCGCTACGGACATAACTCTGTACCGTAAGCGCAGCAACAATCAGCATCCGCCTTTCGGGAAATGACGCAGCAACCGGTAACTCCCCGCACCATTCTCGTCGTCGACGATGATGAGATGTTCCGCCTGCTTGCAAGCGAGACGCTGCAGCAGGCCGGCTATGTCGCCCTGCCTGCCGCCACGGGCCGGGAGGCGCTGGCGCTGCTGGCCTCGCGGCGACCCGACCTGGTGCTGCTGGACGTGGAACTGCCCGACGCGAACGGCTTCGACCTGTGCACCGGCATCCGCGCAGGCAGCGGCGGCGCGGACATTCCGATCGTGATGGTCACCGGTCACAACGATACCGACTCGATCGAGCGCGCATTCATGGTCGGCGCCACCGATTTCATGCTCAAGCCGGTCCTGTGGCAGACGCTGCCGCAGCGCGTGGAATTCATGTTGCGCGCCCAGGACAACCTGCAGTCGCTGCGCATCAGCGAGCAGAAGAACCGTGCATTGCTGCAGGCCCTGCCCGACACGATCTACATCGTGGATGCGAGCGGCACGCTGCTCGAACACATCACGGGCGTCGAGCGCATGGCCTCCTCGACCCTCGTCGGCAGCAAACTCGAAGACGTGATGCCACAGGACGCGGCACGTATCGCGCGCCGGGCCATGGCCCCTCCCGTGGATGTGACGCGCATCAGCACCTGCGACTTCGAAGTCGGCTCGGGCGCCGAGCGCCGCTGCTTCGAGACGCGCTTCCGGCCGCAGGCCGACGGCACCCTGGTCGTCATCACGCGCGACATCACCGAGCGCCGTCGCACCGAACTCAGGATCAAGTACCTCGCCTACTTCGACACCCTGACGGGGTTGCCGAACCGGCAGCTGCTGGTGCGCGACATGGGCCGCGCCATCCGCACGGCCCAGAAGGCGGGCACGCTGGTCGCGCTGCTGTACCTGGATCTGGACCGCTTCAAGCGCATCAACGACAACCTCGGCCACTCGGTGGGAGATGCCCTGCTGCGGGCAGTCGCGCGGCGCCTGCACCAATGCGTGCGCACCGCGGGCACCAACCGCGGCAGCATCGCGCGACTGGGCGGGGATGAGTTCGTGGTGCTGGTGACCGGTCTGGAGCAGGAGAGCCAGGCAACCGTGGTCGCTGACCGCATCCGCGAAGCGCTGCGCGAGCCCTTCGACTGCGGCGGCCACCGGTTCGTCGTAACGCCCAGCATCGGCATCGCGCTGTATCCGAAGGACGGCAGCGAAATCGAGGACCTGCTGGTCAAGGCCGACATGGCGATGTACAAGGCCAAGGACCAGGGGCGCAACGGCCACGCCTTCTACGGCGAGTCGATGGCGATCCGCTCGCTGAGCCGGCTGGAACTGGAGAACGACCTGCGCCGCGCCTTCGATGCCGGGGACTTCCAGATCCACCACCAGCCGAAGGTGGATCTGGCGACCGGGAACGTGGTCGGTGTGGAGGCGCTGCTGCGCTGGCACCACGCCGGCCGCGGCTGGATCTCGCCGGAGACCTTCATACCGGTGGCGGAAGAATGCGGCCTGATCGTCGCCCTCGGCGATTGGGTCCTTCAGGAAACCTGCCGGCAGCTGCAGCGCTGGGCGGGAACCGATCTCGGTCACCTGACGGTGGCGATCAACGTCTCGGTGCAGCAGTTTGCGCGCGAGGACTTCGTCGAAAGCGTACTCGGGACCCTGCGCCGGTTCGGCGTCCGGCCACAGCTGCTGGAACTGGAAATCACCGAGAGCCTGCTGCTGCGGAACGTGGATGACACCACCTCGGGCATGAAGCGCTTCCGGGCGGCGGGGCTGGCGCTTTCCATCGACGATTTCGGCACCGGCTATTCGTCGCTGGGCTACCTACGCGACTTCCCCGTGGACGCGCTCAAGATCGACCGCTCCTTCGTCAAGGACCTCAGCAGCAGGGGCGATGGCGGCGCCATCTGCGCCGCCATCATCGCGCTCGCGCGCGAACTGAGAATGCGGGTGATCGCCGAGGGCGTGGAGAACCTGGAGCAGCTGGAGTTCCTGCGCCGCCACAGCTGCGATGAGGTGCAGGGTTACCTGATGAGTCCGGCGGTGCCGATCGGGGAGCTGGAAAACCTGCTGCGCTCCTCCGCCGAAGGCACCGGCGTCTTCCGGCGCATGCTCGGCATCGAACCCGACCCGACCCTGGATCTGATCGCCGCGAACCAGT
>DATJTJ010000079.1:0-6201 GCA_035503515.1 Steroidobacteraceae bacterium
TTTTCGGCTTAGCGGGGTCAGTGTCGGGCGAACTACGGGCATCTCGACAGGAGATGGGCCGAATTGGAGGGGCAGGCGTGGCCCGCTGCGCAGTTGACGCCCGCGGCGGCTCATCGCTCCACCGTGTGGTGATGCGTCTCCACGGCGGGCGCGCCCCGCCAGCATCCCTCCAGCCGCCCCGTGAGCGCGGCTATTAGGTAGCCATTTCTGACGCTTGCGGAGGCGCCACAGATGGATTTCGGTGCTGCCAGCCCGCATCTGTGCCTTCGTCACGAGGCTCGCCGTCACCCCCACGCTAGTTTGGTGTTTGATTTCGGTCTTCGTCAGTTACCGGTAAAACAATGACTTATACATTATTCTTAATAACCCTTAAAAACATGCCGGTCACGGATCTGGCACGGGCCAGCCCTGCCTCACGGGGAGCGCGCGCCGTGCCATGGCTACGCTTGCGGCTCGACACGATGTACGCCCCATGCGACTCTCGCGGCGGCCTGCCAATGCAGCAGACCTTTGGGGGACCGCCGAGCACTGTCGACCCCTCTTTAGTAGACGGGGGGATAGCGGCAGTGACGAAGCCGGAGCGAACGGGACAAATCCAAGCCTGGGCCGATGAATGGCATGGCGATCTGGTGAAGTTCCTGTCCCGCCGTACCACCACGGCAGCCGACGCACAGGATCTGGCGCAGGAAGTTTACCTGCGTTTGCTGCGCGTGGAGCGTCTGGACCTGATCCGCCAACCGCGCAGCTACCTGCTGCGGATTGCCGCAAACCTCCTGTACGAGTGGCGCCTGAAGGCGCCGCAGGCGCGGCCTCATGACATCCACGCTCTGGACGTGTTGGCGGCCGCCGACGATCCGGAGGCCGACGCCATCCGCGAGCGGCGTGCGCAACGGGTCGCGGCGGAACTGCAACGGCTCACTCCCACCGCACGGGTCGCACTCGTGCTTCAGGTGCGCGAGGGCCTGAGCTATGAGGAAATCGCGGTCCGCATGAATGCCAGCCGACGCATGGTGAAGCGTTATCTGCTGGAAGCTTACGCCCAGCTGCGGGCGCGAATGCCGCCCGACATTTAGGGGACCCCGTGACCGATTCCTGGAAACGCCCCTATGACATTGCCGCCGAGGCGGCCGAATGGCATCTGGATATGCAGTGCGGGGAGCTATCGGCGGCCCGGCGCGCAGTCTTTGTGAATTGGCTGGCACGCTCCCCCGCCCATGTGGAGGAGTTCCTGCGCCTCGTGGCCCTTCAGGCCGACCTGAAACGATTGCCCGCGCTGCAGACAATGGACCTCGAATCGCTACTGGCCCAGGCCGCGCGAACCGCGACGGCGCCGAACGTCGTCGATTTCCCGGGGCACAGCCGGCGCGCCGTCGGGGCGCCGATGAGTCGGCACCCGGCGTGGGCCCGGCGGACCTGGCTCCTGCCGGCTGCTGCAGTGTCCTTGCTGGCCGCCCTATTCTGGTTCACGCCGCTCAGGCAATGGTGGACGGTCACCCAATACCAGACTGGCGCCGGCGGGCCGCGCTCCGTGAGCCTGCGGGATGGTTCTCAGGTTCAGATCAATGTGCGCTCTGACCTTGAAGTGCAGGTCGACGGCCGGCGGCGCGATGTGCAATTACTGAATGGCGAGGCACTCTTCCAGGTCGCTCATGACCCAGCTCATCCGTTCCGGGTCCATACGCCCCAGACCGTGATCGAAGCAAAGGGCACGCAGTTCGACGTACGGGTTCGCGATGGCAGGACCGTCGTGGTACTCCTCGAGGGGCGGGTCGAAGTCGCTGCGCCGCGGCCCAAGGTCGAGAGCACGGCAACCGGCGCGCCGTCTGTGGTGCTGAAGCCCGGCGAGGCCGTGACGGTCATGGCCGATACCGTATCGGCCCTGCAGCCACATCGCGCCGACGTCGATGCGGAGACAGCCTGGGTGCGCCGGCGGTTGGTTTTCGACGACACCCCGCTCGAGCGGGTCGTCGATGAATTCAACCTCTACTCGGATGCACCGATCGTCATTGATGACCCCGCCGCCCGCAGCATCCGCGTCAGCGCCAGCTTCGATGCGGCAAACCCCGAACTGTTCGCCCGGTCAGTCGCGGCCGCGGCTGCTCTGAAGGCAGAGCGGCATGCCGACGGAAATTGGCACATCGAGCGTCCCTGAATCCAAAAAGGGGGGACCAAATCAGCCCCTGACCCCGTCTTACATGAAAGGTTCGTGTAAGCGAGCCGTTGCACAAACGATACAGCTCGGATGAAGGGGGAACATATCAGTGAGCAGCATCCATCCGCCGCACCGGGAGCGAATCGCCGTAGCCGTCAGGCAGCAGCTAATCAAGACCGCCGCGCTCCTCGCCATGGCCGTTGCACTACCAGCGTTGGCAGACCCTGCGGCCGCCACGCGGCACGATGTGAACATCGAGCCTCAGCCGATTGCAACCGCTCTCAAGGCATTGGCGGCCCAGACGGGCCTTCAGATGATGATGCTGACGCAGGACGTGGCCAACAAGCTGGCGCCGGCGGTCCATGGCAATCTGACGACGGATGAGGCGCTGGAGCGCATTCTCGATCACAGCGGACTCACCTACCAGCGGCTTGACGAACATACCATCGCGATTCGCAGGGCTGCAAATCCCGCCGACGGAAGGTCTCCCCTGCATTCCACGAGCTACAACGATGACACCACCGGCGTCGCCCTCACGGCACTGACCGACGCCGCGGCCGGGACGGCTACGACGCCCGTGGCCGGCTCCGATCAGCAATCGAGCGAAAACCAGAAAGAGGAGCCGATCGAGCAAGTCGTCGTCACCGGTTCGCGCCTGCAACGCGCCGGTATGGCCTCGCCGACGCCCATTACGCAGCTGTCGGTGCAGGAACTTGAGAATACCAATCCGCAGTCCCTGGCACAGAGTCTGGCGCAGCTGCCCGCCATGGCCACCTCCACCGTCCCGGCGTCCCAGGGGGGGCGCACCAGTGCGGGCCCGGGCACCTTTCTCAGCCTGCGGGGATTGGGGTCCACCCGCAACCTGATCCTGCTCGATGGCATGCGCGTTGCGCCGAGCAACGTCCTGGGCAACGTCGATGTGAATCTGCTGCCGCAGATGCTCGTCAAGGACGTTCAGATCGTGACCGGCGGCGCCTCGGCCGCCTATGGATCGGACGCCGTGGCCGGCGTGACCAACTTCATCCTCGATACGCGCTTCACGGGCTTCAAGGCCGATATCAGCGGTGGCGAGTCAGGCGTCGGCGATGGTCAGCTGATCAAGGGCTCCTTTGCCTGGGGCGCAAGTCTTCTCAATGATCGCCTCCACGTGATCACCTCTTTCGACTGGCGCGACTCCAAGCCCGCCTATCAGCAGAACCGCTCCTGGACCTACCAGAACTGCGGCATCATCGGCGTGCCGGGCCGCACGACGGCCAATGCAACACCCGACAACCCGCGTCAGGTCCAGGTCTGCGGCGTAGAGCAGGAGAACGCGTCCTATGGCGGCGTGATCGTGAGCGGCCCCTGGGTCACTTCGACGCGAAGTGTCAGCTTTGGAACCGGCGGCGTACCCGAGCCCTTCATCTACGGCAGTTATGCCGCCATCCCCGCTGCGCTGCCCGCTAACGCGACGGCGGCGCAGTTGACGGCCCCCAGGCTGACCGGCCTGTACCAAGTGGGCGGTACGGGAGAAGCCACGCTGCAAGGGGACGTCACCAATTTCTACACGCCGCTCGACAACAAGGTGTTGTTCGGTCGGGTGGGATTTGACTTCACGGACAACATCGAGGGCTTCGCGCAGCTGACCGCCACCCGCACCCATTCCTACTCAGCCCAGACTCCGCCGTACTTCAATGGTCCCAATCCATTGACGATCTTCAGCGGCAATCCATTCATCCCGGCCTCGATCCAGAGCACCATGACTGCCGATGGCATCTCCCAGTTCTCTCTCGGCATCACACCCCAGTCCTGGGGCGTGATCGAGACCGACACGGAGGTGCAATCCTACGATGCCACGGCGGGACTCACGGGAAAGTTCGACGGCAGCTGGAACTGGGATGCGCATGTGGAGCGCGGCAGAACGCAGTGGCGCGAGGCCTATTGGGATGATATCTCTGTGGCCCGCCTGTACCGGGCGCTGGACGCGGTGGTGGATCCTGCCACCGGTGCCACGGTCTGCCGCGTCACGCTCACCAACCCGTCCGCGGCGAACAACCAGTGCGTGCCGTTGAATCCATTTGGCCCAGGCTCGGCCTCACAGGCCGCGCTCAACTACATCCACGGCACAATGTGGCAATGGAACGTGGTGGTCCAGGACAGCGCCGCGGCCAACATCAGCGGGGAGCCGGTCACGCTCTGGGCCGGTCCAGTCTCCGTGGGCACCGGCATCGAGTGGCGTCGGTTGGAGGGATCGCAAAGCTCCGATGATACCGCGCACGACACCATCGATTTCACCGGCGTGCGCGGCTATTACTCGGGTCTCGCGACCCAGGTCGGTGGTTGGGCCACGAGCAATATCCTCCCGTATAGTGGCTCGATCAATGTGACGGAAGGCTATATCGAAACCCTGGTGCCGCTGATCAAGGATCAGTTCCTGGCGCGGTCACTGGATCTGAACGCCGCAGTACGCGAGACCGGCTACTCCCAAAGCGGCACGGTCACAACCTGGAAGGCGGGCCTGACCTGGCGACCGGTCGATGATTTGTTGATACGCGCAACCGAATCGCGCGATATTCGGGCTCCCGGCATCAGTGACCTGTACGCCCCAGTCGCCCTGGGACCGCCGGGTGGCTATACCGACACGCCCCACGGGGGCACGCCGATCCGCGTGTCCGTGGGCGGAAAAGGCAATCCGGACCTGACGCCGGAGAAGGCAAAGACCTTTACGGGTGGTTTCACCTACCAGCCCTCCTGGCTGGCGGGCGCGGCGCTGTCCGCTGATTATTACGACATCAGGATTGCCGATGCCCTGGCGGCCGTTGGTGCGCAGGACACCCTGGACCGCTGCGCCCTGGGGCAGACCCTGTTCTGCGGCAACATCGTGCGCGACGCCTCGGGAAACGTGCTCTACATCTACACCCCGACGGAGAATCTGAACGAGGCACGCACCCGCGGTGTCGATCTGGAAGCGAGCTACCATGTGCCCCTGGGCGCCGGGACACTGGCCTTCCGCGCGCTCGCCACCAAGCTCCTCGAACAATCCACGACTTCCTCCACCGCAAAGGGCCAGTCATACATCGACAACGCCGGCGTGGTCGGCGCGCTCGCCCCGAGCTGGATCGTGCAGGCCTCGCTGGACTGGATGCAGGGGCCCTGGAGCCTTGATCTCAATTCCCGATACGTGGCGGGCGGCCGCTACAACGCGATCTACACCGCAGCCGATCTGGACAGCGCACACCTCAACATTGCGAGCAACATCACCTTCAACACCAGCGTGCACTACACCTTCCGCTCCGTGCCCGGCACCCCGGAGTTGTACCTGCAGGTTCAGAATCTGTTCGACAAGGCCCCTCCGGTGGTGCCGGGCGGCGCTTCGCTCATCGGATTCCAGACGCTGTCCTCCCTGTACGACACCATGGGCCGCTTCTTCAGCGCCGGAGTGCGGGTGACGTTCTAGATGAGATGGACGCCGCCCGCCTTTTGGCAAGGAAGAACGGGTCTGCCTCCCGCAGTACCGTGGGTTGCGCGATTGCTCGCGCCGAGCCACATGTAGAGCGCCGTAAAGGCCCTCATTGCCGCAGGCATCACTTCCTGTTGATGGACGCTCGTGCCGCCCAGTTTCGCAGCGCCATTTACTGCGGCTGAGCTGACGCGCCGCCATTCGCACCCGCAGCCGGCGGTGCGCGCACCACGGCGGGCGCAAATGGAACTGGCAATGGCCAGTTCATATCATAGGGCGGCCAGTTGGGCGCCGGCGCCGCCTGCGGGAGGTAATGCATGGCGGCGTAGATGCCGATGATCTTGCCATGATCGATCTGGAACCACTCGTTCAGCAGATTACGCATCATGTTGGAACCGGGCGCGCGCATGAAAAGGGTCATTCCCAATACGAAACCCGCTTCCTCGTCGACGACCGGATAGCGACGAGCCGTCGTTCCCGCCTGCACCAGTCTCTCGAAATGCTGCGTGCAGCCACGTGGCACCGTGAATTTGCCGGGTTCGCCGGGGACCGGTACCCGTGCGCCCGCCGTGGTTATCCCGTTCTCGAGTCGGATGCAATCCACCGTGGC
>DATJTJ010000080.1:0-4213 GCA_035503515.1 Steroidobacteraceae bacterium
TGCGCATTGGCCCGTGCCGCTTCCACCGTACGCCGCACCTGCCCCCAGAAGTCCGGTTCCCACTGCGCCTGGCCCGCAATGCTGTATTCATTGAACTGGTAGTCCGTCAGGGCGCGATTCGTATTCGGCTGGTTCGTCGACTCCCGGGTGCGCCCCGCCGAAACGCCGCCCGTCAACGTGGGATAGTATTGCGAACGCGCGACCCGCACTTCTTCGCGCGCCGCGAAGTACTGTTCCATGGCCGCCCGCAGTGTCTGGTTGGAAACCGCGATTTTGTCCTCGAGCGCGTTCAGCGGCGGATCGCCGTACAGCTTCCACCACTGTCCCTTCAGCACCGAGTCGCTCGGCTCCGCCTGCTTCCAGGTGCCGTTGGGCGGATTCGGCGGCGGAATCGCGTTCTCCTTCCAGTCCGGCGCGTTGGCGGCCGCGGGACGCTGGTAGTTCGGCCCCACGGTGCAACCTGCCAAGCAGAGCGCAAGGCTGGCAAAAGCCGCTGCCAGGGAGCAACCGTGCCTCATTCATTGCCCTCCGGGCCGGCACTGCCCCGGTTCTCTGCCGAAGGCGCACCCGGAATCCCGCCCTCGTTCGCCGGCACCACGCGCACCCGCTCTCCGGCCACGATCGAATCGGGCGGGTTCTGCACTACCTCGTCGTCAGGCGTGAGTCCTTCCACCACCTGAACGACACGCCCGTCGTCCTGGCCGATCTGGATGGGCACCAGCTTCGCCACATCGCCGTTGGGCCCGCGCACCACCGTCACTACCCGCAGCCCTTCCTGGCGGAACATCAGCGTGGAGACGGGAATGATGAGCGTGGGAACCGCCTTTACCCGGAAATGCACCTCGGTGAAAGCGCCCGGCACCAGGATTCCCGTCGGATTGGGCACATCCACTTCCACGAGCAGCGTTCGCGAGGTGGGATCGATGGCGCGCGAGGTCCGCACGACCTTGCCGTGGAAGCGGCGCCCCGGATACTCCTCGAGGGTCAGATCGGCGGGCGTACCCGGGGTGCAGTTCGGCGACTCCGCCTGGGGCACGTTCACGTACACGCGCATGATGTGCTCGTCATCCATGTGGAACATCTCATGCCCGCCCGCCGTGCCCGACCCCGCATTGATCAGCGTCCCGATGTCCACGTCGCGCGCGGTGATCACGCCGCTGAAGGGCGCGTAGACCTTCTCGAACCCCGTCAGCTGCTCCAGCCGGTCAACGTTGGCCTGCGCCGACTTCACCTGCGTATTCGTCGAGGCCGCCTGGGTCACAAAGTTTTCCGTGTCCTGCGTGGCGACGGCGTTGCTGGCCAGCAGATTGGTGTAGCGCTGCGCCTGCTGCTTCGCGTAGCGCGCGTTCGCCTCGGCGGTCGCCAGATCGGCTTTCGCCTGCGCCAGTTGCTGATCCACCTCGGGACTGGCGATCGTCGCCAGCAGCTGTCCCTTCCGCACGTGCGCGCCGATGTCGAAATACCACTTTTCCAGGTAGCCATCGGTGCGTGCGTAAATCGGCGAGTCGACATAGGCGAACATGTTGCCCGGCAGCACGATCTCCTGGCTGGGCTCGCCCATCCGCGGCCTCTCCACCGTCACGTCGGCCAGCGCCAGAGCGTCGGTGCGCTGGGCCAGGGCCTTCTGCGCACGCAGGCGCGGCAAGATCCCGGCAACGGCCACCACCACGGCCACGACCGCGACGATTGCGACAAACAACAGCGCCTTCCGCCCCGACAGCGGCCGCGTTTCCATCACAGGCTCCGTACCGTGTCCTCCCGGTCGATTCGGCTCACTCATACCTTTAGCTCCCCGCCACCAGTTGCTGCTTCCGGGTCCGCTGCGCGGCTTCGCGTTCCAGCCGCCGCCGTTCCCGCCGGCCGTGCAGCAGGCTGAACACCGTCGGCACAAAGAACAGCGTCGACACCGTCGCGAACAGCAGGCCGCCAATCACCGCGCGTCCCAGCGGCGCGTTCTGCTCGCCGCCCGAACCCAGTCCGAGCGACATCGGCACCATGCCGATGATCATCGCCAGCGCCGTCATCAGCACCGGCCGGAAGCGCACAAACCCCGCATTCAAAGCAGAGAGCGCGGCGTCACCCACTGTCTGCTCCAGTTGTTCCCGGGCAAAGCTGACCACCAGGATCGAGTTCGAGGTGGCCACGCCCATACACATGATGGCCCCGGTCAGGGCCGGTACGCTCAGCCGGGTATGGGTCACGAAGAGGATCCACACAATGCCGGAGATCGCCGCCGGCAGAGCGGTCACGATGATGAATGGATCGAGCCACGACTGAAAATTCACCACGATCAGCAGATAGACCAGTATGATCGAAAACGCCAGGCCGCCCAGCAGTCCGGCATACGCGGCGCGCATCGTCTGCACCTGCCCGCGGACGACAATCCGCGACCCGCGGGGCAGGTGCCCCTTTTCCCGTGCCAGAATTTTTTCGATGTTCCGGTCCACGCTGGCCAGATCCGTGCCCACGACGTTGCCGAAGATATCGATCACCGGCGTGATGTTGTAATGCGTCACGGTGGCCATCTCGTCGCCCGGAGTTACCGACGCCACGTTGCCCAGGATCTGGATCGGCTGACCGCCCACTGGTCCCGGCCCGGGCGCCATCCCCGCTCCATACGAACCAGGGCTGGGAGGCGGTGTGCTGCCGCCCGTCACCGGAATATTCTTCAGGTCCTGCATCGTGTCCAGGGCATACTGCGGCGACTGCGCCGCGATGCTGTATTCCACACCATTGCGCGGATCCAGATAGAACTCCGGCGATGTCTGGAAGCTGCCGCTGCTGGCCACCAGCAGACTCTGCATCACGTCCGACTGCGTGAGCCCGGCGCTCTGCGACAGGGTGCGGTTCACGTTCACGGTCAGATTTGGATTGTCGAACGGCTGCTGGATGCGCATGCCCGCTGTGCCCGGCACGTACTTAATCTCATTCAACAGCCGGTCCGCGACCCGCCGGTTGCCTTCCAGGTTCGGCCCTACGATCTGAACGTCGATCGGCGCGGGCAGCCCGAAGTTCAGAATCTGGGTCACCATGTCCACCGGCAGTGTATAGAACTCGGTCCCCGGAAACCGCCGCGGCAAGAGCGTGCGCAGGCGCGAAACGTACTCATCGGTCGGACTGTGATGTTCGGTCAGCGACACCTGGATGTCCGCATCGGCAGGCCCGATGGGCGCCGAATTCGAATAGGTCGTGTTGATCCCCGAATAGGGCAGGCCGATGTTGTCGATGATCGTCACCAGCTGATCCTTCGGAATGACCTGGCGGATGGTGTTGTCGATCCGGTCGCACAGCGCCGCCATGTCCTCGATGCGAGTGCCCGTTCGCGCCCGCACATGCAGCTTGAACTGCCCGCTGTCCACGCTCGGAAAGAAGTCTTCGCCGAGAAACGGGAACAGGGCGGCCGCCGATCCCATGGTCAGTACGAAAAACAGGACCAGAAACACTGTCGCATGCCGGATGCACAGATCGAGGATTCTCCGGTAGCCGGAGCGGATCGCCTCAAATCGCCGCTCAAATGCCAGCTGAAACATCATCAGCGGATTCCGGCTGCGATGCATCTGCTCCGTTTCTGCTTCGTCGTGCTCGTGCAGCAGATACCGCGCCATGGTGGGCACCACCGTGCGCGACAACAGATACGAGGCCAGCATCGCGAACACCACCGCTTCCGCCAGCGGCACGAACAGGTAGCGTGCGACGCCGCCCAGAAAGAACATAGGCACGAAGACGATGCAGATGGAGATGGTGGCCACCAGAGCGGGCACTGCGATCTGCGCCGCGCCATCCAGAATTGCCTGCTCGATCGCCTTGCCCTGCTCGAGGTTGCGATTGATGTTCTCGATCTCCACGGTGGCGTCGTCCACCAGGATGCCGACCGCCAGCGCCAGACCGCCGAGGGTCATGATATTGATCGTCTCGCCCAGCGCGCTCAGCACCAGCAGCGACGTCATGATCGAGAGCGGAATCGAGACCGCAATAATCAGCGTGCTGCGCCAGCTCCCGAGGAATACAAGGATCATCAGCGCCGTAAGACAAGCAGCAATGATCCCTTCGTGCACTACGCCATCGATCGACGCCTTGACGAAGATCGACTGGTCAGCCAGCGGCGTGATCTTCAGCTGGGGCGGCAGCTGCGACTTCAGCTGCTGTACCTTGGCGAGAATGCCCTTGATGATATCCAGGGTCGAGGCATTTCCCGTTTTGATCACCGAGAGCA
>DATJTJ010000081.1:0-12530 GCA_035503515.1 Steroidobacteraceae bacterium
TGCTTGTCGAGGACGATGTCTTCGATTTCACCGATCTTGTGGCCCTGGCGATCCTTGACGCTGGTGCCGAGAACCTTCTTCGCACGAATCGCGGTCGTGTGTCCGCTGGGTGTCGTCATGTCGTGACCTCATGTTGTGGACGGTGGCCGCGGCAGCGGCTACGAGCATGATTCGCGTGCCGACAGTCGAATGCTGTCAGTCCCCAACGACGAAGACAGTAGGCCTAGACTTAAGGTCCGGGACGTGGCCGAGCTTCAGCTACCTTCCCACGCCGGGAAACCTCAGGGCCATCTCCTTGCGGATGTGGCTGATGATCGGCTCGGGGATCGCCATGTCGTGATTCGGGCAGCCGACCTCCTGGAAGTTTCGTATCAGGGTTTCGAGGCCGGCCATGGTATGCCGCACCTTTACGATGTCCCCGGCCCGGAAGGCGCTCGCTTGACTGCCGGAGAGTTCCTCGAAGAGTTCGCGCCATGTGGTCATCTGGGTACCCCCGCCGCCTGCTGCCGGCCGATGTCACGGGCATAGCAGACGCTGGTTGGATCGTTGACGTATTCGCCGAAAGGATCGATGCGTCCGAAACCGCGGCTCTCGTAGAGCCGCATGGCCGCACGCTGTCTGCAGCCGGTCTCGAGCACCAGACGACTGTAACCCATCCGCGTGGCCGCATCGACGAGATGGTCGAGGATCCTGCGGCCCAACCCGAGGCGCCGGTGTTCACGATGGACATACATCCGTCGAACCTCGGCGACTTCCGGACCCCACGGCCGAAGTGCCCCACAGGCCACGGGGACGTCTCCCGCATAAGCGACCACGTACACGCCGCCCTTGACCAGCGGCCCGTTGGTGGCGTCGACCGTGGTGTCGCCGAATGCTTCCGGGTACAGGGCTCGCGCGTCGATCGAGGCTTCGCGCAGCAGCCCCAGCGCATCGATTCCCTGCGGATCCACATTGCGGATATCGACGTCCATCGCATCAGCCTAAGCTCGTCCCCACGCCCGAACAACTGCTGCGTTGCGATCTCCCGTATGCCTGTGAGCTGGCGGTCGGCCCGTCGCCGATACACTATGTCGGTAGCCTGTCCTGCGCGATGGAAGCAGCATGTTCGGTTACTACGTCGGCCTGGCACTGCGCGGCCTGCGGCGCAATATCGCACTGACCGCCCTGATGGTGATTGCGATCGGCGTCGGCATCGGCGCCTTGATGACCATGTTGACGATATTCCGGGCGGCCTCCGGTGACCCGATTCCAGAAAAGTCCGCCCGGCTCTTCGCGCCGCAGATCGACAACATCGGGCCCCGGCCGAACGCGCCCCAGAGCGGGGACCGGCTGCCGCTGTTCCTGACCTATCTCGATGTCACCGCCTGGATGCACGCCCATGCCGCGGTCCGTCAGGCGGCGATGTATCCGACGACATTTTCGATCACGCCGCCGGATCCGGATCGGAACCCCATCGTCGCCTACGGGCTAGCCACCTACGGTGATTTCTTTCCGATGTTCGACGTCCCGTTCAGGTACGGCGGCCCCTGGACCGGCAGGGACGACGACCGGCATGCGGCGGTCGTGGTGCTTACCCAGGCCCTGAACGAGCGGCTGTTCAGCGGCACCGACAGTGTCGGCAGGACACTGTCGATCGGCGACCAGCCGTACCGCATCATCGGCGTGCTGGCTAAGTGGCATCCGAGCCCGCGGTTCTACAACCCGGGTGGGTTTTCGTTCTCGGTGGACGACCAGCTCTTCGTGCCCTTCACCCGCGCCATCGATGAACAGAGGGTGACCTACATGAACCTCACGTGCGATCGCGCGAGTGGTATCAGGAACTGGGAGGCCATGCTGCTATCCAATTGCATCTGGATGCGCTTCTGGGTCGAACTGCCCACGGCCCGCGACGTGGCGAACTACCGCGCGTTCCTGCGCAACTACGCCGCCGATCAGCAACGCAGCGGGCGCTTTCCCTGGGCGCCGCATGTCGCGCTGCGCAGCGTGACGCAGTGGCTGTCCTACAATCACATCGTGCCGCCGGCGGTCGATACCCTTACGGGCGTTTCCTTTGCCGTGCTCGCAGTGTGCATTCTCAATGCCATCGGCGTGATGCTCGCGAGCGTCATGACGCGTGCCGGCGCCGTGGGCGTCCGCCGCGCCATGGGAGCCACCCGTGCGGCGATCTTTGCCCAATGCATGGTCGAGGCCGCAGTCATCGGGCTTGCGGGCGCGGTGCTTGGCCTCGGGCTGACGCGGCTGGGTCTCGTGGGTTGCCGCGCCGTGCTCGACCGTGACCTCACGGTACTGACCAGGCTGCACGGCACGGACGTGCTGATCGCCATCGCGGCATCCCTCGCGGCGACGCTGCTCGCGGGCCTGTATCCGACCTGGCGCGCGATGCAGGTACAACCGGCGTTGCAGCTCAAGACACTGTAGCGCCGGAATGGACATGGAAATCGGCCCGATCCTCTCGTCCCTGCGCCGTAACAAGGTGGGCGCGACGCTCATCGCGCTGCAGGTCGCACTGACGATCGGCGTGCTGTGCAACGCGCTTTTCATCATCGAGCAGCAGACGGCCCTGAGCCGGGCGCCGAGCGGCGTCGCCGATGAAGCCAACGTGTTCCTGGTCGCGAATCGATGGATCAAGTCGACGACCGATCTGGAGGGCCTGATGAGGAGCGACCTGGCCGCCCTGCGGGCGCTGCCGCAAGTCGCCGATGTCACCGTGTCGCCCGTGCAGCCGCTGGGCGGCCGAGGCATGGGGATGGGCATCTCACTGCACGCCGAGCGGCGTGGATCGGGATCGCTGACGGCCGTCTTTCCGGTCGACGATCACGCATTGAATACGCTCGGGCTGAAATTGATCGCCGGTCGCAATTTTCGTCCCGATGAAGTCCTCGTGAGCCACAACTTGAGGGACTTCTACTCGAGCTGGGGCGTCCTCATCGTTACCAGACAGCTGGCCCGCGCACTCGACGCCGAAGGCAACGTGCTCGGACGCAAGGTGACGCTCGCTCCCATGGGAATCACGGCCACGATCGTCGGCATCGTCGACCGCCTGGCGACAGGCCAATTCTCCGCCGACAGCGCCATCGCGCAGAACTCGATCCTTGCGCCCCTGCTCTGGATCGACACGGACTGCTTCTACATCGTCCGGGCGAGGCCCGGGCAACTCGCGTCCGGCGAGCGTGCGGCGCGCGCCGCGTTGAACGACATCAGCCGGCAACGCACCATCGCGGACATGCAGTCACTGGCGGACGCCCGGCATGACTTCTATCGCGGCGCCCGCGGCGAAGCGCTGCTGATGGGCGTCATCTGCGCGATCCTCCTCGGCATCACCGCCTTGGGGATCGTGGGCCTGACGAGCTACTGGGTCTCGCAGCGGCGCCGGCAGATCGGGATCCGGCGCGCGCTCGGGGCCACGGCCGCCAACATACTCCGCTACTTCCAGACCGAAAACCTGCTGATCGTCGGCGCGGGATCGGCCCTGGGCGTCATTTTGGGAATCACCGGGAATCTGTGGCTGGTGCGGAGCATGGCCCTGGAGCGGCTGCCCGCGCACTATCTGCTCGTCGGCACGCTCGTCGTGCTGGCGCTGGGGCAGGTCGCGGTATTGTGGCCGGCCGCACGCGCCGCCGCAGTGCCGCCGGCGATTGCAGCGCGCGGACCGTGAGCGCCTGACCTCAGGCGCGCGGCCGCAGGTTCTTCGGCAGGGCGGCCGCCTCGGCGGCGCTGAGGACGGTCATGTGCCTGACGATCACATCCTGCCGGGTGCCGATCCGATCGGAAACCACGATCCGGAAATCGGTGGGATTACAGATGACGTTGCTCGAGTCCCGGTAGTACAGGACGGAGAAAGACGACTTCAGCAGCGGATAGGGCGCGTCCAGATCCAGACGGTAGATCCGGTGCGCGACATTGATGTACATCGTCCGCGCGTCCGGACTGGTCTTCCAGCGGCCCTGCCAGGACCTCAGGTTGAAGCAGGTCCCCTGATCGCCACCTCCCTCGTCAGCGGCCCATGACCCTGCCGAGAATGCCGCCGCCGCGATTGCGATCAAGCCGCAACCGATAACCGATCGAATGGATTTCCTGAGCATGCTCGATACGCTGGTCCCCGCCGGCCGCGCTGTCAAGTCCTCCAAGCCCGCGGTTCAGGCAGCGCTCGTCGCCACCGGACCCATGCCGCGCTGGAACCAGGTCACACTTTCGGGAATTTCGGGGGTTGCCGGAACAGCGACTGCTTCACGGTTTTCGCAGCCTTCCGACGCGCCTCGCATGCACCGGGGAACGCACATTACGACGTGATTAAGTTTGTAATGCCGTAATTGACGGGTCATGGGCGCTCGGTAGTCTGTGCGCGCTTTGCAAGACACCAAGGAAACACCATGACCACTTATTTGATAGATCTGCAGCTGCTGTTCATAACGAGTCTGATGATTTGCCACTTCGCGGCCATCATCAACAATCGCACGCGGCGTCCGAAGTAACCTTCATCGAGCGCCGCTGACCGGGCCGCCTCGCGAGAGGCGGTTAATAGATGCCCGGGATGAGACGCGACGGACAGTGCGGCCTCCTCGATGGCCATCCGCTTCAGCACCAGCAGCAGGTACGGCACCACCAGGACCGCGATGCTCAGGAAATTGCCGAAGCAGAGTCCGGTGCCGACAACCGCGAGTATCGCGCCACGTAGGACGGGTGCCGGAGCATCCGGTATGGACCGGACAGCACCAGCCCTGCGATCGAGATCCCGACGGAGCCGAATACGGCGAAGCGCAAGCGCAGACACGCGACGGCGACGATGTTCGACAGCAGGAATACCAGCCAGGCCTTCGAGAGAAAGCCAGCGTCCTCCGCCGCACGCGGTCATCGCATCGCACCAAGGCCGGAATGTAGTAGGCTGCCCGCATCATGTCTGGTCGAATCCGTTGGTTGAGATCCTAGTTGTACGCGCCAGCATTGCACCACGGCCGGGAGCTGTGGGACTACCAGTCTTCCTTCCGCGATCGCTCCCGGGCGGACACCGCCCTCGTGTGCTGCTCGTATGATCTGCGGGTATGCGACTATGCGTGTCAGCTCCTGCACGAAGGGGCGGTACGGCGGATGGTCTTGACCGGCGGGACGGGAAACTGGACCCGCCACCTGTGGGATGTTCCGGAAGCCCAGGTCTTTCGCGATCGGGCCGTGGCGAACGGGATCTCGCCCGGCCGCATCCTGGTGGAAGACCACGCGACGAATTTCGGCGAGAACATCGGGTTCGTCCGGCAGCTTCTGCCAAACCTGCGTCAGGCGACGATCATTACCAAACCGAACTCGGTGCTGCGGGTGTGCCTGACCGTCCCGGTGCAATGGCCGGAGCTCACCGCGTACGTGGACGCGCCGGACCTCAATTTTCCGGACGACGTCTCGAACATGATCGGTGTCTGGGGTTTGCTGAATGAAATGGTCGGGGATATAGATCGCATACTTCGCTATCCGGCGCGCGGGTTCCAGATTCCGCATCCCGTGCCCCAGGAAATCCTCGATTCCTTCGATGCGCTGATATCGGCAGGCTTCTCCCATCACCTGCTGAGGGACTAGGGTCCGGCCGGCTGCTGCGCCGACGTGCGATCACGCGCGTGAATCCCAGCGTGCGCCCGGCGTCGACCCGAAGCATCTCCGCCTCACGCCGGACGATGTGAGCCATGTCCGAACGACCGAATTGCCCGCAGATTTCGTTCCATTCGAGCCATAGCCTCCAGCCCTCCGGCATGGCGTCGGCGGTCTCGACATCGACGAGGCCGGTGTGTTGCCAGTGGCGTCTCCACCATGCCGGTGAATGAAAGCTGCAGAAGTCCCACTCCCAGAAGGGCAGCAGATGGGAGGGCGGCCCCGCGGAAAGTTCCTCGAGGGTTCCCGGAACCACGATACCCAGCCAGCCCCCGGGCTTCAGGAACGAGGAGATGTATCCCAGGTACAAATCGTCGGTCCCGAAATAGTGATAGGCATCGAGGCTGACGATGGCGTCGAAGGCCTTCTCGGCGAAGGGCAGGACATGCGCTTCCACCGAGAGGGGAAGCACCGTGGCGTCACACTCGGCCTGCGATATCCGCTGCAGGTTCTCGCCGGCCCCGATCCAGTGATCGGCGGCACAGACGTTCACACCAAACTCCCTGGCGAGAAATATCGAACTGGCTGCCCGGCCGCATCCCAGGTCCAGAACCCGCATCCCGGGTGTCAGCGTCAATCCTTGCGAAAGCCATTCCGCGAGCCACAGGACATGAGGCCCCATGGCGTTCTCCAGGAGCCACTGTGGATCGTAGTTCGAGGAGCGTGGAAAACGAACCTTGCGAAGGCGCTCCTTGAGGGCGCCGGAATCCGTGTCGTGCATGTGAAGCCTCGTAACAGCAGGTGACAGGACCCGGGGCAGTTGCCCCGGATGTCGTTCGTTTCGCTGATCGATCGGCAGGATCGATCAGGACGCTGTGGCAAGTCTCCGCACAAGGCCTCCGTCACGGATGGCATCGCAAGTGGAATGATTGTGGGCCCTCCGGGATGCCCTAGCAAGCCGGGCAATCCCAGGTCGCATCGCACAAATCCGGTGCTGACTGAAGTTCAGGCGTGACGCGAGTGCGTTCATGCGCTCTGGCAGAATGGCGGCGCATGTTCCAGGAAACGAAAAGCATGACGGCGACGCAGCCCGCATTGCGGATCAGACACCTCGTCAAGATCTTCACCCGTCCGGCCGTCGATGGCGTGGACCTCACCATCGCGAGTGGCGAGTTCTATGGGCTGCTGGGACCCAATGGCGCCGGCAAGACCACGACGCTGCGCATGATCAGCGGGCTGGTACTGCCGGACCAGGGCACCATCGAAGTCTTCGGCATCGATGCCCTGGCCCAGCCACGACGCGCTAAGCAGCAGATCGCGTGGCTGCCGGACGAGCCGCTGCTGTACGACAAGCTGACGGTGGCCGAGTACCTGGAATTCATCGCGGGCCTGTGGGGCATGGAACTGCGCCGCGCCGAGCGGAATGCCGAGGAACTGCTGCGGCGACTGGACCTGTGGCAACACCGCGACGAACGCTGTGAGGGATTCTCCCGCGGCATGAAGCAGAAGGCGGCCCTCGCCGGCGCCCTGTTGCACGAGCCGCGGCTGCTGATACTGGATGAACCCCTGACCGGGCTGGATGCGGCGATCGCCCGCGAAGTGAAGGACCTGCTGCTGGAGCGGGCCCGCAATGGCTGCACCATCATCCTCACCACGCACATCATGGAGGTGGCCGAACGGCTCGTCGATCGCATCGGCATCATCCAGCACGGCCGCATTCTCGCCGAGGGCACGCTGGAGGAACTGCGGGAACGCGCCGGACGAGCCAACGCCACGCTGGAGGATCTTTTCCTGAGCCTGGTTTCCGCGCCGGGCACCGCGTCGTGACTCTCAGGCCCGGTTCCATGGCGTGGCTGATGCGCCATGAACTGCGGCTGTATCTGCGGTCGGGGGTGCTGAAGGCCACGAGCCTGACGTTCCTGATCATCGTGGAGGTGCTGCTGCACCTCATCGCGGGGGCCGTGGCGTTCGGCGTGCGCTCCATGGACCGCTCGGCGGCCGCGGCATTTCCGGATGCCCTGCCGGCGCTGCTCGCCACGGCAGGGTTGGCGTTCTGCTTTCTGTTCATGCTGTCCCGGGGCCTCAACGGCATCGTGCAGGTGCTCTATACCCGCGGCGACCTCGACCTGCTGCTTTCCTCTCCCCTGGCGCCGAAATCCATCATCGGCGTACGCGTCTTCACGGTCGCTCTGACCGTGACCCTGGAGGTGGGCATGCTGGCGTGGCCGTTCGCGAACATGTTCGTCGTGTTCGGCAGCCCCGCCTGGGCCAGACTCTACGTACTGCTGCCGGCCATCGGGATGCTCGCGACGGCCGTGGCCATCGTACTGGCACTGACGCTGTTCCGGCTGCTGGGACCGCGCACGACGCGTCTCATCGGTCAGGTGCTCGCAGCCCTCATCGGCATGGGCATCTTCCTGCTGAGCCAGCTGCCGAACCTGCTGCGCAATGGACCGGGGCGCCCGGGCCATTACAACGCCTTTGGCGCCTTGCTCAGCGGTAACGGCGCCGGGCATTTCGGTGCAGTTCTGATTCCGGGTCGATGGCTGCTGGCGGGCCCTGGACCGACCGTGCTGCTGGCACTGTCCGGCACTGCAGCGCTGCTGCTCGCCGTGCAGGTGCTGAGCAACCGGTTCCTGCGCGCGGCGACCGCGATCGGGAGCATGGGCAGCGTCCGCGTGCGGCGCCGTTCGACACGATCCCTGGGCTTCCGCGGCTCGCTGCGCACGGTCCTGATCAGGAAGGAGCTGCGTCTGATCCGGCGGGACCCGCTGCTGCTCATGCAGTTGCTGCAGCAGAGCATCTACCTGGTACCGGTCTCGTTCCTGATGTGGCGGCAGTCCGCCTCGCATCCCGCAGGGATACCGTGGTTCTGGCTGGCACTCATCTTCGTGTGCGGTACCCTGGCCACCTCCCTGGCCTGGGTCACGGTCGCGGCCGAGGACGCCCCCGAACTGCTGACCGCGGCACCCCCGGGTCGCGCGACGGTGGTGCGCGCCAAGATCGAAGCGGCGCTGCTGCCGCTGATGCCGCTGTGGGTGTTGCCGCTGCTGATCGTCGCCCGCAGCCAGCCCTGGTTCGCCGTGTCACTGAGCCTGTGCGCCTGCGGCTGCAGTGTCAGCACGGCGCTGCTGCAGATCTACCGTCCACCGGGCCGGCGCGACGCCTTCAAGACCCGGGCCCGGGGTTCGCCCGGGCAATCCTTCATTGAACTGGCGGTGGTCCTCGCCTGGCTCCTGGTATGCGCGGCGATGACCTGGGTCGGCGTACTGCTGCGGCGCTGACATGCCGCGGATTGATTGAATTCGTGCCAAGGTGGTGCTCCAATCGAAGCCAACGGACAAGGAAGGGGAGCTCTGCCATGCCGCAGGTGAAACCGCTCGGAACGATGATTCTGGCGCTGGCGCTGGCCGCCGTGGGCGGCGGCACTGCAGTCGCGCAGGCGCCGAAGCCTGGCGTCAAGGGCTACGAGGTCGAGTGGGTCTACCGCGTCCGATACGGGTTCATCGATGAATGGTGGGACATCTTCCGCAAGTACCAGATTCCGATCCTCGATCGGGAAAAGGCCCTGGGTTACGTCCTTGATTACCGCATCTACCATCCGCAGTTCCATACCGACGAGGCGGCGCGCTGGGACTACCGGGTCGAGATCACGTACAAGGACATGGACGGCGCCAGGCACGAGGATGAAATCACCAACGCGCTGTTTCCCGATGCCGCGACCCGCAAACGCGAGGAGAACCGGCGCTGGGAACTGACCGCGAACCACTGGGACCTGCCCATCTACCAGGTCGATACGACGAAGTCCCGCTGAGGCGCGACCAGGCCATCGCGCTCGAGGCGGTCGACGATGCGCAGGTGGCCCGCTTAACCCGCCCGGCGATCACGGCCCGAGCGGTGCTCCGGTCCCCCGTACCAGCGGTTGGCTTCCCAGACGCCGAACTGGCGGCGGTCCGCATCGCGCCGGTCGCCAATCTTCTTGAACCTGCAGGAACAATTCTCGGCATTGGTGCAGTTCCGCAGGGGCAGCTTCGGGGCATCCTTGAGCAGATAGCGTTCGCCCGCGGTGAACCGCACCGCCTCACAACACTCGATCCCCGGAATGACCATCACGGCACGATAGTCATGGGCCGGGCTCACGGGCTTGTGGAGCGCCTGCGGGGCGGGTGCGATGAGTGCTTTCAGGGACTTGAACAAGGCGAAAGACCCCGTGCCTGTGGGTGCGGCCACTATCGGTCGCGCACTGCGCCTGCGCCATGCCATCGTTCACGAGCGGGTGTAAGACCCAGCTGACAGGCACTTACTAAAGCCGCAGTCGTCCCCGGTGCAGCAGGAACGCCAGGATCATTCCTGCAATGAAGGCGAGTCCGACGTTCCACATCGAGAACGCGGCCACGACCAGCGTCACGAAGCGCTCGCCCTTGTGCCTGCTGAAGTCGCAGGACCCCAGCGCCAGCTGGGCACCGGTGAGGAACAGGATCACGCCGAGGATCGCGCCGGGAATCAGTGCGAAGAGGATGCGGACCGAGTCGCTGAAACCCAGCGCCAGCAACAGCAGCAGCGTGCCGAGGATCACCGGGGCGCCGCCGGTTCGTGCGCCGAAGGCCACGTGGCCGGCCATGCCGCCCGCCCCGTGGCACATCGGCACCCCGCCGAACACGGCGCTGGCGCAGTTCATCACGCCGGTCGAGACGGCGACGGAATTTTCGGTCACGGCGCGGTCCGGGAACAGGCGATTGTTCTCCTCGCGGATGGCGATGATGGCGTTGCCCAGCGTGAGCGGCAGTTGCGGCAGGGCGAGGAAGGCCGCCCCCAGCACGAGGTCATGCCAGCCGAGGGAACCCAGGGCGAGCGTCGGCCAGCGCAGATGCGGCCTGATCGCCCGCAGGGCATCGAAGGCCCCGGGATGCAGCACCGTGCCGCAGACGGCCCCGAACAGCAGCAACAGGAACATCGCGGGAATGGACCGGTTGGTCAGCAGCAGCAGCGTGCCCAGCAGGCCGATGCCCGACATCACCCAGCCGCTGCTCATCATCCGGATGCCGCTCAGCATGAATCCCAGTCCCAGGCCCAGCACGATGCCGATGGCCACGTACCGCGGCACCCAGCGCGCGATGCGGTTCGCGGCGCCGGTCACACCCAGGAGCAGCCAGGCCGCTCCCGTGACGAGATCCGCGCCATAGACCGTGGCCTGGGTGATGGTCGCCGTCTGCGCCGCCTGGGTGGTCGCGACCGCGCCGATGGCCTTCATCGGCTGCACGGGAAAGGGTGTGCGGTAGTACAGGCCGCTCACCAGCAGTGCCAACCCGAACGAAAACAGGACGCCGAGCGGGTCCATCCGCACCACCGCGATGTAGGCGACGACGAAGGGGATCAGGGTGCCGAGATCGCCGAACGCGCCGGCCCATTCCATGCGGTCCCAGCGATTCGGAGTGCTTGTGCAGACGCGGCCCATGAAGGGCGCGGATTGTAGGTCGAACCGCTGTATACGCGGGGCGCGTGCGGCGGATGACATAAGGGCAGTGCCGCGTGATCGGCATCACTGCGATTTTTTCGCCGCGCGCGGATAGTGGCCGCAGAGGGGGATTACGCACGCCATGTTCAAGAAGATCGTCTCCATCCTGGGCACGCAGCGCCAGGAGCCGGTGCGCAAGCCGGCGGCCCGGCCGCAGCCGAAACCCGCGGTGGCAGCCAGCCCTTACGGCGCGGTCTCGGTCACGCCCGGCATCAGGAGTTGCCCTGCCGCCCGGGGCAGTGTCGGCCAGCGCCACCTGTCCCGCGTGGCGCCGCGCCTGCCGCTCCCCACCTGCACCATGCCCGCCCAATGTGCGTGCAGGTTCAAGAAGGTGCCGGACCGGCGCGACGGCGACCGCCGTCAGATCGGCATCACCGAAACCGGCCGCTGGTTTTCGGGGGCGGAAAAACGCTCGGGCGGCCGGCGCAAGGCGGCGAAGAAGCCTTAAGCGTTCCAGCGCCGCTGCAGCAGTTCCTGCAGCCGCTCGATCGAGACGGGTTTGGCGATATGCGCATCGAACCCCGCCTCGAGCGCCCGCTGCACGTCGCTCTCGCGCCCGAATCCGGTGATGGCGACGCTCAGCAGGTCGGCGCCGGAGGGCTGCTGGCGCACCGCCCTGATCAGATCGATGCCGGACATCTCGTCCATGCCGATGTCCGAGAGCAATAGGTCGTAGTGCCCCGCGGCCAGTTTCTGCAGGGCTTCGGCTCCGCTGGCGGCGGTTTCGACTACCGCCCCTTCGGTTTCCAGCACGGCCGCCAGGGCCATCCGGCTGTCGCTATCGTCGTCGACGATCAGGATGATCCGCCCGGAGTAACCGGCGAAGGCCGGATGATCGGCTTGCGGTGACCCCGCGGACTCACGCGCCAGCGGCAGCCAGACCGTGAAGGTCGAGCCGCGACCCACGCCCGGGGATACCGCATCCACGCGGCCGCCGTGCGCCTCCACGAGCTCGCGGACCAGCGCCAGTCCGATGCCCAGCCCGACGCGGCGTTGCCCGGTGTAGACCGACTCGCTCTGGCCGAAGAGCTCGAAGATGGTCTTCAGCGCATCCGGGGAGATGCCGGCGCCGGTGTCGGCGAACTCGATCCTGACGTTGGTGCCATCGAGGGCCATCGCAATGCGGATACTGCCCCCCTTGGGGGTGAACTTGACGGCATTGCCCAAGAGGTTCCACACCACCTGCTCGATGCGCACCGGGTCCACGTTGCAGACCAGGGATTCGGGCGGGGCCGCCGCTTCCAGATGGATGCCCTTCTCGAGGATCTCCGGCTGCACGGTCTGGGTGAGCCGCTCGACGAGCGCCTTCACGTCCGCGAGTTCCCGATACAACCGCAGCTTGCCGGTGCGCACGCGGGACAGGTCCAGCATGTCGTTGACGATCGTCTCCTGGGCCCGCACCGCGCGCTTGATGGTGTCGCCGATCTTCAGGGCCGCCGGTACC
>DATJTJ010000082.1:0-13958 GCA_035503515.1 Steroidobacteraceae bacterium
CGTGTACAGTTCTCTCGAGGTCGGCGCCGACGGCGCGTGCCAAGCAAGGACTTAGGTCCAAAAATTGGAGAACCCGGATCGTGGAAGTCTACTCGTCGCGCGTAACGGCTGGTCTCGAACTGAAGAATGAGCCGCGCTGGAGCAAGAAACTCGAGCGCGCCCCGGTCCCCCTGCTGGAGCGACCCTCCTCTCCCTTGCATGCGCCCAGGACCTGGACGATGAAAGGGATGCTGAAGGAGGCGTTGCGCTCCCGCGGTCTGGTCCTGAAGAAACTGCCCATCGACAATCTCGAGGAAACACTGCGCCAGCTGTTCGCGGCGCTGCGCATCAACTGCGTCATCGACGCCGGCGCGCATTTCGGTGAATACGGTCAGCGGCTGCGCGAAATCGGTTATACGGGTCGCATCGTTTCCTTCGAACCCGTGCGCGCGAGCTACGAGCGGCTGTGCGAGACCGCGAAAGGGGACCCGGCCTGGATGTGCTTCAACCTGGCTCTGGGCAGCAGCAGCAAGGACCTGGAGATCAACGTTCCGGGCTATTCCGTGTTTGCCTCGTTCCTGGGGTCCACCAAGTACTGCAATGAACAGTTCGGCGAGGAATCGACCGCGGGCATCAAGGAGACCGTGAAGGTCGTGACGCTCGATTCGCTGTTCAGCCAGGCCATCTCGGGACTGAATGGGCCGCGGGTCTATCTGAAACTGGATACCCAAGGCTACGACCTCGAGGTCATCAAGGGCGCCCCGGTCAGCATGCCGAGCATTCTGGGATTGCAGTCCGAGGTCTCGGTGAAGCCGATCTACGAAGGGATGCCCAACTGGATCGACGCCATCGGGGCCTGCAAATCCCTCGGCTATGAAGTGACGGGTCTGTATCCGGTCAATCGCGACAAGAACATGTTCGTGATCGAATTCGACTGTGTGATGCACAGGACGAATATCTAGCGCCGGCACCACACGGCTGGACCCGCTGCGCAGCCCGATGTCATCATGACAGGAGGCAACAGCGAGAGGGTCCAATGAGCAGGCTTCTGGTGACGGGCGGCGCCGGTTTCATCGGCTCGAACTTCGTCCATTATTGGTTGCGACAGCACCCGGACGACCCGGTGGTGGTGCTGGATGCCCTGACGTACGCAGGCAACCGGTCGAACCTCGATCCAGTGAAGACCGATCCACGAATGACCCTGGTCGTCGGCGATATCGCCGATACCAGCGGCGTCGAGGACCTGTTGCGACGCGAACGCATCAATATCATCGTCCACTTCGCCGCCGAGTCGCACGTGGATCGGTCGATTCATGGACCGGATGCATTCATCCAGACCAATGTGGTGGGGACCCATTCGCTGCTCAAGGCCGCCCGCACGGTCTGGCTCGCCCAAAGCCCGCACGCGGCGCATCGCTTCCACCATGTGTCCACCGATGAGGTCTATGGATCCCTGGGACCGCAGGATCCCGGATTCACCGAGACCACGGCCTATGCGCCCAACTCTCCCTATTCGGCCAGCAAGGCGGCCTCGGATCATCTGGTGCGCGCCTACCATCACACCTATGGATTGAAGGTCACGACCAGCAACTGTTCCAACAATTACGGGCCGTACCACTTCCCGGAAAAGCTGATCCCGCTGATGATCGTCAATATCCTGCATGGCCGTTCCCTGCCGGTGTACGGTGACGGACGCAACGTGCGCGACTGGCTGCACGTCAGCGACCACTGTCGGGGCATCGAACTGGTGCTGACCCGGGGGCGGGTCGGAGAGGTCTACAACATCGGCGGCGGGTCGGAATGCGAGAACATCCAGCTGGTCACGCTGTTGTGCCGCATCGCCGATGACACGTTCGCGAAAGACCCCGCGCTGCGCGAGCGGTTTCCGGCAAGCCCGGCCGCCAAAGGGCGGGCCGCGGACCTCATTACCTATGTCGCCGATCGGGCCGGCCACGACCGGCGCTATGCCATCGACTGCGGCAAGATCGAGTCCGAACTGGGCTATCGGGCGAGGGTCACCCTGGAGGCGGGCCTGCGTGAAACCTTCGAGTGGTACCTGGCCAATCCCGCGTGGTGGCAGGCGGTCATGGACGGCAGCTACCGCAACTGGCTCAGGACCAACTACTCGACGCTAAGTGCTTGATTGTATTGGCGTCCCCAAGGGGATTCGAACCCCTGTTACCGCCGTGAAAGGGCGATGTCCTAGGCCTCTAGACGATGGGGACGCGGTGCGGCAGGTGCGCGCAAGGTCACGCAGGGTACACGTCCGGGACTGACGGGACAACACGCTGGGCGCGCTATGGCTGCCCGTAGGCTGCCGCGGCGGCCTGCAGGCCCACCGGCAGCGGCGTCCAGGTGAGCCCCAGCACCGCTTCGGCATCGTCCACGACGAGGCGGATCTCCTGGGAACACAGGCGGCGAAACGAGGAGGGGATGGCGGGGGGCAGATGCTGCCTGATGAGTGCCGCGCGGCCGAGCGTCAGTTCGGCCACCTTCAGCGGTGGCGCGAGCAGCTTCGTCTCGATGGCCAGTCGGCGCCGCGTCACGCGGCGCACCGGCACCGCGCCCAGTGCGACCCCGAAGCCGATCAGATACTCGTTCCAGGTCGGCGGATTGCGCATGGCGACGTTGAATATGCGGCCGCCCGCGGCGGGCGCCTGGGCGGCGGACAGCACTGCGCGCACCAGATCGTCGATGAAGACGAGGTTGCAATAGCCATCGCCGGCGGCGCCCAGATCGCCCACGCGCCGCGCCTGCAGCCAGCGGGCGATACGTCCGCTCCAGGCGGCGCAGTCCGGACCGTACTCGACGCCCGGCCGCAGCACCACGGTCTGCGGGAACGCCCGCAGCAGCGCTTCGGCGGCGGCATGTGCAGCGGCATACGCGCCCAGGGGACCGCGCGGCGGGGCAGTCACGTCGCACAGCCCCGTCGCATCCCCGTAAACGGTCATCGAACTCACCTGCACCAGGCGCTTGGCGACCGGTGCGCCCCGCAGCGCCTCCGTGAGCCGCTCGGCCGCCCGCACGATATCCGCCGGCGTCCCCATGGCGGCATTGATCACGGCGTCGGCGGTGTGTGCCGCCGCCCGCAGGGCACCGGCCGCCAGGGGATCGGCCGCCATGACGCGGACCTCCGAGGACCTCGGGCTCAGTGCCTGCGTCAACCGCCGTCCCAGAGGCGAGTTCGCGCCGTACAACAGAAGGGTCGGGATGCTCATGATCGTGACTCGATGCGGCGCAGGTGCGCGGCCAGCCGCAATGCCAGCGCCACCACGGTCAAGGTCGGGTTCGCCTGGCTCGAGGTCGTGAACACGGCCGAACCCGAGACGAAGAGGTTCTCAAGGCCATGCACGCGGCAGTCGGCATCGACCACGCTCGAGCGCGGGTCGCTGCCCATGCGTGCAGTACCGATGTGGTGCCCGCCATAGGCACCGAAGCGGGTCATTTCAGCCTCGACCTCGGCGGGGTCGTATTGCAGCTGGCCGACGCCACTGGCGGCGAAATCCTCGGCCAGCAACTGCAGGGCCCGACTCACCGTGTGCACGTCCTGCGGCAGATAGCGCCAGTCGATCCTGATGCGCGGCATTCCGAGCGCATCCGGGACGGCATCCAGCATCACCCGGCTCGACGCATTCGGGAACTGCTCGGCGTGGAAGTCCACGCTGTAGAGATTGGCCTTCGAATTGATGATGATCGAGGGAAATTTGCGCTCCGCGAGCTTGCGATCGCGCAGCATGTGCCAGGCGAAGCCCACCGCATCGAAAGGATCGGTGACGACATTGGCGAGGTGCCGCAGCCAGTTCCTGGCGGTACCGGCATCCGGCCCGTGCAGCCGCATCGCGTACTCGTACGGGATGAAGGGCTTGGCGAGGTACAGCAGCGACAGGACCGCGTTGCGGTGGGCCGGATCGGTGATGTGCGGATGATGCAGCCGTGCGATGAAGTTGCCGATCCGCTCCCGCCGCTGGGCGGCTTCCTGCAGCGCGAAGCGCTGGCGGCAGTACACGCCCTCCGGCGATATCTGGTAGCCCCGGAACACGGCATCGGACGCGCAGGAGAAACGGATGTTGCCGATGACGCCCGCCAGGTGGCACATGTAGTAGCGGCCCACCACATCGTGATCGTTGCCGATGCCCTGTGGATGCCGGTCCCGGTTTGCGAGCAGCAGGCGGGCCGTCTCCAGTCCCCCGGTAGCCAGCACGTAGTGCCTTGCGCGCGCCGTGATCCGTTTGCCGTCGAGGGAGCGCAGGTCGAGATGCGTGACCCGGCGGCCACCCTCGTCCAGGGCAATGTTCGTCAGATTGGCATGAATGACCACCCGGACGTTCGCGCTCGCGCCGAGCTTGTGCGCATAGCGCGCGCCGAAGTTCGTCGGACAGCTGAAGCGCTCGAGGCGGTTCATCGAATAGTCGCTGCTGACGAAGCCCCGAACGATGGGCCGGGCCGCGGTGCCGAACGTCTCCTCGGCGGTGTAGGCGAATTCGCCGGCCTCGCACAGCGCGTTGGCGCGCGGGTAGAACGGATCCAGGGCGGCGCGCGTGATCGGCCACTCGCCGCCCGGGACATAGTCGCGGCTGGACAGATCGATCGGGTCCAGCGGCATGCACCGTCCGCCCCAGATGCTGCTGGTGCCACCGAAGCGACGCTGGCGATATCGGTCCGGCGGACTGTGCAGCCTCGGGTCAACCACCGTACCGGCGTACAGATCCTGGGTCGCCGGCTCCTCCTTTGCGCCGCCGGACTCCAGGAGCAGCACCGACAGGCCCGAGTCGATCAGATCCAGGGCAAGGGTGATCCCCGCGGCACCACCGCCGACGATGACGATGTCTGCTGACAGGTCCTGGCCTTCAGGGAGGGCTGTGATGTCGAGCAACATTCTGGTCAGAAGAGGCGGCGCGCCCGCGATTGGCTAATGAAACTCCCAGCATGGGGATTGCGGGATTATCCCAGTCTTCTTGCCGGTGGGGATGTGACTCACTTCTCGCGCTCGGTGCGGACCCATTCGCTGCTTTTTCGGACCAGCAGCAGCTTGACGCGCCAGAACAGGAACCCCGGGACATGGGCGAGGGCGAGCAGGCCCCGCGGGCCGATGCGGCTCAGCTGCCAGCCGCGCAGCACGTACACGGCCAGAATTGCGGCACAACCCACTGCCCAGAAAAACCAGAATTTCGCGGCGGCGGGTGACCAGAGCGTCAGAACCGCGGCCGCCACCGCGAGTAGCACGACATTCAGCATCAGATACGACAGCGGTGCCACGATAAGGTCGATCGCGAGGTCCAGGCAGACCAGGCTGGGCTTTCGCAGTGCCGCCCGCAGCAGCGGCAGCGTGCGCCAGCGGACCATGTCCATGCGTCCCTTACCCCAGCGCTGGCGCTGCGAGCGAGCGGCCTTTTCGGTCACCGCCATGTCGGCATTCGAGAACGCCTCGCCCGCGTATTCCACGCGATGTCCGGCCATCCCGAGTGCGATGCCGAACTCGAGATCCTCCGCAAGTGAGAAGAACTGATAAGGAATCTCCCGCAGCAGACTGTGTGTCACGCACCAGCCATTGCCGCGTACGCCGCACGAGAGTCCAAGGCGCTCGCGGGCCCGCGAGCGCACGATGTGGAAGGCGCCCTTCGCGATGGTGATCAGCTGGGTGCGCCAGGAGGACCAGGGATTGAGTATTCCGTAGTGCGCCTGAATCGCCTTGCCACCGCGTTCTATGCGGGCGGCAAAGGATTCCAGCAGATTCGGCGACACCAGCGCATCCGCGTCGACCACGACCACGGCCTCCGCGAAGCCGTCCTTGGCGCTGAAGTCGAATGCATAGGCGAGGGCATAGCCCTTGCCCCGCAGTGTCGGGTCATGACGCTCGAGTACCTGGGCACCCGCGGTGCGCGCCACCGCCGCGGTATTGTCGGTGCAGTTGTCCGCGATCACGATCACCCGGAAGCACGAGCGCGGCCAGTCGATGGCCAGCAGGCTCAGCGCGGTGCGGGTGATCCCCGCTTCCTCATTGTGAGCGGGAACGAAGACATCGAAACGCAGGCGCCGTGAGGACGGGCGGGGAATCGGCAAGGCGCCGGACAGCAGGGTGAGCAGCGCGAGGTAGACGCACGAAAAAGTGGCTGGGATCGCCAGGATCAGCAGCAGGAGATTGATCAGTTTTGGCACTCTTCACCGCGGTCGCGGGAGCGTAGCACAAATCGTGCCCGCAGGATTTGGGCGAAAAAGCGCGGACCACGAACCAGATAGCGGCGGGCCAGCCGTCGCGGGTTCTGCAGCAGCCGATACAGCCATTCGATGCCCATCTGCTGCATCCAGCGCGGCGCGCGGCGTTCGCTGCCGGTGATGAAGTTGAGGGAAGCGCCGACGCACAGCGCCAGCCCCCGGGCGCGTCCCCGCTGCCGCAGTGCCAGCGCCAGTCGTTCCTGCTGCGGGGAGCCCACGGCGAGGAAACAGAACCGGAACGGACTCAGGTTTTCTATAAAGTCAAGACAGCGCTCAGTGGCCGCGGCATCGTGAATGAAGCCCATCGGCGGGTTGTGATGGTGCAGGTCGGTCAGGCCGAACCGATGCGTGATGGCCTGCGACTGTTCCGTGCTGCCCCCGATCAGCAGCACGCGGTCGGAATGGCCGATGACGCGTTCGAAAAGCGCGGCGGTCAGGTCAGAGCCGGTGCAGATGCGCAGCCGCAGGCCCTTGGTCAGCCGGACTAGGCGGCTGGCGAAGCGGCTGTCCATGAGGATGTAGCTGGCGGCCCGGTAGCACTCCCGGAATCCCGCGTCATCGTGGTAGCGGATCAGATGATCGACGTTCGGCGTGACGACGAAGCCGAAGCGCCGGAGGCCGAAGCCGGCTGCAACCGTGGTGAATCCGGGTAGATCGAAGTCATCGATTTCGTGGACTAACGGGCCCAATGCAGTTCGGTCTAGTAGTGGTCTAGCTAGTAGACGTTCTTGCTGTCGCTGACCACCAGCAGGAGTGTCTTGAAGACGATCTTCACATCCAGCCAGGGGGACCAGTTGCGCAGGTACTCCAGATCGTAGCGGACACGCTCGGCCATCTTTTCCAGCGTCTCCGTCTCCCCGCGCATGCCATTGACCTGCGCGAGACCGGTGATGCCCGGACGCACCTTGTGGCGGATCATGTAGCCGCTGATCAGTTTGCGGTACATCTCGTTGTGCGCGATGGCATGCGGGCGCGGTCCGACGAGACTCATCTTCCCCTGCAGAACGTTGAACAGCTGCGGCAGCTCGTCGAGGGATGTCTTGCGGATGAATCGTCCCACGCGCGTCACGCGCGGGTCACCTCGGGTGGCCTGAGTCACGACCGGCCCGTCTTCGGCCACCCGCATGGAGCGGAACTTGTAGACGAGGATTTCCTCGCCGTTCAGGCCGTAGCGCCGCTGCCGGAAGAGAATCGGACCCTTGGAGGTCGTCTTCACGGCCACGGCGACCGCCAGCATGACCGGACTGATCAGCAGAACACCGATGCTGGCCGCCACCAGGTCCGTCGCACGCTTGAGCACGGCGTCCATGCCATGAAACGGTGTGTCGCACACCGACAGCGCCGGCATGCCGTTGATCTCGACCAGGCGCCCCTGGATCAGGTCGAACGCGAAGGCGTCCGGCACGAAGTAGACGGAGGCCGTGGTATCCCGCAGCGCCATCATGAGCTCGCTCATGCGTGGCACGTTGCTCAGGGGCAGCGCAATGTAGACGACGTTGACCCCCTGGGCGCGTACATAGTCGGCGACATCCTTGCAATGGCCGGTCAGTCTCGAGGGCTCCAGGACGTGGGCCAGCCGATCGACGCTCCTGAAATCGAAATAGCCCAGGAACCCGGTCGGCGGCAGCCGGCGGGCGAGTTCAAAGCCTACCTCGTTGACTCCGATGATGATGTGGCGTGGCGCATTGGCGCCATTGACTGCGAACCAGCGCACTCGGACCCGCAGGGCATGAGCTGCCGACAGCGCCAGCGGTGTGATGCCGAACCACGTGAGCACGACCTTGCGGGACAGATCGGAACTGACCTTGAACGCGAACGCCGCGAACAGCAGGAGGGCGATCACGGTGCCCCATTGCAGCAGCACGCGCGTGTAGGTCCTCGAGAAATCCGAAAAGGAGTGACCGACTTCGCGGAAATCCAGACGCTCGAACAGCTGCCCGGTGATGATGTAGGCGAGGGTGGCGTAGGCACCCAGTGCCGGCGTGAAGCGGTCGCGATATGCGAGCTCACAGACGAACAGGGTGAGGAGCACGATCAGCGGATCAAGCTGCTTCAGCAGCGCGACAACGGCGGGTTCGACGCTGCCAATCCTTACCCGTCTCTGGTCAATAGATTCCGCAGCACTCGCCATCCGCAACCTCAAGCTCCACGCACTGGACCGAATCGTGCAGCCGGCGTCGGCTATCCCCAAGTTCGCTGGACGAATCAGATCTTGCAGTGTGGACACACCGCACCATGCACACAAGGGGCTGCGCAAAATTCCTGAGCAAAGTGAGGTGTGGTGCACATTCTGGATTTTTTGCACCGGCGGGACGCAGGTCAGGACTTATGCTGAGTGGAGTCCTGGTCTGACACCGGATGCGGGCCGTTCTGCCATTATAAGTACAATTACAATATGTTATATGCAAGTCTTGACCTAGTCTGTAAGGGAGAGGCGTGGACCCGCCCGATTATGTGAAGCAGAGCAGGAGTAAATTGGTGCAGGAAACGCAGCGACAAGATTCGCAGGTTGACGTTTCGGTCATCGTTCCAACCTTTCGTCGCGCCCGACAGGTGGTGGAGACGGTGAGAAGTGCACTTGCCCAAGGCGGACCTTCCCTCGAAGTGCTCGTCATCGATGATGATCCCGCAGGGTCGGCAAGGGAGGCGGTGGAGTCAATTAGAGATTTTCGGCTCCGGTACTCCGCGCGCCGGGAAAATTCGGGGCGCAGACCAGCGGTAGTGCGTAACGAGGGGGCGCGTGACGCTCGGGGCCGCTACCTGCATTTTCTCGACGATGACGACTTGCTGAAACCCGGGGCGCTGAGCGCACTCACCAGGCATCTGGATGCTGCTCCCCAAGTAGGCATGGCCTTCGGCCAGATCATTCCCTTCGGCGACGGGCCGGACCTGGAGTCCAACCGACGGCACTACCGCGAGGCCGCGCGCATCGCCCGCGAAGCCCGCTCGGGACGCGAGCTGGCTGCGCACCTCATGTTCCATCCCGCCTTGCTCATCACTTCGGCGTGCATGGCCCGCCGCGACAGCTTTGAGGCGGTCGGCGGATTCGACACTACGATGCCCGTGTGCGAGGACACTGACCTGTGGGCGCGGATTGCACGACAGCAGGGGTATGTCTTCGTAGATCAACCGATCTGCGACTATCACTGCGGAGCGACCTCCCTCATGCATTCGCTGGTCGAGGGCGACGGCAAGATGCGGTCCTCCTACCAGCGGATGTTCGCCAAGTACCGTGCGCAGCACGGAACGCTGGAATTCTATGCACTGAAGGTATGGGCCCGTACCGCGCTTCGCGCGAACTGGAACTCAGGTGAAAAATATATTACGGGCGATGAAGCGCGCGCAGGCAACTGACGCGCGGACCCCATCCGTCTGCGACGTCCCGACGGAGCCCTCAGAAATGGTTGATGACAGCCCCGAGGATCTGAGACCGGGTCAGAGCGAGTCGCCGCAGCATCTCCTTCATATCATTAAAGGACGTCGCTACCGAGCGGCTGACGAGCAGAACCCGGCCGGCCAGAGTCGCGACCGTCAGCCCGTCGGAGTACTGGCTGACGGGAGGGGTGTCGATGATCACGAACTCGAATTGCCTGCGCCAGGTGTCGGTCAGTCGGTCGAATTGGCGATCCGACAACAATTCCAGCGGATTCGAAGGCGCGTTCCCCGAAGTTAGCAGTGACATTGCCGGAACGTTCTCAACCGGATGCAGGATCGCCGTTTGTCTGCCTTCGATGCTTTCGGCAAGACCGAAATCATTGGTGGTCTGAAACAGCACATGCTGCGAAGGCTTGCGCATGTCTGCATCAACCAGCAGCGTGCGTCGTCCCAATTGTCCGAAGGCAATGGCCAACTCCGCCGCCAGGGCCGAGCGCCCTTCGGAAGGCCCGGAACTCACGATTGCCAGGAACATAGTCGCGCTGTCGCTTAGTAGCAGCAGTTCGGTCCGCAGCGACCGGATCTTCTCGCAGTGCGGGTTGTAAGGATCGTGAGCCAGAAGCAACTGAGGTCCCGGCTTGACTTCATTGCCGCCCGTTCTCGCGACCAACTGGCCTTTCGGCCGGCGTAACGCGCGCTCGAAAATGCTGTCGCTCGAAGATTCGGCGCGACGCTGTTCCGACCACTTCACCGCCTGTTCGATTTGCTCCTGCGACAACAGCCCGCTCATCGCGGCTGCCACGCTCCACTGAACACCCTCGGTTTCCATGATGCGTCGAATGGTGGCCGCTGTCTCGGCGGAAATCGCATGACGCTCGACCAACAAGTCCACAATGGACTCGTCAACGTCGGGGGCCTCGTCGGAAAACGCGCTGGCGTTCATTTAGATCCCACTAGGGTTGGTATGGACTTGATGCCGAACTCAGCCAGGACAGGTACGCCGAAATAGCGCTCCACGTCGTCCCGGCAATACAGCCGGCGGTCTGCAAAAAGTTCATAAATGATGGGTGCACCGAAACCAATCAGCAAAGACGCCAGCGCGGCAATGATCATCAGTTTGTTCTTGTTTGAATTTGCCGGCTCTACCGGGGTGGTGGCTCGACTAACAAATCCAACATTTGTCGTATTCCCCAGTGAAGCGAATACTATCTGGTCGTAGCCATCGAGGGCCCGCTTATAGACCGATTGCGCCGATTCCAGTTCCAGTTCCAACTTCGAGGCTTGGTCCTGGACCTTTCGTACCGAAAGCATCTTTTGTCGCTGAGCATCAACGGCATGCTGAAGTTGATCCTCCGCCTTACGCGACTGTTCTAGGAATCTTGCAGCCTCTCGCCGAAGACTGTCTCGCGCCTGATTCAGTTCGGTTTGTAGCGCGATTACCTTCGGATGGCGCGGACCGTATGTGGTACTAAGCTCTGATAGCTGCAGGGTCTTTGCATTGATATCGGCAGTTAAGTCATGAATCTGAGGTGGCACTACAGCGCCTTCGCCTGCACCGTCCATGACAGGTGCCAAGCTGGCCACGGACTCGGCCATTCGTCTGGTGTTCTGTGCGGCGAGGAGCTGCTGCTCCAAACTGATGAGAGTTTGGTTATCGGGGTCGTTCGCTCCCGGAGCCCCGTCGTTTGCCAAAGTGAGGACACCAGTCTGTTGGCGCAGTTCCGTGACCTTCTGCTGAGCCGCCATAACCTTCGCTTTGAGCTCTGCCAACTGCTGCGAATAGTTCTGTACTCGATCATCCGCTGGATCCTTCAGTCGTTGGCGCTCCTCTGCTGAATATACATCCGCTATCGCATTGGCGATTTTCGCGGCCTTCACTGGGTCCTTGGAGGTTGCAGTTACGTAAAGCAGCTGACTCCCCTGACCTTGTGTTATGGCGACCTTCTTGGCGAGAAGTGTCATTGAGTAGTGCCGAACTGCCGCGCTGTCTCCGCCCTTGTACCCGCCGGAGAATTCGGGATCATGTGTCAGGTTGAGCTTGTCTACCACCGGCAGTAGGACCTCGGGGCTCTGCATCAGATCGATCTGCGTGGCCATGTATGTGCCAAGCATATCCATGGGCATATCTGCTTCCCCCTGTCCCTGCTTGAGCTGAAAGCTCACGATCATCGTGGCAGTTGCCTCATAGGACTGGGGCAACAACTTGATGATGATTGCTGAAAGGACGGCTAGAGAAACGACCAGCAGTAGCACCATTCTTCGGCGTGCCCGAAGAATGGACCATAGCTGAGCCAGCGACAGCAGCGGCGCTTCCTCCGAGGAAGGTGCAGCGAAACTTGTCTCCGGACCGGTGAGGAGGGCGGGCGCGGCCCCATGATGTCTTATAGCGCGCATTAAAAAATGCTCTCCTTTACACGAATAACGTCGTCCGGTTGCACCGGAGTGTCCTGTTTGGCTCCGAAAGTAGTCTGCTTGCCATTGGGCCCTTTCCTTTTGATCTCGACGCGCCGGTCACTTCCCCGGACGGTGAGGCCGCCAGCGCGCGCGATCGCCTCCACCACCGTCATGCCAGGCTCGAGCTTGTAGGAATTCGGCATCATCACTTCGCCGTAGATGTAGAACTTGTCGGCGCGCGGAACGAAGATGGAGTCTCCACCCTTGAACTTCGTGGTAGGGAGTTGGCTGCTGTTGCTGGAAAAGCCCTTTAAATCGATCGGAGTCCTCTGTTGCTTGCCGCTGCTGTCCGTATGAATCAGGAAGATGGTGTCGGCCCCATCCGCGGTAACGCCTCCAGCCAAGGCCAGGATTTGGAAAATCGTCGAGTTAGCGTTAACTTGATAGCGTCCGGGAGTGCGCACTTCTCCCAGGATTGACACCAATTGGCTCACGGGCGTCGTCAGCGTCACGCTCACGTGCGGCTTTACGAGAAACCCACCATCGACGAGCGCCTTTTCGATCTTCTGCCCGGCCTGAGCGGTGGACAGACCGGCAACGGCTACGGAACCAACCAGGGGCAGACGAATCGTGCCGTCGTCGGCGATCGAAACCAAGCCGTTCATGTCGGGTTGACCAAACACGTCAATGGTGATTGCGTCCCCCGCACCCAGCGCGAGACTTGGAACCGAAACCTCGCTCGAAGACACGCTACCGGTTTGCGGTGCGGGAGGACCTGCTGCTGGAACGGAGCGACCAACAAGGCAGCAGATGGTCACGAGCACCACGTGCAGCCAAAAGTTGTTGCGAACTTGAAAGCGTGAATATCGGGTCATTGAGCGGGAGCCCTTTACCAGCAAAGAAACCTATCGCAGGAGCGCGCACCGAGGGATCAGGTTGTCTCATGCTCTGGCGGGACCACCGATTCAGCATTGGAGCACTAACCTGCGCCAATAGTTCTGGCCGCGGTGGGGGCGGCCACCACCCCTCATAACCTTAACAGTAAAACTTCCCGTTTGGCTTCAAAGGGTTACGACGCCAACGCGCCCTTGTCCAGTGCGCCGACATTATATATTAACCCACGGGTCGGACTGTGTTTTAAGTCTCGTTGTGATTTGGGATTTACGAGACATGAGGGCACGCGGGGCAATTTCCCCCGCGTGGTGCAGGCAATAGGTCCTGACCGGAGCGCGAATCTAGGGACAGTCGGATGCACCGGTCGCGCGACACAGATAGTGCGCCTTGACATAGGTGCCGTATCCCGCCGTCGGCGTTCCCGAGGCATCCGAGATCAAAACGAACTGGTTGACGCCCGGCCACACGTCCCACGTCCAGCCCATGTAGCTGACGCCGTTGGTATCTGCCCAGGGCAACAGCATCTGCGACAGCGGTGCCGTGGTCCCGCCGATGGCGTCGCCGAACTCGGTGATGACTACAGGATAGCCGGCCGAAAGGATTCCTTGTACGGCAGCCATGGTAGCCGGTGAGCATGTGGATGCCGTGCCGATGCAGTCCACCATCGACGCGGCGGCACCATTGGGGTATGCGTGCCAGACCGCACCGACCTGACTCGGGTTGAGTGTGTCGGTAGGGTGATTCTGCAGCCATCCACCCATCGAGGAGGAATAGGCGAGCGTAGAGGTGAGGATCACATTGGTGGCACCTGCCGCCCGAACGGCATTGAGCATCTGCTGCATGCCGGCGTTGTTCCATGAGTAACTGATGACGCTGGGATTGCCCTGGGTGATGTATGAACTGAGTGTGCCTTGACCGTTGATCAGATCGGCCCACGGCGTTTTGTCCTCCAGCGGGGCCTGATCCAGGAATGGTTCATTGAACAGTTCGAAGATTACGTTTGGATAGCTCTTGTACGTTGCCGCCACGGAACTCCAGAAGGTGACCGAGTGATCCGCATCCGCCATGGCATTCTGGGTTTCCGGACAGCCGCTTCCGGGCGC
>DATJTJ010000083.1:0-3147 GCA_035503515.1 Steroidobacteraceae bacterium
CAGATTGCCGCCGGTGGTCGCCTTGTTGCGCAGTTGCGCGCTGGCACCGGCCAGCAGGGCGCGGCTCAGAACCCCGTACCGTTCGCGGACGCGCTGGTCGGCGGCGAGGTCGCTGTTCCGCACCATGGCGCCGATGCGCAATCCGCCCTCGCCGGTGTCTTCGATCCTCGCGAGATCCAGCCGGTTGATGTCGACCAGGTGCACCGGCGTTTCAATCTCCAGTTTCATCAGATCGAGCAGATTGGTCCCCCCTGCGATGACGCGGGTGTTGGGTTGGGCAGCCGCGGCGGCAGCCTGCGCCGGAGAGCTTGCACGCTGATAGGTGAACGCCTTCATGTTCGTACGGCTCCGGCCTGCTTGATGGCAGCCACGATGTTTGGATAGGCGGCGCAACGACAGATGTTGCCGCTCATCCGCTCGCGTATTTCAGCGTCGGTGAGTGTGGGATGCGGAACCGACAGGTCCTCGGTGACATAGCTCGGCATGCCGGCCCGGCTTTCCGCCAGCATGCCGATCGCAGAACAGATTTGCCCCGACGTGCAATAGCCACATTGGAAACCATCGTGCTCGATAAAAGCGGCCTGCATCGGATGCAGCGCTTCGCCGCCGGCGAGGCCTTCAATGGTTGTAATGGCCTGGCCGTCATGCATGACCGCCAGGGTGAGGCAGGAATCGATGCGCCTGCCGTCCAGCAGCACAGTGCACGCGCCGCACTGGCCATGGTCGCAGCCCTTCTTGGTGCCGGTCATGGCCACATGCTCGCGCAGCGCGTCCAGCAGCGTGGTGCGCGGATCGAGCCGCAGCCGATGCACGTGGCCGTTAATCTGCAGCGCGACGTCGACCGGCGCGCCGGGTTGGGAACCAACGGCGGCTTGCGCGCCGGCCGTGACCGACCCCGCGGCACATGCCACGCCCGGCAATCCGGCCATCAGCAAAGATCCCGTGACGGCGCCACCGGTGCCCAGCACCTGCCGCCGGGTCGCGGCGAGGGATATCTGCGCGTCTTCATCTTGCATTTTTCAAATCTCCCGACGTGATGGCTTCAGGTCCGGCTGTCAGTCGGCGGCCACGTGTCGTCCGGCAGGTTCACGACAATAGGGCTGGCGGTACTGCGCACCACGACCCAGAGGAAGGGTTCAGATGCCGACGGATTGATTTCCATGTGCAGCAAGTATGCGGGCACGTGAATGAATTCGCCGGCCCTCGCTATCGCCTTGTATTCGCCACGCGCACCCCAGCGGATCTCGCACACACCCTGCAACACGTAGGCCACCGTCTGCTGCTCGCCGTGGTGATGGATGCCGGTGCGGGCGCCGGGATTCACGACGAACAAGCCACCCCACAGGACGGAGTCGACCTGGCCTGGGGCGATTGCCGCCAGCCGCTCGGAGCCAGGTGTTTGTGCCGTGTCCGCGACAAACTCCGCCGATCCCACGACACGAATGGTTGCATCGCTGTCCACTACCAACTCTCCAGCCAATACCGCGCGCGATCAGTTGGGGAGTCGGACTATCGGCGTCCAACACTATATGCAGATAGAACCCATCGCGCCGCGTGCTGGATCGAAGGCAGTCATGGACCTGAGGCAACTGGAGCATTTTGTAACCGTCGCGGCCGAGCAAAGTTTCACCCGGGCGGCACAGCGACTGAACATCGTCCAGTCCGGCCTGTCCGCGTCGATTCGAACACTCGAGGAAGAACTGGGCGCGCCGTTGCTGTTGCGCACGACGCGGCGTGTCGATCTGACGGCGACCGGCCGCACTTTCCTGGTTGAGGCACGCCGCGTCCTGAGCGCGGCGGACGACGCGCGGCACGTGGTGGCGCAAATGATCGGTCTGCAGCGAGGCACTCTGTCGATTGGCACCATTCCGTGCCTGGCGCCCTTGCTCGACATTCCAGAATTGCTCGGCCGGTTCCGCCAGGCCCATCCCGGAGTCGAAATCCGGTTGAGTTCCGGCGGACCGATGTCCCTGCTTGATGGCATGCGAACCGGCGAGTTCGACCTCGCCTTCACCCAGTTCGTCGGCAGGACGCCGCCGGGAATCAAGGCCTGGACGCTGGCCTGCGAACCGTTGGTGGCGGTCTGCGCCCCGGGGCACGCGCTGGCCGGCCGTCACGACGTCACGCTGGGCGATCTGGTGGGGGAAACTTTCGTGGATCTGCGGCGCGACTGGGGCACGCGCCAACTCATCGACCAGAGCTTTGGCGAGAGCCGACTGAGCCGCAGGATCGGGTTCGAAGTGAATGATCCTGCCACACAGCTCGATCTGGTCGCCCATGGCCTTGGGATCGCCCTGGTGCCGAAGGCGGTGGTCCGCGGTTACGGCACAAACTACACAGCGCAACGGTTTGGCGTCGCCGACCTGGCCGGTCCCGCAATCTGCTGGAAGCTTGCTGCCGTGTTTGCACAGGATGCAGCGCAGCGGCCCGTCGGCGCGGCGACGCGGACGTTCCTCGCGTTTCTGCGGGCCTCGATCACGCCGCTGGATGAACCTCGCGACGCCGAATGCGACACTGCGACGGCAGGCTACGTGCCCCGGGGTCCTGGCCGGAATTGATCCAGCCTCCTGTTCCGTTCCCTGGGCGGTCCAGTCACGCCCGGGGCCCGGCGACGAGCGCCGACGATCGAACCGCTCGATTACCATGACAACAAAATTAGAGTCGCCATTCAGGTATCGCGCACCATCTCATGCACGGCCTTAATAGCGGAGGATGAATTGCATGCTGACGTACGCGGCTCGGGCCGCATTTGCGTGCGTAAGCTGCCTGATGAGCCTGTCCTGCGTCACCGCATGTACCGACTCTCGCGCGATCCTCGCATTGCGGCCGGACTTCGAGGTGATGACACCGGCGGGCATTGCGAGCGTAAGCATACGCCAGTCGCCGCTTGGGGTGACCGACGCCGAATTCACCCAAATGATAAGGGCCGGCATGGCGTGCGCGGGGTACCGGACTGCGAACGCCGGCCGGATCGACGCGCCTTATCCCGTGCAACGAATCGTCTGGCATGTAAATCGGGCCATTCCGAGTCCCGTCTCACGGGTGGTCGTGAATGTCTTCGACCGCACCAACCCGTATGCCTACGAGGAGGGCATCGTCTCCAACGACGCGACGCCGGCGCGCATCATCGTGGTTGTCGAGTCGATG
>DATJTJ010000084.1:0-18222 GCA_035503515.1 Steroidobacteraceae bacterium
ACTCACCCGCCAGCGCAGTTTGGCCTTTCGGAACTGGGCGCGCCGGGCGGCATAGTCGATACAGATCCGCTGGATGGTATCGGCACCGATGTGTTCGAAGTACTCCGAGGCGCCCGCCGACAGAGTGCACAGGTCGAAGCCGCTCTGGAACTTGCCTGGGCCGGCGAAAGGCCGGATGGCTTTAAAGCTTGTCGAATTCGCCCAATTCCAGACCTGATTCACTTCCGCGGCCGCATGGTTCAGCCAGGCATAGCATTCGGCGCGCACTTTGAAGCGCCAGGTGCGCACCGGCGCTTTCTCTGTCGATTGGACGGGCTCTTCCACAACCCGGGAAGTATCGAGTCCGCACGCCGCACACGGCCAGCGGCATATCGGGTGCGTTTATCCAGAAATGAGAAAATGAGGGGGCACGAGGCGGCAGGAGCGGGTTTTCCATTTCCCGCAGCGGGGTCGAGACGTCCATGTCGCTTCATCGCAAATGAACGCTAACAGCCGACTCTTAAAAGCAATTTTGAGACTTGCGAAAGTAGATGACAGCTTCAGAACAACTCCGCTTGCCGCCAGAACGCACACACGAGGGTTGCGCGGCGCTGCATGGAGAGCAACGCGCGCGATGCGCAAGGTCGGTGAGATTGGCTGGCGCAGTAGTTCGGCATGGCATGATGCTTGAGGTAGCCCCAGATGCACTCCACCGGATTCATCTTCGGCGCTTAGGCGCAGTACGTCACTCTGGCAATCACCAAGAGCTGTTTCCAGCAGAAGCTATATGCAAAACCGGTGTTTCGCCCTGGGGAGCCCAGATGCGTGCGCGACAAGGCCGTTCGGACAGTCCCGACTCGTCAATAAAAACGATGAATGTCCTTGCCGCGCTGCGATTTTTTAGTTCCGGCCACCTCTTGGCTTTCCAGGTGCGGATGGCTTTCTCGTCGCGCTGGCGTGTTTGGCCGCTTGGGCGCTGCACTCTCCGGCCTAGCGCCCGCAGCAAGCGCCGAAAGCTCGGTAAAAAGTGACTGCGAAGCACTGCATCTCGTAGTCCATCCTCACCTCGAATGTAACCACTCAAAAGGGTTGGACAGCACTCACAGAGAGTGCCGCTCACTTACGCAAGTCTCAATAGCACGGCAGCGGTCGCGCATGCGGCGTTGTGCGCCAGATCCCGCCCCGCCGTCCCAAACTGTGACCCAATTCGGACCGCGGGCGCACGCTTTCGCTAGGCTGGTGGCAGCATTTGCGAGGGTCCCATGCCGAATCTCACCGAGCAGCAGGCCAAGGCCTACATCCACAAGCTCCTGACGGCCATGAGCAGCGCCGGCGGTTCGGACCTGTTCGTGTCCAAGGACTTCCCACCGGCCATGAAGCTGCAGGGCGCGCTGCAGCCCCTGACCAGCCAGAAGCTCACCGGCGAGGTCACCCGCGAGCTGGCCAATGCGCTCATGAACTCGCGGCAGCGCGATGATTTCGCGCGCGACCTGGAGTGCAATTTCGCGATCTCGCTGCCCGGCGTGGCGCGGTTCCGCGTCAACATCTTCATGCAGCAGCAGAACGTCGGCATGGTGATCCGCACCATCGCCAACGAGATCCCGGATTTCAACACGCTGGGCCTGCCCGAAATCCTCAAGGATATCGTCATGACCAAGCGCGGACTGGTGCTGGTCGTCGGCGCCACCGGCTCGGGCAAGTCGACCTCGCTCGCCGCCATGATCGATCACCGCAACCGCAACTCCGCCGGCCACATCGTCACGGTCGAGGATCCCGTGGAGTTCGTGCATGCCTCCCAGCAGTCGCTGATCACGCACCGCGAGGTCGGCATCGACACCCACTCCTGGCACAACGCCCTGAAGAACACCCTGCGACAGGCGCCCGATGTGATCCTGATCGGCGAGATCCGCGACACCGAGACCATGCAGAACGCCATCGCGTTCGCGGAGACCGGGCACCTGTGCCTGGGGACACTGCATTCGAACAGCGCCAACCAGACCATCGACCGCATCATCAACTTCTTTCCCGAGGAGCGCCGCCGGCAGCTGCTCATGGACCTCTCGAGCAACCTGCGCGCCATCATTTCGCAGCGCCTGATCCGCACCGCGGACGGCAAGGGGCGGCGCGCCGCGGTCGAGATCCTGATCAACACGCCGATCGTCGCCGACAAGCTGCTGAAGGGCGAGTTCCACGAGATCAAGTCCATCATGGGCAAGTCCCGGGAACTGGGCATGCGCACCTTCGACCATTCGCTGTTCGAGCTCTTCAACGACGGCGTGATCTCGTACGACGAGGCGATCCGCAACGCCGATTCCGCCAACGAGTTGCGCCTGAACATCAAGCTCAACGCCACGCGCGAGGCTCCGGCGCTGTCGCTGGAGACCGGGGCGCCGGCGGCCCCGGCATCGGCCGCCTGACCCGCCAGGCGGCGCAGGCAACGCCGCAGGTGCGTCCTCACGCCCGGAACCGGGTCCCCGGCTGAAAGCCTGTACACTGCGGCGAGCCCCACAGCGCTTCGCGAACCGCAGATGCCCGAGCAGGCCAGAACATTCCTGAAGTCGATGGCCTTCGAGCTGCCGCTCTATGTGGTCGTCGTCAGCGCCTACATCGTGCTGGTGCTGCGGTACCTGGCGCAGCCTCTGCATTCCTGGTTCGCCTCGCAACGCGTCCTCTATGCGGGCGCCGCCCTGGTGCTGATCATCGGACAGGGCTTGGTGCTCGACTTCGTGACCTTCCTCGTCGGGCGCGCGATCGGCGCACTGCGGCGCCGCTGATTTGCTGTTCCCGATCTCACACGTTCAGATCGCGCCTGCGTACCTGGTGGCGCTCGGTTTCGTGGTGGGCGTTTTCGGCGGCTTCTTCGGCGTCGGCGGCAGCTTCCTGGCCGGACCCGTACTGTTCGGGTTCGGGCTGCCCATGAATTTCGTGGTCGGCACGGATCTTGCGCATATCGCGGGCAAGTCGGTCGTGGCGGCGCGCCGCCATCACAAGCTCGGCAACATCGACTACCGGCTCGGGCTGCTCATGGTCATCGGCACCATTCCCGGCGTCGAGCTGGGAGCGCAGCTGATCGAGTACCTGAAGCGCACGGCGCACGTCGACGTGGTCGTCGGCAGCTGCTTCGTGGCCATCCTGTTGGCCACCGCCGCGTTCATGACCTGGGAGACCACCAAGACGCTGCGGGCCTCCCGGGGCGAGAGGGCCGCGAAACGCGACCTGAACTACCTGCGCCGCCTGTCCCGCTGGATCCAGCGCGTGGGGCCGCCGCCCTACGTGAACCTTCCCGTGTCCAACATCAGGCGGCTCTCGGTGCCGGTGCTGGTCCTGGTGTCCTTCGTGGGCGGCCTGTTCAGCGGTTTCCTGGGCGGCGGCGCCGGCTACATCCGCATGCCGTCGCTGATCTACATCGTCGGCGTGCCCACCCATGTCGCGGTGGCGACCGACCTGTTCGAGATCATCATTTCCGCCGGCTACGGCACCATCAGTCATGCCCTGAAGGGCAACGTCGACATCCTGATCGCGCTGGTCATGCAGACCGGCGCCGCGATCGGCGCGCAGATCGGCGCGCAGCTGACCGAGTACTACAAGGGCGTGCAGATCCGGATGGCCTTCATTCCACTGCCGATCATCGGCGCCGCCCTCATCGTCTATGGCCTGCTGTCCGGGCACCCCTTCCAATAGGCGGCAAGTGCCCGGGTCATCGTGGCCGTGCGTGGAAAGCCAGGAACAGGTTGCCGGGCGTCTGTCCGCCAATGATGCCGTAGCCTGAGTTCACGAACAGGTACCCGTGGGCTGCGACGATCGAGGCGTTGTCGAGTGCGCCGCCGTTGCCGGCGACGCCATTGGCGGTCTTGAGGGGTCGGGTCGTGTCGAACTGGAACAGCAGTTCGCCGGTGTTGGCGTCGAACGCCCGCAGGAACCCGTCGGCGCTGCCTTCCACCACGGCGCCATCGATCACGGCGGGGGCGCCGGTCATGCCGGTGACGCTGGCGCAGGTCCTGACCCGTGCCTGGCGGTCGCCCGAGCAGTCCGGCTGCGGATAGTACGACCACAGCACCGTGCCGGAATCCACGGCGACGGCGTGCAGGCCCGCCCGCTCGCCCGCGTCCTTGCCGTCGGCTCCCGGGTAAGTATTCATGGGTGCAAACACCCGCGCGCCATCGAATGCGAGCCCCCAATGGATGCCGCCGATGATGGAGCCGGCCCCGAAGCTGTGCTGCCACAGGACCTTGCCGTCGGCATCGGGGTCCAGCGCGTACAGCGTTCCGGACTTCTGCCCGGCGAGCAGGATGTCGCGCCCGTTTGGACCGCGCGCCAGCACGATGGAGGCGCCGAAGTCGTGATCCAGCAGCCGCCCTTCGTGGGGGCAGTTCAGGGCATCGTGCCGGAACAGGCAGCCGGTGAGGAAGATGTCATCGGCGGTGGCCTGGAAGCGCCAGCGGATCGCCCCGGTTCTCAGATCGATGGCGAGCACCGAGTCCGTCGTCGGCGCGGCCGGCGCCGAGGTGGCCTCGCCGGTGCCGACATAGAGCACACCGCGCTTCTCATCGACGGCGGGCGAGCTCCAGATCGGCGCCCCGGAGGGTCCCCACATCATCTGCCCGTCGCCCCGGTCACGGACCGCTCTGGCATCGGGCATGGTGTGGGCGATCCACACCTGCGCGCCGGTCCTGGCATCGAGCGCAATGACCGCGCCATGGGTGGTGCAGCACAGGTGGCCGGCATCGGCACCGACGTTGATTTCGGAGGCCGACAGCGGCACGTAGACGCGTTCGCCCAGCAGCACGGGCGTGCCGGTGGTGTTGGACAACGAGGTCAGGTGCACCGCGTGTTTCCAGATCGAGGCACCGCTGGCCGCATCGACCATGTGGATGCGGGTCCCCACGTCGGCGAAGACCAGCACCTTGCGGTGCGATCCGGGCAGTACTCCGTAACCCACCCCGGTCCGAAGCGGCACGTCACTCTTATATATCCACTTGAGGCACGGCTGCGCCGCGATATCGATGGCATACAGCTGGGAGGCATCGGCGACGGGGAGGAACAGGGTCGTGCCGACGACGGCGGCCTGCGCCCGCATGGTGGTGGCGCGCGGGAAGGCCAGCGCCCAGGCCAGGTCCATGTGCCGGAAGTCCGCGGTCTTGATGCCGGCCTCCTGCGCCGTCAGGTGCCGTTGGTTCTTCAGATCGAAGCCGAAGCCGGCCACGGTCGCCGGCATGGCGAGATCCACCGTCCTGCGGTTGCCGGTACAGCGCAACCGGCCCGTCCAGGCATCGCTCACGCGGGCCCGGCCGATCAGGAAATCGATGAGCGCGGAACGGTCCGCGGGCCTGAGGGCGCGGCCCTGCGCCTGCATCCTGCCGACCGTGAGCGCGAAATAGATCTGCTGGTAGCGCATGCCCTTGAGCGTTGCCAGCGTGGGGGCGCGCAGCTGTTGCGCGTGGTCGTGGCACTGGGCGCAGGCGCGCTGGTACACCTGCGCACCGTCCGCGGTACCATCTTGTTGCGATGCGGCCCGCGCGATGCCGGCCAGAAACAGGACGACGAGCAGTCCGACGCCACGAGCGGTGATGTTCACGGAAAAATCCCCCCAGGCCACCTCGCGCGCAGACTAGCGCACGCTCGGGCAGAATACCCTCGGAGGTTTATCGACGATGAGCCGAGTTGCATCGGGGTGCTGGTTCGCGCTGGGTGCGGCCGCGGTACTGTCATTCGGCTGTTCGCCGGCGCGGGCGCAGTCCCAGGATGATGCCTACCTGCGCACCTGCGCGGCCTGCCACGGCCCGCAGCTGCGCGGCGGGGAGACCGGTCCGGCGCTGATCGGCAGCACCTTCCAGCAGCACTGGGGCGCGGTGCCGCCGGTGGGGCTGGACGAGTTCACACGCCGCACCATGCCGCCCACGGCGCCCGGATCCCTGAGCGATGCCGACTACACGGCGGCGCTCACCCACATCCGCCGCGCGAACGGCTGGGTGGTGCCGCCGGCCCCGGCGCCGACCGCGGGCTATCCGAAGATCCCCTCGAGTGCCGAATGGCTCAACAACCGCAACGATCTGGGCGGCAGCAGCTACTCGCCGCTCGACCAGATCGATCGCGACAACGTCGCGAAGCTGCGCATCGCCTGGCGCTGGAAGTCCGACAACTTCGGACCCGTCCCGGAGTACTACTTCCGGCCGACGCCGCTCATGGCCGACGGCATCCTGTACATCAGCGCCGGCATCCGCCGCGACGTGGTCGCCATCGATGCCACGACCGGCGAGACGCTGTGGCTGTACCGTCTGGATGAAGGCGAGCGGGGCGCCCTGGCGCCACGACGCAACTCGGGACGGGGGGTCGCGTACTGGCGCAGCAGCCGCCACGGGGAAGGCAGCCGCATCTTCACCATCACGCCCGGATTCCAGCTCATCGCGCTGGATGCGCTCACGGGCATACCGGTGCCGGGCTTCGGCAGGTCCGGTATCGTCGATCTGAAGGAGGGCCTGCCGCGCGTCGCGCAGCTCCCCAATACCCCGCCGGGTTCGAGTTCGCCGCCGGTGATCGTCGGGGATGTGGTCATCGCCGGCGTCTCGTTCTCCGCCGGCGGCGCCCCGCCTTCGAAGGTCGCCGTGCCCGGCTGGATCCGCGGCTACGACGCGCGCAGCGGGGCGCTGCTGTGGGCCTTCCACACCGTCCCGCAGCCCGGTGAGTTCGGCTCCCGGACCTGGGAGGACGGCAGCAATACCTACACCGGCAACACTGCGGTGTGGGCGCCGTTCACGGCGGATGCGGCCCGCGGCCTGGTCTATCTGCCGGTCGAGGCGCCGACCGCGGACTTCTACGGCGGCCATCGCCACGGCGACAACCTGTTCTCCGATGCCCTGGTGTGCATCGACGCGCGCACGGGTCGGCGCATCTGGCACTACCAGATCGTGCATCACGACATCTGGGACTACGACCTGCCGGCCGCCCCGGTTCTGGTCGACATCACGGTCCGGGGCCGCAGGATCCCCGCGGTGGTGCAGGTCACGAAGATGGGCCTGATCTTCGTCTTCGATCGCGTCACCGGCAAACCGGTGTGGCCGATCGAGGAGCGGCCCGTGCCGCAGTCCGACGTGCCCGGCGAGCAGACCGCCGCGACCCAGCCCTACCCGACGCGCCCGGCGCCCTACGAGCCGCAGGGCCTGCGCGACGCAGACCTCATCGACTTCACGCCCGACCTGAAGCATCAGGCCGAGGCGATCGTGAAGGACTACCGCTACGGCCCGGCCTACCTGCCGCCGTCGGTCGTGGTCGACGGCGGCAATCTCGGGACGCTGCTGCGGCCGTGTCTCTCCGGGGGCGCCAACTGGCAGGGCGCCGCGGTGGACCCGGCGACGGGCATCTTCTACGTCAGTTCGATCTCCTCGGTGTGTCCCATCGGCCTGCACCAGGATCCGAAGATCTCGGATGAGCGCTACGTCGGGGTGTACGGTGAAGGCTTTCCGCACGGCTCCCTGGGCGGTCCGAACGGCCTGCCGCTGATCAAGCCGCCCTGGGGCCGGATCACGGCCATCGACCTGAACTCCGGTGATCACCTGTGGATGACCCCGAACAGCCAGACCCCCGCATGGGCGACGGACAACCCGGCGCTGGCGGGCATCAAGCTGCCGCGCACGGGCTCCTTCGACCAGGTCGGAATGCTGGTCACGAAGACGCTGCTGTTCGCCGGGGAGGGCAGCGGCCTATACCGCGCGGGCGGCGGCGGCAACCAGTTCTATGCCTACGACAAGGCGACGGGGGCCATCCTCAGCCAGATGACACTGCCGGCGAACCAGTCCGGGGTCCCGATGACCTACGCCGTGTATGGGCGGCAATACATCGTCGTGCCCACCGGCGCCAAGGATCATCCTGGCGAACTCATCGCACTGACGCTGCCGTAGGGGGCACTGGCCATGTCGCCGCATCCCGCCGCGCCCAACTTCTTCGCCGGTCCGTACATCGACCGGCGCACGGAAGTGCGCGAGGACGAGGCCACGCTGGGCGCGATCCGCGCCGACCCGGCGACGCGCTTCGTATTGTGCGTGGGGGGCCTGCACCTGCTGCTCGCCGGCGAGGCCGGCGACGTGGCCAGGATCGCCTTCCTGGACAAGGATCACCCGCTGGTGCGCTCCGCGGCGGAGGAGGAGCTGGTGCTGCTGGGATGGTTCTTGGATGCCTGGTGCATCCTGGTCGATCTGCCCGAGCGGTCCATCGCCCTGCCCGAGGCGACGGCGCTTTGCGAGCTGCGGCCGCTGGCGGCGATCCTGCCGGCCCCCGAGTCGGCGCTGCTGGCCTACGCCCGCGGCCTGTCGCTGTGGCGCGCGCGGCAGCGCTTCTGCGGTGTCTGCGGCGCGCCCACGCACTCGATGCGCGCCGGCCATGTCCTGCGGTGCAGCGATCCACGCGCCACCCACGAATTCTTTCCGCGCATCGATCCGGCGATCATCGTGCTGGTGAGCGATGGCGACCGGGCGCTGCTCGGCCGTCAGGCCAGCTGGCCGCCGAACCGCTATTCCACCATCGCCGGCTTCGTCGAGCCCGGCGAAAGCCTCGAGGACGCCGTCGCCCGCGAGGTGCTGGAGGAGACGGGGGTCGAGGTGGATGCCGTCCACTACCACTCCTCCCAGCCGTGGCCGTTCCCCGCGTCCCTGATGCTGGGATTCCGCGCCACGGCCGGCGCGCGCGCCGAGATCCGCCGCGGCAGCGAACTCGAGGACGTGCAGTGGTTCTCGCGCGCCGACCTCACCGCCGGGCGCGTCCTGCTGCCGCCCCCGCAGGCGATCGCCCGGCGGCTGATCGGTTCCTGGCTGGAAGAGGGCTGACCGTTCCATGTGCCTGCTGGTCATGGCCTGGCGGACCCATCCGCGCTACCGGCTCATCGTCGCCGCCAACCGCGACGAGTTCCACGCCCGGCCCACCGCGGCAATGACGCCGTGGCGCGATGCGCCGGACATCCTCGCGGGCAGGGACCTGTCGGCGCTGGGGACCTGGCTCGCGGTCGACCGGGCGCGGCGCTTCGGCATCGTCACCAACTATCGCGACGCGCAGGCGCGGCGGCCCGAGGCGCCCAGCCGCGGCGGCCTCATCCCGCGGTGGCTGGCGCAGGCAGTGGACCCGGCGGCGTACCTGCGGGACCTGGAACCCGCCGCCCAGCAGTATGCGGGCTTCAACCTGCTGCTCAGTGATGCGGACCATCTCTGGTACGCCTCCAACCGTGCGCCGCGGTTTGCCGAGGCGCTGGCGCCGGGCCTCTACGGATTGAGCAACCTGCTCCTCGATACCCCCTGGCCGAAGCTCACCCGGGTGCGCGAGCGGTTCGGCCGCTGGCTGGGAGCCACGTCCGATCCGGCGGCGGATGCGGCCGCCACCCGCGAGCAGCTCTTCGGCATGCTCGCCGACCGGACCCGCAGCCTGCCCGAAGGTCCGGACGGGGCGCAGCCACTGCCGCCGGAGTGGGTCGACGTGCTGTCTTCGCCGTTCGTCGTGCATCCGGTGTTCGGCACCCGTTGCTCGACCCTGCTCCTGATCGGCTACGACGGCGCCGTGTGGATGGAGGAGCGGCGCTTCGACGCCGCAGGCGCCGTGACGGGGGAGAGCGGCTGGCGGCTGGCTCCCGGGGAATGGCCCGCCCCCGACTGATGCCGTCCTTGACCTGCATGCATTTATATGCATAATGTGCGCAACTTTATGCAGGACCAGCATGCTGACCGATAGCCACCAGTTCGATCGCCGCAACGCCATCGTGCGCATCCTGCGCAATGGATTCGTGCGCAAGCAGGGCGAGCTGGTGACCATGCTGCAGCGCGACGGTTATGCAGTCACGCAGTCCTCGGTCAGCCGGGACCTGCGCGACCTGGGGGTGCTGAAGGCGGGTGGTCGTTACGTGATGCCGCCGGATGAGATCACCCGCGCCAATGGCGATTTCGGCGCGCTCGCGCTCTTCGTGCGCCAGATCCTGCCCGCCGGCACCTGCCTCACCGTGGTCAAGACGACCATCGGTGCGGCCGGCAGCGTGGCCGTCGCCATCGACAAGGCCGAATGGCCGGAGGTCGTCGGCACCATCTCCGGCGACGACACCATCTTCATCGCCAGCAACGGTGAGCCTGCCCAGGCGCAGCTCATCGCTCGGCTTCGCTCGAACTTCAGAGTCTAGATAACCATGTCGAACATCGCTTCCAAGGGTGACGAACCCATCGTCCTGGCCTATTCCGGCGGCCTCGATACCTCCTTCCTCGTGCCCTGGGTAGCCGAGAACCATCGCCGGCCCGTCATCACGGTCACCGTCGACACCGGCGGCATCGATGCGGCCACCGCGGCCACGCTCGCCTCGCGGGCGCGGGCGCTCGGCTCGGTCGAGCATCACACGATCGACGCACGCGCGGATTATTTTGAGCAGGTGTTGCGCTTCCTCATCATGGGCAATGTCCGCCGCGGCCAGCTCTATCCGCTGTGCGTCGGCGCCGAGCGCGTCATGCAGGCCCAGACCATCGCGCACATGGCCCGCAAGCTCGGCACCAACACCATCGCCCACGGCTGCACCGCCGCCGGCAACGACCAGGTGCGCTTCGAAGTGGCCCTGCGCACCCTGGCCCCGGAGCTCACGGTGCTCGCGCCGGTGCGAGACCAGGCCTTCCAGCGCAAGGACGAGCTGGCCTATCTGGAGGAGCGCAAGCTCCCGGTGCCGCCCTGGGGCGCGGCCTACTCCGTCAATCGGGGCCTCTGGGGCGTGACCATCGGCGGCAAGGAAACCCTGAACTCCCACGGCAGCATCCCCGATGAGGCCTGGGTGCTCTCGCGCGATGCCTTCAGCAAGCCGCAGGAACCGGAACGGCACACCATCAGCTTCGAGAAGGGGCGACCGAGCGCCCTCGATGGCCGCAGGCTCGATGCCGTGACCCTCATCGAGCAGCTCGAAGCCATCGGCGCGAAATTCGGCATCGGCCGCGGCGTGCACCTGGGCGATACCATCATCGGCACCAAGGGCCGCGTCGCCTTCGAGGCGCCGGCCGCCGAAACCCTGCTCACGGCGCACCGCGAGCTCGAGAAGCTGGTGCTGACCGCCCGCCAGCAGCGCATCAAGGAACTGGTCGCCAATCCCTACGGGGACCTGGTGCACGAGGGCCAGCTGCTCGATCCGGTGTGCCGCGACATCGAGGCGCTGCTGCTGTCCTCGCAGGAACGCGTGACCGGCGACGTGCACGTGCTGCTGCGCCCGGGGAGCCTGTTCGTCGAAGGCGTGGACTCGCCGTACTCGCTGATGGCCGCCTCGCGGGGCGTCTACGGCGAGGCCGCCGGGGAGTGGACCGCGACCGATGCCCTCGGTTTTTCGAAAATCGTTGCGTTGACCGGCGTGTTCCATCGCCGCGCCGGTCAGGGCTCTTAGGCCACCGCGTAAGGAGCGCCCCATGAGAAGCGTCGTCGTCGACAAGATCGCCTCCATCACCCAGGCCTGCGGACTGTCGCGGGAGGTGCGGATCTCGCCGGACATCCCGGCCGAGGAGGGCGTGGTGGTGGTCGTGGAGGTGCTGACCAACAAGGCCAACTACAACACCCTCGAGCTCACCAGCGGCCGCATGGCCAAGGTGAACAAGGGCGACGTGGTGGTCGGCGCGCTCGGACATCGCAAGGCGCTGTTCGGATTCTCGGGGCACGTCCCGGTGAGCGTGAAGCCCGGCGACATCATCCAGATGCTGAACATCGGCGGGGTGCTGGGAGTGTGCGATTCCGCCAATCCCGACAAGGGCAAGCCCTTCGACTGCAAGGTGCTGGGCTGCGTGCTGACCTTCCCGTACCTCGGCGAACGCATCGGCGTCCCGGCGCGGGTGGGCGCGCGCCGGCTCGACCCGGACAGCAGGCTCGAAACCGGCGGCGTGCCGGTGATCGCGCTCGCGGGCACCTGCATGGAAGCGGGCAAGACCGCCGCCGCCTGCGCCATCATCAGCCGCATGCGCCATCGGGGCCTGACCATCGACGCCTTCAAGGCCACCGGTGTCTCCCTGCGCCGCGACATCCTCGCCATGGAGGACTCCGGGGCGCGCAACTCCCTTATCTTCACCGACCTCGGCATCGTGACGACGACGCGCGCCAACGGACCGGCCCTGACCCGCACCATGTTGACCGAGCTCGCCGCCAACAAGCCCGACGTGATCGTGTTCGAGCTCGGCGACGGCCTGCTCGGCGCCTACGGCGTGGATTCCATCCTCGAATGTCCCGACATCCGCGCCGCCATCACCGGTGTGGTGCTGTCGGCCAACGATCCGGTCGCCGCCTGGGGTGGCGTCACGCTGCTGCGCGAACGTTTCGGGATCGACCCCTGCGTGGTCACCGGTCCTGCGACCGACAACGCCGTGGGCGTGCAGATCATCCAGGACCAGATGAAGGTCGCGGCATTCAACGCGCTGGGCAACCGCGCCGCCCTCGGCGATCACCTGATCGACCTGGTGGGCCTCTCGGCCCGCTCCGCGGCCGCCGCCAACGATGATCCGGCCGGCAATGCCGCGACGGGCACGGCATGAAGGAGATCCCGACCATCGTCCTGGGCGGCAGCGGCTACGTCGCCGGCGAACTGCTACGGTTGCTCGCGGCCCATCCGTCCCTGCGGCTCGCGGGCATACTCTCGGACAGCCAGCCCGGCGAGCCGGTCGCCAAGGCGTTCGGGCATCTGGCCAGCGCCTACCCGGACACCCGCTTCCAGTCGCAATCGCAGATCGAGAACCTGATGCGCGAACTGCCGCGCCCGGCGGTATTCTGCGCGGCCCCGCACGGCGCCGCCGCGGCGCTGATCGATTCGCTGCTGAACACGGCCGCGGGTGCGGGCCACACCCCGCGGGTCGTCGACATCTCGGCGGACTTCCGCTACAGCACCGCGGCGGCCTACGAGGCGGTCTACAGGCACGCCCACGGCGCAGCGCACCGGCTGCCGGAGTTCACCTGCGCCCTGCCCGAGCATCTCGCCGCCGCGCCCACCCCGCATGTGGCCCATCCCGGCTGCTTCGCGAGCGCGATCCTGCTCGCGAGCGTGCCGCTGCTGAAGCTCGGACTGGTTGCGCCCACCCTGTTCGTGAGCGGTGTGACCGGCAGCACCGGCTCGGGGCGCAAGCCCGTCGAGGGTACCCATCACCCGCTGCGCCACGGCGACCTGTATTCGTACAACGCCCTCGCCCACCGGCACACGCCCGAGGTCGCCGCCTGCGCGAAGGTGGCCGCGGGCGTCGAGGCCGAATTCGCGTTCGTACCGCACTCGGGACCCTTCACCCGTGGCATCCACGTGACCGTGCAGGCGACCCTGAAGACCCCGCGCGACACGCGCCAGGTGCTGGCGCTGCTGCAGGAGTTCTATGCGGATGCGCCGTTCGTGCGCGTGAGCGAGGCGGCACCGCGCGTCAAGCACGTGGTCACCAGCAACTACGCGCACCTCTCGGCGGTGGCCAATGGCCGCACGGTTGCCGTCATGTGCGTCGTCGACAACCTCACCAAGGGCGCCGCCGGCGGCGCCGTACAGTGGATGAACCGTCTGTTCGACCTGCCCGAGACCACCGGCCTCACGGCGCCCGCGCCGGGCTGGACGTGAGAGAAACCCCATGAATGCAACAGCAGCCGTAGCCGTGCCGTCATCGCCGCTCACCGATCACCTCGCGCAGGTGTTCGCCCAGTACCCGCTGCCCGTGGTCAGCGCGGAAGGGGTCTGGCTCAACACCCGTGACGGCCGGCGCGTGCTCGACCTGTACGGCGGTCACGCGGTGGCCGCGCTGGGCTACGGTCATCCCGGCTGGACCCGCGCCCTCACCGAGCAGGCCCGCTCCTGCCAGTTCCAGACCAATGCCGTCCCGATGGACGTGCGGCTGCGCGCGGCCAGCCGCCTGGTGCGCTTCGCGGGCCTGGGGCTCGATACCGTGTTCTTCATCAACAGCGGCGCCGAGGCCAACGAGAACGCCCTGAAGATGGCATTCCGCGTGACAGGCCGGTCGCAGGTCGTGGCCCTGGAGCATGGCTTCCACGGCCGTACCGCCGCGGCGGGCGCCGTCACCTGGGGCGCCGCGCAGAAATGGTATGGATTCCCGCGCGCGCCCTTCGACGTGGGCTTCGTGCCGCGCGGCGACCTCGAGGCCATCACGCGGGAGGTCACGGAGCGCACGGCGGCGGTCATCGTCGAGCCGGTGCAGGGCCTGGGCGGCGCCTTCGATCTGGGTGCCCCGTACCTCAAGGCCCTGCGCGCGCGCTGCGAGGCCACCGGCGCGGTGCTGATCTTCGATGAGGTCCAGTGCGGCGTGGGCCGCACCGGCCATCCGTTCGCGGCCAACATGTACGGCGTGACGCCGGACATGATCACCACCGCCAAGGCCCTGGGCAACGGCTTCCCCTGCGCGGCCCTGATGATGTCGGACAGGGTCGCCGCGGCGCTGAAGATGGATGCGCTCGGTACCACTTTCGGCGCCGGCCCCCTCGCCTGTGCGGCGATCGAGGCCGTGATCGAGGCCATCGAGTCGGAGCAACTGCTGGAGCGGGTGCGTCGCGTCGGCGCCTACGTGCGGGCAACCTGCATCGTGGGACCGGTGACCGGCCACCAGGGTGCGGGTCACCTCACCGGCCTGCGCACGCGCCGGCCGGCGAAGGACGTGCAGCGCGAGCTCCTGGAGCGCAACATCCTGGTCGGGACCAGCAGCGATCCGCACGTGGTGCGGTTGCTGTCCCCGTTCATCCTCGAGGAATCCCACGTCGACCTGCTGCGCGATGCCCTGCTGAGTCTGCCGCAATGAAACGCTTCCTCGACCTCGCCGACTTCTCGCGCGAGGAGATCACCGACCTGCTGGCGCTGTCGAACCGGCTGGTCGAGCGGCCCGAGCCGCAGGCGCTGGCAGGCAGGATCCTGGGACTGCTGTTCTTCAACAACTCGTTGCGCACGCTCGCCTCGATGCAGGCCGGCATGGCCCGCCTCGGCGGCAGTTCCTTCGTCATCACTCCCGGCGCGGGCTCCTACCAGATCGAAACGCGGCTGGGCGTCGCCATGAACGGCGCCGCCGCCGAGCACGTGCGCGAGGGGGTGCCGGTGCTTGCCTCCTACTGCGATGTGCTGGGCATCCGCGCCTTCGCCGACGGCAAGGACCTGCAGGCGGACCTCGCCGAGACGACCTTCAACGCCATGGCGCAGCTGACCGACAAGCCGCTCATCAACCTCGAATCGGCCATGAGCCATCCCTGCCAGGCGCTGGCGGACTGGAAGACCATGGACGACGTGCAGGTGCCGCGCCGGGGACGCTTCGTGCTCTCCTGGGTGTGGCATCCGCGCGCGCTGCCGCTTGCGGTACCGGCGACCGCCCTGCACATGGCGGCGATGCGCGGCATGGACGTGACGGTGCTCCGCCCGGAGGGCTTCGCACTGCCGGCCCCCATCATGGACAAGGCACGGCGCGCGGCTGCCGCCTCCGGCGGCTCGGTGCGCGAGACCACCGACCGCCGCGAGGCGCTCCAGGGCGCGCACATCGTCTATGCCAAGGAGTGGGGTGCCACCCGAACCTATGGTGACGTGGACGCCGATGCGCAGCTGCGGGCGCCACTGACCGACTGGTGCGTGCGCGATGGCTGGTTCCGCGACGCCGATCCCGAGTGCCGGCTGATGCACTGTCTGCCGGTGCGCCGCAACACCGCCGTCGCCGACGAAGTGCTGGATGGCCCCCGCAGCATCGTGCTGCGCGAGGCCCACAACCGCCTGGTCGTGCAGATGGCCGTGCTCCATCGACTTCTGAAAGGAGATCCGCAGTGATCACGAACCCGACCGATCATACGGCCACCATCCGCGCGCTGAAGAGCGCCGCGCCCTACATCCGGATGTACAAGGGCAAGACCTTCGTGATCAAGGCCGGTGGCGGCGTGTTCGGCACACCGGCGCTGACACAGTCGCTGATCGAACAGATCAGCATCCTGCACTACATGGGCGTGCGCGTGGTCATGGTCCACGGCGGCGGTCCGCAGCTCACCGAGGTCTCCGATGCCATGGGCGTCAGAACCCAGATGATCCAGGGCCGGCGCGTGACCGATGAGAAATCGATCGACGTGACCTCCATGGTGCTCAACGGCCTGATCAATACCCGGATCCTCGCGGTGTGCCGCGACCTGGACATCCAGGCGGTGGGCCTGAGCGGCGTGGACGCCGGCCTGGTGCAGGCCCACAAGCGCAAACCAACGAAGCTCGAGGGCAGCAGCGAGATCGTGGACTACGGCCTGGTCGGCGACATCGACCGCATCGATCCGACCCCGATCCGCAACCTGCTCGACAGCGGCTACCTGCCGGTCATCAGCCCGCTGTCGGCGGACGAGCACGGCCGGCTGCTCAACATCAACGCCGACACCGTGGCCGCCGCCATCGGCGCGGCGCTGTCGGCCGAGAAGCTGATCCTGTGCACCGGCGCGCCGGGAATCCTTGAGCGCCTGGAGGATCCCGGTTCGCTGATCTCCTACATCGACCTCGAGGGCCTGCAGAAGCTGCGCGCCAATGGCAGCCTCGGCGACGGCATGCTGCCCAAGGCCCGCGCCATCGAGCATGCCATCAAGGGCGGCGTGCGCCGCGTGCACGTCGTGTCCTACGCCTCCCCGGAGGGCATCCTCGGCGAGGTGTTCACCAACGAGGGCACCGGGACGCTGATCGTCGCCGACATCGATCATCTGCCGGCCCACGAACAGCAATGACGCGGCTCTGGGACAAGGGCGCGCCGCTGGATGCGCGCGTACTGGCCTACACGGCAGGCGACGACTACCTGCTGGATGAGCGGCTGGTGCGCTATGACGTCCAGGCCTCGCTCGCCCATGCGCAGATGCTGCATGCACAGCGGCTGCTGTCGGCGGAGGACCTCGCGGCCATCAGCGCGGGTCTCACCGAACTTGCGCAGACCCATGCCGCAGGTGACTGGCACATTGATCTGGGGGATGAGGATGGCCAGACCGCGCTCGAGACGCGGCTGACGCAGAAAATCGGACCGGCCGGGGCCCGCATCCACCTCGGCCGTTCGCGCAACGACCAGGTGCTGACCGCGCTGCGCCTGTACATGCGCGATGCCACGGCCGAACTCGCCGCGGCGGCGCGCCGCGTGGCCGCTGCGCTCGATGCGCTCGGCGAGCGCGAACAGCGCACGGTACTGCCCGGCTATACCCACATGCAGCAGGCGATGCCCAGTTCGGTCCCGCTGTGGGCCGGTGGCTTCGCCGCCGAAATCCGCGATGATGCGGTCAATCTCGAGGGAGTCCTGCGCCGGCTCAACCGCAATCCGCTGGGCTCGGCCGCCGGTTACGGCGCCCCGAACCTGCCACTGGACCGCGACGCCACGACGCGCGCCATGAGTTTCGACTCCACCCAGGCACCGGTCACGGCCGTGCAGCTGTCGCGCGGCAAGGCCGAGGCCCACCTGCTGTTCGAGATCACCCTGCTGATGCAGGACCTGGGCCGCTTCGCGGCCGACGTGCTGCTGTTCTACACCCAGGAGTTCGGCTTCGTGGCGCTGCCGGAGGCCTTCACTACCGGCTCCTCGATCATGCCGCAGAAGCGCAACCCGGACGTGTTCGAGCTGCTGCGCGGCCGCACCGCGACGGCCCACGCGGCGCTCGATGAAGCCTTGGGCATTTTCGCCAAGCTCCCTTCCGGCTACCAGCGCGACCTGCAGCTGCTGAAGGCGCCGCTGTTCCGGGGCATCGATCTTGCGATGCAGACCCTGGACCTGCTGCCCGCGGCCATCGGCGCGATGTCCTTCCGCAAGGAGAACATCAGGCTCGATCCGTCCATCCACGCGGCCGAACAGGCCTACGCACTGGTGGTCCGGGACGGGATTCCATTCCGCGAGGCCTACCGCCGCATCGCCGCGAAGCTCAAAAAATGAGAGCACTCACAGTCATGCTCCTGGGCACGGGGCTCGCGCTGGTGCTGGCCGGTTGTGGGCAGCGCGGACCGCTGTATATCCCGGACCGCAACGCGCGGGTCGTGACGCGTCCGGCCAGTGCGTCAGCACCGGCCTCGGCGCCCTCCTCGGCACCGCCGACCGCCGAGCCGCGCTAGAGCGCGCGCACCAGGACCGACACCCACCCTTCGAGCCGACCCGTCTTCTTCAGCAACTCCCGTTCAGACGAGAAACCTTGCCTCTCCCAGAACCGTTGGGCGACCGCGTTTTGCCGTTGAAGGACGAGTCGAACGGTGGTACCTCCACGATGGGCGATCCAATCCAGGATCATCCGGCAGAATTGCGTGCCCAAGCCTTCACGTCTCCG
>DATJTJ010000085.1:0-19996 GCA_035503515.1 Steroidobacteraceae bacterium
CTCTCGTAGCCCCTGAACAGCCGCACCTGGTCGCGGGCGCCGGCCGTGACGAATATGATGGGAATGTGGCGGGTGCGGGCGCTGCCACGCATGAGTTCGGCCAGTTCGAAGCCGTCCATGTCCGGCATCTGCACGTCGAGAAAGGCCAGCGCCACCTCGTGTATCAGCAGTATCTCGAGCGCCTCGGCCGCCGATCGCGCTTCCAGGATCTGCACGTCATCCTGGCGAAGCAGTTCCGACAGCGCCAGCAGGTTTTCCTGCCGGTCATCCACCAGCAGGCATTTCACTACCTCAGTCATACCTTCGCACGTTCCTCCAGTGTCCGCAGCCGCGCGGCAATGCCGGGCAGATCCAGCACCTCGCTGCCGGGATTGCGATGCAGCGCCGAAACCACCATCTTCCTGGCCTGCGCGGTGTCGGGCTGCTGGATCATGGTGATGCCGCCCGCGGCATGGATGGCGGCCAGTCCCTCGGCGCCGTCCTCGTTGGCCCCGGTCAGCACGATGCCCAGCAATCGTGCCCCGTAGACATCGATTGCGGATTCGAACAACACGTCGATCGACGGGCGGGAGTGATGCACGAGTTCGTCGGCGGACAGGGCCAGCTGCGGACCTTCGTCTATCAGCAGATGATAGTCCGGCGGCGCGAAGTACACCGTTCCCGACCGTACCAGTTCCTTGTCCTGCGCCTCAAAGACCGGCAGCTGGCATTTGCGGGCGAAAATGTCGGCGAGGATGCTCGGGCGGTCGCGGGGCACGTGCAGGACGATGAGGATCGGCACGCCGAAGGTCGGCGCAAGCGGCGGCAACAGCGCCATGAGCGCCTCGACGCCACCGGCGGAGGCACCGATGACCACGGCATCGACCCGGCCGGCGAGGCTTACCGCCGCGCTCACGGCAGATCCCGCTTCTGGAAAATCCGTTCCTCACGGACGAAATCCTCGAACGCGTGGGCTTCGGCCGAAAAGCGCAGCGATTCCTTGGAGCCGATGCCCAGGAAACCCTTGCGGCACAGCGCCTCGCGAAACAGGCCCAGCGCCCGGTCCTGCAGCTCGCGGTTGAAGTAGATGAGGACGTTACGGCAGGAGATGAACTGGACCTCGGCAAAGACGCTGTCGGTGGCGAGGCTGTGATCGGAAAACACGATCCGGCGGCGCAGCGACTTGTCGAACACGGCGCGACCATACGCGGCCGAGTAGTAGTCGGATAGCGAGGAACGGCCACCCGAGCGCTGGTGGGCATCGGTGAACGCCGCGATGCGGTCCACGTCGTAGACGCCGGCCTCGGCCTTCTCCAGCGTCTGCGGGTTGATATCGGTGGCATAGATGAGCGTGCGGTCGAGCAAGCCCTCCTCGCGCAACAGGATCGCGAGCGAGTAGACCTCCTCACCCGTGCTGCAGCCGGCGACCCAGATCTTGATGGAGGGGTAAGTGCGCAGCAGCGGCACCATCTGCTGGCGGATGGCGCGAAAGTAACCCGGATCGCGGAACATCTCGCTCACCGGGACCGTGAGGAAGTTGAGCAGGGCACCGAAGAACTCCGGCTCATTGATCAGCCGGTCCTGCAGCTGCGACAGGGTCCGGCAGTCGAATTGCACCAGCGCCGTGCGCAGCCGCCGCTTCAGCGATGCCGCCGCATAGCCGCGGAAGTCGTAGTGATAGACCTGGTAGATCGCCTCGATCAGCAGCCGGAACTCGATCTCCCAGTGCCTGCCGTGGGTGCCCGCTGCGGGATCTATTTCGGCATCCATACGCGGATCAGGGACAGCAGCCGCTCGACGTCCAGAGGTTTGGCGATATAGTCGTTCGCGCCCGCCGCCATGCAGGCCTCCAGGTCATCGCGCATCGCCTTGGCGGTGAGTGCAATGATCGGCAGTTTCTTCCATTCCGGACGTTTGCGGATCTCGCGCATGGCCGTGAGCCCATCCATCTCGGGCATCATGATGTCCATCAGCACCAGGTCGATCCGGTCCGCCGCGCGGCCCCCTGCCGCCTGCAATGCGTCCAGGGCCTCACGGCCGTTGCGCGCCAGCTGGATGCTGGCGCCCTTGGGCTCGAGCAGGCTCGTCAGCGCGAACACGTTGCGCACGTCGTCCTCCACGATCATGATGCGGCGGCCCTGGAAGACGCTGTCCTGATCGCGGGCCGCCTTCAGCATGCGCTGCCGGTCGGCGGGCAGGGTGGATTCGACCTGGTGCAGGAACAGGGTGACCTCATCGAGCAGCCGCTCCGGCGAGCGCGCATCCTTGAGGATGATCGATTTCGAGAAGCGCCGCAGTTTCTGTTCGTCGTCCGGACTCAGGGCGCGCCCCGTGTACACGATCACCGGGGGCACCGAGACACCGTCCTGCTCCTGCATGCGTTCCAGCAGTTCGAAGCCGCTGAAGTCCGGCAGGCTCACGTCCATGACCACGCAGTCGAAGGTCAGGGTACGCAGCGCTTCGAGGGCCCGTCCCGCACTTTCCACCGCGGTGATCTCGAGGTCGGCGACGGCCAGGAGTTCGCGGATGCTGTCGCGCTGGCGTTCGTCGTCTTCGACGATCAGGACGCGGCGGACGCGTTGCGCGAGCTTGGATTCCAGGCGGTTCAGGGCCTCGACCAGCTGTTCGCGTGTCACCGGCTTTTGCACGTACCCGATCGCGCCGAGTTGCAGTGCGCCGTGACTGTGATCGGCGACCGAGGCGATATGCACCGGGATATGCCGCGTTTCCGGATTGCGCTTCAGCTGCTCGAGCACGCCGAGCCCGGAGTGGTCGGGAAGATGGATGTCCAGGAGGATGGCGCTGGGCCTGAACTCGGTGGCGGCCAGCAGGCCTTCGGCCGCCGTGTGGGTGATCACGCACTGGAACTTGAGCTCATGGGCAAGGTCGCGCAGGATCGAGGCGAAGGCGACGTCATCCTCGATGATCAGGATGACACGCGAGTCCGGAGCCCGGTTCGCGCGGTCATCCTCGATCTGTGCCGGCGCCGTCCGCCGCGGACGCGGACCCGGCAGGCTGACCGGCGCCGGAGCACTGATCTCAGGCTCCGCCAGGGGCGCCGCCAGGAGGGTATCGCCCGGCGCGACCGGCGGCATGACGTGCGGCAGAGTGAGCGTGAAGACGCTGCCTTTGCCCGGAACGCTCTGCAGGCTGATCTGTCCCCCGAGCCGGTGCGCGAGGTCCCGGGATATCGAAAGACCGAGGCCCGTCCCGCCGAACTTGCGATGGATGCTGCCGTCGGCCTGCCGGAAAGCCTCGAAGATGTTGCGATGCTGGCTTTCGGCGATGCCGACTCCGGTGTCGGTCACCGTGAATGCGACGGCATCGGCGGTGGCCGAGACCTGCAGCGTCACCTCGCCCACCTCGGTGAACTTAACCGCGTTCGAGCACAGGTTCTTCAGTATCTGACCCAGCCGCTGCGGATCGGTCTCGATGGTCTCGGGCGTGCCGGGCAGCACCGTCGCGCTGAATCTGATGCCGCGCTTCTCCGCCTGCGGCGCAAACAGCCGCACCTGCGCCTCGACCGCCTTGGCGACCCCCACCACCTCGGGTTTCAGGTCGATCTTGCCGGCCTCGATCTTCGACAGATCGAGCACATCGTTGATCAGCGCCAGCAGATCGTTGCCGGCGGTGGTGATGGTGCGCGCGAATTTGACCTGCTGCTCGGTGAGATTGCCATCCTTGTTGTCGGCGAGCAGCTTCGCGAGGATCAGGGTCGAGTTCAGCGGCGTGCGCAGCTCGTGGCTCATGTTCGCCAGGAACTGGCTCTTGTACAGGTTGGCGCGCTGCAGGTCCGCGGCGCGCTCGCCGAGCAGGCCCTGCTGGCGCGAAAGCTCATCCTTCTGCCGTTCCAGCAACTGCGCCTGCTCCTCGAGCTGGGAGTTGGTCTGTTCGAGTTCGGCCTGCTGCGATTCGAGCTGGGCATGCGAGACCTTGAGGGCGCGGCTCTGCTCCTCGAGTTCCTCGTTGTTGACGCGCAGCTCCTCCTGCTGGGTCTGCAGTTCCTCCGCCTGCCGCTGGGTTTCCTGCAGCAGTTCCTCCAGCCGCGTCCGGTCCTTCGAGGAGCGTACCGCCACCGCGATCATCGACGAGAGCAGGTCCAGCAGCTGTTGGTGCGCGGCATCGGTTTGGCCCAGGAAGCCCAGTTCGGTGACGGCGTACACCGTGCGGTCGAGAGCGGCCGGCGCGATCAGCAGCTCCCGGGCGGCGCTGCTGCCGGTGGCGGAACTGACCGGCAGGCCGTACTCCTGCGGTACATCGGTGACCCGGAGCAGGCGATTGTCCTTGACCGCCTGGCCGATCAAACTGTCTCCGCGCCGGAGGGCCTCGCCGCTGGCCGTTGCGGCCAGGGCGTAGCCAGCGAAGCGCCGGAACCGGTCGACGCCATCGGCGATATAGATGGCACCGACCTGGGCGCCCAGGTAGTGGGCCAGGAAGTTGATGACGTTGTCGCCCAGGGTGTCGAGGCTCTGGTCGCCCTGGATGCGTTCGGCAAGTCCCATCTGGCCGGTCCGCAGCCAGGACTGCAGCTGCCGTGCCCGGTAGTCACGCGACACCAGCGCCGCCGCAGCACCGATGAGCACCAGCAGCACCAGGGAGCCGATCCAGGTCGTCTGGGTGGATAGCAGCGCCGCACGCTGCCACTCGCTCTGTCGTTGACCCAGTGCCGTCCGGTCGGTGCCTTCCATGTCGTTGACGATGTCGCGGGCGCGGTCCATCAGCACTTTGCCGCGGCCGGATCGGACTTCGGTGAGTGCTTCCTCGGACTTCCCCGCCCGCTTCAGATTGACGGTATTCTGCAGTTCGGTCAGCTTGGCGCTGATGATTGCCTGCAGCTCCTCGAGTCGCTGCCGCTGCTCAGGGTCTTGGGAAGTCAAGGCACGCAGCTGGTTCAATTCGCCTTCGATGGCGGCCTTCCCTGTGGTGAAGGGTTGCAGGTACGCTTCGTCGCCCGTGATCAGATAACCCCGTTGCCCGGTCTCGGCGTCCTTGGTGCTCGAGAGCACGTTCTGCACCTGCACGATGCGCTCGATTCCCTGAGTCACGGCATCGGCCGCCGTGCGGCTGCCGACCTCGGCCCGGTAGGAGAGGATGGCCGTCAGGATGACCGCCAGCACCGCGGCCGAAAACCCGGCGAGCGCGGAGGGCGGGAGGGGTGGACCGGAGTGCGCCGAGGTTTGAGGCATGGAGCGGAAGTATAGCAACGCAGTCACGGGCTCAATCTTCACCGCTGCCGCAGTACGTTCGTAGGAATCGACTGACACATGCAAAGGACGGACAGGAGGACATGACACTTTCGTGGCGGACGCAGGCGCGCGTGGGACGCGCGCCTTGACCTGGCGCGCGTGGGCGGCATTCTGGGCCCTGGGGGTCATCTGGGGCATTCCGTACTTCTTCATCCGGATCGCGGTTGAGGAAGTCTCACCCTTCGTCGTCGCCTGGAGCCGGCTGACGATCGCGGCCCTGATACTGCTGCCCATCGCCTGGCATCGCGGCGCACTGCGACCGCTGCGGCCGCACCTGACGGCGGTGTGTGCCTTTGCCATCGTGGAATTCGCCGTGCCGTTTTCGGCGATCTCGTTCGGCGAGCGCTGGATCAGTTCATCGATCACCGGCATCCTGATTGCCGGGACGCCCCTCACCGTGGTCTTCATGGCCCGCTGCTTCGGCATGGACGAACATCTGGGGTGGCGCCGTGTGCTGGGGCTGCTGCTCGGTCTGGGCGGAGTGATGGCGCTGCTCGGGTTCGGGGCCGTCTCCGGGGCGCAAGGCTGGGCAGGCGTGGGCTGCATGGTGCTTGCGACCATCGGCTATGCCACCGGCCCGCTCATCATCCAGCGCCATCTTCATGGACTGGAATCCATCGGACCGATCGCGGCGAGCCTGACGGTGGCGAGCCTCACGCTGCTTTTGCCCGCGGCCCTGACCTGGCCGCAGCGCTGGCCTTCGGCCGTGACGCTGTCATCGCTCGCCGTGCTCGGCCTGCTGTGCAGCGCGGTGGCAATGCTGCTGATGTTCTATCTGGTCCGCGCCGCAGGGGCTTCCCGCGCCGTGATCATCACCTACATCAATCCCGCGGTGGCGACCCTGCTGGGTCTGGGGTTGCTGCATGAGCATCTGGGTCCGGCCGGCGTGATCGCCTTCGCCATCATCCTCATCGGTTCCTTTCTCTCCACCCATCAACCGGTGCGCGGGTAGACCTGGACTTCGAGATCTTCCATCCGGGCCTTCAGCTGCAGCGCGAGATGCAATGAATGGAAACGGGCCTGCATGAGATTGCCGCCCTGGAACCACAGTCCCTCCTGGGCGGTGGGCTTCCACATGTTGCGCAGTTCTCCTTCCCACGGACCCGGATCACCGGGGGTGCCGGAACCCAGTCCCCAGCATGGCCCGACCTTTGCTTCGACCGCAGGGGAGATGAGCCTGCCCACCCATTCATGCATCGGCCGATAGCCGGTGGCGTAAATGATCACGTCGGCGGGCAGCACGGTGCCATCGGCAAGTCTGATGCCCTCGGCCGTGATCTCGCTGATCTCGCCCTGAGCGAGCCTGATCTCGCCGCTCGAGATGAGATCGCTCGCGCCCACATCGATGTAGTAGCCCGCCGCGCGGCGGTGATAGGCCATCAGGAACCCGGTGCCGTCATGGCCATCGTGCAGCTGGAATCCGGCACGCCGCAGGCGGGCATAGAATTCGGCGTCGATCTGGTTGAGCGCCGCCGTCATGCGGGTTTCCGGTTCGTACCGCAGCCGGAAGGGCACCGACGCGGCCATCAGGTCCGCGAACTCGCTCGGAATCGCCGGGTCGGCGTAAGGCAGCGCCGACGCAAACTTCTGCATGGTGTCGGCCCGCACCACGACGGTGGCGGAGCGCTGGACCATGGTGACCTCGGCATCCGCTTCCCACAGGTCCGCGCAGATGTCGTGCGCGGAATTGTTCGAGCCGATGACGACACAGCGTTTGCCGGACAGGGCCTTGCCGCCCTTGTGGTCGGCGGAGTGGTACTGCAGGCCCCCGAACCGCTCCGCGCCCGGGAACACCGGCATGTGTCTGGCACCGGACATGCCGGTAGCGAGCACCAGCTGCCTGGGACGCAGCGTCAGTTCGCGGCCGTCGCGCACCAGGCGCACGAGCCATTCGCCCCGGGCCGGGTCATGGACTGCCGATATGCAGCGGGTGCCGCCCCAGAAATCGATTTCCATGACCCGGGCGTAGATCTCGAGCCAGTCGGCCATCCTGTCCTTGTGAGTGAACAGTGGCCAATGGTCCGGGAAGGGCAGGTAGGGGAAGTGGTCCAGGAAGATCGGGTCGTGCAGGTGCAGCGAGGGATAGCGCATCCGCCATGAATCTCCCGGCCTGGGCAACGCATCGACCACGAGCGCAGGGACCGCGAGGCGCTTGAGTCTCGCGGCCAGCTGCAGTCCGTTCTGGCCGCCGCCCACGATCAGGCAGTAGGGCTGATCGGTGATGCCGAGCGTCGCCGCCCGCCGGGCGCTCTCGTCCGCCCAGGTCTGTCGGCCCTTGCGCGCCTGGTGCTCGAGGCCCGGCGTCCTGCGCGCGCCGGCCGGCTCCTCGTACCCCTTGAGCTCGAGGATGGTCGTCACCAGCACCCCGGCCCTGGTGCCGTCCAACCTTACATGGCCACGGCACCGCGCGGTGCGCGTTTCGAATGTGAACCAGCCCTGCGACGCGTCGGTCATGGGCAAGGCCGGATCATCCGGCGCGATGTTACGGGCCCCGATCGCGCGCGCCTGGGCCGTGACCATCGCCGTCACGGCGGCGACACCCTCGACGGTGATGATGTTCCAGCTGAAGGCCACGAAGTCGCGCCAGAAGCATCCGGGAGCAAACAGCGCGGACCAGTCGGTGCCTTCGGGAGCGGCAAGGGCCGCGGCAAATCGCTCCAGCCAGGAGCGCACCGGGGCGGGTGTCAGCGCAGTCACGCGCCCGCCAGTTCCGGAGGCATCGGATAGTCCGCGGCATTGTCCACCAGGCCCCGCTGCGAGAAATCCGCGCGCGGCGGGGAGAACACATCGATGAGGCGCATCCCCTCGCCGGCGACGCCCTGCGAGGTATGGATAACGCCGGCGGGGATGACCGTCACCGAGGGACTGCCGATATCGACGGTGCGATCCGGGCGCCAATGGCGGCGGTTCGGCGTCCAGGGCACCCGCAGGTGATGCAGCCACTGGCCCTCCAGGGCCACCGACACCTGTTCGAAATCGGCGTGGGCGTGGGGCGTGAGCTGGGTTTCGTCGCGGGGCTCGAGGAAGCGGTCATAGGGAACGATCATGAGCCTGCGCGTCCGATAGGCATGGACCAGACCCCCGCGGGCGTAGCCTGCCTTCGTCGAATAGGTCCGCAGCCGGTAGCCGCCCACCGGTTCGGGCCATGGCACCGCGGCGGCCACTTCGGGCGCGCCGTCCGCGTACGTTGCTGCATTGGGTGCGGCCGCAACGGCCGACTCCTGCGCCGTGACGACCTGCACCACACTCGCCGGACGGTCGAAGTGCAGGACGCATTCGCCCGGGGGCAGGATCGCCAGGTCCTCCTCCCCGAGCGTGGCCAGGTCGCCGCCCGCGGCCACGTGCACTCCGCCGGCGAGCGCGTACGCGAAATGCTCATCGACGAAGCGCTCGCTGAGCGCGGCGCCCGCGGCGCCTTGCGTGTACAGGATCGCGAAGTTCGCGGCACGGGTGATCCAGCGACGCCAGAGCGGCCCCTCGCTGTGCGCAGGTTCCCGGTAGTAGGCACCGATCGAGGGTTCCCTGAACATGGCGTCAGCGCGGCGCGGAGCCCGGGTTGTGCTTTCGGGCGATGTCATCGGGCGCCACGGTCGGCGCCTCGCCGCCCATGAAGAGCACCGTGAAGTCGCGTTCGAGGTAGCGCCATTGGCCATCGCTGCATTTGAGGCAACGGTCGATCTGGTCGGCGATCAGGATCGGCGGCCGCGCCGGATGGATGGGCCTGCCATCGGCTGCGAACACCTGCATCACGCAGTAGGTGGTGGCATGCGAATCGTCGCTGAACTGGGCGCGGAAATTGCTGATGACGTGCCGCGAGGTGCGCGCACCACGGTCCGACCGCCAGCCATAGAATCCTTCGATCGCGGCCCGGCCCACCAGTGGCTGCCCGGGTCCGGCATGGAAGATTCCCTCCTCGGTGAATCTCTCGGCGACCCCGGCGCCGCCCTTCAGATCGACCTCATGCCAGTAGTCGACGGCGTTTTGCTGCAGGACCAGGGTTTCCAGCACGCGCTGTTCGGGTGTCAACGGACTTCTCCTTGAATGCGCCGCTCAGGCGCCCAGTTCGCGACCCGCGGTCTCATGGGTCCCCTGCCACCACAGCAACGCCACCAGCAGCGACGACAGCCCGAAGATCAGGAATACCGGAATCACCGACCCGGTTGCCTGCAACAGGCCGCCCACCAGCAACGGCGTCAGCATCGAGGCCGCGCGCGCCAGGCTGCTGGAGGTGCCGGTCGCGAGCGACCGGATCCGGGTGTCGTAGATCTCCGTCGTATACGGCCAGAGGATCATCGAACTGATGGAAATGCCGATCTGTCCGATGATGGCCAGCGCCACCACCAGCATCCAGTTGGCGCGGGGAACGAGCAGCAGCCCCAGCAGCGCGATACCCCCGATCGCCGTGCCGAAGATGGCCGGTGGCCGCCGCCCGGTGCGATCGATGGTCTGGCGCAGCAGCATGGGCAGCAGGAAGATGCTCACCGCGACGATGGTGTTGTACGAAAGAGCCTTGGCGACCGGGATGTTGAAGATCCGCACATACAGCGAGGGCACCCAGTTGAGCAGCCCGAAGGAGACGAGAGAGGTGAGAAACCACAACGCCGCCGTGATCGAGAACTTGCGCCGCACGCCGGCGGCGAACAGTTCGCGCGCCGGCACGCCGTGCGCCGGGCCCGTCGGGCCCTGAGCCACCTCCAGCGGCGCGCTGCTGATGACGCTGCCGAGCCGGCGCAGCGCGTCGGCCGCCGCCGCATGCCGTCCGCGGCCCGCCAGCCAGCGCGGTGATTCGGGCAGCGCGTACAGGAACGGCACGGCCACCAGCGGTATGACTCCGAGCGCGAATATCACCCGCCAGCCGTAGCGGGGCACGATCCAGGCACTCAGCAACGAGGCGAGGCCGAATCCGGCGAGCATCAGGAACTGGAAGGTACCGAAGAATCTGCCGCGGGTCGCCGTCGGCGCGACTTCATTCACGTAGCAGATGGCCGCCGGCAGGGCCCCGCCGATGGCCATGCCCTGTACCAGGCGCAGCGCCATGAGCACCCGCGGACCGTTGGCCATCGCGCAGGCCACGGCGAGCAGGCCCATCACGATGACCAGCCAGCGTACGACGGGCAGCCGGCCGCGTCGCTGCGCTACGGCACCGAACAGGATCGCCCCGAGAAACTGTCCGGCGTAGCCGGCCGAAATCAACCAGCCGGAGGCGAGCGCGGACAGATGCCATTCAGCACCGATCGAGGGCAGGGTATAGGCGATGACGACGCTGTCCCAGCTGTCGAACAGCATCGGGAAACCGAGAAAGTAGGGCACCCAGCTGCGCAGGCTCCAGCTGCCGGCGCCGTTCAGCGCCGTGCCGACCCACCCGAGGCCGCCGGGCTCGCCTGCCATTCCTTCAGCCATCCCGCCCCCTCGAAGAGCCGGCTCCGCCCCAGACCCTGGCTCGCGTTTCGCTGATCAAAACATATTTCCGATTGCCAACACAAGGCGCAGGGCGGCGCCCCCGGACTACAGGTTCAGCGCCGCCGAAATCTCCGCGGCGGCCTCCCGGATCGCATTGATCATCGCCCGGGAGGGCCGGCGCGGGATGAACTGGATCGAGCCGACCAGTGAGATCATCGCCACCAGCTCGCCGCGGTGATCGCGGATCGGAGCGCTGATGGCGTTGATGCCCAGCACCGTCTCCTCCGGGGCCGACGCCCAGCCTTGCCTGCCGACGCGCTCGAGGTCGGCCTGCAGGGCCTTGAGGTCGGTGAGGGTCTTCTCGGTGAATCGCCCGTAGGGGCGTCCCGGGAGACGTTTGCGGCGCACCAGCCGGTCGGCGAGCAGCAGCTTGCCTGCCGCCGTCGAATGCAGCGGCATGGGCATGTGCGTACGCATGGCGATGCCGAAGAAGGAACTGCCCGGCAGGGATTCGACGATCGAGGCGCTGTCGCCGTACACCAGGGACAGGTTGACCGAATGTCCGAACCGGTCGCGCAGGCGCACCATCGAGGCGCGGGCGAGCTTCAGCAGATTGTTGGCCGGCGTGAGTCCGGCGGTGTATCCGAGCGCGATGAGGCGCGGGCCGGCCGCGTACCGCTCCGAGCCGGAGTCCTGCGTCGCATAACCCATCGACACCAGCGTGCGCAGATGGCGGAAGACCCGGGCCTTGGTGGTGCCGAGCGCCCGCGACAGCCCGGTGACACCGACCGACTCCTGCTTCGCGAGTTGCTCGAGTATCGACAGCACCACCCTGATGGCCATGACGCCGCCGGCCGTCGCCGCGGCACCCTGCTTGCGTCCGCGTCGGGCCGGCGGAGTCATGCGAAGTAGAACCGGTAGGCGGACTCACCGAGCGCCCGCCGCGTGGCCTCATCCGGCACCGCGTAGTGCAGATCCTCCACCACGCTGCGATAGGTGGCGGCATGTTCGTGACCGACGAAGGGGGAATCGCTGCCCCACAGCAGCTTTTCGGTTCCGAACCGGCTGAGCAGGTCCTGGGTGTACTGCGCCGGCAGATCACGGTCGGGACGCCGGAAGCCGCTGGCCAGCTTGATCCAGACATTGCCGGCCTCCATGAGCCGCAGCATGTCCTGGTAGCTTCGCGCCTGCAGTCGTGGCCCCGGATCGTGCCAGCCGAAATGATCGATCACCAGCCGCACTCCCGTTCCGGCCAGAGCCCGGGCGACGCCGGTCATCCGGGACCCTTCGATGTTCAGGTGCAGGTGCATTCCAAGGTCCCGCAGCCGCCGGCAGAAGCGCTGGAAGATCTCGCCGCGGATGTCGGGCAGCGGGTCGAGCATGAACCACTGCAGGCGGCAGCCCACGATGCCGTCGGCGCGCATTGCCGCGAGCGTGTACGGATCGACGGCGGGATCGAGAATGGCGGTGCCGCGCAGGTTGCCGTATCGGCGCAGCGAGCGGATGGTGTAGTCATTGTAGGTGCCGAACAGGCTGGCCGCGGCGACCACGCCGTAGCGTACTCCCGCATCGTGCATGTCCGCGAGGAACTGCTCGGCGGTGTAGACGTAGGCAGGCCTGGTCCAGGCATTGGCTGCGAACGGCATGTCCGCTTCCCAGATATGCGCGTGACTGTCCACCAGCGGCCCCTGCAGCGCTGCAGTCGCCACGTCACGATCCTGCCAGCGCCGCGCCGTACAGGCGCACGGCGTTGCCTCCGAGGAAGGCAGCGCATTCATCCGGTCCGAGCAGTTGCGCCGCCTGCCGCAGCCGCGCCACTTTCTGCGCATACGGGGCCGGGCTCTGCCCCACGTCCGACCCCCACAGCAGCCGGCCTGCGCCAACGCGGTCCGCGAGCACCCGCACGAAACGCGCGGCATCCAGCCGTGCTTCATGGAGGCGGTCGAAATTGATGTCCGTGATCTTGAAGTGCACGTTCGGCAGGGCGCCCAGCTCCGACAGGTGCTCCGCGATGCCGAAGTCCGGGCCCGCCGGGATCGAATAGTCGTGGCCGTGGGCCTCGCCCCATTTCTTTTCGGGGGTCGAGGCGTGCGGCAGTCCCACGTGATCAATGAGGATCGGTAGGTCGGCGAAGCGGCGTGCGACGCGCAGCAGCGCGGCACGTCCCGCGACGTTGTTGAGCCGGTACAGGATCACGGTGACCGGCAGCCGCAGTTTCGAGGCCGCGGCCCACAATCCCAGTACCGGCTCGCTGTCGAGCCAATCCGTGTCGTGCGCCGTCAGGGTGGGGGCAACCAGCCGCAGGCCCGCGAGCCGGTGCGTCGCGGCGAGTGCCTCGAGCTTCCGTGGCGCATCGGGCTCCTGTGCGTCGAGGACGACGACCGGCGCGAGCCGGTGCCCATATCGCGCGGCGGCATCCAGGACGTAGCGATTGTCGTAACCGTAGAGCGTCGCGCGCTGCACGAGACAGGCGCGCGCGATGCCGCACGCATCCATCTGGACCATGAGATCCTCGACCGGGAACACCACCGGGCTGACCGGAGGCACCGCGCCGCCGCGCAGCGTGCCGTAGGGAAAGCTCTTCCGATCGGGTGAAAGGACATGAGCGTGCGTATCGAAGATCATGCTTCACCCTTATACTGCGCGGCACACGGCCGTGTCATTCGTGCGCTGAATCAAAGGCGGAAACTGCGGTGGCGAGAATCCCTTATCCCGATGTCGGCACGTTGCCCGAAACGATGCGCAGGATGCTCGCCGGCACACCGCTCAACATCGTGCGCATGGGCGCGCATGCGTCACCCACGCTGTTCGAGGCCCAGGGGCGTCTGGGCTATGCCGTCGCGGATCCCGCGGTGCTCGCGCCGCGGCTGCGCGAGACCGCGATCCTGCGCGTCGCGCACCTGAGCAACAGCCGCTACGAGCTGCATCATCACATTCCGCTCGCCACCGCGGCCGGACTGTCGACCGCCGAACTGACGGCGATCGGGAACCGCCGGTATGGGGATCTGGATCCGCTGCTGGCGGCGATCTGCCGTTTCGTCGACGAAATCGTCATCTCGGTCGGGGTGACGGATGCGACGCTCGCGGCGCTGCGCGCGCAGGTATCCAACCAGGTCCTCGTCAACCTGGTGCTCACCGTCGGCTGCTACATGTCGATCGCGCGGCTGATCGCGGTAACGGGCATCGAACCGGATGAGGCGTCCCTGACGCACCTGTCGAGCGGACTACAGGACCCTTCGGCCTAGGCCCGGGTCGCCTTCACCGCCTCCGCCGCGGCACGGCCGAACAGCGTCGTGTCATTGCTCACCATCACCAGCGAGAATCCCATGTCGAGATAGGCGCGGGCCTCGGTGGGTGAGCCGGCGGCCACCCCCGAGAGCACTCCGGCTTCCTGCGTCGCCCGCAAGACCCGGGCGGTCAATTGCTGTACTTCGGGTGACGCGGCGGGTTTGCCACTGGAGAGGAACAGGTCCCCGTGGCCGATGAAGATGCCATTGACGTGCTCGAGGGCGGCGAATTCGGCGGCGGCCTCGAGCGTCGCCCAGTCCTCGAGCTGCACCATCCGCAGGCACTGGCCGTCGCCGCGTGCCAGGTATTCGGGCACCGATCCCAGGCCCCAGCGGCCTGCCCGGGAGGTGAATCCGAGACCGCGCTCGCCCTTGGGGCTGAAGACCATCCTGCGGGTCAGTGCCGCAGCGACATCGGTTCCCGTGACCCGCGGGACCAGCAGACCGTCGGCGCCCCCATCCAGCAGCGGCTGGATGCTCGAGCCGGTGTGATCCGGCAGCCGCACCAGCGCCGCCATTCCCGTGGCCTGCGCGGCGAATACCAGCTCGTACGCCCGATTCAGCGCGTGCGGCGCATGCTCCATGTCGATCACGACGAAGTCGAATCCAGCGTGTCCGAGCAGTTCGACGGTCTCGAGCGAGGGGAGCTTGACCCAGGTGCCGATCATGCCGCGCGCTCTGGCGCGGGCGGTCTCGAGGAATCTATCCATGGTGCCGGGCAACCACCTTCACTCGATCGGCGGACACGACCTGCGTCGGGGAGGCGGCGGCCGCCGCGGAATGCCGGGGAATGGCCGCTCCCGCCAGCAGCGCCAGGGACAGCCCTGCAAGAAAAGTGGTGCGATGTAACATGATCCACCTCTTCCTGTTATTTCCAGAAATTACCGCCGGGGGAGCTGCTGCAGTGCCGGGCAGAGCAGGGGGCCGTAGGACATCGGCCCGATCGCGGCCGTTGCCGAAATGCTAAGCTTTGGACTCAAGAAAAACGAGTCCTTCGTGCCGCACCCGCAAATGCCCCCGGCTCGTGTTCGCGATGCCACGGTGTCGTTCTCGCTGTTCAGCGGGGACTGGATGAACCGCGGGTTCGCACTGCTGGGAGCGCCCGAGTCCGGACGCCTCCGCGTCTTCAAGCGCTGCGTCATCGTCGTTGCCCTGACCTGGATCCCGGTGGCCCTGCTGGCAGCGTATGGGGGGCTCGCGGGCGGGGCCGTGGCCACGACGAATTTCCTGGCCGATTTCGCCGCCCACATCCAGTTCCTGATCGCCATGCCGCTGTTCATGCTCGCCGAGCCGATCGCCGATGCGAGTACCCGGGACTCGGCACGCCAGTTCGTCTCCTGCGGAATCATCCGGCCCGAGGATCACCGGCGTCTGTACAGGCTGCACGCGCGCATCAGGCTGCTGCGACAGTCGGCGGTGCCGGATCTGGTCTGCATCGTCATCGCCTACACGCTGTCCCTGGTCATCCTGGTGCCGGAGTTCGCATCGCACCCGCTGCCGACCTGGCACGTGAAGGACTACCCGCACTGGCGTACGCTCACCGGGGCCGGCGCCTGGGAGTTCCTGGTGGCGCTGCCGCTGCTGAACTACACCTGGCTGCGATTCATCTGGAAGATCCTGGTGTGGACCTTCTATCTCTACCGGGTCAGCCTGCTGCGCCTGGAACTGCATCCCACGCATCCGGACCTGACGGGAGGCATCGGTTTCATCAGCTACGCGCAGAGCCGGTTCGCGGTCTTCATCCTGGCGTACGGCGTCAGCAACATAGCGGCAACCGTCGGCTACGAGATCGTGGTCCTGCACTACCGGCTGACCACCATGACGGTGTGGGGGCCGCTGGTGGGCTTCGCGATCGGAGCGCCGCTGTTGTTCACCCTGCCGCTGCTGATGTTCACCGAGCAGCTGTACCGCAGCAAGCGACACGCCCTGGCACTGTATCGCGAGCGGGTCACCGAGCACAGCCGCCGGGTCGAGAAGCACTGGCTCGGCGCCGAGCGGGGCACCGAGTCGGCCACCGAGGAAGTGCGGGAACTGGCCGAACTGTCAACCCTCGGCACGATGTTTACGCGCATCGAGACCATGCGCGTGGTGCCCTTCGACCTGCGCTCCTTCGGGCAGCTCATCGGCTCATCCTTCGGCTCGATCGCGGTGATCCTGCCGATCCTGCACGTCAATGGCGACGTCACGGGCATCTTCGGGGCCATCGCCAAACTGCTGGGGCATGTGGGTGGTCACTAGGACGGCACGGCCGCCTGCCGGACTATGCCTTGAGAGCCCGCGCGATGAAGGAGCGCGGCACACGGGTGCGGGGGACGTCCCCCTCGAACCATTCGCGCACGTCCTGGTCGAGGCCGATGCCGTGCATGAAGTTGTACAGCGCCTTCCGCAGGGCCGTCCCGAGGGCGTCATGGTCGACGCCCGTCGCATCGGTGAAGCCGATGTCGTTGCAGGCGAAGGTGATGCGGGGCGCAGGCGCCAGCGTCACGCCGTACTGCTGCGGGTTCTTGCCGACCGGCGAATGGACGGTGCAGCTGAAACGGTGGAAGAACCCTGACTGGATGCAGCCCGCGGCGAACAGCTGGCGGACGTACTCGAGGGCATCGACGGTGTCCTGGATCGTCTGGGTCGGAAACCCGTACATCAGGTAGGCATGCACCAGGATGCCGGCATCGGAGAAGGCACGCGTGACCCGTGCCACCTGTTCCACCGACACGCCCTTCTGCATGAGCGTCAGCAGCCGGTCGGACGCCACCTCGAGCCCCCCCGTGACGGCGATGCAGCCGCTCGCGGCGAGCAGTCGGCACAGCTGCGCGTTGAAGGACTTCTCGAAGCGGATGTTGCCCCACCAGGTGATTTCCAGCTTGCGCTCGAGCAGCGCCTGGGCCAGTGACTTGAGGGCCCTGGGCGGCGCGGCCTCGTCCACGAAATGGAATCCCGTCTGTCCGGTCTCCGCGACGAGGGCCTCGATCCGATTCAGCAGCACGTCGGTCGCGGCCAGGTCGTAGCGCGAAATGTAGTCGAGGTCCACGTCGCAGAAGCTGCACTTCTTCCAGTAACAGCCGTGGGCGACGGTGAGCTTGTTCCAGCGGCCGTCGGACCACAGGCGGTGCATCGGATTGAGCATGTCGAGCAACGACAGGTAGTCCCCGAGCGGCAACCCCACGTAGCTGGGCGTGCCGCTCGCGGAGAACGGAATGTCCGGTTCCCGGGCGTCGACGTAGCCGCGCTCGCGCGTGTACGTGCGCACCAGGCCCCCGATGGACCTGAGGCCCTGGAGGTGTTCGATGAGCGCGAGCAGCGGACGCTCGCCCGCATCCAGCGTCACGAAGTCGAAGTAGTCGAACACCCGTGGCTCGTCCATCGAGCGCAGTTCGGTATTGCAGTAGCCACCACCGAGCACGGTCACGATCGCGGGCCGGGCCCGCTTGATGGCCTGGGCGATGCGGAATGCCCCGTACACGTTGCCGGGGAAGGGCGCCGTCAGCAGCACCAGGGTCGGCGCGTACCGTGCGAGAGTCTTGCGGGTCAGTTCATCCAGGATCTGGTCCACCAGCGTGTCCGGGGCGAGCAACGCCGCCTGCAGCTGGTCGAAGGTCGGCTGACTCGCCGCGAGGGACTCGGCGTAACGCACGAACTCGAATCGCGGATCGACCGCATCGCGAATCACGTCCGCCAGGTCGTTCAGGTACAGCGTGGCGATGTGCTTGGCGCGGTCCTGCAGCCCGAGCGCCCCGAAGGCCCAATCGAGCGCATCGGCGCCGCCTGCCGGAATCAGGTACTGATCGAGGGACAGGAACCGGGGACCTTCGGGAAGGAAGTTCCGCGAGGCGATGCGGTGCGCCAGGTTCGGATCGCGGCCCTGCAGGAACCGGATGGTCGTGGCGATGGTGCCGCGGTAGCCGTCGAAATGCTCCGCGAAGAACCGCACCCCGGCAGTGCGTTGCTTCGGGGACAGTTGCTGGACCTGACGGTGGATGGCATCGAGGCCGGCGGTCGAAAGCAGTTCCAGTGCCAGGCCGATCGAAAGATCGGCCTGCTCGGCGTGAAAGCCGCGGGGTCGCAGGAAACCGGTGAGATACGCCGTCGAGGGATACGGCGTATTCAGCTGCGTCATGGGCGGAATGATCGAGAGGATTCGCAGGGCAGAACTCATGTCCGACTGAACCGGTTTCTTGCTAACATTCTGTAGTGATTCCTGCAGCATAACCAATCGGGGGGTCTATGAAGACAAGCTCCTTGCGGCCCGTGACCGCCACGTTGCTGGGTGTCCTGGGTATTGCAGCCGGCGCGGCACGCGCCGATGTGACCATCGTGCGCACCACATCGGTCGATGGCGCCGGGAGCATGTCCTTCGCCAACATGACCGGCACCAGCACCACCATCATCTCCGGCAGTCGCTCACGTACCGAGAACGATGTCAAGATGCAGTCGAAGCTGGTGGGATTCCTCGCCCGCAACGCCCTCGGTCCGAGCGCGGACATCGTGTTGCTGGATGATGACAGGATCCTGCATCTGAACCTCAACAAGAAGGAATACACCGAGACCAGCTTCGAGCAGCAGCGCGCGCAGTTGCGCAAGGCGATGGAGCAGGGGAGCGACTCGCAGAAGAGCAAACAGCAGCCTTCCGCCGTCGACACCTCCAAGTGCGTGTGGCTGCCGCCGAAGGTTTCGGTCAACCGCACCGGCGAGAAGGCCCAGTTCGCGGGCTTCGATTCGGAGCGGACGGTGATCACGGCGGCCCAGCCCTGCCAGGACAAGGACACCGGGTCGATCTGCGAAGTCGCCCTGATCCTCGATGAGTGGTTGTCGGGGGACTTTTCCGACAGCGCCGAGGTCCGCAAGTACTACAGCGCCTACGCGGCCAGGATGGGAATGGATGCGGCCGGCATGCAGGACGCATCGGAGCGCGCCCGCGCGATGTTCAGCCAGTACAAGGACATCTGGTCGCAGGTGGCGACGAAGATGCAGGGAATGAAGGGCTACCCGGTGCGCAGCGGCTTCACGCTGGCGCTCGGGGGCGCCCAGTGCAAGGATCCGAAGGCCCAGCCGAACCAGGCAAACGGCGCCGATGACAGCCAGGACTCCTCGGGCGGCCTTGCCGGTGCCGTGGCCGGCAGGCTCGGCGGGCTGTTCCACAGGAAGAGCGATGCGGATTCTTCCGCGCCGCGTGCCACCAGCAGCGGCGCGCCGGTGCCACTGCCGCCGGGTGATGTGGCGCTGATGACGGTATCCTCGCAGCTGGTTTCGGTATCGGCCGACAGCGTGGGTGCCGACGTATTCGCAGTGCCGGCGGGTTTCAGGAAACTGGAAGCGAAAGCCGAATGAGCGAGTCATCCGGGTACGTACCGCCGAAGGTCTGGGTCTGGGACAAGGAAAACGGCGGCCGCTTCGCCAACATCAACCGGCCGGTATCCGGGGCGACCCATGAGAAGGCATTGCCGGTGGGTCGGCATCCGCTGCAGCTGTATTCCCTGGCGACTCCCAACGGACAGAAGGTCACCATCCTGCTGGAGGAACTGCTCGCCCGCGGCCATGCCGGCGCGGAGTACGATGCCTGGCTGATCCGGATCGGGGATGGCGAACAGTTCGGCAGCGGCTTCGTGGCCGTGAATCCCAACTCGAAGATTCCCGCGCTGATGGATCGCAGCGGACCCGAGCCCATCCGGGTGTTCGAGTCCGGCGCGATCCTGCTGTACCTTGCGGAGAAGTTCAAAGCCTTCCTGCCCACCCGGCCCGCAGAGCGCGCCGAATGCCTGTCGTGGCTGTTCTGGCAGATGGGCAGCGCCCCCTATCTGGGCGGCGGATTCGGCCACTTCTACGCCTACGCCCCCGTCAAGATCGAATACGCCATCAACCGCTTCGCCATGGAGACGAAGCGCCTGCTGGACGTGCTCGATAAGCACCTCGCCGAGCACGAGTACCTTGTGGGCAGCGAGTACACCATAGCCGACATGGCCATCTGGCCCTGGTATGCCAGCCTGGTGAAGGGCTGGGCGTACCAGGCGGCGGAGTTCCTGGCGGTGCAGGAGTACCGGCACGTACTGCGCTGGGCCGACCTCATCGGCGCGCGGCCGGCCGTGCGCC
>DATJTJ010000086.1:0-12288 GCA_035503515.1 Steroidobacteraceae bacterium
GCGCGCTCCACCAGGGGCGTGCCGCTCTTCTGGCCTTCAAGGTAGGCCCGGGTCACCAGCCGCGTGGCGTTGCGGTACCCCTCCTGGTTCTGGCACAGCAGGGTCAGTCGCGAGCTGCCGCGGCGCTCGCTGCCCTCGGCGACCTGCAGGTCGACGCCGATGATGGGCTTGATGCCCTGGCCGAGGGCCTCGCGATAGAACTTGACCATCGCGAACAGGTTGTTCTGGTCGGTGACGGCGACGGCGGGCATGCCGGCGGCGCGGGTCGCGGCCAGCAGTTCCGGGACGCGCACGACGCTGTCCACCAGCGAGAACTCGGTGTGCAGCCTCAAGTGGACGAACTGCGGATTCATGTCGGGTCTGATTCTACTTCCAGGACCACGGGTTCCCAGGGCGCCGTCACCGGGCGAAAACTGCGCCGGTGGATGGCGCAGGCCGCCTGGCGCAGCAGGGCCGCCAGATGATCGGCCGTGCAGTACCCCTTGTGAGCGGCCAGACCATACCCGGGATACACGACGTCCAGGCGCTGCATCACCGCATCGCGGTAGGTCTTGGCGAGAATGGATGCGGCGCTGATGGCCGGCTGCGTGCAGTCGCCGCGGATGATGGCCCGCGCCGCGCAGGCCGGCAGCAGGTCCGAGAGGCGCGGCAGGCGATTGCCATCCACCAGGATGCGGCGCGGGTGGACCGCAAGCCCCATGAGCGCCCGCCGCATCGCGAGGTGCGTCGCCTCGAGGATGTTCAGGGCGTCGATCTCCTCCGGCTCCGCCCAGCCCACCGCCCAGCTCAGCGCACGCTCCCGGATCCGGACCGCCAGGACTTCGCGCGTTTGCGCGTCGAGCTGCTTGGAGTCCTTGAGGCCACGGATCGGCCGGCGCGGATCCAGGATCACGGCCGCTGCCACCACCGGGCCGGCCAGCGGTCCGCGCCCTGCTTCGTCGACTCCGGCGATCAGCCGCTCGAGAAGGGTCGGCATCGCCTTAAAGGGGCAACGCCCGGCTGACGCGCCGCTCGTTGAGCAGATCGAGGATGGCCGCCGCCGCCCGGTCCGCCGCGCCCACCCGCAGCTGCCGGTGGACCTTCAGGAATTCATCCTGCAGCACCTGCCGGGCCGCGCGGTCGGTGAGCTGCTTCAGCAGAGCCTGACCCAGGGCGGGACCATTGACCTGTTCCTGTACGAATTCGGGCACCAGGGATTTACCGGTGAGGAGGTTGGGCTGCGAAAAGTGGGTGACCTTGACCAGTCCCAGCCTGCGCAGCAGGAAGGCCGTCAGGGCGCTGAACCGATAGGCTACCACCATCGGCCGGCGCGTCAGCAGCGCCTCCAGGGTGGCCGTCCCGGAGGCGACCAGCACCGCATTGGCGGCAATCAGCGCCTGTTGCGCGTGGCCATCGACCAGCTGCAGGGCGAGCCCCGGTGCGAGACGAGCACGCTGCGCCGCAAACACCTCCCGGGCGCCCGGCGAGGCCATCGGGGCGATGAACGTCAGGTCGGGACGCTGGGCCTGCAGCCACAGCGCTGCCCGCAGGAAGTCCTCGCCCAGGCGGCGCACTTCGCCCAGCCGGCTGCCCGGCAGCAGCGCGATGACGGTGGCCTGCGGCGCAAGTCCGAGGGCCTCGCGGGCCAGGCCCCGATCCGTATCCAGCGGAATCTGGTCCGCCAGAGGGTGCCCGACGAACTGCGCCCGCACGCCGTGCTGGCTGTAGAACTCGGTCTCGAACGGAAACAGGCACAGGACCAGATCACAGGCGGCGGCAATGCTGCGCACCCGCCCCTGGCGCCAGGCCCACACCTGGGGGCTCACGTACTGCACGGTGGGGATGCCCTGCGCCCGCAGCTTCGCCTCCAGGCCCACGTTGAAGGCCGGCGCATCGATGCCGACGAACACGTCGGGGCGCCGGCGGACCATGTCTTGCAGCAGCCGCCGCCGCAATGCGAACAGCCGTGGCAGGTGCGCCAGCGGTTCGATCAGGCCCATGACGGCCAGTTCGTGGGAGTCGGCCCAGACCTCGCAGCCGGCCGCGCGCATTTTCGGCCCCGCGACACCGAAGGCCCGGACCGCGCCCACCCGCTCGCGCAGCGCTTCGAGCAGGGCGGCGCCGAGGGTGTCCCCCGAGGACTCACCGGCCACCAGCCCGATCACCAGCGGATCAGACATGTTGGGCTACCCGACCGCCGGTCAGCGCACCAGGCTGCGCGTGGAAGCCTCGATGAAATCCAGCAGCGGCTGTACCTCCGCATGCTGCCGCGCGAGTCCGGCGAGCTGCGTCACCGCATCCGCCAGCTTCAGATCCGAGCGGTACAGGATGCGGTAGGCCGTGCGCAGGTTCCGGATCTGCTCCGGCGTGAAGCCGCGACGCTTCAGACCCTCGGAGTTGACCGCCACCGGTTCGGCGGGATTGCCCGCGATCATCACGTACGGCGGCAGGTCACGGGTCAGCACCGCGCCACCGGCGACGAAGGCGTGCGCGCCCACCTTGCAGTGCTGATGGATGGCCGAGAGCCCCCCCATCTGCACCCAGTCGCCGATATCCACGTGCCCGCCCATGGTCGCACAGTTGGCCAGGGTCACCTTGTCACCGATCCTGCAGTCATGGGCGACGTGCGTGTAGGCCATGAACAGGCAGTCCGAACCGATCGTGGTCCGGCCGTGTCCCTGGGCGGTGCCCCGGTTCATGGTGCAGAACTCACGAAAGACGTTGCGGTCCCCGATGATGAGCTCGGTGGGTTCGCCCTTGTACTTCTTGTCCTGCGGTGCCGCACCCAGGGAGGCGAACTGGTAGATCTCGTTGTCCTCGCCGATGCGGGTGTGGTTCTCGATGACCACATGCGGGCCGATGCGGGTGCGCGCACCGATTTGCACCTGCGGGCCGATCACGGTGAAGGGCCCCACGCTCACGTCCGCGCCCAGCCGCGCCTGCGGCGAGATCACTGCACGTGGATCGATCATGGCGCGGGCCGCGGCTTTGTCACCTCGGGCGCGACCATCATGTCGGCGCTGGCCACCTCGGTGGTGCCCACGAAGGCGGTGCTGGAAAAGCGCCAGATGCCCTTGAAGCTGCGGGTCACCTGGGCCGTGAGGATCAGCTGGTCGCCGGGTTCCACGGGTTTGCGGAACCGGGCCTTGTCGATGCCCACGAAATAGAACTTGGTGTCCGCATCCGGGACCACCCCGCCGGTGACGAACGCGAGAATGCCGGCAGTCTGCGCCAGGGCCTCGATGATCATCACCCCCGGCATCACCGGACGCTGCGGGAAGTGGCCCATGAAATAGGGCTCGTTGGCCGTGACGTTCTTCAGCGCCCGGATGCTCTCACCGGCCCGGCACTCCAGCACCCGGTCCACCATCAGGAACGGATAGCGATGCGGCAGCAGCTTGAGAATGCCGTGGATGTCGAACTGTACAACTTCAGTCATCTTTGCTCTCGGGGCCTTCCCGCTCGCGCTCATTGTGACCGAGCCGCTTGAAACGGGCCACCATCCGGCGCCAGGTCCGCGCCTCCTCGAACGGTATGCCGCTGGAGTATACGCCCGGCTTCGGGATCGAATGACTGATCATCGAGAAGCCCGTGATGTGGACATCATCGACGATCTGCAGATGGCCGCCGATGGCACAGGCGCCACCGATCTGGCAGCGCTCGCCGATCACGGTGCTGCCCGATATGCCGGTGCATCCGGCGATCGCGGTATGGGCCCCGAGCCGCACGTTGTGTCCGATCTGGATCTGGTTATCCAGCTTCACGCCATCGGCGATGACCGTATCGCCGATGGCGCCCCGGTCGATGGTCGTATTGGCGCCGATTTCGACGTCCGCGCCGATGCGGACGCTGCCGACCTGGGGAATCTTCAGCCATGCCGCGCCATCGGGCGCGAAACCGAAACCATCACTGCCGGCCACCACCCCGGGATGCAGGATCGAGCGTTCGCCCACCGAGACCCCGTCACAGAGCGTCACCCGGGCGATGAGCCGCGTGTGGGCGCCGAGGGTCACATCGGCCCCCAGCACACAATGCGGTCCGATCATGGCACCGGCTCCGATGCGGGCGCGCGCGCCGATCACGGCGAGCGGCCCGACCTGCGCCGTGGCATCGATCCGGGCATCCGGTGCGATGACCGCCGAAGGGTGAATGCCCGCTGCCACGGGTACCGCCGGGTGCAGCCAGGCGGCGATGCGCGCGTAGGTTGCACGCGGATTCGGCGTGATCAGGGCCGCCACCGGACATTCGGCGGCGAACCGCCCCGCCAGCACCACCGCCGCCGCATGCGTCTGCAGCAGCGCCGCGCGGTGGCGGCTTTCTGCCAGGAAGGTGATGGCGCGCGGATGGGCGTCGGTCAACGTGCCGACGCTGTCGATCTCGCGTTCGGGATCGCCGCGCAGTTCACACCCGAAGCGAACGGCAATCTCGCCAAGGGTGAGAACCATGCGGCCGGAATTACTTGTTGGTGGACTTCGGCGTCGCGGCGGGCGCCCCGGACTTGCTGCTGCGCGCCTGGAGCATCGCCAGCACCTGCGGCGTGATGTCCACCGCATTGGTCGCATAGATGACGCCGTCTGCCATCACCAGATCGTAGTTCTGGGATTTCGCGAAGTTGCGGACCTGCTCGATCAGCGACTTCTGCAGCGTCGAGAGTTCCTCGTTGCGGCGTGCGTTGAAATCGTCCTGCGCTTCGCTCTGTTTGCGCTGCAGTTCGCGCTCGCCGTCACGGATGTCCTTGTCCTCGCGATTGCGCTGATCCTCGGTCATCGTGGCGCCGTCCTTGGTCAGCTTGTCCTCGCGGGCCTTCAGCGACTGCTGCAGGGTCTGCAGTTCGCGCTGCCGGGGCAGGAACTCGTTGCGCAGCGCGTCCGCGATGGTCTTCGCGTCCGGGGACTCCTGCAGCAGCTGGCTGTAATTGACATAACCGATTTTCAGCTCCGCCCACGCCGGCGCCGCCGCCAGGACCATTGTCGCAGCCGAACCCAGAATCAAAGACCTGACGACGCCCTTCACGATGCTCCTCTTGTGGGCAATGCCCAGATAACTCGCGGTGCGCCCCCTGCCAATCCGGCAAGGGCGGACCAAAGGATGCGGATCATAGCGGAAATCCGCCGGACCTAGAACGATGGCTCAAAAGTGGGTTTCTAGAAAGCCTGGCCGACGGAGAACTGGAAGCGCTCCGTCTCGTCGCCCCACGTGACCGGGCCCAGCGCCGGGTCATCGTTCTCGCGTCTGGCGTTGAGCGGAACGGCGAGGCTGAACCGGAACAGGCCCATGGGCGCCAGCCACTGCACCGCGACACCCACCGATTCCTTCAGGTTGCTGAACGAGAAGTTGTAGTTCTCCTTGGGCAGGATCGCCGGATCGTTCAGGTCGGCCTGCGTCACCTCGCCGAGAGCGTACCCCGGGGGCGGTCCATAGAACTGCGGTGCCTTCTTGCCCTCGTAAAATACGTTGCCCACGTCCACGAACAGGCTGACGCGGGCGCTGGAGGCGATTTTCGGCGGCATCGGGATGATGAGTTCGCTCCGCAGCAGCACGTTGAAGTTGCCGCCATACGGATTGCCGTACTGATCCTTCGGGCCGAGGCGGCTTTCCTGGAAGCCCCGCACCGAGTCCGGGCCGCCGCCGTAGAAGAGCTCGTAGGGCGGGAGCGACGTGGTCTTGCCCAGACCCGCGCCGTAGCCGAGGTCCCCCGTGAAGGCCAGGGTCCAGCGGCCCCATACCGGCACGTACTGCAGCAACTCGGCGTTGGCCTTGTAGTAGGAGACGCCGGTGATCGGCGGGGTGTAGCTCAGCGTCAGGGCCGCATGCGTACCGCGGTCGGCGAACAGGCCGCGGTTGCGCGAATCGTAGCCCCAGCCACCCACCAGCTGCCCCACCGCGAAACGCGTGCCGTCGAGGTAGTAGATGCCGTTGGCATAGGTCGCCGTGGTCGGATCAAACACCAGGCCGGTGGCGGTGCCGGTGTAGGTGTGGCCGTTGTTGCGGACCCAGTCGATCGACTGCAACGCGCTGCTGTTCTCGATCGCCACCAGCTGCACGCCCTGCAGGTTCACGCCGAGATTCACGAACTGATACTCCGACAGCGGGTAGCCGAAGCTTTCGCCGAGCGTCAGGATCTTGGTCGAGAAATCCGAGGAGGACGAAGTGAACTGGGATACGTCGCGGAAGCTGAACGAATAGGTGCGGGTCAGATTGTCGACGTTGGTGTACGGATTGGTTTCGGAAATACCGTACACCTTGTTGTAGAGGCCGGCCTCGAGGTTCACCGAGACCCGCTGCCCGGAGCCCAGGAAGTTCGCATCGGTATAGTTGCCGTTGAGCTCGAACTTGTAGGTCTCCGAATAACCGACGCCGCCGGAGATCGAGGCGCCCGGGCCTTCCTCGATCTTGAAATCCACGTCCACCTGATCCGAAGAGCCGGGGACCGGCGTGGTCTCCTCGTCGACCTTGGTGATGTAGGTGAGACGCTGCAGGCGCTGTTTGGAGCGGTCCAGCGCCACGTTGGACAGCCAGCCGCCCTCCAGGATGCGCATCTCCCGGCGCAGCACTTCGTCATTGATGCGCTTGACGCCCGAGAAGGTGATGTTGCGGACATAGACCCGATTGCCCGGGTCCACGAAGAAGGTGATGCCGACGACGCCGGTGGCCTTGTCGGTGGTCGGCACCGGATCCACCTTGGCGAAGGCATAGCCATCCTGGCCCAGGCGGTTCTGGATCAGCTCCTGGGTGGCGGTCACGACCTTGCGCGAATAGATGGTTCCCGGCTCGACCAGGATCAGCTTCTCCAGCTCCGCCTTCGGGACCGGGAAGGTACCCGAGAGCTTGACCTCGCCGACCTTGTAGACATCGCCCTCATCGATGTTGATGGTGATGAAGATATCGTCCTTCTCCGGCGCGATCGCCACCTGCGTGGAATCGATCTGGAAGTTCGCGTAGCCCCGGTCCATGTAATAGGAGCGCAGCTTCTCCAGGTCCCCATCGAGGGATTCGCTGGAGTAACGGTCATCCTGCTTGTACCAGGACAGCCAGTTCGGAGTCTGCAGTTCGAAACCCTTGTCGATCTGCTTGTCGGTGAAGGCGTGGTTGCCGACGATGTTGATGGTGCGGATCTTGGCGCGCGAGCCTTCCTTGATGGTGATCTTGATCTTCACCCGGTTGCCCGAATCGTCCTCGACCTTCTCATCGATGCTGACCGCGTACTTGCCGCGGCTGAAATACTGGTCGGTGAGGTAGCCCTTCACTTCCTCCAGCACCGAGCGGTCGAAGGTCTTGCCGGCGGCCAGACCGACGTTGCGCAGGGATTTCTGCAGATCCTCGGTCTTGATGTCCTTGTTGCCCGTGATCTCGAAACTTTCGATGGCCGGGCGTTCCACCACCAGCACCACCAGCGTGTCGCCGTCGCGGCGCATCTGCACGTCGCGGAAGAAACCGGTGTTGTAGAGCGAGCGGATCGCCTCGCGAATGCGCACCGGCGTCACGTGGTCGCCGATGTTCACGGGCAGGTAGTTGTAGACCGTGCCTTCGGAAATGCGCTGCAGGCCCTCGAGGCGGATATTGGTGACCGTGAAGTCGGTGGCCGCGCGCTCCTGCACCGACTGCGGATTCTGCAGGATCAGCGGTGGGCCGTTGGCCGGGGCGGTCGGTCCGGGGGCGGGGCCCGGTGCCGGACCGGCGGCCGCCGGCGATGCAGGCGGCGGGGTGCCGGCGCCGGCAGGCGCACCGGGCGTCTGGGCCGAACATACTGCGGAACCCGCGCACAGGGCGAGGGTGGTCACCAATCCAAATCGCTTCATGAACAGCTTGCCGGCCCGGATGTTGTTGGAAGTATGAAAGGAATGCCGTGTTACGAGGCGCCGCTTCTGCCGCCTATGCATGAATGGCCTTCAGGGCCGCGCCGCGGGTGCGGCAGAACTCCTGTGCCAGATCACGCGCCTGGGCATCCGCCTGCAGTACATCATCTAGGCTTCGGATTTCCCCCCCGGGAGCCCTGGATAGAACACATTCAATGACCGCGGGTATGTCCGGAAAGTTCAATCGGCGCTCCAGGAAGGCAGTGACGGCGACTTCATTCGCCGCATTGAGAATCGCAGGTGCAAGCCCGCCAGTGTCCGCTACCGCCCGCGCCAGGGCAAGACAGGGAAAGCGGGTGGTATCCGGCGCCACGAAATCCAGTTGCCGGGTCCGGATCAGGTCGAGGAAATCAGTTCCGGCCGCGATCCGTTCCGGCCATGCCATGCCATAGGCGATGGGGGTGCGCATGTCCGGGCAGGCCAGCTGCGCCAGCACCGAACCATCCACGTATTCGACCATCGAATGGATGACGCTCTGGGGGTGCACCAGGATCTCCACCCGGGTCGGTGGCATGCCGAACATGAAACAGGCCTCGATGAGTTCCAGGCCCTTGTTCATGAGCGACGCGGAATCCACGGAGATCTTGCGGCCCATGACCCAGTTCGGATGCTTGCAGGCCTGTTCGGGCGTCGCCGCGGCGATGGCCTCGGCGCTCCACTCCCGGAACGGTCCGCCCGAGGCGGTGAGCAGGATCCGCCGTACGCCCTCGGGCGCGTGTCCGGCCTTCGCCCCCGGCGGCAGACATTGAAATATCGCATTGTGTTCGCTGTCGATCGGCAACAGTTCGCAACCCGACGCGTGCACCGCAGCCATCAGCAGCGGACCGGACATCACCAGCGATTCCTTGTTGGCCAGCAGCAGCCGCTTGCCCGCCCGTGCCGCAGCCAGCGTCGAGCGCAGGCCGGCGCCCCCGACCACGGCGGCCATGACCTGATCGACGTCCGGCAGCGTCGCCAGGGTCTCCAGGGATTCCGGTCCGCCCAGGACCCGGGTCGGGAGGCCCTGGGCCTGCACGTGCCGCTCCAGGATCTGCGCGGCCGCCGGATCGGTCAGGGCGGCGTGCGACGGACGGAACTGCTCGATCTGCTTCAGCAGACCGTCCACGTTGCGATGGGCGCCGAGCGCCACCACCCGGTACCGGTCCGGATGGCGCGCGGCCACGTCCAGCGTGTTGACGCCGACGGAGCCGGTGGCGCCGAGTACTGCGATGCCTTTCACCGGGCGACCCTCAGGAAGACCAGCCCCAGCAGCAACACCGGCAATGCGCTGGTCAGACTATCGATCCGATCCATGACTCCACCGTGTCCCGGAAACAGCGTGCCGCTGTCCTTGAGCCCCGCGAAGCGCTTGAGCAGACTCTCGGTCAGATCGCCCACGACCGAGAAGGCGACCACCCCGAGGCACAGGGGCACGAACGGTAACACCGGCACCGCAAACCAGCGACTGCCGCCGCAGGCCACCAGCGCGGCGAACACCAGCCCCCCGAGCACCCCTTCCCAGGTCTTGCCCGGCGACACCCGCGGGGCCAGGCGGACCCTGCCGAAAGTGCGCCCGGCAAAGTAGGCCCCGATATCGGCGGCCCAGACCAGGCAGAACGCGAACAGCAGCCACTGCGCGCCCCGGGGCACGTCGATGCGCAACCGCACCAGGGCCACCCAGGCCGGGGTCAGGGCCAGCACCCCGGCCAGCGCCGCCGACCAGGAGGCCGCGCGCTGCGGGGCGAACACGACCCACAGCAATGCCGCCACCCACCACGCCAGAGCGATGACCAGCAGCAGCACGCACGCCGGCTGCGCCAGCGTCAGCTGCCACAGGCCGGCCAGACAGGCGGCGATCACGGCGACGTACAGCAGCCGTCCGGGAACCGTGCGCAGCCTGAGGAACGCCGACCATTCCCAGGCCCCGGCGAGGACCACGGCGGTCATCGCGAGCTTGGTCGCGAAGGGCGGCAGCCACAGGATGACGACCAGCAGCAGCCCGATGAGGACGGCGGCCGTGATGATGCGGGTCCTAAGCACGCGGCGGGCTCCGCGTCTGTTCCGGCGTGCGGCCGAAGCGGCGCTCGCGGGCACCGAAGAACTCCAGGGCGGCGTCGAGTTCGGCGGCATCGAAGTCCGGCCAGAGGCAGTCGGTGAAATACAGTTCGGTATAGGCCAGGTTCCAGAGCAGGAAATTGCTGATGCGATGCTCGCCGCCGGTGCGGATGAACAGATCCGGATCCGCCAGCCCCCCCAGCTGCAGCGCCTGCCCTACCTGTTCCTCGGTGATCTCCGCGGGCCGCAGCCCGCCGCCGGCGCAGCGGGCGGCCAGCGTCCGCACCGCCCCGGTGATATCCCAGCGGCCGCCGTAGCTCATGGCGACGTTGAGCGCGAGGCTGCCGTTGGCGGCGGTCCGCGCCTCGGTCGCCGCCAGGTAGGACTGCAGGCGCACGCTCAGGCGCTGGCGATCGCCGATGAAGCGCAGGCGCACGCCGTTGGCGTGCAGCTCATCGACCTCCCGATCGAGGGCCTCCACGAACAGGCCCATCAGCAGCGACACCTCTTCGGCCGGCCGCGCCCAGTTCTCACTGGAAAATGCAAAGACCGTGAGCGCCCCGATACCGCGGGCCGAGCACGTCTGTACGCAGCCGCGCAGGGCGCCGATGCCGGCCTTGTGGCCGGCGTGCCGCGGCAACTGCCGCGCAGCGGCCCAGCGGCCGTTGCCATCCATGATGATCGCCACATGACGCGGCAGGCTCATCGACTCTTGCAATGACGGGACATGAGGATCGCACGCAGGCCTAAACCTGCATGATCTCCTTTTCCTTGGCGGCGAGCAGCTGGTCGATGTCGGCGACGTGCTTGTCCGTCAGCTTCTGGATCTCGCCCTCCGCGCGGCGCTCGTCATCCTGCGAGATGAGCTTTTCCTTCAGCGCGTCCTTGATGTCGGACATCACATCGCGGCGTACGTTGCGCACCGCGACGCGCGCGCCCTCGGCGTCCTGGCGGATCACCTTGGTGAATTCGCGGCGGCGCTCCTCGGTGAGCGGCGGCATCGGGATGCGGATCACGGTGCCGGCGGTCATCGGGTTCAGCCCCAGGTCCGACTTGTGGATGGCTTTCTCGATCGGCTGCACCATGCCCTTCTCCCAGGGGGAGACCACCAGCGTGCGGCCGTCCTCGACGGCGATGCTCGCCACCTGCTGCAGCGGCACGTCCGATCCGTAGTAGTCGACCTTCAGGTGTTCGATGAGGCTCGGATGGGCGCGGCCGGTGCGCATCTTCTTCAGGTCGGCCTGGAACTGCGTCACGCACTTGCCCATGCGGGTCACGGCGTCTTTCTTGATGTCATCGAGCATGATCGCTCCTATTCGAAGGTGACCGACGTACCAATGTCCTCGCCGCGCGCGATGCGGGTCAGGTCCCCGGGATTGTTCAGGTTGAAGACGCGCAGCGGCAGCCGGTTGTCGCGGCACATGACGATGGCCGTCGCATCCATGACGTTCAGTCGGTCCTGCAGCACCTTGTCGAAGGTCAGCTGCGTATAGCGCTGCGCGGCGGGATTGCGCACCGGGTCATCCGAGTACACGCCGTTGACCTTGGTGGCCTTCAGGAGCACATCGGCATTGATCTCGATGGCGCGCAGCGAGGCGGCCGTGTCGGTGGTGAAGAACGGATTGCCGGTACCCGCGGCGAAAATGACCACCCGGCCCTTCTCCAGGTGCCGGATGGCGCGCCGCCGGATGTAGTCCTCGCAGACCTGGTTGATGCGGATCGCCGACATCACGCGCGACTGCATCCCCAGGCTTTCCAGTGCGTCCTGCATCGCCACCGCGTTCATCACCGTGGCGAGCATGCCCATGTGGTCGGCCGTCACCCGGTCCATGCCCGCCCGCGCCAGGCCCGCGCCGCGGAAGATGTTGCCCCCGCCGATGACGACGGCGACCTGGGTGCCCATCTGGATGATTTCCTGGATCTCCCCCGCGATGCGCTTGAGCATCGCCGGGTCGATTCCGTAGTCGCCGCCCCCCATCAGGGCCTCGCCCGACAGTTTCACCAGCAGCCGGGAGAATCGGGACCGCGCGCTGTCACTCATCTGGTCTTCATCCTCTTACATGAAGAAAACCCCGCCGCAGCGGGGTCTTCGTTTCCCGGTGCAGGCCACTCAGTGCTTGACGGGCTTGACGGGGTCCTTTGGACCCTCGTCCGGCTTGTCCTGCGAACTGCTCTTCACCTGCGCCATGACCTCGGCGACGAAGTCATCCTGCTTCTTTTCGATGCCCGCGCCAACCTCGAATCGCTCGAACGCCCTGACGGTCGCCTTGGCGCCCTTCAGGAGTTTCTCGACCGTCTGGTCGGGGTCCTTCACGAACGCCTGCCCCGCCAGGGTGATCTCACCGAGCGACTTGCGCAGACGGCCTTCGACCATCTTCGCCACGATCTCCGGCGGCTTGCCCTCGCCCTTGGCCTGTTC
>DATJTJ010000087.1:0-24020 GCA_035503515.1 Steroidobacteraceae bacterium
CAGCTGCCGCGTCATGCGGCTCCTTTCAATTTCCTGAACAATCTTGCTCATGGTCTTCACCTTTGTCACTTCCGCCGCGCTCCCGCGCGGCGAGATATTCATCCAGCAGCCCCGCCGCCTCGGGCGACAGCCCGTGGGCAAGGATCAGGTCCGGGCGGCGCTGCCACGTCCGCACCACCGCCTGGCGCAAGCGCCAGCGGCGGATATCGGCGTGGTTCCCGCAGGTCAGCACCGCCGGCACGCTCAAACCTTCGAACACTTCCGGTCGCGTGTAGTGCGGCCAATCCAGCAGTCCCTGGTCGAAGGACTCCTCGATGCTGGAGCGCTCATCGCCGAGCGCCCCGGGCAGCAGCCGCGCCACCGCGTCGATCACCGCGAGCGCCGGCAGTTCACCGCCGCTCAGCACAAAATCTCCCACCGACAGCTCGCGATCGACGCCCAGGGCGACGATGCGTTCGTCGAGACCCTCGTAGCGTCCCGCGATCAGTACCATCCCCGGCAGTGCCGCCAGTTCGCGCACGCACTGCTGGTCGAGCCGCTCGCCCTGCGCCGACAGCGCGATCCGCACACTGCCCGCCGGCGATCGCTCACGCGCCGCGGCGATCGCCTCGAGCATCGGCCCGGGCTTGAGCACCATGCCGGGTCCGCCGCCGTACGGCCGGTCATCCACCGTCCGGTGAACGTCGGTCGCGTACTTTCGCGGATCCTCCGTCCCCACCTGCAGCAGACCGCGCTCGATGGCGCGGCCCAGCACCCCGAACTTCAGTCCCCCGGCGATCAGCTCCGGAAACAGCGTGACGACTTCAATCTGCATCGGCTGGCCAGTCCACGCTCAGCGAACGGCCTTCCAGGTCAACCTTGCGCAGATACTCGGGTACCGCCGGAATCCAGTACTCGTTCTTTCCGACCACCACCATCATGGCGCCGGCTGCTGCCTCGACGAAGTGATCGAGCCTGCCCAGCTCCACCCCCTCAAGATTGCGCACCACACACCCGATCAGGTCCGCCCGGTAGTACTCGCGCTGGCCGGGCGGTGGCAGCTCGCTGCGGCGGACCTCGATCAGGGCGCCGCGCAGCAGGGCTGCCGCGTTCCGGTCCGACACTCCCTCGAGCCGGGCCACGAGGCCCCGCCCCTGCATCCGTCCTTCCGCCAGCCGGTAGCTGGCCTGGGAAGTCGCTCCCAGGCGCAGGCCCCAGGTGCGGTAGTCGAGAAGGCCTTCGGGTGGATCGGTGAAGGACTGGATATGCATCCAGCCCAGCACTCCGTAGGGGCTACCGATGCGCCCGAGTTCCACCCATTCCAAAGGTCAGGCCGCGGCGGCCGTGGCCTGCTTGCGGAATGTCGTCACCAGATACCGAACCCGGTCGGACTGCTGCGCACCCTTGCTCACCCAGTAGTCGATACGGGGCAGATCAAGCTTGAGCTTCGGCTCGCCCTTGCGGGCGATGGGATTGAAGAACCCGACCTGCTCGAGGCTGGCGCTGCCCTGGCGCTTGCGGCTGTCGGTGACGACAACATGGTAAAAGGGCTGATTCCGCGCGCCACGGCGCGTCAGACGAATCGTAACCATTGAATCTCCAGCGGGAGGCGTCCGCCCCCGTCCCAAAAAAGAGGGCGGATTCTACGCAATGAGGCGCTAATTATCTATTGGTTTTCGACACTTGGCGGGGGCGTGTCAGTGGCCCCCGGGAAACCCCGGTGGCATCCCGCCCTTCAGGGCGCCGAGCATGCGCCGCAGCTTCCCGCCCTTCATGCTTTTCATCATCCGCTGCATGTCCATGAACTGCTTGAGGAGGCGGTTCACGTCCTGGACCTGGACCCCCGAGCCCCGGGCGATGCGCCGGCGCCGGGAGCCGTCGATGAGGGCCGGGTGGCGCCGTTCCCGGGGGGTCATGGAATTGATGATGGCAATCTGGCGGCGCACCTGCTGGTCGCCGGCATCGCCCGACACGGCGCCCTTGCGGGCCGCGGCGGTGGGCAGCTTGTCCAGCAGGGCCGTCACGCCGCCCATTTTCTGCAGCTGTTCCAGCTGGCTTTTCAGGTCCGACATGTCGAAACCCTTGCCGGAGGCCACCTTGCGGGCGAGCCTTTCGGCCTCGCCGGCATCGACATTGCGCTGGACCTGCTCCACGAGGGCGACCACATCGCCCATGCCGAGGATGCGCGAGGCCATGCGCTCCGGATCGAACGGGGTCAGGGCATCGGTCTTCTCGCCCGTTCCCAGGAACACGATGGGCTGGCCGGTGATCTGCCGCACCGACAGGGCCGCCCCGCCGCGCGCGTCGCCGTCCGCCTTGGTCAGGATGACGCCCGTCAGATTCAGGGCGCCCCCGAAGGCCTTGGCCGCATTCACGGCGTCCTGACCGGCCATGGCATCCACCACGAACAGCCGCTCGGCCGGGGTGATGGCGCCATCGATGTCACGCACTTCCTGCATCATGGCCTCATCGACGTGCAGACGCCCGGCGGTATCGACGATGAGGACGTCGAACACGCCGCGGCGCGCCTGCGCGAGCGCATCCAGGGCGATGTCCCGCGGCGCACGGGTCGCCTCGGCGGGGAAGTAATCGGCGCCGACCTGTTGCGCCAGTCTCTCCAGCTGCAGCATGGCGGCCGGCCGGCGCACGTCCGTACTCACCAGCAGCACCCGCTTGCGCTGGCTCTCGATCAGCCAGCGCGCCAGTTTCGCTGCGGTCGTCGTCTTGCCGGCACCCTGAAGCCCTGCGAGCAGCACCACGATGGGTGGCTGGGCCCGCAGGCTGAAGCCCGCGCCCGCACCCCCCATCAGGGCCACCAGCTCCTTGTGCAGGATGCTGACGAAGACCTGCCCCGGCGTGAGGCTGGAGGTGACCTCGGTCCCCAGCGCCTGCGACTTGACCTGATCGATGAACTGCTTGATGACCGGGACCGCGACATCGGCCTCGAGGAGGGCGACCCGGACTTCCCGCAGCACCTCGGCGACGTTGTCCTCGGTGATGCGGCCGCGCCCACGCAGGGCGTCCACGGTGCGGCTCAGCCGCGATGTCAGGCTGTCAAACATTAGGCCATTATAGGGCAACCCCTCCCACGGAGAGTCCGCGACTTGAACGACGCCCGAACGGGACTGCTGCTGGTATTGCTGCTGGTCCTGCTCATCATCATCGCCTTCTCCTCCGGCACCGAAGTGGCCATGCTGTCCGTGAACCGCTATCGCCTGCGGCACCGGGCCAAGTCGGGGCAACGCGCGGCCCGCATGCTCGAGAAGCTGATGCAGCGGCCCGATGACTGGCTGGGGGTCAATCTGGTGATCCTGGCGGCGGCCAGCGTCTTCGCATCCCAGTCCGCCACCATCATCGCGCAGCGCTCGGGCTGGCATTTCGCGGTGCCGGTGGCCGGGGCGCTGTTGACCATCATCATGATCGTGTTCGGGGAACTCGCGCCGAAGATATTCGGCGCCACCTACGCTGAGAGCGTGGCGCTGAGCTCCGCCTATCTGTACAGCGCGCTGGTCGTGGTCGCGCGCCCCGTGCTGTGGGTGACGAGCCGCAGCGCCTACGGCTTCCTGCGGCTGTTCGGCGTGGTGCGTGCCCGCAGCGATACCCAGTCCCTGAGCACCGATGAGCTGCGCACGGTCGTCGCCGAGGCAGGTCCGCTGGTGCCGCCGCGGCACCGGCAGATGCTGCTGTCGATCCTCGACCTGGAGCGCATCACGGTCAACGACATCATGATCCCGCGCCAGGAAATCACCGGCATCGACGTAACGGCCTCCTGGGAGGACATCATGGATCAGCTGCGGCAGACGCTGCATACGCGCCTGCCGGTGTTCGAGGAGGAACTCGACAACCTGATCGGCGTGCTGCACATGAAACGCATCGTGCAGGAACTGGCGCGCGACAGCCTCACGCGCGAACGGCTGATCGAGATCGCCCGCGGCCGCGAGCCGTACTTCGTGCCCGAAGGCACGCCGCTCACCGCGCAGCTGACCCATTTCCAGCGCAACCAGCGGCGCTTCGGCTTCGTGGTCGATGAATACGGGGACATCGTCGGGCTCGTGACGCTGGAGGACATCCTCGAGGAGATCGTCGGTGAGTTCACGACCGACCCTGCGACCATCGCGCACAAGGACGTCTACGTCGAAAAACCGGGCGTCTTCATCCTCAATGCCAGCGCCACCATCCGCGCGCTGAACCGCGCCCTGCAGTGGCACCTGCCGACCGATGGGCCGAAGACCATCAACGGACTGCTGCTGGAGCAGCTGGAGACCATCCCTCAGCCCGGCACGGCCCTGAAGCTCGGCGAATACCTGTTCGAAGTCCTGCAGATCGGCGACAACGCCATCCGCACGGTGCGCGCGCAGGTCAGCCGTCAAACGCCAGTTTCACCGCAGCGTCCACCCGCGAAACCGCAATGACCGCAAGCCCCTCGATGGCCCGGCGGGGTGCATTCTCGCGCGCCACGATGATGCGCTCGAACCCCTGCTTGCGGGCTTCGTGCAGGCGCTCCTCGCCGTAGGCGACGGGCCGCACTTCACCGGTCAGGCCCACTTCGCCGAACACCGCGAGCTGCCGCGGCAACGGCCGGTCGGTGAGGCTCGAGGCCAGCGCCAGGACCACCGGCAGATCCCAACCCGTCTCGCTGATCTGCATTCCGCCGACGACGTTGACGAACACGTCGTGCTCCTGCAGCGACAGGCCCGCGTGCCGGTTCATGACCGCGAGCAGCATCGCGACCCGGTTGGCATCCAGTCCCTGTGCGATGCGCCGCGGTGCGCCGAAGCGCATCCGGTCGACCAGAGCCTGCAGCTCGATCAGCAGCGGCCGGCCGCCCTCGCGCGTGACCGTGACGATGCTGCCCGCGGCGGGCTGCGGTGATCGCGCCAGGAAAATGGCCGCCGGATTGCGCACTTCGGCAAGACCGGTGCCGGTCATGGCGAAGAATCCCAGCTCGTGCGCGGCGCCGAAGCGGTTCTTGACGGCGCGCACGATGCGAAAGCGGCTGCCTGCCTCGCTCTCGAAATACAGGACCGTGTCGACCAGATGTTCGAGCAGCCGCGGTCCTGCGATCGCGCCCTCCTTGGTGACGTGTCCGATGATGATGACCGCGGTCGCGCTTGCTTTCGCGAAGCGCACCAGCGCCGCCGTACATTCGCGCAACTGCGAGACGGCGCCGGCACTGGCGCCGACCTCTGCGCAGGACAGCGTCTGGATGGAATCCACCACGAGCAGCGCCGCACGCTGCGTGGCGGCGTGCCCGAGGATCGCCGTGAGGTCGCTTTCGGCGGCCAGGTTGAGCCCGGCAGCCTGCAGCTGCAGGCGCTGGGCCCGCATGCCGATCTGGCCGACGGATTCCTCGCCGCTCGCATACAGCACCGGCCGGTCGGCGCTGACCGCGGCGGCGGCCTGCAGCAGCAGGGTCGATTTGCCGATGCCCGGATCACCCCCCAGCAAGGTGACGGAGCCGGGCACCAGGCCGCCACCCAGGGCGCGGTCGAGTTCGGAAAGCCCCGTCGACCAGCGCACCGTGTCGGTGACCTGCAGGCCGAGGGGTTGCGGCGGCGCACCCGAGGGAGCCGCGGGCCCCGCGTTTGACCGGACCAGTCCCACAGGGCGTGCTGCAGCGCGCTGCACCAGGGTATTCCACTCGCCGCAGGAGGGGCACTGGCCCACCCATTTGGGACTTCGGGCCTCGCAAGCGGTGCAAAAGAAGGAGATTGTAGGTTTCATGAAGGACGGCGGGCCCCAAAGAGCACCGGTTTGTGACCAGACACTCGGACTGTGGAGCGGACAATGCTAGCTTATGCAACTACGAGGCGAGCGGCGGCCAGGCTCAAGGATGGGCGCTGCGACAGAGAGGAACAGGGCTGAACGTGACCGTGGTCACATTTTTTTGCAGGGCGCGCACCGGGGCAGGGCAATGAGCCTGCGCGGCAAGCTGCGTTTCGTCGGCCAGACCGACACCGGCAAGGTCCGGGAGCACAACGAGGACACCATCGCTTCCGACCCGGACATCGGGCTTCTGGTGCTGGCGGATGGCATGGGAGGCTACAACGCCGGTGAGGTGGCCAGCGGCATTGCCGTGAAGACCATCGTCAACCTGGTGCGCGAATCCGTGGAGCGCGAGGACCTGCGCATCTCGGACCAGGCGACGGGCATGTCCCGGCCGAGCATCATCCTGCGCGACGCCATCCACCGCGCCAACAAGATCATCTACCAGACCGCGCGGGCCCAGCCCCAGTGCGAGGGCATGGGCACCACCGTCGTCAGCGCCCTGATGTTTGATAACAAGATCGCCGTGGCGCATGTCGGCGATTCGCGCATGTACCGGTTGCGCAATGACAAATTTGAACAGGTGACGATGGACCACTCCCTGCTGCAGGAACTGGTCGATCGCGGTTTCTATTCGCCGGAGGAGGCCCAGCGGGCCGCCAACAAGAACTATGTCACCCGCGCCCTGGGCGTGGAGCCGACCGTTGAGGTGGAAATCCAGGAGGTTCCCACCCAGAAGGGCGACTTTTATGTGCTCTGCTCCGACGGCCTGTCCGACATGGTCGAAGATGACGATATTCACTTAACGATCAGCACCTTTGGTGCTAACCTTGATACGGTCGCTAAGCAGCTGATTCAGTTGGCGAATGACAACGGCGGACGTGATAACGTTTCCGTCGTGATGGCCCATGTGGCCGAGAACTTCCCTGCGAACAAGGGCGTTCTCGACCGGATCCTGGGCTGGCTGGGCTGACTTCCTTAAGAGGCACGCATGGCAAGGTTGATTCTGAGCCTGGATAGCCAGGTGATGGCGGAATACAACATGAACAAGGAGCGGTACACGATCGGCCGCCTCCCTGACAATGACATCCGCATCGATAATGGCGCCGTGAGCGGCCACCACTCGCTGATCATCAACATCCTCAACGACTCGTTCCTCGAGGATCTGAACAGCACCAACGGCACCTACGTCAACGGCAAGCTCATCAAGAAGCACGCCCTGCAGCACGGCGACGTGATCACGGTGGGGCACCATCAGCTGCGCTTCGCCGAGGATGACGAGGCCCAGGACGAATTCGAAAAGACCATGGTGATCCAGCCCTCGCAGCGGCCGGTGGACAAGATCCGCCACGTACGCGAGGCGGTGACCAATGCGGCACCGGATGTCTCGGCGACGGCCTCGCGCAAGGCGCTGGGCAATGGCACCCAGGTCAAGAAGGCGAAACTCCAGGTGCTCTCAGGCGCCTTCGCCGGGCGCGAACTGGAATTGAACAAGGCCCTGACGACCCTGGGACGACCGGGCGTGCAGGTCGCCGCAATCACCCACCGCCAGGACGGCTATTTCATCGTCCACGTGGACAGCGAGAAGGCCAATGACTTCCCGCTGCTCAACGGCAACCCGATCGGCGCGCAGGCCACCCGGCTGAACGACAATGACGTGATCCAGCTGGCCGGCGTGAAGATGGGGTTCTTCGAAGGCTGACGGGCCCCTTTCGCGCAATCAGACGGCCTCGTGCGGCACCCGCTGCCGCACGCCGCAGAGCATTTCGTAGGAAATGGTCCCCGCGTGGGCGGCCACCTCCTCGACCGGCAGGCCCGGCCCCCACAGCAGACAGCGGGTCCCGATCTGCGGCACCGGCAGGTCGGTCACGTCCACCGCAATCATGTCCATGGACACCCGCCCGACCAGCGGCGCCCGCTGGCCATCGATGAGTACCGGGGAGCCGCCGCCGATGCTGCGCAGGATGCCGTCTCCGTAACCCCCGGCGACGATGGCGATGCGCGACTCGCGTTCCGCGGTCCAGGCCCCGGCGTATCCCACCGACTCGCCCCGCGGCACCCGCCGCAGGCCGATGATGGCGGACTCGAGCGTCATGACCGGACGCAGGCCCAGCGCCTCACCGCTGATGTCGCCGAAGGGCGAGACGCCATAGAGCGCCAGCCCCGGCCGCACCCAGTCACCCGCGGCGTCGTTCCAGCCGAAGATGCCGGCCGAATTGCCGATGCTCGTGGCGAGTCCGAGGCCATTGGTCAGAGCCCGGAACCGGCGCACCTGGTCGGTCGTCATCGACACTTCGCGCTCGTCCGCCCGCGCCAGATGGGTCAGCACCCGCAGCTCCCGCAGCGGCGTACCGATCGAGCGCAGCCGCGCCAGCGCGGCGGGGAAGTCCTCCGGTCTGAACCCCAGGCGGTTGATGCCGGTGTCCACCTTCAGCCAGGCCACGAACCGGAACGAGCCCCGAAAGGCCTCCAGCAGTTTCACCTGCAGCGGATCGTGAACCACGACTTCGAAGCGATGCACCGCCGCCTCGATCAGCTGCTCGGCGCTGAACACGCCCTCCAGCAGCACTATCGGCCGCGTGATGCCCGCCTCGCGCAGCATCACGCCCTCTTCCAGGCGCGCCACCGCGAAGGCATCGGCCTGCGACAGACCGACGGCCGTCATCACCAGGCCATGTCCATAGGCGTTCGCCTTCACCACGGCCATCACTTTGGAACCCGGTGCCCGGGCGCGGACGGCGTTCAGGTTGGCGCGCAGCGCGGCCGTATCGATCACCGCGCGGATCAGCGGTGTCACCGCAGGATGCCTTCGGCGTAGGAGTCGGGCGCGTAGTTGGCGAAGCGCGTGAACTGGCCCTGGAAGGTGAGCATGAAGGTACCGATCTCACCGTTGCGGTGCTTGACGAGCTCGATTTCCGCGATGCCCTTCTTGGTCGTGTTCTTGTCGTAGACTTCCTCGCGGTAGATGAGCAGGATCATGTCTGCATCCTGCTCGATCGAACCCGATTCCCTCAGGTCCGACATCACCGGCTTCTTGTGCTCGCGCTGTTCGACGCTGCGATTGAGCTGCGACAGCGCGATCACGGGCACCGCGAGCTCCTTGGCCAGTACTTTCAGACCCCGTGAGATCTCTGCGATTTCCGTGGCGCGGTTTTCCTTGTTGCCCGGCACCTGCATCAGCTGCAGGTAGTCGACCACCACCAGACCCAGGCCGTGCTCGCGTTTGAGACGCCGGGCGCGCGCCCGCAGGTCGGTCGGGCTCAGCGCCGGGGTTTCGTCGATGAAGATCTTCGATTCGGAAAGCTGGCTGGTGGCACTGGTGATGCGGGCCCAGTCCTCATCGGCAATGCGTCCCGAGCGCAGGCTGCCGAGCGGCACGCCGCCGATGGAGGCCAGCATGCGGGTGATGATCTGCTCGGAGGGCATTTCCATGCTGAAGATCGCCACCGGCGCGCGGATGCTCGGATTCACCGCCGCGTACTCGGCCATGTTCACGGCCAGCGTCGACTTACCCATGGAGGGACGGCCGGCGACGATCACGAGGTCGCCGGGGCGCAGGCCGCCGGTCATCTTGTCGAAGTCGGTGAAGCCCGTCGCGAGGCCCCGCATGCCGCCGGGATTGCTGTGCCACTCATCGATCTGGTCGATGACCGCGGGCAGCATTTCCGCAACCGCACGCGCACCGCCGCCGCTGCGGGCACCGGCCTCGGCAATGGCGAAGACGCCCTGCTCGGCCTTGTCGACCAGCTCCCGCGCGGTCTCGCCCTCGGTGTTGTACGCCGAGGCGGCGATTTCCGTGCCGGTCCTGATGAGCTGCCGCAGCAGCGAGCGCTCATGCACGATCTCGGCATAGGCGCGCACGTTGGCGGCGGTCGGGGTGTCCCGGGCCAGCGTGCCGAGGTAGGCGAGCCCGCCTACGTCCGCGAGCTGGCCATTGCGCTCCAGGTACTCCGAAACGGTGACCGCGTCGGTCGGTTTCTGGTTGGTCGCCAGCGCCCGGATGGCATCGAAGATGGTGCGGTGATCGGGGCGGTAGAAGTCATCCGCCCGGACGACGTCAGAGACGTTGAACCAGGCGGCGGCATCGAGGAGCAGGCCGCCGAGCACCGACTGCTCCGCCTCCAGCGAATGCGGAGGCGTGCGGATTTCGGGGCTCTCCCGGCCTTCGTCGCGACGAACTTTGGGCGTTGCGGCCACTTTAAGAGCGCGACCCTCGTGCGGTTACTCCTCGGGGACGACGGCCACCGGCAGGGCGAAGTCCACGTCGGCATGCAGGTGCAGCTCGACCGAGTATTCGCCGATCATGCGCAGCGGGCCGGTCGGCAGGCGCACTTCACTGCGCACCAGCGGATGGCCGGCCTTGGTCGCGGCCTCCGCGATGTCGCTGGTGCCGATGGAGCCGAACAGCTTGCCTTCGGTGCCGGCCTTCGAGGCGATGGTGAGCTTGAAGTCCTTGAGCTTCTCGACGCGCGACTGGGCGCTGGCGAGCTGCTCGGCCGCGTGCTTCTCCAGCTCCGCGCGACGTGCTTCGAAACGGGCGACATTGGCGGGTGTGGCCAGGGTGGCCTTGCCCTTGGGCAGCAGGTAGTTGCGGCCGTAGCCGGATTTGACCTTTACCCGGTCGCCGATGGTGCCGAGGTTGGCAACCTTCTCAAGCAGAATGACATCCATGGCGGTTCTCAGTGCTGGTCGGTGTAGGGCAGCAGGGACAGGAAGCGCGCACGCTTGATCGCCGTGGCGAGCTGGCGCTGGTAGAACGACTTCGTGCCCGTGATGCGACTGGGGACGATCTTGCCCGTCTCGGTGATGTAACCCTTGAGCGTTGCGAGATCCTTGTAGTCGATGGACTTGACGTTGTCCGCCGTGAAGCGGCAGAACTTCTTGCGGCGTGAGAAGCGGCTGCCGCCGCCACCACCACCGCCGGATCCGCCGCCGTAGCCCCCACCGCCACCGCCGCCGTATCCGCCACTGCCACCGCCGCTGTTACCACCACCGATCATGATGCACTCTCCCCGGCGGCCGGCGACTCATCGTCGTCCGAACCACCCTCATCGCGGCCGCGCTCACGGCGACCGCCACCTTCCTCTTCCTCACCCCGCGCCATCGGCGAGGGCTCGGTCACGGCCTCGTCCATCTGCACGACCAGGTGACGCAGCACGGCGTCGCTGAAGCGGAACGCGCCGGTGAGCTCGTTCAGCGTCTTCTGATCACACTCGATGTTGAGCAGCACGTAATGCGCCTTGTGGACCTTGGCGATCGGGAATGCGAGCTGGCGCCGACCCCAGTCCTCGAAACGATGCACGGTGCCATTGCCATTGGCGATCATCGACTTGTATCGCTCGACCATCGCCGGAACCTGTTCGCTCTGGTCCGGATGGACCAGGAACACAATCTCGTAATGCCTCATTTGTCCTCCTCGTGGACTTAAGCCACCCGGTCAGGCATCGCCGGTGTGGCAAGGAGAGGGCCCTGAATTCAGGGGTCGCGCAGCATACTGAAACGGGGGGCTGGCCGCAATCCAGGGGTGCTACCGATTGTTGCGTTGCCGCACAACCTCGTACAGCAGCATCCCGGCGGCTACGGACACGTTCAGGCTCTCCACCGCCCCCAGCTGCGGCAGCCGCACCATGTAATCGCAGGTCTGGCGGGTCAACTGGCGCAGTCCGGCGCCCTCGGCCCCCAGCACCAGCACCGTGCCGCCCGTGAAGTCGACCTCGGCTGCCGACGCCGAGGCCTCGGCGTCGGCCCCGGTCACCCACAATTGCGCCTCCTTCAGGAGCTTCAGTGAGCGCACCAGGTTGGTCACGGTCACGAGGGGCACGGTTTCCGCGGCCCCCGCCGCCACCTTGCGCACGACCGGGGTCAGATGGGCCGCCCGGTCCTTGGGTACCAGGACCGCCAGGGCCCCGCAGGCATCGGCACTCCGCAGGCATGCGCCGAGGTTGTGGGGATCCTGGACACCATCGAGCGCCAGGATCAGGGGACTGCGGGCCTCGCCGAGTGCGCTCACGAGATCATCCTCGGACCAGGGCGCCAGCGGCAGCACTTCGGCTGCCACCCCCTGGTGGCTCACCTCCCCCAGGGCCTTTTGCAGTGCCTGGGCATCCACGCGCAGGATCTTCGTGCCGCGCTCGCGCGCCAGGGCCTCGAGGGCGCGCATCCGCGGATCGTCGCGACGCTCGGCCAGCCGCAATTCCAGCACCCGGTCCGGATGCCGCTTCAGCAGCGACTGGACGGCATGCAGCCCATACATCAGCTGCGTGTTGCTCATCGTTTGCCGCGCCGTTCGGGTTCGGGTACCAGGTCCAGATCGATCAGCCCTTCGATGGGATTGACCGAGGTCACGATGACCCGCACCTCGGTGCCGATGCGCAGGCTGCGGCCGCTGTTCACGGCACGCCAGGCATGGCCGTGATCCTCCATCAGGTACTCGTCGTCCCGCAGGTTGTCCAGGTGCAGCAACCCGTCGACGGCCACGTCCATCAGCTGCACGAAGCAGCCGAACTCGACGACCGTGGTGATCAGGCCGCGGAAGGTCTGGCCGATGCGTTCGCGCAGCCATACGCACTTGAGGAACGTGGAGACATAGCGGTCGGACTCGTCGGCGCGCTTCTCGAGGCGCGAGAGTTCATCGCCCTGGCGCGCGAGCGCCTGTTCCTCGTACCCGACGCCGCTGCCATCGCGCGCCCCGACCAGTGCCTTCAGTGTCCGGTGCACCACCAGGTCCGGGTAGCGCCGGATGGGCGAGGTGAAGTGTCCATACTCGCCCAGGGCCAGTCCGAAGTGGCCGATGTTGGTGGGCTGGTACACGGCCTGCGGCATCGAGCGCACGATCAGCGATTCGACGAACGGCAGTTCCGGCGAACCCTTCAGCCGGCGAGTGATCGCCTGGATGTCGCGCGAGGAGACCGATTCGGGGATCTGCGCCTCGATGCCCAGCACGGTCAGGGTGGCCAGCAACCTGTCCAGCTTCTCCTCTTCGGGCTTGCCGTGTACGCGGTACAGCGTCGGCGTCTTCGTCCGTCCGAGTTCGCGGGCCACCGCCACGTTTGCGAGGATCATGCACTCCTCGATCAGCTTGTGGGCCTCGACCCGCTCGTGCAGCGTGATGGCATGGATGCGCTGACTCGCATCGATGTCGAAGCCGGCCTCGGGCGCATCGAAATCCAGCGCGCCGCGCGCGCGTCGCGCCTTGATCAGCACCCGGTACACATCCACCAGCGGCAGCAGCCTCTCGAAGAGCGGGCCCAGTTGCGCGCGTGCCTCGGGCCGACCCTCGAGCAGCGCCGCCTGGGCCTGCTGGTACGTGAGCCGCGCGGCCGAGCGCATCACCGCCGGATAGAACCGCGCGGACTTCAGTGCCCCCTGCCGCGTGACGATCATGTCGGCCGCGAAGCACAGCCGGTCCACGTGCGGCGCGAGCGAGCACAGATGATCCGACAGTCCCGGCGGCAGCATCGGGATGACGCGGGTGGGGAAATACACCGAGGTGCCCCGCCGCAGCGCCTCGGCATCCAGGGCCGTGCCCGGCCGCACGTAGAAGCTCACATCGGCGATGGCCACGATGAGCCGGAAGCCCTCGGCGTGCGCCTCGGCATAGACCGCGTCGTCGAAATCGCGGGCCGTCGCCCCGTCGATGGTCACCAGCGGCACATCGCGCAGATCGATGCGCCGGGCAGCCTCGGCGGGGTCAACCCGGTCACCGTAAGCATCAGCCTCCTGCGTCACCTCGGGCGCAAACTCACTGGGCAGATCGAAGCGGGCGATCGCGGATTCGGTCGCCATCTCGACCGGGCGCTCCGGGTCCAGCCGCCGTTCGACCCGCGCCACGGGCGGCGCGCTCTGCGTCGCATGGCGCAGGATGCGGGCGATCACCCAATCGCCGTCCCGCGCACCCTGCAGCTCGTTCAGCGAAGCAACGCAGCGCAACTGCAGGCGCCGGTCGGCGGAAATGATGGCGACCTGGCGACCCTGGATCTCGACCGTCCCCAGGAAGGCCTTCACGCCGCGCTCGAGGATCTGTTCCAGCTCCCCCAGCCAGCGGTTGCTCGAGTCGCGCGACAATCGCACGCGCACCCGATCCCCATGCATGACGCCGCGCATCTGCCCCGGCGGCAGGAACACGCTGTCCTTGAGGCCCTCCACGCGCACGAAGCCATAGCCTGCCCGGTGCGCGCTGACCGTGCCTTCGGCACTGTCCCCGGCGCGCAGTTTCGCGCCACCGGCGCCCGTCGCATCGCGGGCCGGGCTGTGGGTGCGCCGCGCGCCATGGCCGGCGCTGGCAATGGCTTTCGGGCCGCCGTGCGTCTTGCGCCGGCCGAACTGTCCCCTGCGACTGCTCAATTGACAGCTCCCGGAGCCGTGCGTAAATTGCGCCGCTCCCTCGGGCCCCGGGCCCTTGCGGATGTCCGGCTCCCTGCCCAGGTGGCGGAATTGGTAGACGCACTAGTTTCAGGTACTAGCGGGTAACACCGTGGAGGTTCGAGTCCTCTCCTGGGCACCACTTCAGACTTCTCCCGCTGTCTCATATCGTTCAAGTCTGTCCATCCGTGTCAGCTAACTTCTTGTTTTTCAATCAACTACCCTCATCCCGCTGACGGATCATCCGCCGGCGGTCCACGCCGGGATGTCCCGGCGGAAGTGGATTGTGCCTGCGCGCACCGTCCAATTGCTCGGGATAGTGATGCGGCACCGGTGCGCGTCCCGGAAATACGATCTTGTGCCCAGGCTTGGGGCTCCGCTAATAGTATTGCTATTGCGAATCGTTCTCACTATCCTAAGCTCTACAATTAGAAAATAGATTTCGACAGAACACCCCCATGCCGATTGGTCGGATCCCATCCCTGCTTACAGGGCTTGTCTGCAGCCTGTTGATCGCGAGTCTCGCCGCGTGCGGCGGTTCCGGCGATGCCGGCTCCGTGGGCACTGCGGACGACACCGGTACGACGCCGGCGGCCGCCACCCTGTCGGCGGCCGCGCAACTGGGACAGAAGATCTTCTCCGACAAGACATTGTCGGTCTCCGGGCAACAGTCGTGCGCCACGTGCCACGTTGCGCAGTTCGCATTCGCTTCGGACCCCACGCCCACGGGCCCGGACCATGGCTCCCCCGTGCCCCTGGGCGGCGCCAACATGGACCTGCCCGGTTTTCGCAATACCCCATCCCTGATGTATGCCTCCTACATTCCGGCCTTCTATTACGATTCCAGCGGCAATCCCTATGGGGGGTTCTTTCGCGACGGCCGTGCGAAAACCCTGGCGGCCCAGGCCGCCCTGCCGTTCGTGACCTCCTTCGAGATGGCCAATACCGATGCGGCGGCGGTCATCGCGCGGCTCCAGACCCGGCCTTACCTGGCGGACTTCGAGGCACTGTATGGCGCCGCGGTGCTCAACGATCCCGCCACGGCGCTGCAGGACATGGGCGCCGCGCTCGCCGCATTCGAGACCGAAGACCCCCAGTTCCATCCCTTCAGCAGCAAGTACGATGCATTCATCGCGGGCAAGGCGCAGCTGAGCGCACAGGAGCAGCGGGGCCTCGCCGACTTCAACGACCCCTCGAAGGGCAACTGCGCGGCCTGCCATCCCAGCACTTCCGCAGACGGCGTCACGCCGCCGATGTTCACGGACTTCAGCTATGACAATCTCGGCCTGCCGCGCAATTCCGGCATTCCTGCGAACAGCGACACGGCTGCGCCCGGCTACACACCTGCCGACGGCACCGACGGCGTCCATGGTTACTACGACATCGGCATCTGCGGACCCTTCCGCGACAATGCCGGCCTGAACCTGTTCGGCATCTGCGGCCAGTTCAAGGTGCCGACCCTGCGCAACATCGCGGTCACCGCGCCCTATTTCCACAATGGGCAGTTCGCGACGCTCTCCGACACGCTCGGCTTCTACGTGCGACGCGATACCAATCCGGAGCAGTTCTACCCGACCGACGCCAGCGGCAATGTCACGAAGTTTGACGATCTGCCCGCCATCTACGGGGGTCTGTTCGTCGCCAACATCAACGTACCGGGCAGTGATGCCGGCTATGTCGGCAATGTCAATACGCTGGAGATTCCCTACAACCGGCACATCGGCGATACCCCCGCGCTCTCGGGCGACGACATCAACGACGTGATTGCCTTCCTGTGCACGCTCACCGATGGATTCGATCCTCAGAACCCCACTGCGCAGGTGCTGCCCGCTCAGTGCCAGGCGGCCGTCAGTGCCGCGAGTTCCGCTTCAACTTCAAGGACTGCCGGCCCATGAACGCTGCCGTGAAAATCGTACCCGCCATGACACTGCTTGCCGCCGCACTGTTGCCGATTGCAGCCCGGGCCGCGGATGCATCCGCCGACGCCACTGCGGCACTGGAACAGAAGATCACGCAGATGCAACAGCAGCTGGATGACCTGAAGCAGCAGCTGCAGCAACTGAAGACCCAGAACGAAACACTGGCGGCCCAGGAACAGCAGACTCAGGCGCAGCAGGCCGCACAAGGCCAGCAGGTCGCCCAGGCGCAGCAGGCGGCAGCAGCGGCAGCCCAGCCCACCGGCGGCATTTCACCGAACCTGACGCTGTGGGGTTACGGCGAGGTGTACTACACCCATCCGGTGCACGATAATGCCCTGTCGCAATTCGACCTGGCGCGCGCCGTGTTCGGTATTGGCTACAAATTCAACGACACGACGGTGTTCAACTCCGAGTACGAAGTGGAGCACGCGGTCGCCTCGGCAACCGACAAGGGCGAATTCGAGGTCGAGCAGTTCTACGTCGACCATCAGCTGGCCGACTGGGCCTCGGTGAAGGCGGGCCTGTTCCTGATGCCGTTCGGGTTGTTGAACGAACACCATGAGCCCACGAACTTCTACGGCGTGCAGCGCAACTTCGTCGAGACGCTGATCATTCCCAGCACCTGGCGCGAGGGTGGCCTGGGCCTGCACGGATCCACCGACTACGGGCTCACGTGGGATCTGGGTGTGACCACCGGGCTCGACCTCGGCGGCTGGAACAACAATCCCGAGAATCCCCAGTACCGGACGGCCCTGGACCTGGAAGACAGCGACGTCGCGCCGATGCAGGCCATGCACCAGGAGCTGGCGCTTTCGAACGCGCAGAACCTCTCGCAGTACCTGTCTCTCGAGTACACGGGTCTGCCCGGGCTGCTCGCCGGCGCCGCGATCTTCAGCGGCAAGCTGGCGATACCCGTGGTTCCGGCCGGGCTTCCGGACAGCCGCCTGTCCCTGTGGGAAACACACGCGCGCTGGACACCGGGTGCCGCGGAGTTCTCCGCGGTCTTCGCGCGCGGCCAGATCACGAAGACCGCAACCTACAACCTGGACAATACGGGAGTCTCGAATCCGATTCCGTCGCAGTTCCTCGGCTACTACCTGCAGGGCGCCTATACGGTCTGGCAGACCGACCGTTATCGGTTCAGCCCCTTCGCACGCTGGGAGCACTTTGACATGGGCCATGCCTACCAGGGCATAGCGCCCGGATTCAGCACCACGCCGACCGGCCTGGCGGTCGACGGTCTGCCCTGGCCCGTGCCGAACGACCGCGTCTGGACCTTCGGAGCCAGTTTCTATCTGGACCCGCACGTCGTCCTGAAGGCCGACTACCAGGTGTTCGAAGTCAACAAGGACTTCTCGCGGTTCGACCTGGGCCTGGGGTTGGCGTTCTGAACCCGCGCTTCCTGGTTTTGCCCGCCGCCCTGGTCGTCTGTCACGACGCCCAGGCCATCGTCTACCTGAGCGTGGAACAGGCGCAGGCACTGCTGTTTCCCGGCCAGGCGCTGCTGCCCATGCCCCTGGCGCTATCGGCCGCGCAGGTGGCGGCGATCGAGAAGGACTGCGGCGTACAGGTTTTCCCGGGCTCGCTGGCGGCATGGAAAGCCGGCGACGGCTATTTCTTCACCGATTCGGTCATCGGCAAACACGACCTGATCCGCTACGCGGTGGCGCTGGATGCAGACGGCAAGGTTCGCGGCGTCGAGATCCTCGAATATCGCGAAGCCTATGGCGGCCAGGTGCGCAATTCGAGATGGCTGCACCAGTTCGTCGGACTGAAACATGGGGACACCGTCAAGGTAGGACGCGGAATCCAGAACATCAGCGGCGCCACCCTGTCGAGCGAGCATGTCACGGACGGTATCCGGCGGCTGCTTGCGACCTATGCGATCGCCATCGCGGGCCGCTAGGGTCCACCCATGAACCAGGTGCATCGCGCCCGACCGCTGCTGGGCACGATCGTGCAGATCAGCGTGGCATCGCCGCTGCCCCCCGCGAGACTGCATGCCGCGGTGGATGCCGCATTCGCGCAGATTTCCCTGGTGCACCGTCTGATGAGCTGGCACGACCCCGGCAGTGACCTCTCCAGGCTCAATCGCCAGGCCGCGACCTCGAGACAGAGCCTTCACGCGCATACGCGGGCGGTTCTGGCCGCTGCCCTGCATTTTGCCCGCCTCAGCGAGGGCGCCTTCGATCCCTGCATCGCCGGAACCCTCACCCGCCGCGGCCTGCTGCCGTATCCGGTCGATGCGCCACCCTTGCCGGAGTGCCCGGACCGGGCCGCGAGCTGGCGCGATATCGAACTGTGCGGGCAAGGGATCCGCTTTCACCGGCCTCTCTGGGTGGATCTGGGCGGCATTGCCAAAGGGTATGCGGTGGACCTCGCCCTGGAGCATCTCGTGGGGCTGAACATCCCGGACGTGGTCGTCAATGCGGGCGGGGACCTGAGAGTGTCAGGCCCTCAGGCACACAGCGTGGCGATCCGGCATCCACGCAGCGCCCACGCAGTGGCGCACGAACTCTCCATTCATTGCGGGGCCCTGGCAACCTCATCGGCCTTCGGCAGCCAGCGCCGCAGCACGGCCGGACCGGAAAATGCACTGCTGGATCCACGCACGGGCGAATCATACGCGGCGGCTGACAGCGTCAGCGTCCTCGCTTCCAGCTGCATGACGGCGGACGCGCTGACCAAAATCGCCCTGTTCGCGGCACCGGGAGTCGCCCGGACCGCCTTTGAGGCCTGCGAGGCGCGCTGCATTCGGCTGGCGCCTATTCACTGACCTTGTGGCGCGCCGGGTGATGCTGGCGCCTGAGTTCAGAGCGCGCCATGCCCCCGCTTCGAAGTCTTGCGTGTGCGGACTGTTTGCCCAGGATGGCGTGCGCCACCACGACGGCCATGGCGCAAAGTCCCACCAGCCAGTGCAAAGTGCTGGCCGCTGAACGCCATTGATCATCCACCAGGTAGTAAAGCCCGTATCCCGACAATGCCAGGATGCCGATCACCAGCAGCATGGCAATACCCGTCCCCCGGTTGAGCCGATGGCGCCAGCCGTACACCACGTGGGCCGGCATCACGGTACCGAAGACGATCAGGAATCCCACCAGTGCCGCCCCATGCAGACGCAGCCACCACACTTCGAGCGGGTTGGGGCCGAGCGCCGCGGATTTCACCAGAAAATGGCATACCAGCCATCCGATGCCCGACGCGGCAAGCGTGCCCGAGGAGCCATATACCCACCATTCGTGTGATCGGCTGAGACGCTGCTGCAGGCGCGGATGGGAGTGGGGGCGGTGCATCCACGAACAATACCTGAGCTGCGCGTCGGCAGGGGAATGGACGAGCCCTATGGCCGCCCGCCAAGCCGCTCCAGCGCGGCCCGCGGCAGCTCATCGAGCCCCGCGGCTCCCTGCGCGACATATGCAGCCAGTCTGGCCCGCATCCGGGGAGTCCAGAAGCGCTCGATGTGGTTCGCGATACCGGCAATCGCCTCTTCGCGGCTCTGCGGCCGGAAATAGTCGCCGATGTCATTGGCCATAGCCATCAGGCGCTCGCCGCCATCGCGGTGGGACGTCGCCGTCATGGCGGGGACGGCTTCATTTGACGAACACATCCGCCTGCCCAACGAGTGCCTGCTGCGCGCTGGTGAACTCCTGAAACCTTCGCTGCCACTGCGACGGCCGACTCACACGGGTCACCTCGACGGCCGTGACCTTGTATTCGGGGCAATTGGTTGCCCAGTCGGAATTCTCCGTCGTGATCACGTTCGCCCCGGACTCCGGGAAATGGAAGGTCGTATAGACCACCCCGGGCTGCACGCGATCGGTCACGCGGGCGCGCAGTACCGTCTCGCCGGCGCGGCTGACGATGCCGACCCAGTCACCCTCGACAACGCCGCGATGTTCGGCATCGTGCGGGTGGATCTCCAGGCGATCCTCCTCATGCCAGCGCGAGTTCTCGGTCCTGCGCGTCTGCGCGCCGACGTTGTACTGGCTGAGGATGCGCCCGGTTGTGAGGATCAGGGGGTACTTCGCATTCACCCGCTCGCGTGTCGGCACATATTCGGTGAGCAGGAACTGGCCCCTGCCGCGGACGAAGGCGCCAACGTGCATGGTGGGTGTACCTTGGGGATGATCGGCATTGCAGGGCCATTGCACGCTCCCCTGCCGATCGATCAGCTCGTAGCTCACTCCCGCAAAGGTCGGCGTGAGGCTTGCGATCTCCGCCATGATCTGCGACGGGTGCGTGTAGTTCATCGGCAGGCCCATTGCATTCGCCAGCAGTTGCGTGATCTCCCAGTCGGCGTAGCCCGACTTCGGCTTCATCACGCGCCGCACCCGGGATATGCGGCGCTCGGCATTGGTGAAGGTGCCGTCCTTCTCGAGGAATGAGGAGCCGGGCAGGAACACGTGCGCAAACTTGGCGGACTCGTTCAGAAACAGGTCCTGGACGATGATGCATTCCATTGCGGTGAGCGATGCCGTGACATGCTGGGTATTGGGATCGGATTGCGCGATGTCCTCGCCCTCGATGTACAGCGCCTTGAATTCCCCATCGAGCGCCGCCTCGAACATGTTGGGAATGCGCAGTCCCGGTTCGGACCGCAGCGGCAGTCCCCATGCCCGTTCGAATTGCGAGCGCACGGCATCGTCTGCCACGTGCCGGTATCCTGGAAACTCGTGCGGGAAGGAGCCCATGTCGCAGGAACCCTGCACGTTGTTCTGCCCCCGCAACGGGTTGACGCCCACGCCTTCACGCCCGACGTTGCCCGTGGCCATCGCCAGGTTCGCGATCCCCATGACCATGGTCGAACCCTGGCTGTGCTCGGTGACGCCGAGGCCATAGTAGATGGCGCCGTTGCCGGCAGTGGCGTACAGGCGTGCCGCCCCCCGCAGCGACGCGGCCGGCACACCGGTCACCTCTTCCAGAACCTCCGGCGCGTGGCGCGGATCGGCCACGAATTTGCGCCACTTTTCGAACGACGCCAGGTCGCAGCGCTCGCGCACATAGTCCTCTTTGACCATGCCCTCCGTGACGATCACATGCGCGAGGGCATTGATCAGCGCGACGTTGGTGCCGGGCCTGAGATTCAGATGGTAGTCAGCCGCGATGTGCGGGGAGCGCACGAGATCCGTGCGGCGCGGGTCGGCAACGATCAGGCGCGCGCCCTGTCGCAGCCGGCGTTTCATCTGGGAGGCGAACACCGGGTGACCGTCGGTGGGATTTGCGCCGATGACGAAGATCACATCCGCCTGCATGACGGAGTCGAAGGTCTGGGTGCCGGCGGATTCCCCGAGGGTGTTCTTGAGCCCGTAGCCCGTTGGCGAATGGCAGACCCGCGCGCAGGTGTCGACGTTGTTGTTGCCGAAGCCGGCCCGCACCAGCTTCTGCACCAGATAGGTCTCCTCGTTCGTGCAGCGCGAGGAGGTGATGCCGCCGATGGCATCACGGCCATACGTGGCCTGGATGCGCTTGAGTTCGCTCGCCGCGTAGGCAATAGCCTCTTCCCAGCTGACCTCGCGCCAGGGATCGGAAATCCGGGCGCGGATCATGGGCTTGACGATGCGATCCGGATGCGAGGCATAACCGATTGCGAAGCGGCCCTTGATGCACGAATGTCCATGGTTCGCATGCCCGTCCTTGTGGGGCACCATGCGCACGATCTCCTCGCCCTTCATCTCCGCGCGGAACGAGCACCCGACACCGCAGTAGGCGCACGTCGTCGTCACGCTGTGCTCGGCCTGACCCTTCGCGATCAGCGTGTTCTCCGAGAGCGTGGCCGTGGGGCAGGCCTGCACGCAGGCACCGCAGGAGACACACTCGGAATCCATGAAAGGGTCGTCCTGGCTCGCCGCGACCTTGGAGTCGAAGCCCCGCGATTGGATCGTCAGCGCCAGCGTGCCTTGCTGCTCGTCGCAGGCGCGCACGCAGCGCGAGCAGACGATGCACTTGCTGGGATCGAAGGTGAAATAGGGATTGCTGGTGTCCTTCCTGGCCTGCAGGTGGCTCGCGCCCTCGTAGCCGTAGCGCACCTCGCGCAGGCCCACGACGCCGGCCATGTCCTGCAGCTCGCAGTGCCCGTTTGCGGGGCATGTGAGGCAGTCCAGCGGATGATCGGAGATGTACAGTTCCATCACGCCGCGGCGAATTTCGGCGAGTTGCCGGTTCTGCGTAGTCACCCTCATGCCCTGTGCCACCGGCGTCGTGCACGAGGCCGGAAGCCCCTTCATGCCTTCGATCTTTACCAGACACATCCGGCACGATCCGAATGCCTCCAGCTGATCGGTCGCACACAGCTTCGGAATCGAGGTTCCCACCAGGGCGGCCGCCCGCATGACGGACGTCCCCTCCGGCACGGTCACCTCCCGATCATCTATCGTCAGGGTGAGGAGTCGGCCGCTGGTCCGCGCCGGTGTACCCAGGTCGTTCTCGGCTATGGATTGCATGCGAAATCCTGTGGAAAGTGATTCAGCGCGGAAACCACCGGGTAAGGGGTCAGTCCGCCAAGCGCGCACAGCGAGCCGTGGGTCATGGTTTCGCAAAGGTCCCGCAGCAGGGCCTCCTGCGCCGCCGGGTCCTGTCCCGCAATCAGCCGATCGATGACTTCGACGCCGCGGGTCGAGCCGATGCGGCAGGGAGTGCACTTGCCGCAGGATTCGGTCGCGCAGAACTGCATGGCGTAGCGCGCCTGTGCCGCCATGTCGACGGTGTCGTCGAATACCACGATGCCGCCATGCCCCAGCATGGCGCCGATCGCCGCAAAGGCCTCATAGTCGATCGGTGTATCGAACTGGGATTCGGGCAGATATGCGCCCAGGGGTCCCCCCACCTGTACGGCCCGGATGGGCCGGCCGCTGAGCGAGCCGCCGCCGTAGTCGTAGAGCAGTTCGCGCAACGTCACGCCGAAGGCCTTCTCGATGAGCCCTCCGTGCCTGATGTTGCCCGTGAGCTGAATCGGCAGCGTGCCGCGCGAGCGGCCCATTCCGAAGTCACGGTAATGGTCCGCGCCACGCTCGAGAATCACGGGCACGGAGGCCAGCGTGATGACGTTGTTGATGACCGTGGGCTTGCCGAAGAGTCCCTGGATGGCGGGCAGGGGCGGCTTGAAGCGCACCTGGCCACGCTTGCCCTCGAGGGACTCGAGCAATGCGGTCTCCTCCCCACAGATGTAGGCGCCGGCCCCGAGCCGGATCTCGAGGTCAAACGCCCGGCCGCTGCCGCGGACGTTGCCGCCCAGGTAACCGGCCTGCGACGCCGCCGCGATTGCCGCCTGCAGCGCCGCCCTGGCGTCGGGATACTCGCAGCGCAGGTAGATGAAGCCACGCGTCGCGCCCGTAGCCAGCCCCGCTATGGTCATTCCTTCGATAAGGACGAAGGGATCGCCCTCCATGATCATCCGGTCGGAGAACGTCCCCGAATCCCCCTCGTCCGCGTTGCAGACGACGTACTTCTGGTCGGCGGCCGTGGCCAGAACGGTCTGCCACTTGATTCCGGCCGGGAACGCCGCACCGCCGCGGCCGCGAAGCCCGGACTGCGTGACCGCGCTGACGATTCCGGCGGGGCTCGCCGCGAGTGCCGCCTCAAGACCGCGATAGCCGCCGTGGTCCAGGTAATCCTGGAGGCTGACCGGGTCGGTCAGCCCCACCCGGGCAAAGGTCAGCCGTTCCTGGTTCTTGAAGAACGCAATCTCCTCGGTGAGCCCTAGCTGCAGCGGATGCGCACCGCCCTTGAGAAAGCCGGCGTCCCACAGCTGCGGCACGCCTGAGGCCATGACCGGCCCATAGGCCATCCGGCCGCGATCCGTCTCGACCTCGACCAGTGGCTCGAGCCAGAACAGGCCGCGAGAACCATTACGAACCAGTTCAATCCCGACGCCGCGGCGTGCGGCCTCGGCGGCGAGGGCCGCCGCCACTTCGTCGGCGCCGACCGATCGGGCGGAGGAATCCCGCGATACGAAAATCCTGGCGCGGTTCATGGGCCGCAGGCCGCATCCGCGACGAG
>DATJTJ010000088.1:0-25573 GCA_035503515.1 Steroidobacteraceae bacterium
CCAGCATCGAGGCGCTGGAAATGCGCGTGCAGGAAGCGTTCATCGCCAGAGACGTGAACGCCATCATGGCGAATTACGCGACGGGCAACCGCCTGTTCGTATTCGACGTGACGCCTCCGCGCCAGTACGTCGGTTGGCAGGCTTACAAGAAGGATTGGGAAGAGGTGCTCGCCGCATACCCCGGCCCAGTGTCCGTCAAGATCGCGGACCTCGACATCACGGTGGTCGGGACGGTTGCCTACAGCCACAGCATCCAGGAAGGGACACTGACGGGCAAGGATGGCACCAGGACGCACCTGGCGGTCCGCGTCACGGACGTATACCGGAAGATGAAGGGCCAGTGGCTGATCGTTCAGGAACATGTCTCGGTGCCGGTCGATCTTGCCACCCAGAAACCGGATCTGCTGTCGAAACCCTAGGGAACGGGTATGCGTTGGAAACTCCCGCTGCTCGGTGCAATGCTCACCGCCGCGGCGATCACGCGGCCGGCGGCTGCGGCGACGCCGGATGATGCCTGCTCATTCCTGACTGCCGCACAGGTCAGCAGTGCACTCGGCACGGCGGTAGCCGCCGGAACCTATGTCACACCCACCTCCCGGATCACCTGCACCTGGAACGCGACCCGGAGTGGGGGCGGAACGGTGACGCTGCACGTGCAGAGTGCCGCCTCCTACGACGCTGGCAAGAGGCTCGCGTCCTTGGCCAGTGCGAGCGCCGTAACCTCCGCGAGCGGTATCGGGGATGATGCGTACTACTTCACCAGCGGAACCCTGTCCGGCTTGCTCGTCAAGAAGGGCATGCTGGCATTCAAGGTGGCGATCTACGTTCACAATCTGCCGGCGGCGCAGCAGCAGGCCATCGAAAGGATGCTTGCGCTGCAGGTCGCACAGGAGCTGTAGCTCCTGAGACCTGCGATCAGGGCCCGGCGATGCGCATCTGCCGCCGGCCCTGGGTCATCCTGGCCAGGAGCGCGAAGCCGATGATGGCGACGATTGCCAGGGAGGCTTCGCCGTACAGCATGGTGTTGGTACCGTACCGGTCGTGGAATACGCCGTCCACGTCCGTCATCGCGGCGATCGGCACATTGGAAGCTGCCGCCAGCAGATTGAACTTGGTCGCTGCCGCGCCCTTGCCGATGGCTTCGAGCACTACCGCGGAGTAGCCGGCATAGCAGGCGCCGAGCACCACCGAGTAGGCAAGAGTACAGAGGCTGAACATCGCGGGCGTACGGGGCAGCAATGCCATTGCGACCGCCACGGCCGCGAGTGCCGCCCCGAACAGGCAATAGGCGAGGCGCCGGTCGATTCGGTCGCACGCAAATCCCGCCAGCACCGCTCCCACCAGGCTGGCGACCCCACTGAGCACACCGGTCACGAGTGCAACGATATCCGCACCGGCACGCCACTCGCCGGCGATCGCCGACCACACTCCGGATGCGCCGCCCGAGCCGATGGGCAGGATCATCAGCACCAGGGCGAGCAGACCCACGCGTGAACGCATGACCGCCCATACGTCCCTGGCGACCTCCGCCAGCGTTTCCGCATAGCGCGGCCGCCGCGGCCCGCGGTCGGGTTCGTGCACCCAGGCGAGTCCTGCGATGCAGGCAATGCATAACAGGCCCACCGCGGCCGCCGCCTCCCACGGTGCGGTCACCCGCTGTCCCAGGTACAGCCCCAATCCTCCGCCGATGCCCGAGCCACCCAGGTTCCCGGCCTGCGACCAGCCGGAGACTGTGCCCTTGCGCTCGTCCTCGATGCCGTGAGCCATGAAGAGTTCGCTGGACATGCTCACGAGGGTGGAGGCCAGGCTGGAAATCACGACCAGCGCGATCAGCAGGACGGTGGTATTGGGCGTCGCGGAGACCAGACCCAGTGCCAGGATGGTCGTCCCGGTGCTGATCGCACCTATTACATACCAGTGCTTGGCCCCGAGGACGGTGTCCACGAGCGGCGCCCAGAGCATCTTCCAGGTCTGCGGCCAGATCGACAGGGAGACGATGGCCGCAATGGCGGCCGTATGCATCCCGGCCCTGGCCAGGAAGAAGGCCAACGTCACGGACACATAGCCGGATGAGGCGCCGAAGGGTGCCAGCAGCACCATGAAGACAGGGGCTGGGATTCTCCGCCGGGGCGGCTGCATCAGGAGGCGGGCGTCGCGGTCGCGCTGACCCCGCCGCGCGTGAATTCGAAGTGCAGCAGCCACTTGCGGCTGGCGGGATCGTTTGCCGGCACGAACGTCCAATTGCGGGCGGCAGAGCGGGCCATGGCGGCGAAATACGCGCTGGGACCGGCGCTCCTGAACTGCGCCGCGCGGACAGCGCCCCCGCGGTCGACCACGACCAGAACCGAAACCTTTATCCGGCCATGGATGGTTGCGAGCGCCGGGCGCGGAGCATGAGGCATCTGTTCATGGACGATGTCGGATGGCGGCGGGTGCGCCGGGGGTGTCGGTACAGCGGCCTTCGCCGGGACGACCGGTGGCGCCTCGACTGCGGGGACTGTTTTGGCCAGAAACCCTGCAGGAACGGCCTGCGGCCGCAACAGATGCGATGCTCCCCAGACGGCCAGCACCGACACGGCAAGCCCGATCGCGACGAGTACGGGCAGCGGCCTGCTTCCGTCGGCCGCATTCCGCATCGGAGCGACGGCCTGGGGTTCCGCACGCGGTTCCGGGAGCTCCTCTGCCACTTCCCGAGGCTGCTCGCGCGCTTCGAGCTGCGCAGGGACGGGCAGCGCCGGCGGCGTATCCGGCGCGCAACCGAGCTCCTCCTGGAGAGTCGTGACCGACGGGCGCTCGGCAGGATCGGGACGCAGGCACCGACCCACCAGGGCCGCAAATTCCGGTGGCAGTGTCAGCTGATCGGACCCGTCCGATGGCTCTGCGGGTATCGCGACCCGCTGCGTCAGCGCCTCGGTCACCGTCATGCCCAAACCCCAGACATCATCTGCCGATGAGTACCCCGCCGCGGTCGACTCCGGGGGATCGTATAGGGACGGCTCGGCAAATCCGACGCGTGGCGCGCCGGCGGATCGGATGGTGTCCGTGGCAAGTTTCAGCTGATCGTCGACCACCAGGATGTTTGACGGCTTCAGGCGACACTGCACCAGCCCCTGGCCGTGCAGGTACGCCAGCGCCTCCAGAGTCGGCGGCAGCATGTCCCGGACTTCGGCGATCGTGAGGGGCCGCTGGCCGAGCACCTCCGACAGCGTCTGTTCCGCATATTCCATGACGACGAACAGAAAAGGCTGGCCTCCCAGGTGGCACAGGCCTGCGTCGAACAACCGCACCAGGTGCGGGTGGGATAATCTGGCGGAAAGCTTCCAATGCGAAAGCTGCGCAAGCGTCACCCTTTCGATGGGAATGATCTTGACGGCAACCCGGGAAACGCCCAGTTCCTGGCATTCACTGAGGAAGATCGCGCTGCGTTCCGAACCCGTCAGCAGACGCTGCAGGGGGTAGGTCCCATTGATGAGTGTGCCTTGCCACCCGGACCAGGAGGGGGCCGCCGACGACGTGGTGTTTGATTGCGCATTCATGAGGAATGCCTGGGGCTGATTTTGAACTGCAAAGCAGCTTAGCCCGGACGGCCCGAATAAGCGATGGCCGGGTTGCGGCCCCTGCAGCGATGTGTGACGCAATTCCCCCGCCGCTGCAGCGGCCGTGCGGGCTGTCCGCGCTTTGCGACAGACGATTTCCGATGGCGTTCATGGGCTGATATCCCCGCCGGCTCCCATTCACCTGCGGAGGCTGCGTCTCAGTTGCAGACCGGCCAGAGCCAGGTTACGCCTGGCCGTCCGGGCTGACCGGGAACTCGAATCGGATAAAGGATGTGATCACGTACTTGTCCCCGGACCGCGGGATCTCACCACAGTGCAGGTGAGTCCAGAACGTCGGGAAAAATAACGCATCGCCCGCCACCGGCTTGATCTGCAGCTGCTGCCGGTGGAAGGTCGTCTCGCCGCCGTCGGCGACGGAGTTCAGGTAGACGATCAGCGCCAACTGCCGGTCCCAACCGCCGGGTCCGAGTGCATCGAAATGCCACTTGAAGTGCCCTTGATCGCGTTGGTAGTGCTGGATCTTGTAGCCGGTACAGCGCAGCGGCGCAACCTGCAGCGCGGGATACTGGGCTGCAATACTCAGGATGACCCGGGTTACGGCGGCATGCAGCTTCGCGAAGGGCTCCCGCCAGACGCCTTCGGTCTCCACGTCCAGGTCCGTGCTGACCTTCACATGGGCTTCCAGCTGCTTCTCGCCGGCCGCGCTCGCCGTGTAGCCCGGGTGTTTGCGGCCATCGCGTTCGTAGAGATCGATGAATCTGTCGCAAAGGTCCTGCGAGACCAGACCCTTGACGTGAAAAATGCATTCTTCCCGGGCAAACAGTTCCATGATCCACCGTACCTGGCCGGCTGAGGTTTACTGTAGCACCGGCACGTCAGGGCGGGGCGATGGTGAGTTTTCCGTTCTCGATGGGGTTGCGGTCGGCCTCGCAGTCGTAGGGAATGAAGCGCGTGAGATCGGCCGCCCGGGTATAGCGGAAGGTCACGACCCAAGGGTGAATGAAGCGTTCGGGATCGTCGATGGTGAGTCGATCCTCGAGGGTGTTCTTGTCGGTCTGATGCACCCGCTCGATGAAATGGGCGCGCGCGCTCAGTTCGGCGGCGGGACTGAACATCGAGAGCACTCCCGCTGTCCGTGCGATGGTGTCGATCACCAGCGTCTGACCTTCCCAATGTCCGATCGAATCTCCGAGGGGCGTGGGCCACAGATCATCGGCACCCGGATGGGTCCGCCGGTCGGTATAGATGTGCCGGACTTCGCCATGGTCCATCACGAACAGCGTCTCTTCGGGCGTGACGACGACCTGGAACACCATGGGCGCTTCCATGATGTTTGGAAAACTCCGGACATACTCCGGGGAGCCGATACCGCATCCCTTCAGCGTCTCATCACGAGCCGCCTGGACGGCGGGGCTCGCAAGGGCCGCCTGGTACTTCTGTTCCCATTCCGGGTTGAAGGGAGGATGACCCACCAGTTTGAGGTAGGCGCCGCCCGTGCCCGCGGATCTGCCCCCGGCGGTAGTGAGTGCCTTCGAGAGGGCCGTCTCCCACAGACCCGTCCAGTCGGGTAATCGCGCAAAGGCCTGAACACGCCGTGCGGAATTGGGCGCGGCAGTTGCCAGCGATGCCAACAGGGCCAGTACGATGCCGGACACCACCGGCCGGATCATGAGGACGTCCTGGTCCGTGCCTTGCCGAGCGGCATGCCGTCCGCACCGAAGGCGGACAGAAACTGCGCGCCGGGTGACCCATCGCGCAGGGGATGGACGACGATGGTCACCGAGTCGCCCGCCTGCAGGGTGTGCGGACGCCAACCGCTGCGGTACAGCTCCGTGGTGGCGCCCATTTCCACGCTCCACTCCTGCGCGGTTCCATCCTTCATCACCAGCAGCTGGACCCAGCAATGGGGATTGGCCCACTCGAAGGTCCTGACGGTGCCCTGAAGGGTAACGGTCTTCTGGGCGTCGAACATCGCGCCGGAGTGGTGGGCCCACACGGGAGCCATGGCTGCCAGTGCAGCGCCGGCCAGCGTCAGGCTCCTCATGACCCCCACGATGTGGCTCCCCGGACGTGTCAGGGGCCTACTCTACGTGGTCCGGTTCGGCTGCACCATGGACGTAGTGCCGTGCCCGCAGGGACTGCTGCATTGCAGTGATCGCCCGCGGCACCGTCGCCCCGATGTGCGAGAATGGGGCCATCCGTGCCAGAACAAGAAACGCCTCAAGGGGTGCTCATCATGAAGAAAGCGCTTTGTGCGGGGCTTTGCATGGCCCTCGCCGCAACCCTCGTCACGTCCCGCTCACAGGCCGCCACGAAGCTCGCAGTTGACTGCGCATCGCTGCAGGGGTTCTCGATCCCCGCTTCGCAGATCGGGCTGCCCACCGGGGGCGCAGTCGTGGAGCACGCCACGGCGGTCGTGGCCTCGGAGCCGCGCAACGTCAACGGCGACTTCTGCAAGGTGACCGGCATCATCAGGAATGCGACGGCCTCCACCGCGGTGTTCGAATTCGAAGTCAATCTGCCGGATGAATGGAACGGCCGCGAACTGCAGATGGGCGGTGGCGGATACGATGGTTCGCTGGTCAATGCCCTGGGGCCCTATACGCTGCAGCCCGGCGGCGAACCGACGCCCCTCAGGAGCGGCTACGTCACGCTGGGCAGCAACGGCGGCCATCGCGGCGGTCCCGGCTTTGACGGTACGTTCGCGCTCGACGACGAGGCGCTGCTGAACTACGGCAAGCAGTCGATCAAGAAGACGCATGACGTGGCGGCGGCCATCATCCGCAAGGCCTACGGCCGCGCGCCCGATCGCAGCTACTTCATCGGCGGCTCGCAGGGCGGTCACGAGGCGCTGGACGCGGCCGCGCGCTACCCGGATGACTACGATGGCGTCGTCGCCAACTTTCCGGCCTACAACGTGACGCTGCTGCATCTGGGGTCATGGAACGTCGGGGAGGCGCTGTACGCAGACGACGGGGCAGGCTGGATGGACAAGGCCCATGTCAAGCTGATCACGGATGCGGTATTGGCCCGTTGTGACGGGCTGGATGGCGCGAAGGACGGCATCATCAGCAACGTCGCCGCATGCGACAAGGCGTTCGACGTGAAGACGCTGCGCTGCCCGCAGGGGACCGAGGGCGAATCGTGCCTGTCGGATGCGCAGCTGCGGGCGGTGGCGCGGATTACTTCTGCGTACCGACCCGGGTTCCCCGTCGCGGGCATGGACGCGTTCCCGAAGTGGGCGCTGCTCGAGGGAGCCCAGTTTTCCGGGCCGTCCAATTTCGGGACGGTGAAGCAACCGTCCAATCCGTTGTCGGGGAAGGAGCCGCTGCTCTATAGCGCCGGCGACGGCACCATCAAGAACATCATCACCCGGGATCCGAAGTTCGACACGCTGCATTTCGATCCGAAGAAGTATCGGGAGCGGATCGCGGTGGCCGCGTCCATCATGGACGTCACCAACGTGGGCCTGGAGAAGTTCCGGGCCAAGGGCGGAAAGATCATCATGACCCACGGCACGGCCGACGATTTCATCACGCCGCACAATTCGATCGCCTACTACCGGCGCCAGGTCGCAAGCTTCGGCCAGCAGCCGCTGGAGAGTTTCATGCGCTTCTACCTGATTCCGGGCATGGGCCACGGCTTCGGGGTGTTCAATGGCAGATTCGACGGGTTGCCGGCGATCGAACAGTGGGTGGAGCAGGGGAAGGCGCCGGAGGGGCTCGTGGTGTCGGATGGCAATCCGGGAGCCCATCGCGCCCGGCCGCTGTGTGAATATCCGAAGTTCCCGAAGTTCACGGGCGTGGCGGGCACGGAGGACGCTGCGGGCAGCTTCAGCTGCGCGACGCAGTGACCGGGCAGGCGGCGTCCCGTCTTCAGATGAAGGAGATGGTCCGGATTTCGATGCTTTCCCGCGGCGGCGCGTCCGCCGCGGTTTCCGGATCGTCGATCGCGGTGTGCCCGGTCCAGCGTGGCTGGCCGGCGTCCGAGTCATACAGCTTGAAGGCGTAGAGTTCGTCAGGCTGCATGCGTGAGGTGTAATACCAGCGGTGCCGCTGGCTGTAGCTCAGGTTGTAACCGTACAGCGGCGGCCGGTTCGGATCATCCAGGCCGCCCCGGATTTCGCTGTCGTGCAGATCCTCCGCCTGGACGGTGGCCGCGTCGCAGAGTGCCAGCGGCGTGCGCTGGACGGTGCTGATCGGTCGCCATAGATTCATCAGCACCACGCGCCGGCTGAACCAGTAATCCGCCTGGGCTCCCAGCATCGGGCGCCCGATGTCCTCGATGGTCCGGCGGCCATAGTCCACGTGGGCCCCATAGGCGGGCAGGCGGCCGTTGCTGCTGTCGGGCCGGTCGCTGCGGGCGACGGCGCCGAAAGCGATGGCATGGGTTGCATTGTTGAGGCGCTTGGCCAGTTCCACGGCTTCGGGATAGTAGGTCCGTTCGACCTCCCGGGCATCGTGCAGGTCCTTCACCGCCGTGCGATGCTGCAGCAGCCTGAAGCCGTTGTGCTCGATGCTCGGCGGGGCTGACACGGTGCGCAGGTCGGTGACGAGTACTTCATGCTCGTCGCCCGGCCAGTAGGACCTGTCGCGTTCGGCTGCATAGAAAATCGCCCGTTCACCCCTGACCACATAGCGAATCCTGACTTTGATCTGGTGTGGGGCCTTGACCGCCAGCATGAACACTGCTCTCTTTGGCGCACGCCGATAAGCACTATAGCAGGGGGTCGCATGAGCTTACAGATCGTCCGCCGGCACATCGAGGAATCGCCCATGCGGGCGTGCCAGGTGGTGGTCATCATCCTGTGCGTCGCGGCCAACCTGCTCGACGGCTTCGACATACTGGCGCTGTCGCTCATTTCTCCGACCCTGACGCGCGAATGGCATCTCGCGCCGAATGTCCTGGGCATGCTCTTCAGCGCAGGCCTGCTGGGCACGGCTGTGGGTGGCTTCGCGCTCTCGCCGATCGCCGACATCTGGGGCCGGCGCACGGCCATCCTCATCAATCTCGTGCTCATGAGCATCGGCATGACGCTGTCTGCCGCGGCGGGGTCGGTGACGATGTTGGCGGCGCTGCGGTTCTGCACGGGGCTCGGCGTCGGTGCGAACGCCGGCTGCCTCGGGACGCTGGCGTTCGAATACTCGCCCCGCAAAACCCGCGCGCTCGCCCTGGGGCTCGTCGTCATCGGCTATACCGTGGGAACGCTGCTGGGGGGATACGTCGCCCCGCCATTGCTCGCCGCGTTCAGCTGGCACGGCATCCTTGCGTTCGGCGGAGTCTGCTCCCTGGTGTTGCTGGGCTCGGTCTATCTGCTGCTGCCTGAATCACTGGACATCCTGGCCGCGAGACGCGGTCCGGGAGCACTGGGCGCGTTCAACGGCGTGCTGGCGCGGCTGCGGCTGCCGGCCGTGAGCGAACTGCCCGCACCCATCCGCAGCACGGACCAGGGGAGCCTGCTGGACCTGCTGCGTCAACCGATCCTGGTGCGCACCCTGCTGATGGGCCTGTCGTACTTCCTGTTCATGGTGAGCGAGTATTTCTTCCTCAACTGGAACAACCAGCTCACCACCAATGCGGGCTTCAGCGATGCGGACGGCATACTCATCACGCGGCTGACGAGCCTTGGAGGACTGGCGGGCGGCATCATCGTGGGTCTACTCGGCCTCAGGCTGCCCATCCGGAGGGTGGCGGCTCTGGCACTGCTGGCGATGGGCGTGGGCATCGTCGGCTTCGGGGCCGCCGCGACCAACCTGCGTTTGGCCGAGGTCACCGCCACTGTCATCGGCTTCGGGATCTTCGGTGCGGCAGTGGCCGTCTATGCCACCGGCGCGATCACCTTTCCGGCACGGGTTCGCGCGACCGGCATGGGTATCGTCATGAGTGCCGGCCGGGTCGGCTCGATCTTCGGTCCCTATACGGCCGGCGTGCTGCTCAGCATGCAGTTCAGCCGCTTCCTGGTGTGCGCGCTGCTGGCGATTCCGGTACTGCTGTCGATCGGTGCCCAGGTGAAGGTGCCGCTCAGTCCAGTCGAGGAGCAGACGGCGGTCAGTTCGCCTGAACCCCTTCGTTCTTGAGCGCCTCGAGGCCGGAGAGGTTGATGGCGGCGACATCGCCTTTCAGGTCATCGATCTTGTCCGCGTTGCCCTGCGCGGTGACGGAAAAGCGCTCGGCAACGACCACCCCGTATTCGCCGTAGTTGCTTTTCGTGTCCCACTTCTCGTGGATCAGCTGGCCGCCGGTCTTGTACAGCTTGTCATAGCCCGTATCGGTCTGTGACTCCTGCTCGACGCCGGCCCAGCCCGAAGCGAACCCGAACACTCCCTTGAGCGATCCGGTGTCGGCAATGGTGAGCGTCACCGTATGCTGGGATCCGTCCGAGTAGGTGGCCGTGCCCGTGGAAACCTGCATGCCCATGGCGCCATTGCGCTGCACCTGAAGCTGCGTGCGCTTGAGAGCGCCGAGGGAATCGGGCAGGAACGGACGCAGCCGATCCGGCGACAGCGACTCGACCTTGCCGTTGCTGCCGAGCGCCGCCCCGACCAGGGCGCCCATGGCCTTGGCCTGCGCATCCTTGTCACCGGACTTCTGGGCCGCCGCGGCCTGATCGGAGGCCGCCTTCACGCGTTGCGACCAGTTCTGCAGCGCCGCCCCCGCAGTGCCGGGCTGAAAACCGCTGCTGCCCGTGACCGAGGGCTGACCGAATCCCGACAGGCCCCGTCCGACCCCCAGCCCCAGACCCCCGAGGGCCGCGACCACGGCAGCCAGCACCAGATACAGCACGATGGCGATCACGACCGTCAGTGCCGTATAGCCCACCGTCTTGTCCGACGGGCATTTCATGGTCGACGGCAGGCCCATGTTGAGCAGATAGATGCTGTAGATGCCGCCGGCCAGGGTTGCGAGCAGCGCCAGGCCCGGAATCACCCCGAGGATCGAAATCACCCACAGTGCCGTGTACGAATAGGCGACCGTCTTCAGGGACTGGACGGAGTTCTTCTCCGCGCCGAAGGTGGGTGCGAGGGCGTCGATGATGAGCGCAACCACGTAGACAAAGACCAGGCTGAGCGCGTAGCGCACCAGGGCGCTGGTCAACGCAGTGGCGATGCCCACCCGATACGTGCCGAGCAGGGGTACCGAAACACCGATGACGGTGTAGGCGAGGAAGGTGACGAGGGCCGGAATCGCCGCGAGCAGCAGTATGTAGCCTGAATACAGTCCGCCGATGCTGTCCGGCTCCGCGGCCGCGACCGCCCATTCCGTTCTCGGAGTGATCAGCATTCCCTTGGCACGGGCAACGATCTTGTTCGCGTCCATGATTGATTCTCTGTTGAGTTATTGTGAGGACCGACCTCCCTATATTACCAAAGTCCGCCGTTGCCAAATCAAGGGCGCGATGGCAGGTCTGCTGCGGTGCGGGAGTCTTCGAGCAGGGCGGCGCAGTCGGCATCGGGTGCCTTGCCGCGATCGATGACCTTGAGTTTCGAATCATCCTTCAGGACGTGGATGGAAGGATGGGCGAGGGTCCCCGCCAGCAACAACGGCGCGCGCAACCTGAAGAAGCGCAGATGTTTCGGATCGCCGTGAATCTCGAGCGCCAGAGCTTCGGAGCCGAGGTCGACCTGGCCCTCACCCGTGATCAGCATCGGATCGGTGTCCGCGACGAGGTCCTGGACCGTGAGTGTGCCGTCGTGGGCCTTGAAGCGTGCCACCGCGCAACGTACCGGCGTCTCCTTCCTGCTCTTGAACAGCAGCAGCCGCAAGCCCCGCAGATCAAGACCGGTGAGTTCGGCGAAGGATTCGCGGATTTCGCCGGAACGCAGCTGTGCGGTGACGGTGCCGCTGGCGCTCGACGCGATCTCGTGCACCGACCGGCCGGTTCCGTTGACCACGACACGCATCCGCAGCGGCCCCTCGATGGGCGGGTGAGCGCTATCCTTGAACGGGATCTGTGCGAGTTGCAGATCGGTGATGTCGAGATCGAGCGCGGCGGTCGGCACATCCTTCCTGCCATCGAGCCGCAGCTGGCCGGTGGCGTGTCCACCCAGGACCTGCGCCGTCGCGGGCGCCACGCTCAGTACGCCGCCGTCCAGGCTGGCGCGCGCCGCGACATGGCGCAGCGGAACACGGCCGATCTGCACCTGCCCGGCGCTGTATTTCACCGTCGCGTCGCCGATGCGCAGCACGTTCAGACTGATCCTGGCATCGGACAGCAGCTGGGGAGGTTTGGGTCCGGGAGCGCGGCCTGCGGCGCGGGCGCCGAGATCCGCGAGTTTCAGGTTGCGCGAACTCAAATCGAGCACGAACCGTCGCGGCGAGGTCGAGGAATCGACGGACACGCTGCCGCGCATGTCGCTCTGGCCGGACGTGACGGCGAGGTCCGAGAAGGTGGTGCGCAGTCCGCGGCGCAGGATCCTGCCGGTGAGGTGATAGGCGCCGGTATCCAGGAGGTGGATGCCCGTCAGGTAGTAAAGATCCTTGAGATCCGGTCCCGTTGCCTCGAAATCGGCATTCTCGATCTTGAAGTTGAAGGGTTCCGGCAGCGCGCCGTTGCCCTGGATATGGGAGCCGCTGGATTGCTCGCTGAAGGTGAAGCGGTAGGGAACGTGGTGACTGGCCGTGGTCAGAGGATCCCCCGTGATGCGGAAGGTGACGGCCCGGCCATTCAATTGGCCCGAACCGACAAGCCGTACCGGCTGCGGCGAGCGCGGGTCATCCGGACCCGACACCGAGACCGTCCCGGTGAATTGCAGGTGTCGCCGGGCGTCGGCAAGTTCCACATGCGCATCGGGCACGTCGAGGCTGCGGAGGATCGGGGAGTTCTTATGGATCCTTTGATGGGCGGGATCGGCCATCTGCCAGTTGGCGCGCAGATCGGCCTCCCGCACCAGGTGCAGCGCCGCACCTTCCATGTCGAACCGCACGAGGCCGGCGGGGCGGCCAAACCAGGGCAGCGCGAGCACCATCGAAAGTCTGTCCACTTCGGCTGTCCGGCCGGGCGGCATCCAGGGGGGATTGCCGATCGTGACCTGTTCTGCGATCACTTCCGGAGATCGAGAGAACAGGTGCACCCGCAGGGACCCATTGACGTGGATTTCACGCCCGGTCGCCAGGGCAACGCCGCGGACGAGCAAGGCCTTGCCGTAGCCGGCCTCGACCAGTGCGGCGAGCCCCAGCGCCACCAGGGCCAGCACGCTTGCGATGGCGGCGGCCCACGTCAGGCTGCGGCGGAACACCAGCGCGGCTTTCATTGGGCCATTAACGCATAAATCGTTTCTCAGCGGGCCAGATCGAAGCGATCGAGATTCATGACCTTGGCCCAGGCGGCCACGAAGTCCCTGACGAAACGTTCCCGCGCATCGTCGCAGGCGTAGACCTCGGCGAGGGCCCGAAGCTGCGAATGCGAACCGAAGATGAGATCCACCCGCGTGGCGGTCCACTTGAGCCGGTTGCTCGCGCGGTCGCGGCCTTCGAACGTCGCCGCCGATCCGGAGGAGGGCTCCCATTTCGTGCCCATGTCGAGCAGATTGACGAAGAAGTCGTTGCTGAGGACTCCGGGCCGATGGGTGAATACACCCTCCCGGGACCGGCCTGCGTTGATGTCCAGGACGCGCAGCCCTCCGAGCAGCACCGTCATTTCGGGAGCCGTCAGGGTCAGCAGCTGGGCCCGGTTGACGAGCGCTTCCTCGGGGGATCCGCTGCGGATACTGCCGATGTAGTTGCGGAACCCATCGGCCGTCGGCTCGAGCACGGCAAAGGATTCCACGTCCGTCTGCTCCTGGGTCGCATCCATGCGCCCCGGCATGAAGGGCACCGTCACGTCGAACCCGCCGCTGCGGGCCGCTGCCTCGATGGCGGCGGAACCACCCAGGACGATGAGGTCGGCGAGCGAAACCTGCTTGCCGCCCGTCTGCGAGCCGTTGAATTCGGCCCGGATCTTCTCGAGCCCGGCGATCACGGTTGCGAGCCCCGCAGGGTCATTGACGGTCCAGTCCTTCTGCGGCGCCAGACGGAGGCGTGCGCCATTGGCGCCGCCGCGCTTGTCCGAGCCCCGGAAAGTGGAGGCCGAGGCCCAGGCCGTTGCCACCAGCTGCGAAATCGACAGTCCCGATGCGAGGATCCGGGATTTGAGTACCGTCGTTTCCTGATCATCGATCAGCGGATGGTCGACCGGCGGTACCGGGTCCTGCCAGATCAGCACGTCCTTCGGCACCAGCGGCCCGAGGTAGCGCGAGACCGGTCCCATGTCGCGGTGGGTGAGCTTGTACCAGGCCCGGGCGAATGCCGCCGCAAACTCATCCGGATGGGCAAGAAAGCGCCGCGAGATCTTTTCGTAGGCAGGGTCGAAGCGCAGTGCCAGATCCGTGGTCAGCATCGAGGGCGCGCGGCGCTTCGCAGGGTCGTGGGCGTCCGGAACGGTTCCCGCGCCGCCGCCGTTTTGCGGGGTCCACTGATGCGCGCCTGCCGGACTGCGGGTGAGTTCCCACTCATAGCCGAACAGATTGCCGAAGAAGTCGTTGCTCCAGCGCGTCGGCGTACGGGTCCACGTGACCTCGAGGCCACTGCCGATGGCATCGCCGCCCTTGCCGCTGCCGAAGCGGCTCTGCCAGCCCAGGCCCTGCGCGGCGATGTCCGCCGCTTCCGGCTCCGGGCCGACCAGCGCGGCATCGCCCGCGCCATGGGTCTTGCCGAAACTGTGGCCCCCGGCGATCAACGCGACGGTTTCCTCGTCATTCATCGCCATGCGGGCGAAGGTTTCGCGGATGTCCCGCGCCGCGGCGATGGGATCCGGCCTGCCGTTCGGTCCCTCCGGATTGACGTAGATCAGCCCCATCTGCACGGCCGCCAGCGGGTTGCGCAGATCGCGGTCGCCGCTGTAGCGCTCGTCCGCCAGCCACTTGCCCTCCGGCCCCCAGAAGATGTCCTCCTCCGGCTCCCACACATCGGCGCGGCCGCCCCCGAAGCCGAAGGTTCTGAAACCCATCGACTCCAGGGCGACGTTGCCCGCCAGGATCATCAGGTCCGCCCAGGAGATGCCCTGGCCGTACTTGCGCTTGATCGGCCACAGCAGGCGCCGGGCCTTGTCCAGGTTGACGTTGTCGGGCCAGCTGTTGAGCGGCGCGAAGCGCTGTTGCCCGGCTCCGGCTCCGCCGCGTCCGTCCCCCACGCGGTAGGTGCCGGCGCTGTGCCAGGCCATGCGGATGAACAGCGGTCCGTAGTGGCCGAAATCCGCCGGCCACCATTCCTGGGAGTCGGTCATCAGGGCCTGCAGGTCCCGGATCACGGCGTTGAGATCGAGGGCGCGAAACGCCCGGGCGTAGTCGAACGCCGGGCCCATCGGATCGGAAAGCGGAGAGTTCTGGCCGAGGACCTTGAGGCTCAGCTGGTTCGGCCACCAGTCCCGGTTCTGCCTGGGGCCGTGCACGACGGGACACTTGCTCTCGGTTGACATGCTTCCTCCGCCTCGGGCATCGATTGAACGTGACGGCACGATAACGCCCGGGCCGCGCTGCGCCCAATCGGCATTCTGGATCCGGCCGATAGAAGATCTCTATCGGTGTCCGGACGCCTGCGCCTCGGGGTTGGAATCGGTGCAGACGTACTCCTTGAGACGCAGTCCCGGCTGGCGCCGGTACGTCACCCGTGTGCTCCACGGTGCGGTGAAGGTCTTCGGGTCCGTGATGGTGATGACGTCTTCCAGAGTATCGGCATCGGTCTTGCGGATGCGCTCGCCGACACGCAGGTCCTGCGAATGCGGCAGCCCGGCGCTGTCCAGGGTCGTCAGGTCGTTGAATCCCTGGCTTTCGACGACGAGCGTATCGCCCTCCCAGTGACCGACCGACAGGCCCATCCAGTTCGGGTCCATGTCGCCGAGGTCCGGCAGCGTCATGTCCAGGTACACCAGCCGCGGCATGTGATGGACCTCGTGGATGAAGGTGACCTGCGTGCGCTCCTGGAGTATCTCGATCGGATAGGCCGCAAACAGGATCCGCGGAAAGCCGTGCGGCCTGCAGGTCCGGATGGTATCGAAGTCCGGCTTGCCGGCCCGGCGCGCCTGCAGGGCGGCCGCATAGCGTCTGGCCGCGGCGCCATTCAGCGGCGGCAGCTTGCCGTCGACCGTCCGTACCGTGGAATGATCGCCCTGGATGAGCCAGACGCCTTCGAAATTCTGGCCCGGCGGCGGTGTGTAGATCGCCTGCGCCCGCAGGATGCCGGCGGCGAGCATCAGCCCGCCGAACAGCGCGCGTGCCACCCACCGGGCGCGCGTCACCGGGCCACCGTGTGCCCGGACACCGGCATGTTGCGGTTGTTCTCCTCGCAGACATATTCCGCGATCCGCAGGTCGGGGCGCCAGGCGTAGGTGATCCGCGCGTACCACGGCTCGGTGAAGAATTCCGGATCTTCGATGCGGATGAGGTCTTCCAGCGCGTGTCCGTCCTCGATCTTGCGGATGCGTTCGATCACATGCAGCTGCTTGCCGTGGATCACGCCGATTTCATCGATCCAGGTGCGGTCGTTCAGACCGATGGTATCGATGACCAGGGTGTCTCCTTCCCAGTGCCCGACCGAATCGCCCATGAACGTCGCGGTGAGCGTCTGCGGATGAGGCTGGTCCATGTAGATGTGCCGGACGTTGTGCGCGACTTCGTGCACGAACACCGTCTCGCCCGCCGTTTGTATGATCTGGATCGGATAGGGCGAGTTCATCACCCGCGGAACGCCGTGCGGCCAGCAATACGAGGAGGCATCCGCGATCGGCGAGCCGTCCTTCTCGGCCTTGACGCGTGCATCCCACTCCGCCTTACCGCGCGCCGTGAACGGTGGCAGCCGACCCAGGGTCGAATTGATCTGCGGATTGTAGAGCCGTATGAACCAGACACCGGAGAGGTCGCGGGGATCACTGGACGAGGTGGGCGGCCGGATCAGGGGACCGTCGATCTCATCGGAAGGTCCCGCCGCGGCCGCGGCACCCAGCAACACGGCCACACAGGCGATACCGGTGCCAACCCGGCGACGCACGTTCACGCTCAGGGTCCTCCCGGCACGCCCGGTATCATCTGCGGCAACAGGAACTGCTGGACGGCGACCAGTGCCACCAGGATCAGCGTCAGTATGATGCTGTGCAGGAAGGTTCGGGCGAATATCGGGCCTTCCTGACCCTTCAGTTGCGTCACCGCGGCACCGGTCGTGATGTTCTGCGGCGATATCATCTTGGCCATGACGCCTCCCGATGAATTGGTGGCGGCAAACAGTACCGGACTCAGGTGCAGCTGCCGTGCGGCGACCACCTGCAGATTGCCGAACAGGGCGTTGCCCGAGGTGTCACTGCCGGAGAGCGCCACTGCGATCCAGCCGAGGAAGGGTGACAGCAGGACGAACAGGTACCGCGTCGATGCCGCTCCCTTCCCCAGCGTGTAGGCCAGGCCGGAATAGTTCATCAGGTAGGCCAGGGCGACGATCAGCATGACCGTCACCACCGGCAGCCACAGCTGGCGCACCGTCTCGAGAAGGCAGGCCCCGATTGCCGCGGGCGTGACCCCGAACAGCAGGCAGGTCACCGCGCTCGCCACCAGCACGGCGGTTCCCGTCGCCAGCGGCTGAAAGGACCAGATCGCCGCATACGGCTTGTCGTGATAGAGCGTGATGGCGATCAGGTTGTGCAGTCCCGGCCACTCGATCCCACGCTGGCCGATGCTCGCGACGCCGAAGTACGACCAGCCGATCACGATCGCCGTGAGCACCAGCCAGGGCACCCAGCCCTGCCAGCTGGGTATGCCCGAGGGGTCCGCCGCGCGCTCAAGGGCGTTGCCGGCAATCGCGTACCGGGGGTCCGGGGTCGGCTGCCACAGTCTCACGAACAGCAGGGTCGAGATCAGGGACAGCAGGGAGGAAAGAATGTCCGCGAGCGTGTAGTCGAGGTAGTTGGAGGCGACGAACTGGGCCGCTGCGAAGGTGGCGCCCGCCACCAGCAGCACCGGCCAGAGGCCGCGAACGGAGCGCCAGCCCCCGTACAGGGCGATCACATAGAACGGCAGCAGCAGCGCGATGAAGGGCAGCTGCCGACCCACCATCGCCGCCACGGTGACGGCGGGCAGCCCCGTGACCGAGCCGAGTACCGTGATGGGAATTCCCAAGGCACCGAATGCGACGGGCGCGGTGTTGAAGATCAGGACAAACACCAGCGCCTCGAGCGGTGGATAGCCGATGAGGATCAGCAGGGAGCTGGTGATGGCGACCGGCGCGCCGAAGCCGGCGATGCCCTCCAGCAGTGCCCCGAAGCAGAACCCGACCACCACCAGCACGATGCGCCGGTCATCCGGAAGATTGGCCGTGATCCAGGCGCGGAAGGCGTCGAACCGGCCCGAGTGCACCGCGATGTTGTAGAGCAGCAGTCCGTTGAAGACCAGCCACATGACCGGCCAGAGCGCGAACACCGCGCCATTCAGCATGGACTGGACGGCGGGTCCTGCGGGCATCTGCCACGGGCCCACGGCGATCACGAAGGCAACGATGAGCGCGACCAGCGCGGCCTGCCAGGCAGGACGGCGCAGGACTCCCAGCAGCACCACCAGCGCCAGGACGGGCAATGCTGCGACGCAAAACGATGCGCCGAGACTGTCGGCGACGGGCGTCAGCAGCTGGTGGAACATACGGTAGCCGGCTTCACGGTGGCCGGGAGCATATCGGGTCCGCGCCGGGCCCGTACAGGCGGCCAGGCGGTGGCGACCGCCTTTCGGTGAGGGGGCCGCGAAAAAATGGGGCCGCCTGGCTGGCGGCCCCGATGGTGGACCAGATCCCTAACTAGAACCGGAAGAAGTCGAACAGGTCATCCAGTGCCGGGGCATTCACGGGCACGTAGGGATTGCCCGGCAGGGCCACCGGGTTCGGGAAGTTGTCGCGGCTGCGGTGCGTGACCGGCGCCAGCCCCCAGTTGCGCTCGATGAACTTCAGGATCGACACGTGATCGGCGTACTTGTGCGAGATGTAGCCGTCCGCGCGCAGGTACTTCTTCGGCGCCACGACCAGCAGCGGAATGCGGGTGCCGTCACCGAAGTAGTCGAGCGGCTGGACGTACCCGGAGTCGTAGTAGCCACCGCCTTCGTCCTCGGTGATGAAGATCGCGGTGTTCGCGGCATAGGGCGATGCCTCGACCTGGTCTACGATCTTGCGCACGAAACCCTCGAACAGGTCGAGCTTCGAGGAGGACGGGTGCCCGTCGACGAGTCCGCTGGGCTTGACGATGGATACCGCCGGCAGGGTGCCGTTGGCGATGTCCGCGTACAGATCCACCGTGTCCTGGATGTGCTCCTGGCGCACGGCGCTGTTGGCCATGATCGACGTGTCGTACTGGAAGGGATTGCAGATGTTGCAGTACTCATCCGAGGCCGGCCCGGGCACGCCGTAGTTGAGATCGTACGGATCGGGCACGTAGGCGTTCCACTGATCGCCGTAGTATTTCCAGGAGATGTTGGCGGCAATCAGGCTGTCGCCGATGCTGGGAACCGTCGAGGGTGGGATGGTGAAGGGCGTGTTGGAAGGATTGTGGTCGGTGAACGCATTGTTGCCGTTACCGAAGTAACCCGGGTTGTAGTTGTTCAGCAGGTAGTAGTGCCCGGGTTCGCAGTGCGCCTCGATGCGCTGTGTCGCCAGGTACTCGCGGATCGGGCGCACGCCCGGCTGCGAGAGGTCGGCGCAGTTGGTGTAGGAACCGCCGCCGTAGATCACCGGGCCGCCGTTCTGCTGCGGCGTCGCCCATTGCGACTGCGGATAACCCTCGTTGAAATCGGTGCCGTAGCCATCCTCGGTATACCAGTTGTTGGTGCCGCGGGCGGGGTTCGGGTTCTCGATCTCGCTCACGACGCCGCCGTAGCCGCCTGGATTGGTCTGATACGCGACGCTGTTCGGCGGAACCGCCGGCAGATTGTGCGCCGGGTCATTCGGGTTCGGCACGCTGAAGAACAGCATGTCGCCATGGCCGAACATGATGTGGTTCGCACCGGTGCCGCCGTTGACGGACTGGTGGAAGTTGTCGCTCATGGCGTAGTTGTCCGCCAGATAAGTGAAGTAGGGCGCATCGCCCTGCTGCACGTTGTAGAAGCCCAGCGCCGTGGACCCCTCGCCCGTGGTCTTGGCGCTCGTCGAATATTCGGTGCTGAAATTGGCGGGCTGCGTCGTGCCGTCGGTGCCCGCACCCACGGTCACTTCGACCCAGGAGAACAGCTTGCCGTTGCAGCCCGAAGGATTCGCGAAGCTCGCGTGCTCGATGCCGCAGTTGAGCTGCTGCCACATCTGGTAGAACCGGTGCACGGGGCTGGCCGCGTAGCTGATGTACGGCAGCGTGCCGCTGGTGAGCTGGAACGGGCCGGCCTGCAGGTTCGCGACATTGGCGATGCGCTGATCCGGCACCTTGGAGGCCTGGCCGGTGCCGCCGGCGACCAGGGACTGGTAGTAGGTCAGGTTGTTGGCGTCGGCCGAATCGGCCGCGGAGTCGCTCGGCAGTCCCGTTTCGGTCGCCTCGGCGATCGACTCGGCACACAGGGCCGGATTCGCGGATGCGGTGCAGGCGGCGTTCGTGAAATAGCCCTGGGCACCCGAGGCGCCGCCGGTCAGCGGCGCGGGCAGCGTGTTGTTCGGGAATTCCTGCTTCGGCGGGCTCAGCAGGAAGGTGTCCTGCGGGCCGGTGTCCCGGGCGGCGAGCTGCTGGGCCGCCTCGAAGTTCGGCCCCTTGATTGCATTCTTGTTAACGTCGAGCTTGATGATGCCTTCGCTCAAAAGGTTGCGGACCGTCTGGCCCGAGCGCGGCTGGTAGGTCGCGAATACGTGATCGAAGCTGCGGTTTTCGCCGATGATGACGATGACGTGCTGGAACGGCGTCGCCGGATGGCCCAGGGTGCCCGGGCTCGGGATGTCTCCGGGTGCCGCTGCGGCGACTGCCAGAGCCGGGCCCACCGACATCTGCAGCACCGCCACCGACAGGGCCGCCATCCGCGCGCCGTGCAGGATTGCACAGACCGTTCCTTTCGCATTCATTAGAGACCTCCCATGTGACCAGGCGCGCCCAATCGCGCCAGCGTTACGGTAGGAAGTTCGTGTTGCAGAAGCGTGATCGATTTCTTAAATCGCGCGAGCCAAGCGCTCATCGCGCGTCGCGCGGCAGTACGCGGATCACGCCCATCATCCCGGCATCCTCGTGTTCGAGCAGATGACAGTGATAGACGAAGTCGCCGACGGTGTCGGGATCCCGGAAGTCCATGCGTACCCGGACGCTCGGATACTGGAGCATCCTGCCGGAGAAATAGGGGACGTTGACGGTGTCGCGCAGGAACGGCTCGTCCACCTCGGCACCGTTCCACGCCATCAGCTCGAAATGCAGCTGGTGAATGTGGAAGGCATGCAGTTCCGTCGTGCGGTTTTCGATGATCCAGTCCTCGACATCCCCCTGCCGCACGGTGATGTTCGGCACGGGATTGGCGGGGTCGAATACGGCCGGTGGCTGGCCGTCCACGGTGATGTAGAAGGTCGTGGCGCTGTTGGGATCGGCGGGGTTCTCCAGCTTTTCCGAAAAGTACAGTCGTCTCACCCGGTTGGGAGATATATCGCCAAGCCAGGGCAACCGTGGAGCATCGAGCGGCGCCGACTTCGCGGGCAGCATCGATGCGGGCGCGGGCGCGTCCGGATCGGCAATCACTCGGGCGAGCGCCCGGTTGGGGTCATTTTCTCCGCCCTGCCCGGTATCGACGGTGCGCGTCACCAGTAATCCCGGAACGCCCTGCGCTGGCCCCCGCAGCACGAACTCGACCCTGCCACCGGGTGGGATGCCGATGTGGTCCACCGCAGTCACCGCCGGTGTCGAACCGCCGCGCCAGTCAAGGGGCACGCCGTCGATCGCCACCAGACCCAGCGGCTGCGGTGAGGTGCCGAACAGGACCGCGAGATTCAGGTACGTGATCGCGGAGGCATTGAGCACCCGCCACAGCTGACGCGCGCCGGGCCTGAGCCGGATGATCGCGGGTGGATAGTCCGGGTAGGGTACCGGTATGAAATTGATGCTCAGGTCCTTGGCCGGCTTGCCGAAGCCGGTGCCATTGTTGGCCGCGTCACCGTCGCGGTCGATGAGATTCTTTGGCACCACCGGTTCGAGCGCCGAGGGCGGCGCGTCCGGATTGAGCAGATCCTGGTCGCGGATGATCAGCACGCGTTCCGGCATGCCCGCCAGCTGCGGAACGGCCCGTTCGATGCCCTCGATGATGAGGGCACCGGAGGCGCCCCCCATCACCTGCGGAGCGCTGAATCCGTGGATGTGCGGGTGATACCAGTAAAGACCGGGAGGTTCGCCCTTTGGAATCCGGAACCTGTATTCGAAAGGCGGATCGTTGGGCTGGATCGAGGTGTGGAGCACTTCGTCCTGGTGGCACTTCGCAGGCGCGGTCAGTCCATGGAAGTGCAGGTTGGTGGAGGTCGCCGACATGGCCCCACTGCGGCAGGCGTCGGTGGCGGCGTGCCCCAGTTCGAGCTGCATGTGCATGGCGTGGGCCATGGGCCTGACCGGCTGCGACAGCCGGTTGATCAGATGCAGGTCCAGCAGGTCCCCCGGATGCAGGCGCAGCGTGGGTGACTGAGTGCCATCTGCCAGCAGGTAGCAATAGCGCATCGAACCATGGCGGTCCGCGTAATTGCGCACGGTGAGGTCGAGCCGGAGCACGCCGCCGCTGCTGCGCAGATCCCGTGGCTCCTGCACCACGCTGCCCGCGGCAGGCCGCGGACACCACTCAGGTTCGGCGGCCCCGGATGCGTGCCCAGGGCCGCTGAAGAGCAGCGCCGGGACGACCGTGACCGCGAGGCGCAGCCGCGCGAACCGCAACCCCGACATCCGGCGCCCTAATGGGATCGGGCGCCGTGCTCGGTCGCCCGGTCGCGCGCATCGAGGAAGCCGTCGCTTGCCTGCGCCTGTTCGTCAGGCGTCATGCTGGCAGGCTGTTCGTCGGCGGTGGGCTCATCGTTCCCGACCTGCGGTTGCGCAATGGGCGGCGGAGGGTGATCGGCGAGCGGCTCAGCCGTGGGAGCGGGAGCGGGAGCAGGAGCGGGAGCAGGCACCGGGTCGGTGAGCAGTGCTGCGATGACAGGAGCAGGGCGCTGCGCGCTGGCGGTGTCGTCGGGCACGGCCGGCGTGTGTGCGCCCCGCAGGCCCATGACCCCAAACGCCGCGCCAAAGCTGATCAGGACGATGGCAGGCGTGAGCAGGCGCGAGTTCATGGCCGAGGCCATGATATGCCGCGAATGTTGCGGTTTATTGTCGCTACCGGCGCGCGTCCCCCCGGTTCCACCAGCCGCCGCCGAGGGCGACGAACAGCGCCGCGGTGTCGGCGAGATGATTGGCCCGCGACTGCTCCAGATTCGAGATCGCCTGTGCCTGGGCCTGTTCCGCATTCAGCAGATCCAGGTAGGTGATCGAACCCTGGGTCAGCGATGCATGCGTCGCCGTGAGACTGCCGCGGGCGGCCGCCTCGGCCGCCTCGTTCGCTGCCACCGCCTGGGCGTCGAACTGCAGGGCGTAGAGCGTGTCGGCGACGTTCTGCAGCGCGCCCAGCACCACCGTCCGGTACTGCGCGCCGGCCTGGTCCAGCGCGGCATCGGCCGCGAGCTTGTGATGCCACAGGGCGCCGCCCGCGAACAACGTCTGGCTGAGATTGGCGCCGAGGGTCCAGAAGGTATTGCCGCTGGCCAGCAGCGTCGAGAGGTGGGTCGAGGCGCCGCCGTAGGTCGCCGTGAGATTGACCTGGGGCAGCAGGTCGGAAATGGCGACCCCCACCTGGGCGGTCGCGTAGTGCAGCTGCGCTTCGGCCTCCAGGACATCCGGCCGCTGGCGCACGAGCGCCGAAGGTACGCTCAGCGGCAGGTCCTGCGGCAGGGTGAGCGAGGCGAGTTCGAAGGTCTGCGGCGGTGGTTCGCCGGGAGAATGCCCGATCAGAACGGCCAGCAGGTCCCGCTGCATTGCCAGCTGCTTGCGCAGCGGCGGCAACTGGGCTTCGGTCGCCGCCAGGGCGGCCTGCTGCGCCAGCACCGCGGTCTGCGCAATGCTGCCCAGGGCCAGCTGTTGGCCGAGGATGTCCAGTCCGTCGCGCTCGCCCCTGACGATGTCTTCGTCGGCCTTGATCTGGGCGCGAAGCGCCGCCTCCTCGAAGGCGGCGGTGACCACATTGGACGTGAGCGTGAGGTACGCGGCCTCGAGCGCATAGCGCTGGTCGTCGGCCTGCGCCTTCGCGGATTCGACCTGGCGGCGATTGCCCCCGAACGGGTCCAGCATGTACGACACGCTCACCTGCGCGGTCTGCAGCGTGAAGAGCGGCTGCGCCGAAGTCAGGGTCGGCGACAGCGTGCCCGTCGCATCGCGTTCGCGGGTGGGCGCGTAGGAGGCCTGCAGACCGGGGAACAGATTGGCGCGCTGGACCTTCACCAGCTCGTTCGCCTGCCGCAGCGCCGCCTGCGCGGCGGCCACCGTCGGACTGCCGTGCAGGGCGCTGTCGACCAGGTCATCCAGCGCCGGGCTGCGGTAGATCTTCCACCACGCGTAGGGAACGTCCGCGCCGCTGGCGAGCATGGGCGACAGCGGTGAGTCGGTGTAGCGGTCCGTGACCGACGCGGCGGGCCGCTTGAAATCCGGCCCCACCGCACAGGAGGCCAGTGCGCAGAGCATTGCAACGAGGGCGGCGTGTTTCACAATAGCGCCTCCGGATCCCCGGTCTCGCGGCCGCCCATGCCCTCGGTGGGAGTCGGGACGTACCGCCGGCGGGAGGCCAGCAGGATCATCGACGGCAGTGCAAACAGCACCAGCACCGGCGCCAGGAGCATGCCGCCGACCACCACCAGGGCGAGCGGTCGCTGCACCTGCGAGCCTATGCCGCGCGACACGGCCGCCGGAACCAGACCGACGCAGGCCACGATGCAGGTCATCATTACCGGGCGCATCTGCACCCGGCAGGTATGCAGGATGGCGCTGACGCGATCCATGCCCTGCTCGATGTGCAGGTTGTAGTAGGACAGCACGATGATGCCATCCATGGTGGCGATGCCAAACAGCGCCACGAAGCCGATGGCGGCCGAGACGCTGAAGGGCGTGCCGGTCAGCGCCAGCGCGAAGACGCCGCCGATGAGCGCCATCGGGATCACGCTCACCGCCAGCAGCACGTCGATGAAGGAGCCGAAGTTGATGAACAGCAGGACGCAGATGAGTGCCAGACTCGCCGGCACGGCGATCTTCAGGCGCTGGATGGCATCGTTCAGATTGCCGAATTCCCCCACCCATTCCAGGTGGTAGCCGCCCGGAATCGTGACCGAGCGGGCGACCCGGGCCTGGGCATCGAGCACGGCACTGCCCAGGTCCCGTCCGCGGACACTGAACTTGATCGGAACGTACCGCTCCTGCTGTTCGCGATAGATGAATGACGGGCCCGACACGAGCCGCACGGTGGCGACATCGGCCAGCGGTATCGGAACCGCGCCGCTGCCACCGTTGGGATCGGGCGCGCCCACGTTGATGCGCCGTATCGAATCCAGGTCGGTACGAAACGGCTGGGCGAGACGGACCATCATCGGAAAGTGCCGGTCGCTGCCTTCCTCGTACAGATCCCCGGCGGACTGACCCCCGATGGCGCTCTGCACGGTCGCGTTGATGTCACCGGGATCAAGCCCGAGTCGGGATGCGCGCTCGCGGTCCACGTCGATGCGGATGGTCGGCTGCCCCAGCGGATTGAAGACGGCGAGATCGGTGATGCCGGGGACGCCTTGCATCACGTCCCGGATCCGGGCCGCGGTGGCCGCCAGCAAGTGCAGGTCATTGCCGAAGAGCTTCACCGAGTTCTCGCCCTTGACCCCGGAGGCTGCCTCCTCGACGTTGTCCTCGATGTACTGGGAGAAGTTGAAATCCACGCCGGGGAACTTCTGGGTGAGGGTGGTCATCAGCTGCTGCGTCAGCCGGTCCTTGTCGACGCCGGCCGGCCAGTCGTCGCTGCTCTTCA
>DATJTJ010000089.1:0-10552 GCA_035503515.1 Steroidobacteraceae bacterium
ATCGCCATCTGGCCGAAGCTCGAGCGGTTCCTGCAGCAGGACATGCACACCCGGGTCGACTTCGCGGGCAGCCTCGCTAACCTGCAGCAGGTCATCGGCGATCCGGGTAACGCGTCATGAGCCCCACCCGAAGATTGCAGCTGGTCCAGCGGGTCACGGACGACAAGGAGCGCCGCCATGCCCAGCGCCTGGCCCACAGTCGCGCCCGTGTGGCCCAATGCGAGGCGAAGCTCAAGGAACTGCAGGGATACCACGCAAACTACCTGCGCGATTTCGACAGGCGTGCCGCCGCCGGCATCGGCGGCGCCGGGATCCGCGAATTCCACGCGTTCCTGGCCAAGCTCGGCGAGGCCATCCGGCAGCAGGAAGAACTGCTGAACAAGGCCCGCGCCGACAGCGAAGCGGAACGCAGCAGCTGGCAAGGCGCCGCGCAGCGTTCCAGGATCATGGACAAGGTCGTGCAACGGCACACGGCCAGGGAACTGAAGGCCCGGGATCAACGCGATCAGCGCGAATCCGACGATCGTGGCCAGCGCTCGGCAACTGGGAGGCTCGATTCGGGTGGCAATTAAACTCAACACTTTGAACATCGGCGGTGCGATACCGCCGAAGTCCTCGTTTCAGTCCCGCATGGCGGACTGCGCCTCCGGACCGGCAGCCGACGAACAGCCCCCCGATGGCGGTTCGGCGTCCAGCAGCACCAGCGGCGCCGCCGGACATTCCGGCAGCGATTCGAGCGCCTCTGCCAACGGCGGCGACTCGGGTCCGGTCGGGGGCGGCTCATCAGGTCCTTCCGCCCAGACGCGCAATGCCCAGGCCGGCCAGGCCGAGGGCGCGGCGCGCCCGCGCAGCCGCGCCACCGGCAGTACCGGTAGACAGTCGGTCCCCGCGACGGTCGATTCCGCGGATGACGGCGACATCAACTTCGGCAGCGTGATGGCCACCGCGCTCGGCCGCAGCGCCGCCGCCAGCACCGATTCGGGCCCCTCGCCGAGCGCGGCCTCCGGCCAGGAGGATGCCGGCGCGGCTACCGGCAGCGCCACCGCGGGTAACGACTCATCCGCAACGTTGCCGTCGGACGCGGTTGCCTGGATTGCCCAGGTGATGATGACTCCGGCGGCGCCGCAGTCCCTCGCGACGACAGCCACTGCCTCGGGTTCCCGTACGACATCCGCCGGCTCCGCCGCCGGCGGCGTAGGGGCCGTCGCGGCCAGCGGCACACCCGGCGCCACCCTTGCCACCGCGCTGGGCGCAGCGGCTGCCGACGCTGCCAGCGTCCCGCCGGTCGCCGTGAAGACACCGGGGATCGGGCGTTCCGCGGCCAATGATGCCGGCAGTGGCAGCTTCTCCGGCGATTCGCCACTGCAGTCGATTGCCCAGAACGGCGACCCGGGCACGGCCCAGGCCAGTGACGCCCAGAATGCAACCACCGCGGCGGCGAACGCTTCGGTCGCGACCAACATCAGTGCCCTGGCCGGTGTCCAGAGGCTGATCTCCGGGATGACCGGCACGCAGGAGGATCAGGACAGCGACGACACCGTATCGGCCACGCCCGTTGCGCATGCCAGCCCCGGTACCGACAGTACGGATGCCGCGCAGAGCGCCGCGGCACTGCAGGCCGCCTCGCTGACCCGCGCCGGCGGCAGTCTCGGCACGGCCACGCTCAGCATCCAGGCGCCCGTCGCTTCGGCCGCCTTCGCCGATGAGGTGAGCAGCCGGGTGACGAGCCTTGCGCAGTCCGGCCTCACCCAGGCGCAGCTGCAACTGAACCCCGCGGACCTCGGCCCCGTCCAGGTCCATATCACCCTGCAGTCCGGCCAGGCCAGCGTCTGGTTCGGTGCCACTCACCCGGACACCCGCGCCGCACTGGAACAGTCACTGCCGCGCCTGCGGGAGATGTTCGCCGGCGCAGGCCTTCCACTCGGCGACTCCGGCGTCTTTCGCGAACCTCCGCAACAGCAGCCACCGGCCCAGTCGCTCCCGGGTTCCGGCATCGCGCGGGCGACCGGCACCGAGAGCACGGCCAGCGCGGGTGTGACGCAGGTCACACAGGTTCGGCTGTCGCTGCTGGACACCTACGCCTGAAGGTCGCGGGATCACCGCGCCGGAATTCTGGCGCGGCCTGCCGACTGAGACCCCGTTCACAGTTCACCGCAGCCCGCAAATCCCTTAAAACATAGTGACTTAAGCCATCGCGCGGGCGCATGGCATATACGTTGCACTACCTGACGCAAGAGATTCCCTTGTCTTGTCGCGCAGGAAGTTGAACCCATGGCCGCATCTCCCTCTGCTCCCGCCGCTGCTGCTGCGGCCGCCGCTCCCGAAGCGGCAGCCGCGCCCCGCAAGAAGCCCTGGCTGCTCATCGGTATCGCCGGCGTCGTGCTGCTGGTGTGCGGCGGTGGCGCCGCATGGCTGCTGCTGGCGCACAACGCCCCGAAGAAGACCGCGGCCGCCGCACCTTCGCCGCCGTCCGGTCCGCCGCTGTACGTCGCGCTCGATCCGCCGTTCGTGGCCAACTTCCAGGGAGACCAGCAGGTGCGCTTCCTGCAGGTCACCGCCCAGATCATGACGCACGATGCCAAGACGGTCGAAGCCCTCAAGGCCGCCGACCCGATCATCCGCAACGACCTGCTGCTGCTGTTCAGCAACCAGAAGGCCTCGGATCTCGCGACCAACGACGGCAAGGAAAAACTGCGCGCCGCCGCCCTGGAAGCGGTCCGCAAGGTGCTCGCCGCCAACGAAGGCAAGCCTGAAAAGGTCGATGCCGTGCTCTTCACCACCTTCGTGATGCAGTAAGACTTCGAGGGATCGCCACTGTGACTGCCGAAGGCGCCGAAAAGATCCTCAACCAGGACGAAGTTGATGCGCTGATCAACGGTATCGACGCGGGTGCCGTCAGCACCGATTCCTCGTTGCCACCGGGCGAGGCGCGCGCGTACGACTTCATCAATGACCTGCATGTGGCACGCGGCCGGCTGCCCGCGCTGGAAATGATCAACGAGCGCTTCGCACGGCTGTTCCACCAGACGCTGTACCACCTCATGCGCCGCAGCCCCGAGATCTCGGTGTCGCAGGTGACCATGAAGAAGTTCAACGACTACGTGAACACCCTGAACATGCCGACCAACCTGAACATCGTGCGCATCAATCCGCTGCGCGGCCTGGGGCTGGTGGTCATGGATCCGAAGCTGGTGTTCACCGCCGTCGACAACCTGTTCGGGGGTGTGGGGCGGCACGCCAAGGTCGAAGGCCGCGACTTCACCGCCACCGAGCAGCGCATCATCAAGCTGCTGCTGCGCCACGCCTTCAACAACCTCAAGGAGGCCTGGTCGAAGGTCCTGGCGCTGGATTTCGAACACGTCCATTCGGAAATCAACCCGCATTTCGCCAAGATCGTGAATCCGACCGAGATCGTCGTGGTCTCGAGCTTTCACGTCGAGCTGCATGGCGGCGGCGGCGAACTGCACGTGACGATGCCCTACTCGATGCTCGAACCGCTGCGCGAACTGCTGGACGCCGGCGGCACCGGCGATGCCACGGAACGGGACGTGCGCTGGACCAGTGCGCTGCGCGACGAGGTCGACGACGCCGAAATCGAGCTGAACGCGGTGCTCGGCGAATCGACCGTCACCCTCGCCGAGCTCCTGAACCTGAAATCCGGGGACGTGATTCCCTGCGACTTCAACGGCTCCATCACCCTGAACGCCGAGGCCGTGCCGCTGTTCCGCGGCGCCTTCGGCATCTCCCGCGGCCAGCAGGCCGTGAAGATCAATGAACGGCTGAACCGCGTCAAGGCCGCGATTGCAGCCAATCCCTTCCTGAAGAAGTCCTAGAGGAAACATCCATGCCAGCGCAAGCAGAAGCACAGACAGCGGAGTTCGGCACCCTGCAGCCCGATTCGGTTCCGGAAGCCAAGAGCGACATCAATATGGACGTGATCCTGGACGTACCGGTCACGCTTTCCATGGAGGTGGGTCGCACGCGGGTCCCGATCCGCAACCTGCTGCAGCTCAACCAGGGCTCGGTCGTGGAACTGGAGCGCGTCGCCGGGGAACCGCTCGACGTGTTCGTCAACGGCACCCTCATCGCCCACGGCGAAGTGGTGGTCGTCAACGAGAAGTTCGGCATCCGGCTGACCGATGTCATCAGCCCCGCCGAGCGCATCCGCAAGCTGCGCTGACCGGCCGCCTGCAATCGCCACGATCCTGAATTCCTCAATGAACAGTTCCCCATTCAGCGCCAGCGCCCCGGCCGGCACCGTCGCACATGTCTTCGCGGCGCCCGGCGTCGCCACCGGCACCACGGCCACCGGCGTCGCCGGCGTGGGCCAGGTGACGCTGGCCCTGTGCATCGTGCTCGGCGCCATCTTCGCCTGCGCCTGGCTCGCGCGGCGGATGCGCAATATCAGCGGCGGCCGCGCCGGGGTGGTGAATGTCGTCGCCGACGTGCGCCTCGGGCCCAAGGAGCGCGCGGTGCTGCTGCAGGTCGGCGGCACCCAGCTGCTGGTGGGCGTCGCTCCCGGGCAGATCAATGCGCTGCATGTGCTTGCCGAGCCGGTGGCGCCGCAGCCCCCGGCCGCGCCCGGCAGCGCGGAGGCGGTCTCGTTCAGGACGCTGCTGCGCAGGAGTCTGGGCAAGTGAGCCGCAAGTTGCGCGCGTTGTTGCCGGCCCTGGCGACCCTGGTCGCCGTGGCGATGCCGCATCTGTGCAGCGCCGACGTGGGCCTGCCCGCCCTTTCGGTTTCGGGAGGCAACGGCAACGGCCAGACCTACACCCTGACCCTGCAGGTGCTGGTGCTGATGACCGCCCTGTCGGTGCTGCCCGCGATCCTGCTGATGATGACCGCGTTCACGCGCATCGTCATCGTGCTCGGGCTGCTGCGCCAGGCGATCGGCGCCGGCCAGACCCCGCCCAATCAGGTGCTGATCGGCCTGTCATTGTTCCTCACGCTGTTCGTCATGGCACCGGTGGTCGACCGGATCAACGAGCAGGCCGTCAAACCCTACATGGCCGGGACCATCGACTCGACGACGGCACTGACCAAGGCGGTCGATCCGCTCAAGACCTTCATGCTGCACCAGACGCGGGAGAGCGATATCGCGACCTTCGTGCGCATCTCCGGCGGCAAGGGCTTCGCGAGCCCGAACGATGTGCCCCTGAGCCTGCTGGTGCCGGCCTTCGTGACCAGTGAGCTCAAGACCTCCTTCATGATCGGCTTCCTGATCTTCATTCCGTTCGTGATCATCGACCTGGTCGTGGCCAGCGTCCTGATGTCGATGGGCATGATGATGGTCTCACCGGTCCTGATTTCACTGCCCTTCAAACTCATGCTCTTCGTGCTGGTCGACGGCTGGTCGCTGGTCATGGGGACCCTCGCCGCGAGTTTCTACCAATGACACCCGAAATGGTCATGACGATAGCCGAACGTGCCCTGGTCATCACGCTGATGCTGGCCGCGCCCATGCTGCTGGCGGGGCTGGTGACGGGCCTGGTGATCGGCGCGTTCCAGGCCGCCACCCAGATCAACGAAATGACGCTGTCGTTCATCCCGAAACTGGCCGCGATCGCCACCACCCTGGTGCTGGCAGGTCCGTGGATGATCAAGGTGTTCGTGAGCTACACACGCGAGCTGTTCACGAGCATCCCGGGCCTGATCAACTGAACGGCCCGAGGCCCGCGATGATCAACCTCACCACCGGACAACTCGAGACCTGGATCGGACAGGTGATCTGGCCGTTCATCCGCGTCGGATCCTGCCTGATGGTGGCGCCGGTATTTTCCAGTCAGTCGGTCCCGGTGCGCATCCGCATCGTGCTGGCGGGCGCCATCGCGCTGATCCTGGCGCCAATGGTCGCGATTCCGGCCGGCCTATCCGCCTTCTCGATCGAGGGGCTGATGGTGACGGCACAGCAGGTGGTCATCGGCATCGCGCTGGGCTTTTGCCTGCAGCTGGTCTTCGACGCCGTGACGCTGAGCGGGCAGCTGATCGGCAACAGCATGGGCCTTTCCTACGCCATGTCCCTGGACCCGGTCCGCGGCGTGAGTTCCACTTCCGTCGGCGAGCTGTACAGCATTTTCGTCACCCTGGTGTTCCTGGCGCTGAACGGGCATCTGCGGCTCATCGAAATACTGGCCGACGGCTTCCGGACGCTGCCGATCGGAGGCACGGGTTTCGCGACCGCAAACCTCTGGCAGGTCGTGATCTGGGGCGGGACCATCTTCAGCGCCTCGCTGGCCATCGCGCTGCCCGCGATCACCGCCCTGCTGATCGTCAACTTCGCGTTCGGCATGGTCAGCCGTGCCGCGCCCTCGCTCAACCTGATGGCGGTGGGTTTCCCGGTGATCCTGGTATGCGGTCTGCTGGTGCTGGTCGTGACCGTGCCCCAGCTGCTGTCCTCCTTTGAGCGCCTGCTCGCGCAGGTGTTCATGCTGCTGCAGGCGCTTTCGGGCGCACGGATCTGAACATGGCAGAGAACGAGAACGGCCAGGACCGTACCGAACAACCTACTCAAAAGCGCCTCGATGAGGCGCGCAGCAGTGGGCAGATCCCGCGCTCCCGCGATCTGACGACCGCGGCGGTGGTGCTCATCGGGGGTATCGGCATCCGTGTCGCCGGCGCCGGGATGGCGCGCGGTTTCGCGGGCCTCATGACCTCGGGACTTTCACTCTCGCGCGAGCAGGTGCTGGACGAGAACCGCCTGCTTCCCGACCTGGTGGCACTCGGGACCCTGGCGCTGCAGGCCATCGCCCCGATCCTCGCACTGACGCTTGCCGCGGCGCTGCTGAGTCCGCTGGCCATCGGCGGCTGGAACCTGAGTTTCCAGGCGCTCGCGCCCAATTTCGGCCGCCTCAATCCCATTGCCGGACTGCAGCGGCTGTTCACGATGCGCGGGGTCACCGAACTGCTCAAGGCCTATGCGAAATTCCTGCTGGTGGCCGTGGTCGCGGTGATGTTCCTGCGCGCCAAGACCCCCGAGCTGCTGAGCCTCGGAAGCGAGGACCTCAATTCCGCCATCGCCCATTCCGTGCGGCTCACCGGCGATGCCCTGCTGGTGCTGTCGGGCGCGCTGGTGATCATCGCCGGCATCGACGTGCCGCTGACGCTGCGTCAGTACCTGAACCAGCTGCGCATGTCACGCCAGGAAGTCAAACAGGAAATGCGTGAAAGCGACGGCTCCCCCGAAGTCAAGGGCAAGGTCCGGCGCCTGCAGCAGGAAACGGCCCGCCGCCGGATGCTGCAGGAGGTTCCGAAGGCCGATGTCGTGATCACCAACCCGACCCACTACTCCGTCGCGCTGCGTTATGACGAGAACCGGATGCGCGCACCGATCGTCGTCGCCAAGGGCGTGGATGAGGTCGCGGCGAATATCCGCAGGATCGCCGCCGAACACCAGGTTCCCGTATTCGAGGCGCCGCCGCTCGCCCGCGTGCTGTTCCGCGATGTCGACCTGAATGAGGAAGTTCCCTCGACGCTGTACGTGGCCGTCGCGCAGGTCCTGACCTACGTGCTGCAGCTGCGTTCGGCGAACCGCCACGGCGCCGCCCATCCGGCCCGCCCCGTGATTGACCCGTCGATCGAAGATACCAGGCACTAATCCATGGCAGACGCTGCTGCATCGAACAACCTCTCCTGGCGCACCATGCTGCGCACCGGCATCGGCGTGCCCGCGGGCGTGCTGGCGGTACTCGCCATGGTGGTCCTGCCGCTGCCGCCCATTGCGCTCGACGTGCTGTTCACGTTCAACATCGCCCTGTCGATCGTCATCGTGATGACGGTCTTCAACGTGGCACGGCCGATCGAGTTCGGCGTGTTCCCGACGGTGCTGCTGGTGGCGACGTTGTTGCGCCTGGCGCTGAACGTGGCGTCCACCCGGGTGGTGCTGCTGCACGGGCATTCCGGACCGTCGGCCGCAGGACACGTGATCCAGGCTTTCGGTGAGTTCGTCATCGGCGGCAACTTCGCCGTCGGGGTGGTGGTGTTCATCATCCTCACCATCATCAACTTCGTGGTCGTCACCAAGGGCTCCGGCCGCATCTCCGAGGTGAGCGCCCGGTTCACCCTGGACGCCATGCCCGGCAAGCAGATGGCCATCGACGCCGACCTGAACGCCGGCCTGATCACGCAGGATGACGCGCGGCTGCGCCGTGCCGAGGTGCGGGCCGAAGCGGACTTCTACGGCTCCATGGACGGCGCCAGCAAGTTCGTCCGTGGCGATGCGGTCGCCGGCATCATGATCCTGCTGATCAACATCCTCGGCGGTCTGGCGATCGGCACCATCGGCCACGGGCTCGGCTTCGGGGATGCGGTCAAGACCTACACGCTGCTGACGATCGGCGATGGCCTGGTGACGCAGATTCCCGCGCTGCTGCTGTCCACGGCGGTGGCCATCATCGTGACCCGCATGTCCGGCAAGCAGGACATGGCCGGCGAACTCAAGCGCCAGGTGTTCGGCAATCCGCGCGCGCTGGGCGTCGCGGCCGGCCTCCTCGGCGTGATCGGCCTGGTGCCCGGCATGCCGAACCTTGCCTTCCTCGGCATGGCGGCGCTGTGCGGCGGAGGCGCCTACTCGATCCGCAAGCGGCGCGAGGCCGCGGCCGCCAAGCCGCCCACCCCCCCACCGCCGCCGCCGGCGCCGGAGAACAAGGAGCTGTCGTGGGATGACGTTCGCCCGGTGGACATCCTGGGACTGGAAGTGGGCTACCGCCTGGTGCCGCTGGTCAACAAATCCCAAAGCGGCGATCTGCTGGGCCGCATCCGCGGCGTGCGGCGCAAGCTTTCGCAGGAACTGGGCTTCCTGGTGCCGGCGGTGCATATCCGCGACAACCTGGACCTCGCCCCGAACACCTACCGCATCAACCTCGGCGGGGTGCCGGTGGGCGAAAGCGTGATCTATCCGGAACGGGACATGGCCATCAATCCGGGCCGCGTCTTCGGCCAGGTCAAGGGCGTCGCGGCCCGCGATCCGGCCTTCGGCATGGAGGCCGTGTGGATCGACCCCTCCGACCGGGATCATGCCCAGAGCATGGGTTACACCGTGGTCGATGCGGGGACCGTCATCGCCACCCACCTGAGCCACATCATCCAGACGCACGCCCACGAGCTTCTGGGTCACGAGGAGGTCAGCCAGCTGCTGGCGAACGTGGCCAAGACCGCTCCGAAGCTGGTGGAGGACCTGGTGCCCCGGGTGCTCCCCATGGCGGTGGTCGTGCGCGTCCTGCAGTCGCTGCTGGCCGAGCGCGTGCCCCTGCGCAACATGCGCAGCATCGTCGAGACCCTGGCGGATCAGGCCCCCCGCTCCCAGGATCCGGCCGTCCTCCAGGCGGCCGTGCGGGTCGCCCTGGGCCGCCAGATTGTGCAGGACATCGCAGGAATGGCAGGCGAACTGCCGGTCATGACGCTGGACCCGGAATTGGAACGATTACTGCAAGGTTCCATCGGCAGCGCCAATTCGCCGGCGACCGGGCTCGAGCCCAGTCTGGCGGAACGGCTGCAGAGCCGCCTGGCCGAGAGCGCGCAGCGACAGGAACTGGTGGGGGAACCGGCGGTACTGCTGGTGCCACCGCCGCTGCGGCAGACACTGGCGCGGTTCATTCGTGCCAGCGTGCCGAACATGCACGTCCTGGCCTGGAGCGAGATTCCGGACAACCGCAAGGTGCGGCTGGTATCCGCGGTCGGCCGATGATGAGTCGCAGCGCAGAGCAGTTGGAGAATTGAGATGAAGATCACACGCCACACAGGACCGGACATTCGGCACGCGCTGCGTGCCGTCCGTGAAAGCCTGGGTGCGGATGCGGTCATCCTCGCCACCCGCCGTACGGCGCAGGGCGTCGAGATCACCGCCGCGATGGATTTCGATGCCGAGAAGATGCAGCAGACGGACGGGCTGGGCAGCAACGCGTCCTTGGACCAGGAGCCGATGTCGGCCCCGGCGGCTCCCGTACGGGCGCCGGTCGCAGCGAAGCCTGCGCCCGTCACCGCCAAACCGGTTCCGCAACTCAAGCCGCTGCCGCCCATTTACCAGGTTCCCTCGCGCGTGCCCGTCGCTCCCGTCGCGGCACAGGTCGAGGAGCCGGTCCGGATTCCCAAGGTCATTCCGGCATTGGAGCCGGCACCGCAGAGCCCCTTCCGGCCGCTGCCCGCGGCCCTTGCCGTTGCGGTGGAAGAAACGCCCCTCACGAGTTCCATCTCCAGCGCGGTCGCCGCGGCGTATGCGCTGCCCGGCGCCCTGCAGCCGCGCCAGGACCTGCCGGAGCTGCTGCCGAACGGCCATCTCATTCCGACCCTGGATGCCGCCAGTGACGCGATGTCCTCGGAGCTGAAGAGCCTGCGTCGCATGCTCGAAGTGCAGCTGGCCCAGCTCGCCTGGAAGGACCTGGCACGACGCGCCCCGCTGCATACCGAAATCCTGCGCGAGCTGACCGAAATCGGCATCGAGCAGGGACTGGCGGCGGAAATCGTTTCCGCCCTGCCCCAGAATTGCGAAGCCAACCAGGCCCGGCGCCACATGGGCGCCACCCTCGCGCAGCGGCTGGCGGTGACCGGCGATCAATGG
>DATJTJ010000090.1:0-12730 GCA_035503515.1 Steroidobacteraceae bacterium
TTCCGGACACGCGCGCCTATCGCTGCGATGTCACCGATGCCGACTCGGTCGCGCAGACCTTCGATGCGGTCGCCAGGGACCTCGGTCCGGTGGCTACAGTCGTCTACAATGCCGGCTCCGGCACCTGGGGAACGGTCGAGCAGATCGACGCCGCGGCCCTGGAGAACGCCTTCCGCGTCAACGCGCTCGGGCTGTTGCTGAGTCTCAAACGGGTGCTGCCCGCGATGCAGGCGAACGGGGGCGGCAACATCGTCGTCATCGGCGCGACCTCCTCGCGTCGTGGCGCCGCGCGCGCCGCCGCCTTCGCGCCGGCGAAGGCCGCGCAGAAGAGCCTCACCGAATCGATGGCGCGGCACCTGTGGCCGCAGGGCATCCACGTGTCCCTGGTCGTCATCGACGGCGTCGTCGACCTGCCGCGCACGCGCGCGATGCTCAAGGACAAACCGGACGATTTCTTCGTCGCGCCGGATGACCTCGCCGACACCGCCTTCCATCTGACGACGCAACCCCGCTCGGCGTGGTCGTTCGAAGTGGAGGCGCGCCCCTTCAGGGAAAACTGGTAGCGGCGGCGCCCGCTGCAGTGCAGCATCCCCGCGGCCCTGCGTCCCAAATATGGGAATCTGCCGGCGCTGCCCATCGGCACGCCTGGGAAACTGTGCGCTGCGCACGTGCCGGACCTTTCGACAATCCCCGAGACTTGGCCGTAGTTTTGGACCGGAAATCATTGAATGGCGCTGGCCTCGACCGTTGTGGCATTCATTCTGGCCGCGGTTCTCGCCGGTCTGGGGCTGCAGCTGCTCACGCTGCGGCGCGCCGCCCGGCAGCACCTGCTGTCGCATGCCAGCTTCGAGCAATCCCCGCGTGCTTCGCTGCTGCTCGATGCCGCGACCCTGCAGGTGCTGTCCGCCAATCCGGCCTTTGTCAGTGAATCGGGATATTCCCTCGCCGACCTGAGGGGCTTGGATGCGGCACGACTTTTCGAGGGCGAAGTGTCGTCGGAGGCACTGGCGGCGCAACTGCGCGCCCCTGCCGCCGATGCAGTCCTGAAGCTGCGACTGCGCCGCAGCGATGGCAAGCTCGTCGATGTCGACATGGTGGGCCATCCGCTGCGCGTACAGGGTCGCGATGCGCTCGCGTATACCTGCCAGGACGGCTCCCTGCGCACGCGCCTCCTGGAGAAGCAGCAGCATCTGGATCACCTGGCGCACCATGACCAGCTCACGGGCCTGCCCAACCGCCTGTTCCTCGCGGCGCACCTTCCCCCGGCGTTGCAGACCGCAGCCCGCAACGGCCAGATCCTGGCGGTGCTGTTCCTCGACCTGGACCGCTTCAAGCACATCAACGACTCCCGCGGGCACGAGACCGGCGATCAGCTGCTGAAGGCGGTCGCGCAGCGTCTGCGTGAGACTCTGCGCGGCGAAGACATCGTGATCCGCATGGGTGGCGACGAATTCGTCGTCATCCTCAAGTCCGTCCGCAGCACCGAGGATGTCAACGAGGCCGCGCTGCGCATCACCGAATCCCTGTCCAGCCCCATCATCATCGGGGATCGGCCGCTGATCACCACGGCGAGCATCGGCGTGAGCCTCTACCCGCGCGATGGCGCGGACATGGGGGAGCTGCTGCGGCACTCCGACACCGCCATGTACCAGGCCAAGGAGCGCGGCCGCAACAACTGCCAAGTGTTCAGCCCGATCATGGACCGGCGCCTCAAGCAGCGCATCGCCATCGAGACTCACCTGCGGCTGGCGCTGCAGAGCCGACAGCTGGACGTGTACTACCAGCCGATCGTCGAGCTGCGGACCAACCAGGTGGTGGCCCTGGAGGCGCTACTGCGCTGGAAGCATCCGTCCCACGGATTCATCTCCCCGGCACGCTTCATCAGCATCGCCGAGGAGTCCGGGCTGATCGTGCCCATGGGCGAGTTCGTGCTGGAGCGGGCCCTGTCGGATGTGGCGCAGTGGCGCGCGGAAGGCCGCAATCTGGTACCGATCGCGGTCAATGTCTCGGCGGCACAGCTGCAACGCTCGAATCCGGCCGGCCTGCTGGTCGAGCTGACCCGCAGGCACGGGCTGGATCCCAGGATCCTGCACGTCGAGCTCACCGAAGGCACGATCTTCGAACGCCGCGAAGGCCGCAACGGCGAATCCAACGAGGACGGGGTCACCCGGCTGCGGGATCTGGGGGTGCACATCAGCATCGATGACTTCGGTACCGGCTACTCGAGCCTGTCGTACCTGAAGCGCTGGCCCGTGGACTCGATCAAGATCGACCGCAGTTTCGTGCGCGACCTGGGCACGGATGCCAGCGATCTCGCCATCGTCGGCGCCATCATCGCGATGGCCCGGCACCTGCGCATCCCGGTGATCGCCGAAGGCATCGAGGGCTGGCAGCAGCTGGAGAAGCTTCGCGAATTGGGCTGCGCCAGGGGTCAGGGGCACCTGTTCTCTAAGCCCGTGGCCGCCGGCAACTGCCACCGCTTCCTGCAGGGGGTGCCCCTGGACCTCACTGAACGCAGCCGCGCAACCGATACGCTGCCCGCCGCGGCCACCGGGACCTGGGCCAAGCGCCAGTAGCGGCCCGGGCTTCAGGACGCCTTGCGTTGCGACTGCAGCTGCTTCTTGCGGGCCGCGAGTTGCTCGCCCAGGGCCTGCAGATCCATGTCCGCCTTTTTCGCCTCGGCGAACATGCCGCCCGGCTGCTCCTCTTCCTTGACGTGATGCTTGATCATTTCCGAAAGCACCGTCACCTTGGCGTCGAAGAAATCATCGTCCGCCGACATCCGCTGGATCTGGGCGATGAGATTCTTGGCGCCCGCATGTTCCACGATCGCCTCGTGGTGAATGTCGCGGTCCTCGCTCGCCTCGAGGAACGCGGGATAGAAGATCTCCTCTTCTATGGTGGTGTGCACCGTCAGCGCGTCGCAGATCTTGGACACGAGCTGCGACTTCCTGGCGGTGCTGCGGGTTTTCTCGAACTGCGCGAACCACTCCTCGACCTGGCGGTGGTCGGCTTTCAGAAGTGATACCGCATCGGTCCGGGCCGAAGTTCGTTTCTGGGTTCGGGCGTGAGTCGCGGTGGTCGGCATGTGAACTCCACGTGTGCAGTTGATCGGTGTGGGCGCACCGTCGCGCATCCGCGAACCCGATCGTATCGGGAGAAGTCCACTCGGCGTGTCGGAATGCACCACCGGACCCTGGGGCGGCGTCACTGCAGCAGCGGACGGCACCTCGACCGCGGCGCCAAGAGCGTATAGTGCGCACTCCTGCAGGCGCGATCATTACAAACCCAAAGGGTGCTGGCATGACATTCAAGACAGGCAAGAATCCTAAGAATCCGCTGTCGCTGACGGGCCGGTTGCGATGCGTGGCAGGCGCGGCCGTCGTCGCGCTGCTGGCCAATGTCGGCCATGCCGACCCGCCGGCATCCATCGAGGCCTCGCTGGTGAAGATCGGTCCCATCGTCGATCCGGTGTGCACGGCGAAGCTCTACCGGCCGCTGATGCCGAAGAACGACATCACCAGTGGCATCGCCCAGCCCTATCCCGGCATCACTGTCACCCGCAACCAATCCTTCGGACCGGATCCGAAGGACGTCGTGGACATCTTCTCGGCCCGGAGCGGCCCGGCCAAGCGCACGGTGCTGGTCTACGTTCCGGGGGGCGCCGGCAACAAGATCGAGATCCAGGACAAATCGGCCAATGCCTTCTACGACAACATCGGCCGGTTTGCCACGCAGCACGGCATGGTCGGCGTGCTGATGCAACGCAAGGCCAGCCCCACCTGGGATGGTGGTGCGAAGGACATCTCGGCCATGCTGCAATGGGTCGAGGCCCACATCGGCACCTATGGCGGCGATCCCCAGCGGATCTTCATCTGGGCACACTCGGCGGGCAACGTGCCGATGGGCACCTACCTGGGCCATCCTGAACTGTGGGGTCCGATGGGTGTGGGCGTGAAGGGCGCCGTGTTCATGTCCGGGGCGCCGTTCGACATCGCGCCGGCCAAGACTCCCGCCCTGGCTGCGGGCGATGTGCTCAACAAGGCGGGCGAGACCTGCAGCAGCAAGGTCGGCATGGCCTCCGCGGCGGGCAGCGACGGCGCGCTGCCGGGCGTGCCGGCCGGCGGACCGGGCGGTCCGCCGCTGAGCGCCGATTTCATTCCGCCGCAAGGTCCGCCGCCGAGCCCGGAGATCCTGCTGGCCCGTTCCAGTCTGCCGGAGCTGAAGAAGGCCCCCTTCAAGATGCTGATCGTCAGCGGCGCCCTGGATCCGAAGGCGCTGCTGGCCTTCTCCCAGACGCTGCACGATGCGGTGTGCGAGGCCGGCAACGCGCACTGTCCCCAGTACCTCATCCTCAAAGGACAAAGCCACGTCTCGCTGGTGTTCTCCATCGACACGCCCGACACCAGCGTCTCGGGTCCGGTGCTGAATTTCATCCGCTCGACGTACTGAACCGGCGGCCGCTTCGCGGGGACCTGCGCTATTTCGACTTCGGCGCAGGGATCCCCCCGTGGATGGTGCGGCTCATGAACACCCAGCGGCCTTCCCGGCGGATCAGGGTGTCATCGTAGGTCACGAAGAACACGATCCGGGCGCCGTTGTTGGCGAGATCGGGAATGATGTAGGCGCCCTTGCTGCTGGCCACGGCCCGGTTGCCGTCCACCTGGATCGACGGATTGAAGTACAGATGGAAGTCCGGCGCCGGCAGGTGCGAGGGGTTGCTCGTGATCTGCTGCTGCAGCAGCGCCTGGATCGCCGCCCGACCGTGAACCGGCGTGCCCGGTCCACCGGCATAGACGGCCTCCTCGGCAAACAGACGACCGAAGGCATCGAAGTCGCGCCGGTCGAGCGTGGCGCCGTAGGCGGTGAACAGTTCCTCGATCTCCTGCCGGTCCTCGACACGCTGCAGACGTTCGGCCGCCGAGTCGCTGCCATCGGCCCGCACGAACCGCGGCGCGATCACCACGCCGAGCGCTGCGATGGCACCCGCCGCGAACCAGGCCGCGGCCCTGCCCTTGTGACGGGTCATGTTGTCTCCTGCGACGGCGGCCCTAAGGGCCCGGGGGTGGCTTGACGGGCTGCTCGCCCTTGAGTTCCCGTGGATCCTGGTACGGGATTTCCATCATCACGACGCGCCGTTCGAACTTCCAGTGGCCGTCCTCGCGCACCAGCGTGTCGTCGTAGTGGCCCCCCATCGCCGGGGCGGGCTTGCCGTCCTTGTTGCGCGCCATGTACACGATGCGGGACCATGCCGTCGCATGATCGCCATGGACGTGGACGATGATGTTGGTGAGCAGGTGGAAGCCCTTCACGTCCTTGGGGTCATACGGCGCGGTGCCGATGTACTTCTGCATCATCGCCAGGATCGCGGCGGGGCCCTTCGCACGGCCGAAGCCGCCGATCCATTCCCCCTGCCGTGCGAACAGGTTCGAGTAGCCCACCAGATCGTGGGTATCGAGCAGGTGCCCGTACTCGACCACGAGTTGCTGGATTTCCAGTCGGTCGTGCACTTCCTCGACCTGCGCTTTGAGTGCCGCGAAATCCGCCTCGCTCGCGGGAGCGGCCGACACGCTCGCCACCGATGACGCCAGCAATGCCGCCGCGGCCAGGCCGCCCAACAGGCGGCCCGGGATGATGTTGCGCCGTAACATTATGCGTTCTCCCCTGTCGGTATGCCGATAGTATATTCGACGCGCAACAGGAGAGTCCGGTGGCCAGCCACCGGTTTGCGTGGCCGCGGGTGCTCACGGACGATCACGTCGTGGGTGACCGCATTTTGGCGGCCACTGCACGCTTCAGTCGGTCGCGGCGAGACAGTGCGGCCCGAGGCTGCCGATGAGCGGCAGCTTCAGGGCCAGGTGCAGCGGATCGATGCCAAAGGGCAGTCCCAGCAGGTTCACCTCGATACCCTCCCGGAGGCCGACGGCAATCCCTGCGAGACCGAACAGGTTCAGTTGCGCGCCGGTGCCGCTCGGCAGCCTGGCCAGGGGCAGCGCGCCCACGTAGTCCTTGCCGATGGCGGTGGGCGGCAGGGCCACCCGCAGTTCAGGCGCCGCCCGCAGCACGTGGGCGATGAAGGTGTTCGAGTTCGGTCCCGGCCATACGCGGTACTGGCCGGCCCACGGGTAGTCCGCCACGGCCGCCTCGATGCGGTCGATCAGTTCATCGACGCCCGGGCCGCGCCGGTCCGCGAGCAGCGTCGGACGGTTGCCGAACCAGCGCCCATCCGGTGGCCGGTGGCTCGCGAGCACGGCGCAGCCCATGTGCCTGAGACGCCAGCCGTTCACTTCATGAACAGTGAATTGGCGGGCGCCGGCGCGCTTCACGGCGATCCAGGGATGGACGGCGAAATAGCCCCGCCAGCTCAGGGCCCGCGCCGCGTAGACCTGGACCACGGCCTCCGGCGTCGCGGCCGGGTCGGGGGCGAGCCCCACCGGCTCGCGGCTGGCCGTGCGCCAGTCCGCGGCGGCCCCGGTACGCCTGGCGTGCATGAACAGCAGCGCCGCCAGTACGTATCCGAAAAAGAGGGGGAGCAGGCAGAGGAACCAGTGCGTCGCCGACATCCTCCCCTTCTTGGGGGCCGTGCGCCCCAGAACAAGTCCGACAGGAGGGCGGCTGATGGCGCCGGTGGCCGTGGACGCCGGCCTTCGGGATACTGGGGCCATGGCAACCTCGGCAGTTCTGTACCGGATGGTCACGCACGACCACATCTGTCCCTTTGGCCTCAAATCGCGGGCGCTGCTGCGGGCGCGGGGCTTCGAGGTGGAGGATCATTGGCTCACCACCCGTGAGGAAACGGACGCGTTCAAGGCGCAGCACGGCGTCAAGACCACTCCGCAAACCTTCATCGGGGGCGACCGGATCGGCGGCTACGACGAACTGCGCCGGCATTTCGGGCTCAGGGTCCGCGATCCGAAGGCCTTGAGCTACGCGCCCGTGATCGCGGTCTACGCACTGGCGGCCGTCATGGGCCTGGCGCTGTCCTTCAGTCTTACGGGTTCGCCCTTCACGCCGCGCGCGGCGATGGCGTTCGCGGGTATCGGGACGACGTTCCTGGCGCTCCTGAAGCTTCGCGACCTGGAACGCTTCACGAACATGTTCGTCGGCTACGACCTGCTGGCCCAGCGCTGGATCGGGTACGCCTATGTCTATCCATTCGGTGAGGCGGCCGCCGGCATCGCCATGCTGTCGATGCCCCTGCCCCCGCTGCCGCGATGGATCGGGGCCGCGCTGGCCCTGGTGCTGGGGACGATCGGGGCGGTCTCGGTGATCAAGGCGGTCTACATCGACCGCCGTTCGATCAGATGCGCCTGCGTTGGCGGCGACAGCAATGTGCCGCTGGGATTCGTGTCGCTCACCGAGAATGTGCTGATGGTGGCCATGGGTCTGTGGATGCTGGCGTGAGCGCGGCATGGCGGAGGACATCCAGCACTGCCGGCGCTGCGACCTGTGGAAGAACGCCACGCAGGCGGTCGCGGGCGAGGGCGCCGCGCACGCCCGCATCATGCTGGTGGGCGAACAGCCCGGGAACGAGGAGGATCTGCAGGGCCATCCGTTCGTGGGCCCTGCCGGACGGCTCCTGGACCAGTGCCTGGAAGTGGCCGGCGTACACCGCCGGCAGGTGTTCGTCACCAACGCCGTCAAGCACTTCAAGTGGCAGCCGCGCGGCAAGCGCCGGCTGCACGACAAGCCGAACCTGCTCGAGATCAATTCCTGCAACATCTGGCTGCAGCTGGAGATCGAACGCGTCAGGCCGCGCGTGATCGTGGCCCTCGGGGCGACGGCGCTGCGTGCCCTGCTGGGCCGCACCGTGACCATCGATGCCGCGCGCCGCCAGCAGCTTGAGCTCGAATCCGGCGCCACCGTGATTGCGACCTATCACCCTTCCGCCCTCCTGCGCGCCCGCGATGAGGGCGCGGACCAACTGCGCGCCGCGCTCATCACGGACCTGAAGCGGGCCCGGCTCAGGGTCACGGGCGATGCCTGATGGCGTCCGGGCCCGCAATCCGGATCGGGGTGTCGGGCTGGCGGTATGCCCCCTGGCGCGGCAACTTCTATCCCAAGGGACTGCCGCAGAAGGACGAACTGGCATTCGCGGCGCGCCGCTTCCCCACCGTCGAGATCAACGGTTCGTTCTATTCCCTGCAGACACCGCGCAGCTGGCAGGCGTGGTACGCGGCGACGCCGCCGCAGTTCGTGTTCGCGGTCAAGGGCCCGCGTTACGTCACCCACATGCTGCGGCTGCAGAACATCGAAAAGCCGCTCGCGAATTTCTTCGCATCCGGTGTGTTCAGGCTGCGGGAAAAGCTCGGGCCGATATTGTGGCAGTTGCCGGCGAGTTTCCCGTTCGAGGAAACGCGGCTCGCGAATTTCCTGGCGCTGCTGCCGCGGGATCTTGCCTCCGCCGCCGCGCTCGCGCGCCGCCGCGATGCGTTCATGCGCGGCCGCTCGGTCCTCGCCATCGATACCAACCGCACGCTGCGGCACGCGCTGGAAGCACGCCATGAGAGCTTCACGGATCCGCGGTCCCTGCGTCTGCTGCGCCGGCACAACGTGGCGCTGGTCATTTCCGAAAGCGCCGGCCGCTGGCCGATGTGGCAGGAGATCACGGCGGACTTCCTCTATCTGCGGCTGCACGGCGACAAGGAACTCTATCGCAGCGGGTACGGCCCCAAGGCGCTGACGCGCTGGGCCGGGCGCATCGAGGCCTGGACGCGCGAGTCTTCGCGCCTGCGCTGCGTGTACTGTTACTTCGACAACACCGATGACAAGCTGCGCGCCCCCGCGGATGCGCAGACTCTGAGCAACAAGCTCGGGGTGCGCTGGCAGCCGGCGGCCGGCAGCCCTGATTCGTGATGCAGTGCGGGATTTGGACTACAGGCTCGATACTGACTGCAGATTAATGACTTAGATCATGTTTCTGCTGGCTTTTTTATATTGTTAACCCCGCCGGGCTTCTGGCATTATTTTCCCATGCCCTCAAACGCACGCTCCATTGCCTCCCTCACCCTCTCCTTCGGGCTGGTCGCCATCCCGGTGAAGCTGTACTCGGCAACCGTGAGCGGGGAGCGCATCTCCTTCAACCTGCTGCGGGCGAAGGACGGCTCGCGCGTCAAACAGCAGTACATCGCCGTCAATGACGGCAAGGTGGTCGAGCGCTCGGAAATGACCAAGGGCTACGAGTTCGCCAAGGACCAGTTCGTGATGTTCACGGCCGAAGAGCTCAAGGCGCTCGAGGACGAAACCACCCACAGCATCGACATCACCGAATTCGTGCCCATCGAGTCGATCGATCCCCTGTACTTCGACGGGACCTATTTCCTGGCGCCCGACAAGGGGGGCAACAAGCCGTACTCGCTGCTCACCACGGCGCTCAAGGAAGCCCGGCAATGCGCGGTGGGTCGCTGGACCTCCCGCGGCAAGGAACATGTGGTCGTGGTTCGCCCCCTCGATAACGGCCTCGCCCTGCATCAGCTGCACTTCAAGGCCGAGGTGCGCACGATGAAGGAGCTGGGCATCGAGCTCACGCCGGTGGCGGCCCCGGAACTGAAGCTTGCCAACCAGCTCATCCAGCAGCTGTCCTCCAAGCGCTTCGATCCCAATGAATTCGTCGACGAGCACCGCTCCCGGGTCGAGGCCGCGATCCAGCGCAAGGTCGAAGGCAAGGAAGTGACCATGGCGGCGGCGCCGGAGAAGGCCGGTGGCGGCAACGTGGTCGATCTGATGGAAGCACTGAAGGCCAGCCTCGCCGAAGGCGGTTCGTCGTCGAAGGACCGGGCGCGCAAGCCCCCCAAGCGCGCCGCCGCCCCCAGCGCGGCACCGGCGAAGAAGTCACCGCGCCGTTCCAATGCATGAGTATTCGCAAGCTGACCTGACGCGGCTCTTCCATCTCTCCAAAACGCTGCTTCGTTTGCTGGTCAAGGCCGGCTACATCACCCGCCCCGCCCGCACCGGCAAGACCCGGTACAGCTTCCAGGATCTGCTCACGCTGCGCACCGCCAGTGCCCTGCAGGGCGCGCGCATTCCTGCCGCCAAGATCGCCAAGGCGCTCGGCAACCTTCGCGCGAACGTGTCCCCCGGCGCGATGCTCTCGACGCTCATGGTCAGCTCCTCCGGCAAGGACCTGGTCGTGCGCGAGGGCGCGCAGACCTGGGAAGTGAGCTCGGGGCAGTTTGCGCTGCCGTTGGAGGCCACCCGGGCCGCGAGCGTCTCGAACCTCTCCCGCGGCAAGCGTGCGGGGGTTGCGACCGAGGACGCCCACGCGCATTACGCGCGCGGCAGCCAGCTCGAGGGGACGGATCTGGCGGCGGCCCGGGCCGCGTACCTGGCGGCCCTCGACCTGCAGTCGGACCACATCGAGGCCCGGATCAACCTGGGACGGCTGCTGCATCTGGCCGGCGAGCTCGAGGCTGCGGAAAAAATCTATCGGCAGGCAAAGTCCGCCAACGCCATCCTCTCCTACAACCTCGCCATCCTGCTCGAGGACATGAACCGCGAGGCCGAAGCGACCGCGGCCTACCGCGAGGCGCTCGCGCAGGATCCGCAGCTGCACGATGCCCATTTCAACCTGTCGCGCCTCTACGAGCGTAACCAGCAGCCGCGCGAGGCACTCAGGCACCTGCTCGCCTACCGGCGCCACGTGCTGCTGTTCGGCGAATAGCCTCTGGCGGGCGCCTCAGCCGGCGCGCCGCTTCTTCCTTGAGCCGCCGCCGATGATGCGGGCGATGGCCTGCTTGAGCGGACGCGCGCATTTGGCGTAATCCGCCCAGGGCCTGGACCGCTTCAACAAGGCCGGTGCGGTCCTGAGCGTGAAGCGTTTCGGGTCCAGTCCCTTGCGGACTTCCTTCCAGTGAATGGGCATCGAGACCGTCGCACCCTCGCGGGCGCGGGTCGAAAGCACGGCCACCGCGGTCGACATCCGGTCATTGCGCAGGTAGTCCAGGAAGATGCGGCCCTTGCGCTGGGCCTTGGACATGTTGTCCAGATACAGCCGGGGCGAGTCGGCCGCCATCTGCGCGCACACCAGGTGTGCGAAGTTCTTGGCATCGGGCCAGGGCACCGCCTGCTTGCCGCCGCTCAGAGGCGTCACGACGTGCAGGCCCTTGCCGCCGGTGGTCTTGCAGAAGCTTTCCAGCCCGAGGGCCTCGAGGCGCTGCTTCATTTCCAGCGCGGCCGCAACCACCACGTCGAAGCCGAGATCCGGCGCGGGATCCAGGTCGAAGATCAGACGGCCCGCCACTTCCGGGGCATCCTCGGCGCAGTTCCACGGGTGCAGTTCGAGCGCGCCCATCTGCGCAATCGCGGCGAGGGCCTCGACGCGGTCGAGCTGCACGTAGGCTTCCTTGTCGCCGCGCACCTTGACCAGGGTCACCAGGTCCGAGATTCCGGCCATGGCGTGACGCTGGAAGAAATGTTGTCCCTGGATGCCATCCGGCGCACGCACCAGCGAACAGGGACGGCCGCGCACATGGGGCATGAGCCAGTCGCCGACGGTCTCGTAGTAGGTGGCCAGGTCGAGCTTGGTGACCGGCTTGCCGTCACCGGCATCGGGCCAGAAGACCTTGTCGGGCTTCGAGAGCGTCACTCCCATGACCACCGGGGCACCGCTCGGCGTGCGGCCAACGCCCCGGGGTTTCGCCGGCCGGGCGGCAGTCCTGGGCGGCTCGCGCACCTTGACGAGATCGGGTTCGGCGCGGTTCGAATGCCAGACGGCATCGGCCTTCTGCTGTGCGCGCGGCGCGAGCATGAAGGGTTTCGGGGGTCTGCCGGTGCCGCGGGCGATCTGCTGCATGGTGCGGCCCGAAGCCACCGACTTGTCCACGGCCATCAGCTCCGCCGTGCCGCCCGGCCTTGCGTACTCGTCGCGGTGCTTGATGAGCAGCCAGTTGGTGCGGGTATCGCGGCCGCGGTTGTGCCTGATGCGCACCAGCACCCAGCTGCCCTGCAGCCGCGATCCGGCCAGGACGAACTTGAGGTCACCGTCGCTGAGGGCAGCCTGTGCCGACTTGCCGCCTTCGGGCGCCCAGAAGCCACGGTCCCAGAGCTGCACGGTGCCGCCGCCGTACTGACCCTGCGGAATGGTGCCCTCGAAATCTCCGTAATCCAGCGGATGATCCTCGACCTCGACCGCCAGGCGCTTGTCGGCGGGATCGATCGACGGACCCTTGGTCACCGCCCAGGACTTGAAGACGCCGTCCAGTTCCAGCCGCAAGTCGTAGTGCAGATGGCTCGCCGCGTGTTTCTGGATCACATAGCGCAGATGCTCGGAACTCCTGACCTTGGTGCGCCCGCTCGGCTCCGCGGTCTGGGTGAAATCGCGCTTCGCACGATAGGTCTGGAGTTTCTTGGGTTCTCTGGCCATGCGGCCTCCTCAGTTCACTTCCCGCACGACCTTGCGCGGGTCCTTGTCGGTGCGCACGACCGTTTCGGGTTTGAGCCAGACGCAGTTCTTCATCTTCTCCGCCGTCAGTCCCTGCCCCCACCGCCCAGGCGCCTGCTCGGGAAGATTGACGAAGGGGCAACGGGTCGTCTTCAGGTGCCTGATCTGCGCGAACACCTCGCGGCGCGTGGCCGGCACGAACCCTGCGCGGACCCGTGCCGCGAAGTGCAGTTCCCTGCCGCTATAGAAGCCGACGATCAGCGCATCGAACCCCTGTGTTCCGGGCGTATAGCCGCCGATCACGAACTCCTGCCCCTGAGAGAGGCGATGCTTCTGCCAGGAGCCGGTGCG
>DATJTJ010000091.1:0-19197 GCA_035503515.1 Steroidobacteraceae bacterium
GAAACGCGGCGCCCATTCTCCCGATGGGTCCATCTGGGCCGACGCCGGCGCACTGAGCAGCAGCCCCAGCAGTGCAATGGCCGTCCCGGCAGCCATCCGGTTTCCCCAAGTGCTGCGCATGCGATTCCCCCCTTGCCGCCATTATCACAGATTCGGGCGGATCCGCGTGAGCCTGCGTGTAAGGGTGTTGTGATCTCAACCCCGCATACCGCCTGTCGGTTGCACTACACTGCCTGCCTGAATCAGTATTGCCGCCCGGCAGGCCAGCTGATGTCCAAAATACAAAGGGAAGGGGGAGCCATGATCGATCGGCGCAGCTTCATTGGAATGTGCACGGTGGCCGCGGGCGCGCTGACTCCCCGTGCCAGGACCGCCTGGGCCGGGGAGGGCGCCGGGTCGCCCGCAACCGTCACGACCACCTGCGGCAAGATCCGCGGCACGCAGGGCAAGGGGGTGTATACCTTCCGGGGCGTGCCCTATGCGGCCACGACGGCCGGAGCGGGACGCTTCCAGCCTCCCGCGAAGCTCGGCCCCTGGTCCGGGGTGCGCGAGGCGACGGCACTCGGCCCGCGTTCCCCGCAGCTGCTGACGGCCTTTCATGGCGTCGTTCCCCACGAAGTGGAGGTCATGGACCGCGACGAAAAGATGGGCGAGGACTGCCTGGTCGTGAATGTCTGGACGCCCACCCTCGAGCGCGGCCGCAAGCTCCCCGTCATGGTGTGGCTGCATGGCGGCGGATTCACCAGCGGTTCGGGCGGTTTCGTGATCTACGACGGCATCGAACTGGCCCGCCGGCATGACGTGGTCTGCGTGACGGTGAATCACCGGCTGTCGGCATTCGGCTACCTGTACCTCGCCGGATTCGGCGCCGAGCGGTTCGCGAACGCCAGCAACGCCGGCAATCTGGACATCGTCGCGGCGCTGGAATGGGTCCGCGACAATATCGCAGGATTCGGCGGCGATCCGGCCAATGTCACCCTCTTCGGACAGTCCGGCGGCGGTGGCAAAGTCAGCTCGCTCATGGCCATGCCCGCTGCCCACGGCCTGTTTCATCGGGCCATCGTGCAAAGCGGTGCGGACGTGAAGGGTATTTCGCGCGAGGCGGCCAGCCGTATCGCGCAAGGCTATCTCACGCGCCTGAACCTGACGCCGGCGCAGCTGGACCGGCTCCAGGATGTGCCCCTGGAGCAGCTGCTCAAGGCCACCGAGCCCGGCGCCGGCCCGCCGTTGAACTTCGGGCCGGTGGTCGACGGACATTCCCTGCCGAACGATCCCTTCGATCCGGTGGCGCCGGCACTGTCTGCCGGCGTGCCGCTGCTGATCGGTACCGTGGAGACCGAAGTGACGTTCTTCCCGGGCCAGCAGCTGGAGCCGATCGACGATACCGCCCTGCATGCGCAGGTGAAAAAGCTGCTGCGCAATGCGAGTGATGCCGATGTCGACCGCGTGATCGCGGCCTACCGCACCGGGCGGCCCGCTGCCAGCAATACGGACCTGGCCCTCATCATGGGATCGGATGCCTTCCGCCAGGCGGTCCTGACCGAGGCCGATCGCAAGGCAGACCAGCACCAGGCGCCGGTGTACCAGTACTACTTCACCTGGCGCTCACCGGTGCGGGAGGGAAAGCTGCGCAGCTTCCATACCCTGGAGATTCCGTTCGTATTCGACAACGTCGATGCCGCCGAGGCCATGACCGGCACCGGCAAGGACCGCCACGCGCTCGCGACCCGGATGAGCGATGCCTGGGTCGCGTTCGCCCGCAGCGGCAGCCCGGATCACCCAGGACTGCCGCAGTGGCCTGCCTTCGACACGACGCGCCGCGCCACCATGATCTTCAACGACGAGTGCAAGGTGGTGGACGACCCGCACGGCACCGAGCAGCGGCTGTTCTGGTCGCTGCAGAAGCGCGCCTAATCCGCGGAAGCCTCGACGCGGTCCAGGACCGAGACGTGCTCCGCGGGCGCATTGCGCATGCGCCGCGGCGCCGTCTCGCGCAGGAACAGGGCAAGCAGCAGCCCGGCGACCTGGCCGGCCAGCGCGAAGTACAGGGTGTACTGGATGCCGGAGTGCTGCGCGATGCCGCCGGCAATCGAGGGGGCGGCGCCACCGCCGAAGATCTCACCCGCACCGATCACCAGACCTGCCGCCGTGGCCACCAGGCCCGGCGGGGCGGCCTCGGCGGGGATGGGCCCGGCCAGGATCGCGAGCGCCCCGAAGTTGAACATCGAGGCCACGAACAGCAGCCCGAACAGCACGGGCAGGCTCGAGCCGGCGTGGATGAACAGCCACAGAAAGACTGCGGCAATGATGAATGACAGGATCGTGGACAGCCGACGGCCGATGAAGTCCGACACCGTCAGCAAACCGAACTGGCCAAGTGCACCACCGAAGCCGATGGCCGACGTCACGATCCCCATCTGGGCCTGGGTCAACTTGACGTAATCGGTCAGATAATTGGGCACCATGGCCGAGAGCACGAAGATGCCCGTCATGGCGCACAGCAGGGTCACCATCGCCAGAGGCACGTTGCGATGGCGGAACAGCGTCCAGGGGGAGGCGCGGTCGTGGACGCTCGCCCCGCGCTGCGCGGCGAGCGTCGCGGGCTCACGGATGACGAACCAGAGGATGGCGGCGACGATGAGGCCGGGCAGACCGACGATCCAGAACACATGCCGCCAGGTCGTGATCAGCAGCAGCTGGGTGGCCAGGATGGGCCCGATGCCGCTGCCGAACAGCGAGACCGTGCACTGGAAGATGCCATTGTTCATGCCGCGGCGTTTGGGATGCGAGGCTTCCACGGCCACCGCCACCCCGGTGGAGGCGACGGGGCCTTCGAACACTCCCATCACGATGCGGATGAACAGCAGGCTGACGAGACCGGTCGCCATGCCGCTCAGGACCGACAGCAGCGAGAAGACCACCACCGAGGGCACGAGGATGCTGCGCCGGCCGAGATGATCGGACAGCAGGCCGGTCAGGAAGGCCGAGGCGCCCCAGGCCACGGCGAGCACGCCGACCAGATTGCCGAGATCCTGGTACGTGAGGTGCAGGTCCCCCATCATGGCCGGAAACAGCGGTGGCAGGATGAACCGGTCGATGCCGACCAGACCGAAGGCAATGCTCATCGCGAGCATCGCCTTCCATTCGTAGGACACATCCCAGGGCTTTTCCGTCACCATGTCTCTTCCCCCTTTTCGCTAGCCGAAATCCATGTTGCATTTGCAACATGCCGGCGGCTAATTGTTATCCTTGAACCGGATCGGCCCAATATACTGGCGCCATGACAGAAGAAAACTCAACACCTTTCCGCTTCTACGACAACCGCCAGAAGTACCTGGCCTTCGTCACCACCTGCAACGAGAAATCGGCCATTGCGCACCGCGCCACCCATGAGGTGACCCTGTTGCGGCCGACGCCGCCGGCGGTGCGCCTCTTCGATGCCGGCATGGGAGATGGCACCGTCATCACGCGCGTCATGCGGGCCACCCATTGGCTGTTCCCGACCATCCCGCAATTCGTGGTGGCCAAGGAGATCAGCCTCGAGGACGTGCGCCTCGGGCTCGAGAAGATACCGGACCGGCTGTTCGAGCATCCCTCGACGGTATTCGTGGTCACGAACCTGAACTACGCAGAGGCACCGCGCCTGATCCAGCGGGATGCGCAGGCCGCGGCGGCGCTCAACTGGCAGGAGGTGCGGCTCACCGGCACGACTGCCCACGAGTACGCCGAGCAGATCGAGGAACTGCACAGCGTGCTCGACAGCGGGTGGCAGACGGCGCCGAGCAGCAAGACCGGCAATCCGAAGGTCCTGCGACCGACCGTCCTCGTGATCTACCGCGAGGACCACAAGTTCCTGCTGGACGCGGTGATCCCGAAACCCGGCCGCATCTACGAGCACTACGATCTGATACTGGCCTCTCAGCCCTGGCGGGCGCGCATGGGTGCGGAGTTCAAGGTACAGAAGATCCTGATGCCGCTGGCCCGCAGTCTCGCCCCGGGCGGCCGGTTGCTGGCGATCCAGTCCTGCGGCCACGATCCCGGGCAGGAAATCATCGAGCAGCTCTGGCCCGAGGAGCGGCCGTTCCAGGTCGGTCGGCATGAGCTGGTGAGCACGCTGCGGCGCGAACTGGGACGGGATGCCCGCGACTTCAACTTCAGTGCGCTCCCCGACGAGAAGGCCGTGTTCCGCTACGAGATGCATACGCTGCCTTCGGAAATCGGCAACCGGATCGGCACCTCCACACTGTTCGCGGCGTGGAACGCGGCGATCTACGTGAACCAGATCGAGGACGAGCGGCTCGATGCGGTGGTCACCAATGGGGCCTATCTGGCAGCCACCCAGCAGGTGCTGCAGAAGCATGGCGGCCTGTGGTTCAACGATGAGGCCTTCGTGGTGACCCGGCGCCGCGACTGAACCTCACCAGATATGCACGCGGTCCGGCGCCGCGCGGTACATCGGATCGCCGGGCCTGATGCCGAAGGCCTCGTAGAATTCCGGTACGTTGGACAAGGGCCCGTTGACCCGCCATTTGGGCGGCGCGTGCATGTCACTCAGCAGATACTGCCGCAGCAGCTCGGGACGTTCCTCGGACAGCCAGCTGAGCGCATAGCCGAGAAAGAACCGCTTAAGCGGCGTGAGGCCTGCGATGCTGCGGCCCTCGCGGAACTGGTCGGTCTTCCGGAAGGCATCGAGACCCAGCAGCACACCCCCGAAATCGGCAATGTTCTCGCCCAGCGTCGCCTTGCCATTGATGTGCAGCCCGGGTACGGGTTCGTAGGCGTCGAACTGACGTACCATCACCGCGGCGCGCGCAGCGAACTGCTCGGCATCCTCACGGGTCCACCAGTCGGCGAGATTGCCCGCGGCGTCGTACTGGCGCCCCTCATCGTCGAAGCCGTGGGTCATTTCATGACCGATGGTGGACGCTGCGGCGTACCCGTACACGATCGCATCGTCAAGTTCAGTGTCCCGGTAGCCTGGAATCAGGAACGCCGCGGCGGGCAGTACGATCTCGTTGTTCTGATCGTTGTAGTAGGCATTGTAGGTCTGGGGGGTGATCTCCCATTCGGAGCGGTCGACGGGCCTGCCGAACCTGGACAACTGGTCGTTGAACTCCCAGATGGCGGCGCTGCGCATGTTTTGCGCAAAGGAGTCGCGGCCGATGACGAGCGCCGAGTAGTCCTTCCATTTGTCCGGATAGCCGACCTTCTTCGTCAGCCGCGCTAGCTTTTCCAGCGCCCTGGCCTTGGTCTGCGCACTCATCCAGTCGAGCCGCAGGATGCGCTCCCGGTAGGCCGTCCGGACCGCCTCCACCAGGTCGCCATAGCGCGCCTTGGTGGCCGCCGAGAAGTAGCGCTTCACATAGATCCGGCCCAGGATCATGCCCAATGCGACGTTTTCGGCATCCAGGGCGCGCTTCCAGCGCGGGTGCTGCTCCTGAGTGCCCGAAAGGGCCCGTCCGAAGAAATCGAAGTACTCATCCTGGAAGGGCTTGCTGAGATACGGTGCGTAGCCGTCGGCAAGCTGCACCCGCAGATAGTCGCGCAGCGTCCCGAGGGGTGTCCGGACGAGGAGGGCCTGCAGGCCGGCAAAGAATTCCGGCTGCCCGACGATCACGTACTGCGGCGCCAGGCGCCACAGGCTCATGCGTGCTTTCCAGGCGATCCCCGGGGTGTAGCTGCCGGTGAGCTGCGCCGGACTCATCCGGTTGTAATTCCTCTGTGGATCCCGGATGTCTTCGAGCGGCCGGGATACTTTTGCGAGCGCGGTCTCGAACGCCATCACCGCCCGAGCCCGCTCGGGCGCCGCGCTGTCGGTGATGCCCAGCAGTTTCAGCACATTGCCCAGGTGGACGAGGTACGCCTGGCGCGTTTTGACGACGCCCGCCTCCTGATTGAAATAGTAGTCCCGGTCCGGAAGGCCGAGACCCCCCTGGCTCAGATACACCGCCATCACGTCGCTGGCCTTTTCGTCCTGGGCGATGCCGAAGCCGAAGAGGGGTCCGAGACCCTGCCGCTGCAGGGCGAACACCTCGTCGAGGGCCGCATTGAGGTCGCTGATGGCGTCGATGGCCTTGAGGTCCGATCCGATCGGCCTCGCCCCCAGCCGGTTGGCAAGCCCCTCGTCCAGGGCCGTGACCCAGAAGTCCCCGATCTTGCGCTCATCCGTCCCGTCCGCCGCAGCGTGCTGGCTGGCGGCCTGCTCGCTGACGCTGCGCAGTTCGGCATCCAGGTCGTCCTGTACCTCCTTGGCGATGCCATAGCTCGACTCCGAGGCAGGGATCGGATGGGCCCTGAGCCATGCCCCGTTGGCGTAGCTGAAGAAGTCCTTGCCGGGCTCTACCCCGCGGTCGATGTCGGCTGCCACCACGTCGCGGTGGCCGTCGGGACGCGGCGTGCCGCTGCAGGCTGCGACCAGGCTGAGGACGAGCGCCGCGGTCAGTGCACGGAGGCTCAGGTTCATGGAGCGGTGGGCGCCTTGCCGATTGCCGAGAGCGGAATTCCAGCACGGGCGCGCGGCACTGGCAAGGAATGCGCCGGGGCACATATATTCGCAGCCGTCCGCCCGCCCTTCATCATTCGATCCAAGGAGTCTTCAGATGGCCTGCACCCCGGATGTGCTCGAAAACGTTCCGCTGTTCGCGCTCCTGGACCAGGATGAGCGGGCGGTGCTGGCCGCGCAGGTGGAACTGAAGCACTTCGGGCCACGCCAGCGCATCTACAAGATGGGCGATGGCGGAGGCCAGGCGTACGTGCTGGTGTCGGGAAAAGTGCGGGTCACGACGGTCGATGAGGACCAGCAGGAGGTCATCGTCGATGAACCGGCCGGCGGCGAATTCTTCGGATTCGCCTCCATGCTCGAGCAGACCCCGCATCACACCAGCGCCATCGCCCTCGAGGAGACCTCCTGCCTGGAAATCTCCCGTGACGACATCGCCATATTGCTCGAACGCAAGCCCCACGCGGGCATGGATCTGCTCACTTCCCTCGGGCGGCAGTTTCATGCCGCGCATCAACTGGTGCGGATCCGCGCCAGCCGCAATCCCAATGAGCTCATCGAGAAGGAGGCCTCCTTCGCCGAGCGCGTCGCCGATCACGTCGCCCGGTTCGGCGGCTCATGGACCTTCATCATTTCGTTTCTCGTCATCATGGCCGTCTACGCGGCGATCAATATTTCACTGCGTGGCAGGGCCTGGGATCCGTATCCGTTCATCCTGCTCAATCTGTTCCTGTCCATGCTCGCCGCAATCCAGGCGCCGGTCATCATGATGAGTCAGAACCGCCAGGACACGAAGGACCGGCTGCGCGGCGAACTGGACTTCGACGTGAACCGTCGCGCCGCCTCGGACATCCAGGGCCTGGCGCGCAAGCTCAACCTGCTCGACGAGAAGATCGACGACATCGGGCAGCTGCTGCGGCAGTCGCAGCCCGGGCGGTGACTTGACCGTTGGCGGTCGGCCGCGTAGGCGCGCGCTTACCGCGGCTACCGCTGTACTGAGTTCACTTATTTTGCTGCATTTCTAAACTGTAGCCGTACCTTTTCCACCGAAGCGGGTGACGCAGATGGGCGGCATACGGCAAAGCGTGATTTCATCCCTGATGTTCGCGTGTGGCGGCTTCATCATCGTCGGTTGCGCAGCCGAAGGGCCGCGCCCCATGACCGAATTGACGCGTGCGCAGACCCTGATCGAGGCTGCGGACAAGGACGGCAACGCGCAGCGCTATGCGGCCGCGGATCTGCAGCGAGCGCACGATGAGTACGCCGATGCGACCCGTGCGGACGGCGCAGGTCATTACAACGAGGCCCGGGACTTCGCCCAGTCCGCCGAGGCGGACGCCAACCTGGCGACGGCACGCGGCGCCGCCGGCGAGGCGAAGCGCGCGGCCAATGAACTCATGCAGAGCAACGCCTCGCTGCGCGCGGAATCGAACCGGGCGGTTGAGAACTCCGTAGGTGCTCCGCCACCGCCTGCCCCGACACCCGCACCGAACTGAGGCACCGCTGGAGGACACATGAAATATACGCTGGGATTGGTCATCGCGGCCGCGGTACTCGCTGGATGTGCGACGGCTCCGCCGCGGGATAGCGCCCTGGAGGACGCCCGGGCCCAGGTTCAGACCCTTTCCATGGAGCCCCTGGCACAACAGGCGGCCGCGGATGACCTCCGGAACGCCCGCCGCTACCTGCAGGAGGGGGATGCCGCCCTTCAGCAGCATGCGCCGCCCGCGGTCGTCGATCATGATGCCTATCTCGCCAGTCGCAGTGCCGAGGCGGGCGAGGCCCGGGTCCAGGAGGCGCAGGCGAAAGCCCAGATGAGCGCCGCCCAGACCGAGCGGCAGGACATCCTGCTGCACTCGCGCGCGCGGGAGGCGGAGATTGCGCGCTCGCAGGCCGACGCCGCCCGTGAGCGGGCCGAACTTGCGCAGCAGCAGGCTGCAGCCGCTCAGCAGCAGGCGGACAGCGCGAGACTGCAGGCCGACGCGGCTCGCGAACAGCTGGCACAGACCCAACAGCAGCTGCAGGATCTGCAGGCGAAGAAAACCAACCGGGGCATGGTACTGACCCTGGGGGATGTCCTGTTCGACACGGGAAAGGCCAGTCTCAAGCCGGGAGCGTCCTCGATCCTGGATCGCGTTGCGGGCTTCCTCAACGACAATCCCATGGTGAACGTCCGGATCGAGGGTTACACGGACAGCACCGGTTCGGCGGACTTCAATCAGGTCCTGTCGCAGAACCGGGCGCAGTCCGCGGCCGCCGCTCTCGAAACCCACGGTATCGCCGCGAATCGGATCACGGCGGTGGGCAGGGGACCGGACATGCCGGTCGCCACGAACAGCACCGCCGCGGGCCGCCAGCAGAACCGACGGGTGGAGATCGTGTTTTCGGACGCCTCCGGGCAGTTCGCCCAGGCGCAACCCCAGTAGTCCCGGAGCGGCTGTCGACCCGCAGATGGCCTGCGGCCGTCCTCGCGCCGCAGCTTCACTGGCATACTAGGGGCCGTATTCCCGGAGCGGTCCACTGCCAGTGCCTACAGAGCTTGATGTCCTGTTCACTCCGCTGACGGTCGGCAGACGGGTACTGCGCAACCGGTTCGTCATGCCCGGCATGCAGCGGGGGTTCATGGAGGACGGCGCCCCGACCGCCAAGATGGTGGAGTACATGCGTCGCTGCGCGGCCGGCGGTGCCGGTCTCATCATCAGCGAATCCACTTCCCCGGACCATCCTTCGGCCTACTGGCAACCGGTCATGGGCCGGTTGGAACCGGGGACGCTCGCCGCCTGGAGGCCGGTGGTCGAGGCGGTCCGAGGTGAGGGAGCCGCATTTCTGATGCAGCTGTGGCATCCCGGCTCCATGCGCAAGGTCGCCGAGGGCCATCCGCTGGCGGGCTATCCGGCCTTGAGTCCGTCAGGCCTGATCCAGAACGGGCGGCCCCATGGGCGGGCCATGACCCGGGAAGACCTTCAGGAGCTCAAGTGTGCCTACGTGCAGGCAGCCGAGCATGCGCGCCTCCTCGGAGCCGATGGCATCGAGGTGCACTCGGCCCACGGCTATCTTCTGGATCAGTTCCTGTGGGCCGAGACCAACCAGCGCCAGGACGAGTATGGCGGCCGCTCCCTTGCCGAGCGCGCCCGCTATGCCGCGGAGATCGTCGCGGCAATCCGTGCGGCCCTCGGCCCGGACTTCGTGATCTCCTTCCGGTTCTCGCAGTTCAAGGAAGTCGATTACGGCGCCGTCGTGGCGTCGGGTCCCGAAGACCTGCAGGCCATGCTGACCCTGATGCGCGGCAGTGGCGTGGATCTCTTCAATGTCTCCTCGAGACGCTTCCACAAGGCTGAATGGCCCGCGAGCGCACATCCTGACTACACCATCGCCGAGTGGGTCAAATCGATGACCGACGCCACGGTCATGACCTGCGGCAGCGTCGGGCTGAACGTGGAGATGTTCGCCAATCTGTTCGATGACGAGGAACCCTCGGAACTGACCCTGGAACGGGACCTGCGGTACCTGGCCGAACGCGTCCGACGCGGAACGCTGGACCTTATCGGCGTCGGCCGCATGCACATCGCCAACAATGACTTCGTGCGCAAGGTGGGCGAGGGCCGCTATGGCGAACTGGTGCTGTTCAACAAGATGGTTCACCTGGTCGAGGCGATGGCGGCCTTCGAACCCGGCTTCGTCGAGGAATCGCGCAAAAGCGCCGCCGCCGACTAGTGGTGAGGGGTCGCCGGACTGCCATCGGACCAGGTTGCCAACGGCACCATGAAGATGGTCTGGGGCTCAGGTACCTCGGTATGGTCGGTATCGACGATGACGGGCGTTCCAGGCAGGTCCGCGCCCCAGCTCGCGCCCTGCGTCTTCGGCAGATGGAACATGAGGTGCGAGTGCCACGGGCCGGCCTCATCCGAAAGATAGCCCCGTTTCGACATCATGTACGACATGGCCCCGATCTCCGGAGTCACCAGTTCCTTGCGGGCCACGGCCGCCTTGATCCGTTCGAGCAGCTGCGCCTTGCTCACGCCCATCAGGACGAGCCGGGTGCGGAACAGGGTGTAGGGCAATACGGAACGGGAGGCTGCGGCGTTGTAGCAGACAGGTCCCCTTTGTTTCGGATTCCAGAATTCCGGATTGTCGAAAGGATCCATCCAGGCTCTTTCGACCAGGCAGGTGAAGCCGTCGTCGCCCTGAACGGCCGTCTCATAGCCCCGTCGGTTCAGTACCAGCACCGTCGCATCGGCGGATACGGACGCCGGCGCCGCGCTGCGCGCGAGTGCAATCTCGGCGTCGCGGTCGGCCATCAGGTACTGATCGAGCGGCGCCATCTGTGCATAGGCCCCCGGCGCGGGGACGCCGGCCGCCAGCGAGGCAGTGTAAGCCGCGAGCAAGAGAAGTCGACAGATCGGTCTGGCCATAGACATAAAAAGCTCTCCCTTCGTATGGATATGACGAACGAGCGGATGCCGAATCGACGCGACGCGGTTCTGACGCGCTGCGGCACGATGAATCGGCGCTATCATGAACGCGTGCGCTAGCGCTTCAGCCTGGCCCTGGCACGGCCATCGCAGCCGCCTGTAGCATACGGGTCCGGGAGTGGAGGGGGTCAGGGGGCATGTCAATCCGATTCGGCGCGGCCTTGCTGGTGGCGGTCGCTCTGGCAGCAGTGGGACAGCGCGCGCTTGCGCACCATTCCGTTGCCGGAGAATTCGACGTTCGCAAGATCGTCAGACTCAATGGCGTCGTCTCCGATGTGGAGTGGGCGAATCCGCACATCTACATTCATCTGGACGTGAGGGAGCCGAACGGCGCCGCCACCACCTGGCGCCTGGAGAGCGTGCCCGTTGCCATGATGCGCAAGGCCGGACTCAGCAAGGTGCTGCTGCTGGGCAACGGCCAGACGGCCATGGTGGACGCCTATCTGGCGCGAGATGGAACACCGCACCTGGGGTACCTGGTCGAAATCACCTATGCCGATGGGCACCACTACCAGTTCGCGTCGGACAAGTAGCGCGCCGCTGCCTGTGAGGACCGTCCAATGAATACCCGTTCCTTTCTGGTGAATTTCGGCGCGGTGCTGGCGGTCGGCGCGGTATCCATCCTGTTCGCGCAGAAGCTGCCCCAGACCCCCGATGGCCACCCGGACCTCAATGGCACCTGGGACAACGGCTCGGGCATCGACTTCATCAAGCCCCAGCATCTGGCCGATGGCTCGGTGTGCGTCTCAGGCTGCGATGCACCACCCGTGGCCGTGCAGACCAGCGCCAGCGCGCCGCGTCCGGCGGCGGCCCGGCCGCCGCGCAATTTCCCGAAATACCGCCCCGAGTACCTGGCGAAGGTGGCGCAGCTGGAAAAGAACCAGCTGCAGGCCGATCCGGTGCTGCATTGCCGGTCGCCCGGGCTGCCCAGGATCGGCCCCCCGGACAAGATCGTGCAGCAAGCCAAGCAGATCGTGTTTCTCTACGACGATGTTTCCGGGGATTTCTTCCGCATCATTCCCATGGATGGCCGGCCGCATCGCCAGGATGTGGATCCCAGCACCCTGGGGGATTCGATCGGTCACTGGGAGGGCGACACGCTGGTGGTGGAGGCGAACCAGTTCAACGACGAGAGCTGGCTTACGGACAATGGCGCCTTCCATTCCGATCAGCTCACGGTCACCGAACGCCTGCGCCGGGTGGGCGACATCCTGGAGTACGAGGCCGTTGCGACGGATCCCAAGGTACTGACGGAACCCTGGAAGGTCACCCGCAAGGCCAAGCTGACCGACGTCGATCTGGTCGAAGCAACTCCCTGCATCGACAAGGATCTCAACCACGTCATCGACGGGACCCACCACGACAATCCGCGCTGACGGGCGCTGCTCAGTCCACGGGCAACTCCGCATCCGCAACGCCTTTGTCGGTGCCGTTGCCTGCCAGCTGCTGCTCGATGGCCAGCTGGGCCAGCGCATTGTGGGTCATGATCGCGATGCAGCGGTCCAGGATCTTGAGTTCCTGCGCGTCGATGCCGGCCACGATGGCGGCATTGCGTTGACGCGCCAGGCGCCGCAGAGGACTGTAGACGGTCCGGCCCAGCCGTGTTGCGCTGATCCGCACGCCCGGACCGCCGGTCCGGTTGGCGCGATGCAGCAGTCCGGCGGCGACGAGCTTCTTCACGGTGCGGCTGACCTGGGCGACGCCCCGATGCAGTACCGCCGAGAGTTCATTGATGGACAACTGCGGTGTCTCGCAGACCAGCCCGAACACACGCCATTCGAAATCGGACAGGCCACTGGCGCGGGGAAATGCGCGTGATGCGCTGCGATAGATGAAGTCCACGAGCCGCAGCAGGCGCAGCGTGGTCAGTTCGCGCATCAGCGAACCATCCTCATCATCGCGGCGCGTCAGTCCCTGTACGGGCTCCACCTTGTGCGGTGGCTGCTCCAGATCCGGCAATTTGCTCAATGAAACTCCGGCAAATCCTTGAGGCAAGGCAATTGATCGGATCGCCTATTCTCAAACAAATGGTAACAGAGCGAACTCAGGTGTTACTAACTAATTTGACTTTGACAAAAAGTGACGCCAAGCTGCGGCGGTGGGACGCGAGCTGGGGGAGCGGGGGAGAGGGCGCAAAAGACGCCGGTCCTCGCGGGGGACGAATAGGCACGAAGTGCCGCTAACTTGGGGGGCTCTGCATGAACCATGGAATGTGGGCGAACCTGATTCTGGTTACGCCGCGTGCGCTGGCGCGTGGGCTGTGCTCGTTCATCGTCATCGTTGGAATCTCGGGCGGCTGCGCCGTCGCCGTTGCTCAGGACGCCGGAACTCAGGCCGGGTCATCCTCGTCTGATAACGGCGGCAAGAATGAGCCGCTCTCCGAAGTGGTCGTGACCGGTTCGCGCGTCGCGCGTTCGACCTTCACGACCCCGAACCCGGTGACGGTTCTGGATTCCACGGATATCCAGAATCTGGGTCTCACCAACGTGGGCGAAGTGCTCGGTGAACTGCCCCAGAACTCCAACTTCTTCGCCGCCAACAACGTAGGTCTCGGCAACTTCAACGTCGGGGCCCAGCTGGCGAACCTGAGAGGCCTGAATCCGTTCTTCGGGACCCGGACGCTGACCCTGGTGGACACCGAACGGGTCGTACCGACGGCCACCGGCGGTGGCGTGGACATCACGCTGATTCCCTCGATGCTGGTGCAGAGGACGGAGGTCGTCACCGGCGGTGCCTCGGCTGTCTACGGCTCCGATGCCGTGGCCGGTGTCGTCAACATCATCCTCGACAAGAAGTTCGATGGCTTCAAGTTCCAGGCCGATTACGGCCAGACGTCGCACCACGACGGTGGCGATCCCCATTTTTCCCTGGGATACGGCAAGGACCTCTTCGACGGTCGCGTGCACGTGCTCTTCGGCGCCGAGTACGAGAACTCCGAGGACATCGGCATCTGTTCGCAGGTGCGCGACTGGTGCAAGTCGCAGGAGGGCATGTACACCAATACGGGCTACCTGACCAATGGCCAGCCCCATTACATCATCGGGCCCAATGCGACACTCGCGAACCAGAGCCTCACGGGGGTGCTGACGCCCTGCAGCGTGCCTGCACCGGTGTGCATTCCCATCGGGCCGCAATACAATTTCAATACGGCAGGCACTGCGGCCACGCCGTTCTCTCCCGGCGCCTACGCTGACGGGGCCGGGGTCTTCGGCTTCAGCGAGGGTGCCGGCGTCACCGGCGTCGGTGCCTACGACGGCACGACACTGAAGCCGTCAGTGAAGCGCTGGACGACGCTGGGCGACGTTGATTTCAAGATCAATGACAGTCTTTCGACATTCTTCCAGGTTTCCTATGCGCGCAGCTTCGCGGTGAATCCGGTGGCCAATGGTGCCATCGGACCCCTTGCACTGGAGGTGGCGCCGGGAACATTCGTGGGCCTCAGCAGCCAGATTGAGCCCGGCAATGCATACCTGCCCGCCCAGTTCCAGCCCGGCGGCGCCAACGCACTGCCGGCCAATGGCGCGCTGCTGGGCTTTAACATGAATGCCATCGATCCGGCCCGCAACCAGACCAACAACGACACAGTGCGCATCACGGGAGGCCTGAAGGGCCAGATCGGCAGCAGCAGCTGGACCTATGACGCGTACTTCGAGTACGGGGTGAACAACAACAACCAGGCGCTGCACAACAACGTCGTCGGCACCTTCCTGCAGTTCGCCCTGGACGCGGTGCCCACGAATCCGGCGCTGCCCGTGAGCGCCAGCAATCCGGTCGTGTGTCGCGCCACCGACAAGACCTACTACCCGACCGCCTACAACGCCGCCGCCGCCGGGTGCGTGCCGATCGACCTGTTCGGCGCCAACAATGCAAGTCCTGCGGCGTTGGCGTACGCATTCCGCACGCTGGTGGAATATTCGACGCTGAAGCAGGAGGTGATCTCCGGCAATATCGGCGGTGATCTGTTCAGCGGCATCGGCGCCGGCCCGTTCAAGGCGTCTTTCGGCGCCGAAGCGCGTCGTGACACCGCCGATGTCACGCACGACCTCGCCGACCAGCCGTTCTATGACGAGTACTTCCTGAGCTACGGTCTGGACTATGCGGGCAAGATCGGCGTGGTGGAGGGCTACGGCGAGGTCAACGCGCCGTTGCTGAAGGATCTTCCGCTCGCGAAGAACCTTGAAGTCGACATGGCAATCCGCGAGACCGACAACAAGAATACGGATGAAACCTCTACCTCGGCGACCGATGGCGACACGGTCACCCACAACATCGCCAGCTGGAAGTTCAGCACGATCTGGGATCTGACCGATTGGTTCAGGATCCGCGGCACCCGTTCACGCGACGTGCGCGCGGCCGGATTCCGCGAATTGTATGAATCCTACGCGGTGACGGCCGGCGGGCCCTTCGGGACGGTCAATAATCCCGCCTACAACCCGGCGCTGCCGGCGACGAATCCGAACAGCAAAGTAGCGACCGAGGTCATCACGGCCCTGACCGGCGGCAACATCAACCTGGAGCCGGAAAAGGCCGATACCACTACCCTCGGATTCGTGATTGCACCGAAGGATGGGCCGCTGCAGCGGTTCCAGTTCTCGGCTGACTGGTATCGGATCATCCTGCACGATCCGATCACCGGACCGCCGTTCGGCCTGGGCGTACAGAACATCGTGAATCTGTGCTATCAGGGCCAGGCCGCATTCTGCAACCGTGTCACCTTCGGAACGCCGGGCGATTTCAGCACCATTGAGACGGTGAACAATACCGCCGCCAATCTCGGCAGCTTCGAGACGCGGGGCGTGGATTTCGAGAGCAGCTACCGTCTGCCACTGCAGGAAGTCAGCAGCAGCCTCAATGGCAGCCTGAATTTCCGGCTGCTCACTTCGTTGCTGTACAACATGACCATCGATGATGGTCTGGGGTCCGGCCCGGTGGACTATGCCGGCCAGAGCGGTCCGACGGCGGCCTTCGGCGGCTTCAATACCTCGCCGCGCTGGCAGTCGAATTTCTTCGTGACCTACAGCACCGGCCCGTTGACGCTGACCGCCCAGGCCCGCTACATCGGCCGCGGGACCTTCGAGACGCTCAGCGCCTTCGGCGGCGTGGCCGTGGCCCCGGGAGATCCCGGGTACGCGACCAGCAACCCGAACAGCATCAACAACAATTCGGTGGCGTCGGCCGTGTACCTGAACCTGTCGGGATCCTTCGACTTCACGCCGAACGTGTCGATGTTCGTCTCGATCAACAATGCCCTGAACAGGGATCCGCCGGTTGCACCGGGTGGCAACGGTTATCCCACGAACCCCGTGTATTTCGATACCTACGGTATGTTCTGGAGGGTCGGGGTCCGCGCCAAGTTCTGATAATCCGCGACCGGGGCGGGCCCGCCTGCGCAGGCGAGCCCGCTACCCGCCCCGCGATCCGGCCTCTGCGCCCAGTCCGCTCCCGGCAGCTTCCAGCTGCTGTTCCTTCGCGACCTGCCCGAGTGCATTGTGGGTCATGATCGCGATGCAGCGGTTCAATACCTTGAGTTCGTGGGCATCGATGCCGGCAAGGATGGCGGCATTGCGCTGTCGCGCCAGGCGGCGCACGGGACTGTAGACCGTACGACCGAGCCGCGAAGCGGTGATCAGGACGCCCGGACCGCCTGCCCGGTTGGCACGATGAAGCAGGCCTGCCGCCACCAGTTTCTTCACCGTGCGGCTGACCTGCCCGACACCCCTGTGGAGCACCGCCGACAGTTCGTTGATGGACAGTCGCGGCATTTCACATACCAGCGCGAGCACCCGCCATTCGAAGTCGGACAGGCCGCTGACCCGTGGAAAGGCGCGCGAGGCGCTGCGGTAGATGAAATCCACCAGGCGCAAGAGCCGCAGCGTGGTGAGTTCGCGCATGAGCGAACCACCCTGACTATTGCGAAGCAGCAAGTGCCGCGCAGCTTCCGTTTGCTGTGGGGCACTGCTCTTGATGGTCGCAATTTGCTTCATGCAATCACGCCGAGTGCCATATCGAACGCCTCCGTGACGTGGCGGTACTCAATGATAACAGATGGTTATGAGTTGATAGACCAACACGTGGCGTGTCGCAAACAAACCTATTTGACTTGAGCAAAAAGTCTCGCCAAGCTGCGGCGGTGAGTTCCAGCGCGTGGGGAGCGGGATTCAGGTGCAGAAGACACCGGATGCCGCATCGGACAAGGAACGGTGTGCCAGCAACTTGGGGGTCTGCATGAAGCTTGAACTGCGGTCGGAGCGAAGGCTGGGGGCAGTGCGTGGGCTGTTCGCCTGGATGGCCGTTTTGGCGCTTGCGAGCGGCTGCGCTGTCGCTTTCGCTCAGGATGCCGGTACCCCCTCGGCGTCGTCTGCTTCATCCCCGGATACCTCCGGCAAGAGCGAGCCGCTCTCGGAAGTGGTCGTCACCGGTTCGCGCGTCGCCCGTTCGACCTTCACCACACCGAATCCGGTGACGGTCCTGGACCAGAGCGATATCCAGAATCTGGGCCTCACCAATGTGGGCGAAGTCCTCGGTGAGCTGCCCCAGAATTCCAACTTCTTCGCCGCCAACAACGTCGGCCTCGGCAATTTCAACGTAGGAGCGCAGCTGGCCAACCTTCGGGGCCTTAATCCGTTCTTCGGGACCCGTACCCTGACCCTGGTGGATACCGAACGGGTGGTGCCGACGGCCACCGGCGGTGGGGTGGACATCACGCTGATTCCATCGATGCTCGTGGCGCGCACCGAGGTGGTCACGGGGGGTGCATCCGCGGTCTATGGCTCCGATGCCGTCGCCGGTGTCGTCAACATCATCCTGGACAAGAAGCTCGATGGGCTGAAGTTCCAGGCGGACTACGGGCAGACGTCGCATCACGACGGTGGTGATCCGCACGTGTCGGTCGGGTTTGGTCACGACCTGTTCGACGGGCGCGCCCATTTCATCGTCGGTGCGGAATACGAGAATTCCGAAGATATCGGGATCTGCGACCAGGTGCGCGACTGGTGCAAGAACGCTCCAGCCGTATTCACGAATTCCGGATACGGCACCAATGGCCTGCCGCACTACATCATCGGACCCAATGCGACGGTCACCAACCAGAGTACGACGGGTGTCGTCGTCCCCTGTCAGGCGCCCGTGCCGGGAGTGTGCGTCCCGACCGGCCCGATCTATAACCTGAATGCCGCGGGCACCGCGGGGACGCCGTTCGATGCGGGCACCTACGTGGATGCCGCGGGGTACGGCGGATACTCACAGGGAGCCGCAGCGGAAGGTATCGGCGCCTACGATGCCACCACGCTAAAGCCCGCGGTCAAGCGCTGGACCAGCCTCGCGAACCTGGATTTCAAGATCAACGACAATCTGTCCACGTTCCTGGAGGCTTCCTACGCGCGCAGCTTCGCAGTGAATCCGGTGGCGAACGGCGCCATCGGTCCCATCGCCCTGGAAGTGGCCAACGGCGTCTATGTGCCGGTCAACAGCCAGATCCAGGCCGGTAATCCCTATCTGCCGGCCCAGTTCCAGCCGGGCGGCGCGAATGCGCTGGGGCCCGGCGGGGCACTGCTGGGCTTCGACATCAATGACCTGTATCCCGCCCGCAACCAGACCAACAACGACACCGTGCGTGTGACCGGCGGAGTGAAGGGACAGATTGGCTCGACCAGCTGGACCTACGACGGGTACTTCGAGTACGGGGTGAACAATAACAATCAGGCACTCGAACACAACGTCGTCAGCGACCTGCTGCAGTTCGCCCTGGATGCCGTGCCGGAAAATCCGGCACTTCCGGTCAGCAGCACGAACCCCGTGGTCTGCCGTGCGAATGATGCCGCCTATTACCCCGCTGCCTATAGCGCGGCGGCAGCGGGTTGCGTTCCGCTGAACCTGTTTGGGGCAAACAATGCCAGTCCGGCGGCGCTGGCCTACGCCTTTCGCACGCTCGTGGAGTATTCGACTCTCAAGGAGGAGGTGGTTTCGGGCAACGTGGGAGGCGATCTGTTCAGCGGGGTGGGCGCGGGACCGTGGAAGGCCTCGTTCGGTCTGGAGCAGCGCCGCGACACGGCGGACGTGACCCATGATCTCGCGGACCAGCCGTTCTACGATGAGTACTTTCTGAGCTACGGACTCGACTATGCCGGCAAGATCTCGGTGTACGAGGGTTACGGAGAGGTCAATGCACCGGTGCTCAAGGACCTGCCCCTGGCCAAGAGCCTTGAGTTCGATGCTGCGATCCGCGAG
>DATJTJ010000092.1:0-2902 GCA_035503515.1 Steroidobacteraceae bacterium
AGCTGTGCGGATTGGTCCATTGGAATTCCTTCACCACGCCGTCGAAGGTCAGCACCTTCGTCGGCTCGAACATCGTCGCCGAATGGTGCGCCCAGGCGGACGCGGCACCGAGCGACAGCACGGTCAGCGTGACGCCGAGCCAGGCGCTCTTGAGGTAGGGATGTTTCATCACTGCAGCTTCCTCCTGACGTGGACCGGCCGTTCCGGCCGGCCCGCTGATTACTGCGCCGGGGCAATCGACTGTTTGCCGCCGCCGAAATTGAGCCGCTCATTGGTGCATTCGTACTCCTGCATTTCCCATTGTGGCGTCAATTCATGGCGCTTGAACACCACCAGTCCGGTGACCGAATGGGTCAGAGCCTTGGGATCGATGAACGTGATCTCATCGTGCAGGGTGTCGTAGTCCACACGTTGAAACCGCTGAATGACGTGCAGGGCGTCGCTGGATGGCGCGATCAGGTCCAGCGAGGGAGCAGCGCCCAGGCTGATCGTGTCGACGACCAGCACGTTGCCCTCCCAATGTCCGACCGAATCGCCGTAGAACATCGGCACCAGCTCGTCGGCCGGCAGGTGCTTGCGATACAGGTAAACACGGTAGAGCGCCCCGACGTTCTCCTTGTCGAACAGGATCTCCTTGCCGCCGTAGTTATAGTAGATCTCGATCGGATAGGCGCCGGTGGTCATCGAGCTCGCCAGCCCGGCCGGCAGACAGGAGTTTCCGGCGACCTGGTAGGGATTGCCATTGGCCGCATCGCGCTCGCGCTGCTTCATGATCGCAGCGTATTGGGGCGTGAACGGATAGCTCTTGAAGACGCGCCCGCGCTCCTGCATCCAGATACCCGTGAGATCGCGTGGATTGAAGGGCTTGGACTGATCAGGGTCGCGCTGAGCGGCGGCTGCAGCGGCGGTGTCGCCTGCGGCCGTGACGGCCGCAGGCATCGTCAGCCATCCCAGTGCAGCCACACAAAGCGCGAGCACTGTAGGCAGCGAACGACCTTGACGCTGTGATGCCATGGCTGTCTCTCCTGCGGGTCGGCGCTCCCGCGCTGTCACGAATGGGGCATGGGCGGCGCCTGGATACCCGCAAAATACTTCGAGGCGGGGTTGGCCAGCAGGAACGACACGGCCGCATCATGGATCGGTGCGCCGTCCGTCTCGGCCTCCTGCATCGCCTGGTCGAAGGCGCCGTAAGCGGCATCCGCCGCCTTGCCGAAGCTGCGCGACGCATCCTGCGCCTTGCGCACCCGCAACCAGAAGGTGCCGTTCAGCAGATCCTCGGCCAGCAGATCGTCGGTATCCAGCGTCACCTTCTCGGCATGCTGCACCTTGATCCGGGACTCGGACTGCAGATCCTCGACCGTCTGCACCAGCGCATCACCCGCGGGCGGGATCGGGTTGGTATAGGACTGCATGTCCTGATAGATCGCCGCACTGCCGTAGCCGCCGCCTCCGCGTGGAAACGCCCTGCCGCCGCGCGGCAGCACGTCGGACGGCCGGATAACCGTGAAGAATGTATTGCTGAAGCGGCTCATGCGCTGCGAGATGGCGATATCCATGTTCGCCATCGCGGTCGTGAAGGCCTCCAGATCGTTGGCGAGCGGATACGGATCCCAGTTGGCATCCGACACGATATAGCCGTGCATGCCATGGCTGTCGGGCCCGCCCTTGATGTAATACTTCAGCAGCTCCGGGGTATTGAGCTCCCAGGAGTCGCTCGGTGACAGCCCGACCCGTACGGCCGGGTTGTGATCGGAGCTGTTGATCTGCAGGAGCTCGTCGGTGCGCAGCGCCCCCCAGGCCTCCCACGCCGCCCCGTCACGGACCGCGGAGGCCCGCAGGCTTTCCGGATCCTGGATGATGCGCTTCGGGTCGGCATCGAAAAGATAGCTGCCGCGCAGGGAGTCCAGCACGCGCTTGGCATCCCAATTCAGCCAAGGGAACGGCCGGTTCAGCTGCACCGGGGCGCTCAGCGGTGTAATGCTGCTGTTCATGCCGTTGAGATCGAGGGCATAGGCGAGGTCGGCCCAGTTCAGGGCTGCCTCGGCATCGTGCACCAGCAGGGCTGCCCGGCCACTGGCGTAGGCGTTGGAGCTGGTGAGCTCGCTATCGTCGGCCGCGAAGGGTTGCAGCGGCTTGAGGCCCGCCTCCTGCAGCGCCTGCGAGGCGGGCATGCGCACCCCACGATAATAGCAATAGCCGGCGCCCACCATCGTGGCACCGATATTGGACAGCGGCCCCAGATCCCCCTCCCCGACCGTGCCGCGCGATTGCACCACCGGCGTGATGCGATCGTTGATCAGATCCACCAGCATCTGTGTCAGTTGGGGGCTGGCTGCCTCGAAGGTCATGGTATTGGCACGCACGACCATCATGGCGCGCACGATCTCCTCCCGGTTCACCTGCGGACCGATGCCCGAGCGGGCGCCGCGCCGAAAGATGCCCAGTTGGCGCTTCTCGAGCATCGCCTTGTTCTGGGGAGCCAGCGGATCGCCTGAGAAGATCACGGTCTCGCGGTTGGCGCCCGCCCCCCGGTCGAACCAGTAGACCGGGACCCCCTCCCTGGCGGCCTCGAGCAGCAGCCCATAGGCCGCGAGCGATCGCGCCCGCGCCTGCGGACTGAGGCGCACCTTCGCACCATAGCGCGCCACCGCCACGACCTGATCGATGGTCAGGTCGTGGCCGGTGAGGGTGATGGTCTCGTCGGATTCCGTCGGCGTGATCGGATTGTAGGTCTCGATGCCGTAGGGGCCGGAGACGCCGCCGTCGGGCTCGGCAGCGCTCACCTGCCCCGCCGCACTGCCGCAGAGCAGCACCAGGCTCGCCATCAAACAGGAGCCATACGCAGCCCCGCACCACTGATGAGTCATTGCTCGTCCCCGCTTGCCTGAAATCCTACTGTACT